>NZ_JACYUI010000044.1:0-250 GCF_014841665.1 Pseudomonas sp. CFBP 8772 | reverse complement strand
AATCCGTAGGAGCCGACTTGCTGGCGAACGCGTCCTGTCGGTTGATAGAAAGGTGACTGACCCACCGCAATCGCGCGCAAGCTCACTCCCACAATTTCTGCACCCGCATCCAAATCCGCGTCGACCGCAAATCCCCTGTAGGAGCGTGGCTTGTCCCGCGATCTGGCGCGCAGCGGCAGTAAACCCGGTGAATGCGGTGTGTCAGCCAGTACAGCGTCGCGAGGTTTTACGACTGCTGCGCAGCCGATCG
>NZ_JACYUI010000043.1:0-259 GCF_014841665.1 Pseudomonas sp. CFBP 8772 | reverse complement strand
CGCTTCTAATGGTGTACGCCTGTTCCGAAAACGGAAAACGCGTTGCACCGCCATCAAAAGACGCCTCCAGCTTCAGCGTAAAGGTCGAGCCGTCGTTCAGCGTTTTGAGGAGGTCCTTGGAGATGCCCCTGCTCTGGGCGCCCAACGTCGTGACGTTCAGCGGATTCCAGTTCTGCAGCGTGATCTGCGGCGTCGAGACCACGCTCAGCCAGAGTTTTTGCCCCACTGCCTGACCAGTCCAGGCCGCGAGTGTCATGTG
>NZ_JACYUI010000042.1:0-322 GCF_014841665.1 Pseudomonas sp. CFBP 8772 | reverse complement strand
CAGATCATCCACCCTCGGTTCTGCGGTGTGACACCCGACGCCTTCCCGGCTGAAGCCGGTCCTACATCCGCATTCGCCATCTCACTGACTGAGCTCGCTGTCCTAGTGGGACCGGCTTTAGCCGGGAAGAGGCACGCATTTGCACCCTCAATTTTTTGCGGTGTGGCGAATGGCGCTTTCCCGGCTGAAGCCGGTCCTACGTCCGCGTTCGCCCATCTCACTGACTGAACTCACTGTCCTAGTGGGACCGGCTTTAGCCGGGAAGAGGCCCGCATTGACACCCTCGATTCTGCGGTGTGACACCCGACGCCTTCCCGGCTGA
>NZ_JACYUI010000041.1:0-328 GCF_014841665.1 Pseudomonas sp. CFBP 8772 | reverse complement strand
TACCCGAGTGTCGATGAATCAATGAATTTTTTGTTCAAGTGGCAAAGCACAATTGTACTCATAAGTAGCAAGTGGCGCATAAGTATCAAAATAAGCCACTTGTTGTTGTTCTCTGGGATCGTTGTGCTTTCGCTCTCCAAAAGCATAAGGCAGGCGACTGAGTAACAACAAGTAACAACACTTGATGTGCTGAGAGCAAGAGAGTAAGACAAAAAATTTAACTGAGTGCGCAGAACGACACGACAAAACATACCCGAGTGTCGATGAATCAATGAATTTTTTGTTCAAGTGGCAAAGCACAATTGTACTCATAAGTAGCAAGTGGCGC
>NZ_JACYUI010000040.1:0-345 GCF_014841665.1 Pseudomonas sp. CFBP 8772 | reverse complement strand
GCCTGGCCTGATCGCTCACTCCGATCGCGGCAGCCAATATGCGAGCGCAATCTACAGATCGCTGCTGGCCAGGCACGGGATGCAGCAAAGCATGAGCCGTAAGGGCAACTGCTGGGACAATGCGGTGATGGAGCGCTTCTTCCTGAGCCTGAAAATGGAGCGGGTATGGCGGCGCAATTACGCCAACCATGGCGAAGCGGTACGCGACATCACTCAATATATCGTTGGGTATTACAACAACGAGCGGCTGCACTCAAAACTGGGGTATCTGCCACCGACCGTTTACGAACGGACGGTGGCCTTGAAACAACCTATCGAGGTGTCCGGAATTAGTTGACCACTACA
>NZ_JACYUI010000039.1:0-347 GCF_014841665.1 Pseudomonas sp. CFBP 8772 | reverse complement strand
TTTAGCCGGGAAGAGGCCCGCATTTGCGCCCTCAATTTTTTGCGGTGTGGCGAATGACGCCTTCCAGGCTGGAGGCGGTCCTACGTCCGCGTTCGCCCATCTCACTGACTGAACTCACTGCCCTAGTGGGACCGGCTTTAGCCGGGAAGAGGCCCGCATATGCACCCTCAATTTTTTGCGGTGTGGCGAATGACGCCTTCCCGGCTGAAGCCGGTCCTACATCCGCATTCGCCCATCTCACTCACTGAACTCGCCGTTTTAGTGGGACTGGCTTTAGCCGGGAAGAGGCCAGATCATCCACCCTCGGTTCTGCGGTGTGACACCCGACGCCTTCCCGGCTGAAGCCG
>NZ_JACYUI010000038.1:0-353 GCF_014841665.1 Pseudomonas sp. CFBP 8772 | reverse complement strand
GGACCGGCTTTAGCCGGGAAGAGGCCCGCATTGACACCCTCGATTCTGCGGTGTGACACCCGACGCCTTCCCGGCTGAAGCCAGTCCAACATCCGCATTCGCCCATCTCACTGACTGAGCTCACTGTCCTAGTGGGACCGGCTTTAGCCGGGAACAGGCCCGCATTGACACCTCGATTCTGCGGTGTGACACCCGACGCCTTCCCGGCTGAAGCCGGTCCTACGTCCGCGTTCGCCCATCTCACTGACTGAGCTCACTGTCCTAGTGGGACCGGCTTTAGCCGGGAAGAGGCCCGCATTTGCGCCCTCAATTTTTTGCGGTGTGGCGAATGACGCCTTCCAGGCTGGAGGCGG
>NZ_JACYUI010000037.1:0-388 GCF_014841665.1 Pseudomonas sp. CFBP 8772 | reverse complement strand
GCTTTAGCCGGGAAAGCGGTGTCTCTGCCGGTGCAGATGCAGCGGATGCACTGGCCTATTCCCGGCTGAAGCCGGTCCTACTGACACCGCGTGCGCATTTCGTAGGACCGGCTTTAGCCGGGAAAGCGGTGTCTCTGCCGGTGCAGATGCAGCGGATGCACTGGCCTATTCCCGGCTGAAGCCGGTCCTACTGACACCGCGCGCGCATTTCGTAGGACCGGCTTTAGCCGGGAAAGCGGTGTCTCTGCCGGTGGAGATTCAGCGAATGCACTGGCCTCTTCCCGGCTGAAGCCGGTCCCACAAGACCCCGCAGTGCAGTGGTCTAATTTCCCCGGACACCTCGATAAGTGGAAAATACATTTATCGAGGAGTTCTACATGACCAGAAA
>NZ_JACYUI010000036.1:0-422 GCF_014841665.1 Pseudomonas sp. CFBP 8772 | reverse complement strand
GCCTATGTTTCGCGCCTGGATCTCAGGGTTCTGGGGTTCGATAAAGCTATTCCCAAGGGCAACGGACGTCCGCCCTACAACCCCGCCGACCTGCTCAAACTCTACATCTACGGCTACTTCCAGCGCATACGGTCTTCGCGCCGGCTTGAGGCTGAGTGCCAACGCAACATCGAAGTCATGTGGCTGCTCAACCGCCTCGCGCCGGACTTCAAAACCATCGCCGACTTCCGCAAAGATAACGCCACTGCGTTCTCCGCAACGTGCCGCGCATTTGTTCAGTTCTGCCGTTCGGCAGGCCTGGTAAAAGGTGATCTGGTTGCTATTGATGGCAGCAAATTCAAGGCCGTAGCCTCGGCCCGTCGTCACATCAGCACCAAGCACCTCAAGCGCGATCAGGAAAAACTTGATCGCCGGATAGCGAA
>NZ_JACYUI010000035.1:0-422 GCF_014841665.1 Pseudomonas sp. CFBP 8772 | reverse complement strand
CTGGCAAAACTGACCGCCAAGCGGGACGACAACCTGACCTGCCAGGCACTGATGGACGAGCTGCAAATTACGCAATTCATCAGCACCGAAAGCGATGCGCGGATGATGCGAGCCCCGCAGGGCATGGCCGTTGCTTACAACGTGCAGACCGCAGTCGACGCTGAAAACAGCCTGATCGTGCACCACGAAGTCACTCAGGATAGCGACGATCGAAAGCAACTGGAGCCGATGGCAAAAGCGACTCAGGAAGTGCTGGAACAGCCGAATCTGACCGTCACGGCTGATGCTGGATACTCCAGCGGCAAGCACTTCCAAGCCTGCGACGACGCGGGCATCACAGCGTATGTACCGATCAATCGAACCATCAACAGCAAGGTCGAAGAGCCCTCGTTTTTCCGTCGGGAAGACTTCACCTATGATCG
>NZ_JACYUI010000034.1:0-559 GCF_014841665.1 Pseudomonas sp. CFBP 8772 | reverse complement strand
TCCGTGGGCCCGCGCCGAACGGACATCCATGTCCTGACGGCGCTCTCGCCGCATCCATGCGGCTCGGCCCACTGCGCATCGTCTGCGTTCGGCCTGCACCCAAGTCGCGTTTGGCGGTGTCTGGGCTTTTTGCGTTTGAAGATCAAAAGCAGATCAAAAGCAGAGCAACTGCTTCCCGGCTGAAGCCGGTCCTACTGACCGCATGCACATTCACTGTAGGAGCGCGCTTGCCCGCGATGGCGTCCTGTCAGCCACACAGATGCCACTGACCCACCGCAATTCGCGGGCAAGCGCGCTCCTACAGAGGATCTTCAACACGCCGAAGGACTTTCCTCGAACAGACAGGCCGCAGATGCCGTTGCCGTTGCCGTTGATTTTCGTACACAAAAAGTCCAGACGACACCAATCGCGACTTGGGTGCAGGCCGAATGTAGACGACGCGCAGTGGGCCGAGCGGCATGGATGCCGCGAGAGCGCCGCTAGGACATGGATGTCCGTTCGGCGCGGGCCCACGGAGCGTCGTCGGAGTGAGGGAACCCGACGAAGTCGGGCCCAACCG
>NZ_JACYUI010000033.1:0-820 GCF_014841665.1 Pseudomonas sp. CFBP 8772 | reverse complement strand
CCGTGCCTGGCCAGCAGCGATCTGTAGATTGCGCTCGCATATTGGCTGCCGCGATCGGAGTGAGCGATCAGGCCAGGCGGCGGTTGACGCTGCGCGACGGCCATCTGCATCGCGCTGCACACCAGCTCTGCAGGCATGTTTGGGGCCATCGCCCAACCCACGATCTTGCGCGAGAACAAGTCCAGCACCACGGCCAGATAGAGCCAGCCGCTGCGCGTTCCTATGTAGGTAATGTCGGCGACCCAGGCGGTATTCACAGCCTGCGGTTCAAACTGACGGTTCAACACATTTTCAGCGATTGGCAGGTCATGCTTGCTGTCGGTCGTATGCACAAACTTAGGTTTCCACGCCGAGCGCAAACCATGGGCTCGCATCAGGCGGCGGACTTTATAGCGGCCTATTTCCATGCCCTTGGCCCGCAGAGCCTTGGTTAAAGAGCGGCTGCCGGAGCAGCCGTCGCTCACGGCAAACGATGCCTTGAGCTGCGCGACAATGGGACAACTGAGCCGAACAGGTGCTTGTGCACGCTTACGGGCCTCGTAAAAACCTGATCGACTGACGTTCAGCAGACGACAGACATGCGCCACCGGATAAGCCTTCTGTTGCAGTTGCCGAACAAGCCGATACGTCACTTCAGTTCGCGGGCAAAGAAGGCGGTAGCCTTTTTTAGGATGTCGTTGTCCATCTTGAGCTGCCGGTTTTCCTGCTCCAGCTGCCGAATGCGCTGTTGCTCAGCCGTCAGCGGGTTTCCTATCCCGGCCTGGCCCAACTGCTCGGCGTCGTATTGGCGGATCCACCGTCGTACGGCCGTCTCACCGAG
>NZ_JACYUI010000032.1:0-1365 GCF_014841665.1 Pseudomonas sp. CFBP 8772 | reverse complement strand
GGGACTGTCAGATTTTTTGTGTGCGGGCCGGTTACGGCCTGCCGTTAGGCAGGCCGTGCTCTTACCAGGCCGGCCTGATAAATCGATCTCCGTACAGAATCGCAAATTGATTCATTGCACTCTTCCAGTCATGGGCCGCAGAGCCCCAGTTTGCAGTGATATTGCGCAGCCCCAGCCAGATCAGTTTGGTTGCTGCATCGTCGGTCGGGAAGTGGCCGCGAGTCTTGATGATCTTTCGTAGCTGAGCGTTGATGCTCTCGATGGCATTGGTGGTGTAGATCACCTTTCGGATTGCTGGCGGGAAAACGAAAAATGGAATGACGCGATCCCACGCACGCCGCCATGAAGCTACTACCGTTGGATATTGTTTGCCCCATGGCCCGGCTTCGAACGCATCCAGCGCCTGTTCGGCCGCTTCTGCGGTGACCGCCTGGTAGATCGGCTTGAGCGCCTTGGCCAATTCGCGGCGCTTATCCCAAGCCACGTAATCAAGGCTATTACGGATCAAATGGACGATGCAGGTTTGCAGTGTTGTAGCTGGAAAGACAGCGCCAAGGGCCTCTGGCATGCCTTTGAGCCCATCAGTTACGGCGATCAGCACATCTTCAACGCCGCGTGTTTTGAGGTCGTTGAATACTTTCATCCAGAACTTCGCGCCCTCGGTATTTTCGATCCAGATGCCCAGGATGTCGCGTGTGCCGCCAGGCAAAACACCAAGCGCCAAGTAGATCGCCTTGTTGCGCACCAGTCCTTCTTCGCGAATTTTGACACGCAGGGCATCGAAGAAAATAACCGGATACATCGGCTCCAGAGGCCGCTGTTGCCACGCACCGATCTCAGCCATGACCTCGTCGGTGACAGAGCTGATGAAGTCAGGCGAAACGTCCGTACCGTACTGCTCGGAGAGGAAAGCGCGGATTTCCCTGACCGTCATTCCTCGGGCGTACATGGCGATTATTTTGTCGTCAAAACCGGTGTAACGGCGCTCGTGCTTGGGGATCAAAATGGGCGAAAAGCTACCGTCTCGGTCGCGAGGAATATCCAGCCGGATCGGGCCATCCCCGGTCAGAACCGTCTTGCCGCTTTTGCCGTTACGCTGGTTAGTTTCATCCTCCGGGCGCTGCGCGCCCGACGGATAGCCCAGGTGATGGCCGAGTTCGGCACTCAGGGCTCGCTCGATCAACGCCTTCTTGAACGCCGCGGAGGCGTCCTCGATGGCTTCAGCGGTCATCAATCCGCCGCCGAACTGCTCGAGCAGCTCTTTAGGGATTTTTGGTAGCTCGCGTAACGCAGGTTTCTTTTTGGTTGGCATACATGCACCTCTTACTCATGTTATGCCCGAACACAAAATTTCTGACACCCCCC
>NZ_JACYUI010000031.1:0-1424 GCF_014841665.1 Pseudomonas sp. CFBP 8772 | reverse complement strand
GTAATGCTGTTCACTTAAGCATTTGAACCACAGCCGGGGTTCTTAGAAAATCCGATGCCAGATACCTGGCATCGGATTTTTTATGTCTGTTCAGCAGCGCCTGCTCGACCTCGGCGACCTCTTCAACTTTTCAGACCTCAGTACGTTCACTCAAAATATCCCCATTGAATGGGTGGCGTCGGCCTTGGACCTCTCCAGCCAGGCCACTATCAGGCGTCGCCGCCTGCCCGCAGACCAAGTGCTCTGGTTAGTACTGGGCATGGCGCTGTTCCGCGACGAGCCTGTGCACGAGGTCGCCAGGCGACTCAATATCTGCGCTCAAGGCTTGGCGACAGACCACCTACTCGCCCGTAGCGGCGTGACCGAAGCCCGCAAACGCCTCGGCTCGGATCCCGTCGAATGGCTGTTTCGCAAGACAGGCAACCAATGGGGCGGGGAGCGTTACCGCGATGATTCGTGGCAAGGGTTGCAGGTCTTTGCCGTGGACGGAGCGCTGCTGCGCACCCCGGATACGCCCGAGCTGCGCGATCATTTCGGCTCTGGAAATACACCGACCGAACGCCAGACCCCTTTTCCAATGCTACGTCTGGTAGCGCTGATGAATGTACGTTCGCATGTGATCCTGGATGCGCAACTGAGCCCCTATCGACGTAGCGAAATGCGTTTGGCTGATGAGTTTCTAGAGCAGATACCCAACCAGTCGGTCACCCTGTTCGACAAGGGTTTCTGGAGTGCCGATCTGATGCTTCGCCTGAGTGGTCAGGGGATTAGTCGCCACTGGCTGACCCCGGCACGCAAGAATCTGGTCAGCGAAGAAGTGGTTCGCTATGGCAAAAACGACCGTTTGGTAAGGATGAAAGTGTCGCCGCAGGCAAGAAAGCGAAACCCGGACTTGCCGACGCATTGGGAAGTTCGAGAGGTCAGTTACGAGGTTCAGGGCAAGCTGAAAACGATCATGACATCGCTGCCGGCAGCCACGTACAGTGCCAACGCCGTCGCCAAGCTTTATCAGGAGCGTTGGGAAATCGAGCTGGGTTTCAGAGATATCAAAAGCTCGATGCAGCAGAACGCAATGACCTTGCGCAGCAAGAAGATCGACTTGGTTTATCAGGAAGTCTGGGGCTTGCTGTTGGCTTACAACATGATTCGACGGGAGGCGAGCCAGGCGGCTGTGGCTTTTGGCCGAGCGCCATCGGACATTCGGTTCAAGCCCGCTTGTCAGTACATCGCTGTTCAGTTGATCGTGATGGCGGCGGCCAACCCGATTTCAGCGACGGGAAGGCGATTGGCGGAGCTACGAGCGGGTGTTGGGGGAATGTTTCTGGATCACCGCCCGAGGCCTTCGAGGCCAAGGACGGTGAAAATTTCAAAAACCCGGTTTCCGGTAGACCGCAAGGCTGCTCCGCTTAAGTGAACAGCATTAC
>NZ_JACYUI010000030.1:0-1619 GCF_014841665.1 Pseudomonas sp. CFBP 8772 | reverse complement strand
CCCTCCATGTCAGGATAGTTGTCGCCTCTTCATAGCTGGAGGGCGTAGGACTATCAAATGAAACAACGTCGCTACACCGCAGATGAAAAAGCCTGGGTGCTACAACAGATGGCACCCCCTATCAGCCTCACAGTGGTCGAGACGGCTAAGCAAACCGGGATTACTGAGGTCACATTGAGGATGTGGCGTAAAGAGGCCAAGGCCCAAGGAGTGCAGATGCCGGGGACAGGTAAGCGTAATGGGCGCTGGAACAGTGGCGATAAATTCAAGGCGGTTCTACAAACCGCTGCGATGAGCGAAGCAGAGGTCTCCGAATATTGCCGCAGTGCAGGTATTTTGCCCGCCGATCTGGTGTTGTGGCGTATCGCTTGCGAGAAGGCAAATACGCCAGCGCAACTGGAGCCTGCCAAGGACATTCCGTCGATCCAGCGAATCAAGGAATTGGAGCGTGAGTTACGACGCAAGGACGCGGCGTTGGCAGAAACAGCAGCCCTGTTGGTGTTGCGAAAAAAGGCCAATGCGATCTGGGGTACGGGCGAGGACGAATGACCCGCGCCGCAGATCGCAGAAGTGCGCTTGCCTTGATCGATGGTGCGGTACAAGCGGGCGCTCGCCAAAATTCAGCATGTAACGAGTTGGGCGCCTGCGTGCGCACGGTGCAGCGCTGGCGTCACCAGTTGCAAGACGGCCGACCCGGTGCGCGCCGTTCGGCGCCTGCCAACAAACTCAGTGAGGATGAGCGTCTGGCCGTGCTGCAAGCCGCCAACCGGCCTGACTGCGCAGGGCTGACACCGCATGAGATCGTGCCAAAACTGGCAGACGAAGGCGTCTACCTGGCTTCGGAAGCGACGTTCTATCGAGTGCTCAAGTCTGCCGGGCAAGCTCATCGCCGAGGTCGTTCGCGCACGCCAAAAGCTCGGCCGTTGACGACTCATCGTGCAGGC
Source organism: Pseudomonas sp. CFBP 8772 (assembly GCF_014841665.1). NCBI lineage: Bacteria > Pseudomonadati > Pseudomonadota > Gammaproteobacteria > Pseudomonadales > Pseudomonadaceae > Pseudomonas > Pseudomonas sp. CFBP 8772. Next base: position 675 of record NZ_JACYUI010000030.1, on the reverse strand, counting down.
GGCCCCAACCAGATCTGGTGCTGGGACATCACCTGGCTGCCAAGTAACATCAAAGGGCGTTTCTTCTATTGGTACATGGTCAAGGATATCTACAGCCGCAAGCTGGTCATGAACGACGTGCATGAAACCGAGAGTGCGGATCACGCTGGTTTGTTGATGGAGCGCGCATGCCTGCGTGAAAACATCCTTCCGGCCAAGTTGATCCTGCACTCGGACAACGGCAGCCCGATGAAAGGCGCGACCATGCTCGCTGCGCTACACGACCTTGGGGTATTGCCCTCATTCAGCCGCCCGCGAGTCAGCAATGACAATGCTTATGCTGAAGCACTGTTCCGCACCGCAAAGTACTGTTCGCGCTGGCCGCAACGGCCCTTTGAGTCGCTGGATGAAGCACGTCAGTGGGTAATGGAATTTGTGGCTTGGTACAACGATGAGCATCGCCATAGCGCCCTTAAATACGTCACGCCTTCGCAACGACACAAGGGGCACGACCGATCGTCACTGAAGAAGCGAGCAGAGCTATACCTTGAAGCTCGTCGTCTGAAGCCGGAACGGTGGGCTGGGGATGTCCGCAATTGGTGCTTGCCTGATCATGTCTACCTGAATCGAGAGCGTGATCCTGTAAACAGACAAGCTGCTTAAGATCTAAAGCGACAACTACGTTGACACACACCG
>NZ_JACYUI010000029.1:0-2429 GCF_014841665.1 Pseudomonas sp. CFBP 8772 | reverse complement strand
GTAGGGCGGACGTCCGTTGCCCTTGGGAATAGCTTTATCGAACCCCAGAACCCTGAGATCCAGGCGCGAAACATAGGCGTCAATGACTCGGACAAGATGGTCTTCGGGAATGACTTCGTCGATGGAAACCGGAAACAGGCTGGTCTGGTTTCGAGATTCGCCCTGGATGTACGCCATAAGAAAATGCCCCGCATCTTTCGATGCGGGGCATTTTCTTAGATCTGAGGCAGGTTGGCTAGGTTTTCACACAGTCTGTACACTAAGTTCGATCGCCAGCACCACCGAACGCACCCTGTCCCATCGCTTATGACGAGGTCGAGTCAGGTTCGCGGCAGATCCAGCACGGCGGTCAAACCGCCGCCGGGTGTTTGTTCGAGGCGCAGGTCGCCGCCCATTCGGCGTGCGGCTTCCCGGGCGATGGTCATGCCGATGCCGACACCACCCGAGTTGCGATTGCGCGAACTCTCGACGCGATAAAAGGGTTCGAACACCACTTCACGCAGGTCTTCGGGAATACCGGGGCCGTGATCGATGACGCTGACCCGCAGGCGATCGCTGGCGTCTTCGATCTCCACCCGCGCATGCCCGGCGTAACGCAGGGCGTTGTCGATGAGGTTGTTCAGGCACGAACGCAGGGCCATGGGCTGGGATCTCAGCGGCCGGCAGGTGCCGCTCGCCTGGATGTCGTCGCCGTTGTCCTGGGCGTTTTCCGCCAGGGATTCGATCAGCGCCTGCACGTCGAAATACTGCAGCGCTTCGCTGGTGCGCTGTTCGTTGAGGTAGGTCAGGGTCGCGTCGAGCATGCCGATCATGTCGTTGAGGTCCTGGCTCATCTGCCCGTGCAGCCGCGGTTCGTCGATCTGCTCGACCCGCAGTTTCAGGCGCGCGAGGGGCGTGCGCAGGTCATGGGAGACGGCGGCGAGCATGCGCCCGCGCTGTCGCACCTGTTCGCGAATGCGCTCCTGCATCAGATTGAACGCCTGCGCCGCCTGACGTGCCTCGCGCGGGCCATTGGCGGCCAGCGGCGGGCTGTCGAGGTTTTCGCTGAGGCGCTCGGCGGCTTCGCTCAATCGGCGGATCGGCCGGCTCAAAGCCTTGGCGCCGAACCAGGCGGCGAGCACCAGGCTGATCAGCTGGAACAATAAGGGCACCAGCGGAATGCCCAGTAGTGGCGGGCGACAACGCGGTGGGTAAGGGCGCCGGTCGTCCTCGTCGGTTGCAGCGTTGCGTTCAGGTGGCGGCTGCATCTGGCTGGCCATGGGCCGGTCGCAGTTGGGCGGAGGCGGCATGCGCGGCCCGTAGTAGTGAAACCAGACGAACGCCAGCAGGTGGGCGAGGACGATCGCCAGCAGCGCCCCGCCAAACAGCCGGGCAAACAGGGTGTCGGCCGAGCGGATCAACCAATCTCCCGGGCGTCGAACATGTAGCCTTCGCCGCGCACGGTTTTGATCAGTTGCGGCGATTTCGGGTCATCGCCGAGCTTCTGGCGCAGGCGCGAGACGAGCAGGTCGATGCTGCGATCAAACGCTTCGATGGAGCGGCCGCGGGCTGCGTCGAGCAGTTGTTCGCGGTTGAGCACGCGGCGCGGCCGTTCGAGGAAGACTCTCAGCAGGCGGAATTCGGCGTTGGACAAGGGCACGACGAGGCCGTCCGGCGCGGTCAGTTGGCGCAGGACGCTGTTCAGGCGCCAGTTGTCGAAGCGCAGGGTGGTGCGTTCTTCGGTGCGGTCGTCGCGCACGCGGCGCAGGATGGTCTGGATGCGGGCGACGAGTTCGCGTGGCTCGAAGGGTTTGGCCATGTAGTCGTCGGCGCCCAGTTCCAGGCCGATGATGCGGTCGGTGGGTTCGCAGCGGGCGGTGAGCATGAGGATGGGGATGTCGGAGGTGCTGCGCAGCCAGCGGCAGAGGGAGAGGCCGTCTTCGCCGGGGAGCATGAGGTCGAGGACGACGACGTCGTAGGTGTCTTCGGTGAGGGCCAGGCGCATGGCGTTGCCGTCGGTGACGCCGGTGCTGTGGATGTTGAAGCGGGCGAGGTAGTCGCAGAGCAGTTCGCGGATGGGGATGTCGTCGTCGACGATGAGGGCGCGGGTGTTCCAGCGGCGCTCTTCGCTCGGCGCGGTGGCGGTGGGGCTGTCGGGTGTTGTCTGCATGGTGCTGCCGCCGTGTGGTGCCGCCGATTGGGCCGCGGGTAGGAGTCGACGCTGCCATGCTACTTCGCTGGCGAGCGGGGCGGAAGGGTGAGGGGGGCAGGTGTCGGTGGATTGTCTTGAATGTATCAAGACCGGTACATCGGCGGTGTGGCTCAGAACGATCAGAAGCGTCGGCCTAACGGCCTCGGGTTTCGCCTTCTGGGGGACTGTCAGATTTTTTGTGTGCGGGCCGGTTACGGCCTGCCGTTAGGCAGGCCGTGCTCTTACCAGGCCGGCCTGA
>NZ_JACYUI010000028.1:2500-5132 GCF_014841665.1 Pseudomonas sp. CFBP 8772 | reverse complement strand
TGTGCAGATTGCTTGGGTGTTATATGGTCAAGCCTCACGGGCAATTAGTATTGGTTAGCTCAACGCCTCACAGCGCTTACACACCCAACCTATCAACGTCGTAGTCTTCGACGGCCCTTCAGGGAACTCAAGGTTCCAGTGAGATCTCATCTTGAGGCAAGTTTCCCGCTTAGATGCTTTCAGCGGTTATCTTTTCCGAACATAGCTACCCGGCAATGCCACTGGCGTGACAACCGGAACACCAGAGGTTCGTCCACTCCGGTCCTCTCGTACTAGGAGCAGCCCCTCTCAAATCTCAAACGTCCACGGCAGATAGGGACCGAACTGTCTCACGACGTTCTAAACCCAGCTCGCGTACCACTTTAAATGGCGAACAGCCATACCCTTGGGACCGGCTTCAGCCCCAGGATGTGATGAGCCGACATCGAGGTGCCAAACACCGCCGTCGATATGAACTCTTGGGCGGTATCAGCCTGTTATCCCCGGAGTACCTTTTATCCGTTGAGCGATGGCCCTTCCATACAGAACCACCGGATCACTAAGACCTACTTTCGTACCTGCTCGACGTGTCTGTCTCGCAGTCAAGCGCGCTTTTGCCTTTATACTCTACGACCGATTTCCGACCGGTCTGAGCGCACCTTCGTACTCCTCCGTTACTCTTTAGGAGGAGACCGCCCCAGTCAAACTACCCACCATACACTGTCCTCGATCCGGATAACGGACCTGAGTTAGAACCTCAAAGTTGCCAGGGTGGTATTTCAAGGTTGGCTCCACGCAGACTGGCGTCCACGCTTCAAAGCCTCCCACCTATCCTACACAAGCAAATTCAAAGTCCAGTGCAAAGCTATAGTAAAGGTTCACGGGGTCTTTCCGTCTAGCCGCGGATACACTGCATCTTCACAGCGATTTCAATTTCACTGAGTCTCGGGTGGAGACAGCGCCGCCATCGTTACGCCATTCGTGCAGGTCGGAACTTACCCGACAAGGAATTTCGCTACCTTAGGACCGTTATAGTTACGGCCGCCGTTTACCGGGGCTTCGATCAAGAGCTTCGCGTTAGCTAACCCCATCAATTAACCTTCCGGCACCGGGCAGGCGTCACACCCTATACGTCCACTTTCGTGTTTGCAGAGTGCTGTGTTTTTAATAAACAGTCGCAGCGGCCTGGTATCTTCGACCGGCATGAGCTTACGGAGCAAGTCCTTCACCCTCACCGGCGCACCTTCTCCCGAAGTTACGGTGCCATTTTGCCTAGTTCCTTCACCCGAGTTCTCTCAAGCGCCTTGGTATTCTCTACCCAACCACCTGTGTCGGTTTGGGGTACGGTTCCTGGTTACCTGAAGCTTAGAAGCTTTTCTTGGAAGCATGGCATCAACCACTTCGTGTTCTAAAGAACACTCGTCATCAGCTCTCGGCCTTGAAACCCCGGATTTACCTAAGATTTCAGCCTACCACCTTAAACCTGGACAACCAACGCCAGGCTGGCCTAGCCTTCTCCGTCCCTCCATCGCAATAACCAGAAGTACAGGAATATTAACCTGTTTTCCATCGACTACGCTTTTCAGCCTCGCCTTAGGGACCGACTAACCCTGCGTCGATTAACGTTGCGCAGGAAACCTTGGTCTTTCGGCGTGGGTGTTTTTCACACCCATTGTCGTTACTCATGTCAGCATTCGCACTTCTGATACCTCCAGCAAGCTTCTCAACTCACCTTCACAGGCTTACAGAACGCTCCTCTACCGCATCATCCTAAGATGATACCCGTAGCTTCGGTGCATGGTTTGAGCCCCGTTACATCTTCCGCGCAGGCCGACTCGACTAGTGAGCTATTACGCTTTCTTTAAAGGGTGGCTGCTTCTAAGCCAACCTCCTAGCTGTCTAAGCCTTCCCACATCGTTTCCCACTTAACCATGACTTTGGGACCTTAGCTGACGGTCTGGGTTGTTTCCCTTTTCACGACGGACGTTAGCACCCGCCGTGTGTCTCCCATGCTCGGCACTTGTAGGTATTCGGAGTTTGCATCGGTTTGGTAAGTCGGGATGACCCCCTAGCCGAAACAGTGCTCTACCCCCTACAGTGATACATGAGGCGCTACCTAAATAGCTTTCGAGGAGAACCAGCTATCTCCGAGCTTGATTAGCCTTTCACTCCGATCCACAGGTCATCCGCTAACTTTTCAACGGTAGTCGGTTCGGTCCTCCAGTTAGTGTTACCCAACCTTCAACCTGCCCATGGATAGATCGCCCGGTTTCGGGTCTATTCCCAGCGACTAGACGCCCTATTAAGACTCGCTTTCGCTACGCCTCCCCTATTCGGTTAAGCTCGCCACTGAAAATAAGTCGCTGACCCATTATACAAAAGGTACGCAGTCACCCAACAAAGTGGGCTCCCACTGCTTGTACGCATACGGTTTCAGGATCTATTTCACTCCGCTCTCCGCGGTTCTTTTCGCCTTTCCCTCACGGTACTGGTTCACTATCGGTCAGTCAGTAGTATTTAGCCTTGGAGGATGGTCCCCCCATGTTCAGACAAGGTTTCTCGTGCCCCGTCCTACTCGATTTCATTGACAAGAGATTTTCGCGTACAGGGCTATCACCCACTATGGCCGCACTTTCCAGAGCGTTCCGCTAAT
>NZ_JACYUI010000027.1:0-7868 GCF_014841665.1 Pseudomonas sp. CFBP 8772 | reverse complement strand
CCCACGGAGCGAGACCGGAGTGAAGGAACCCGACGAAGTCGGGCCCAACCAGGAGCAAGCACCCTTGGTTACTTGGGGATGGTGCGACTTTCGACTTTTCCAAGTAACTCGCCGAAGGCGAAACAGTCTGCCCTTAGGCAGACGCTTTAGATCTTGATCTTAAAACACACGCTAACCAGGCAATCGAACGGTTTTCTTGTCGCCGGTAAACAACGCCCACGTCGACATAAACAACGCCGCCACCATCGGCCCGATCACGAACCCGTTCAGCCCGAACACCGCCATACCGCCCAGCGTCGAAATCAGAATCAGATAATCGGGCATCCGCGTATCCTTGCCCACCAGGATCGGACGCAACACGTTATCCACCAGCCCGATCACAAACACCCCAAACAGCCCCAACACCACACCCTGCCAGATCATCCCGCTGAGCAGGAAATACAGCGCAACCGGCGCCCAGACAATCCCCGCCCCCACCGCCGGCAGCAGCGACAGAAACGCCATCATCACCGCCCACAGCAAAGCGCTCGGGATATCCAGTGCCCAGAAAATAAACCCGCCCAACGCGCCTTGCGTCACGGCCACGACAATATTGCCCTTCACCGTTGCACGCACAACACGCGTGAATTTCAACTGCAATCGGCGTTTCTGAGGCTCGGCCAACGGAATCGCGATGCGGATCTTGCGGGTAAGGTCCTGTCCGTCACGCAGGAAAAAGAACAGCAGGTAGAGCATGATGAAAAAACTGACCACGAAATCGAACGTACCCTGCCCGAAGCTGAACGCCTGGGTCGCCAGGTAATTGCTGCCCTGCATCGCGCTTTTGGCAATCTTGTCGCGCAGCCCGTTGAAATCTCCCATGCCCAGACGATCAAGCCAATGCTGCACATAAGGCGGCAGCAGCACTTTGAATTCAGCCAGGTACTTGGCGATGTCGAGCTGACCACTTTCCACATTCTTGTAGAGCGTCGCCCCCTCCTGAACCATCAACGCCGCAATGACGATGACCGGCAGAATCGCGATGACCAGACAGATCATCAGCGTACAAAGGGACGTCAGGTTGCGCTGCCAGCCGAAGCGGGCCAACAGACGGCGTTGCAGCGGCGCGAAGATGATCCCGAGGATCACCGCCCAGAACACCGCGCCGTAGAACGGCAGCAGAATCCAGATAAACGCGATGGTGACCAGTATCAATAACAGCAGGAGGGTTTTCTTTTGCAGCGCGGTTTCGTTCATGTTTCTTCCATGTCATTACACCGCGCCAAGCACACGGCCTGATGCTTAGTCAGTCAATCGCCGCAGGAGTGCCGCGCCTGAAGTGCACGGTCAGTGGAGGAAGCGCTGACAGCGGGCCCCGAGCGAGGCCCGCCGCCCCGTTTAGATTCTGAACTGCCGAACCAACTGGCCGAGTCGTTGGTTAAGCGCCGTGAGGTTACGTGACGTGGAGGCGCTGTGGCGGGTTTCATCGGCCACGCTTTCGACCGCCACGGCGATCTGGTGGACGCTGCGATTGATCTCTTCCGCCACGGCCGTCTGCTCTTCTGCAGCGCTGGCAATCTGCGCGTTCATCGCGTTGATAGTGCCGATCAGTTGACCGATGGTGTCCAGCGACGCGCCGGCTTCGTTGGCGCGAGCGGAAGTCCCGTCGCCCGCCTCGCTCGAACGTTTCATGGCCTGCACCGCGCCGTGGGTGCCCTGCTGCAAACGGTCGATCATGCCTTGAATTTCCTGAGTGCTTTGCTGCGTGCGGCTGGCCAACGCACGCACCTCATCCGCTACCACTGCGAACCCGCGACCCGCTTCCCCGGCACGCGCGGCTTCGATCGCGGCGTTGAGCGCCAGGAGATTGGTCTGATCGGCGATGGAACGAATCACCCCGAGCACGCCGACGATGGACGACACGTCATTCTGCAGGCTGTCCAGTGACGTACCGCTGTCGCGGATGTCGTTCACCAACGCGTGAATCTGCTGAATGCTGCCGTCGACCACTCGCTTGGCGGCCTGACCCTCGGCATCGGTTTGCTGCGCAGCCACCGAGGCACCCTGCGCGCTCTTCGCGACTTCCTGGGCCGCGGCCGACATCTGATTAATCGCCGTAGCCACCTGATCGGTCTCGTGACGCTGACGCTCCATGGCCTGCTCGGAACGCTGCGCCTGATCGGTCACTTCACCCACAAGCCCGGTCAATTGAGAGGTCATTTCGGCGATCTGCCGGACCAGCCCGTGAATCTTGTCGACGAAGCGGTTGAACGAACCCGCCAGATCGCCAAGTTCGTCCTGGGAGGTCACCGCCAGACGCCGGGTCAGATCACCCTCACCGGCGGCGATGTCATCGAGGTTGGCTTTCATCAGGCGCAGGGGCCGCAGGATACCGCCCGCGATCCAGAAACCCGCCGCCGCGATGATCACCAGTACCAGCAGCGTGATGCCGATGATGCTGACAAGCATGCTCTGCCGGCGCTCGGCGACATTCTTCTGCAGCTCCATGACTTTGGCATCGATGTTGTCCAGGTTGATCGACGACCCGAACGCCATGTCCCACTTCGGCAGGTATTCGGTATACCCCAGTTTGGGCACCAGTTCGCTCGAACCGGGCAGCGCCGAGGAATATTCCAGGTAATGAGTACCTGCTTTCGCGACGTCAACGAGACCAGCATTGACGAAAACACCGTTCGGATCGCGGGCGTCTTTGAAGCTCTTGCCGATGCCGTCCGGACTATTGCCCTTGAACAGCCGCACCGCCTGAGAATCGTAACCGAAGAAGTATCCGTCCTTGGCGTAGTTGACCTGAGAGAGCATTTTGATGACTTGCGCGCGGGCCTCCATGTCACCCGGGGCCGAGGCGTCATACAGCGGTTTGATGGTGCCCAGCGCGACAGCCACGTAACTTTGTAACGTGGCTTTGGCCTCCGCGAGCAGGTGCTGGCGGGTTTCCTCGACTTCGCGCTTGCCCTGTTCACGCAACATGATGACGGTGCTGGCGCTGATGATCAGTGCGAACACCAATACCGGGAGCACCGCGAGCGAAAGTACTTTGGCTTTGAGATTTAGCCGCATAGCAGTCATGACCCTTTGTTTTTGTGCGTTGAGCCGTTGGGGTTCCTTTACGGTTAACGGCCCGGCGCGCAAAAAGTTGAGGTCATGAAGATTGACGTGCGCTTTCGCTCCCCGGCAGTTGCGGGCTGATTCGCTCGGGCAAATCGATGCGCACTTGCAACCCGCCCATGGGGCTGTCCAGCAACTGAATGCGCCCGCCCCACGCCTCGACGATGTCCTTGACGATGCCGAGTCCCAGACCGTGGCCGGTCACTTGCTCGTCCAGGCGATTGCCACGGCCGATGACGTCATCGCGATGCTCCACGGGGATGCCCGGGCCATCGTCGTCGATCAGCAGGCAGTAGCCGTCAGCGTGCTTGGCAATGGTCAAGCTGACCTGGCTGTCGGCCCACTTGCAGGCGTTGTCCATGATGTTGCCGAGCAATTCGAGGATGTCCTCACGGTCCCACGGCAGAAACAGACCCGCACCGATTTCACTGCTGAGCTCAAGGTGCTCGCCATGAATCATCCGCAAGGTGGAGAACAGCCCGGGAATCTCCGCAGCGCAATCAAATCGCGCGCCCGGCAAGGCATCGCCTGACAACCGCGCACGATTAAGCTCACGCTCAAGACGCTGCTGAATGTGCTGCAATTGATCGCGCAGGGTGTCGCGCACATGCGGGTGGCCGGCCAGCTTGTCGCCTTCGGCCAGGCTCATCAGGACCGCGAGCGGCGTCTTCAGCGCGTGGCCCAGGTTGCCAAGGGCATTGCGAGAACGTTTGAGACTATCCTCGGTATGGGCCAGCAGATGATTGATCTGCGCGACCAGCGGCTCAAGCTCCACCGGCACTCGCTCATCGAGCTGCGAGCGCTGCCCTTGTTGCAACTGGAAAATCTGTTCTCTGGCCCTTTCCAGCGGGCGCAGGGCGCGGCGAACGGTGACGCGTTGCAACACAAGAATCAAAACCAGAGCCATCAAACCCAACCCGAGACCGATACGCTGGACCAGCGCGAAACTGTCCCGCACCGGCGTGTAGTCCTGAGCGACGGTGATGGAGATGGTCTGGCCGAACTTGCGGTAATCGGTGTGCAGCAACAACAGCGATTGATCGGTCTTTTCCAGGGCAAGATCGGCATGCAGTCCGGGCTGCCCGGGATGCGGCAACTCCAGATCCCACAACGAGCGCGACCGCCAATGGCCCTGGTCGAAATCAATCCGGAAATAATGGCCGGAATAAGGTCGTTGGTAGCCGGGCGACAGCCGATGCTCGTCAAGCTGCAAGCCGTCCGGACCGCGAACCAGTGCCACCAGCAGCAGTTCGCTTTCATTGCGCAGGCCAGACTCGAGGTATCGCTGCAAGCCCACTTCAAACAGCCACAGGCTGATCTGCGCCAAGACCAACCCGACAATCAACAGCACGCTGATCAGGCCCAGACTCAGCCGTCGCTGAATGGACCTCACTCGCCCGTCCCGGCAAAACGATAGCCCTGCCCACGCCGCGTCTCGACAACGGCGCGGCCAAGCTTGCGACGCAAATGATTGACATGGACCTCGATGACGTTCGAGTCCCGTTCGTTCTCCCCATCATAAAGGTGCTCTGCCAAGTGGCTCTTGGAGAGTATCTGCCCGGGGTGCAGCATGAAATAACGGAGCAGGCGAAATTCCGCCGCCGTCAGTTGAATGTCCTCCTCACCGCGACTGACGCACTGGCGCCCCTCGTCCAGGTGCAGGCCTGCGGCTTCGAGTTTCGGTTGGTTGGCCAGACCTCGGACACGGCGAAGCAGCGCCTGGATGCGCAACTGCAGTTCCTCGGGATGGAAGGGTTTGGTCAGGTAGTCGTCGGCGCCGGCCTTGAGGCCCTCGATACGCTCGGCCCAAGAGGCCCGCGCGGTCAGAATGAGGACAGGCGTGGACAGCCCGCCGGAGCGCCATTTCTGCAGGACCTCAAGCCCCGGAACCCCCGGCAGACTGAGGTCAAGCACGATCAGGTCGTAGGGCTCGGTGGCACCTTGATGAATGGCGTCGCGGCCGTCGGTCAGCCAGTCGATCGCGTAGCCTTGCCGGCCCAGCGTACTGATGAGCTCGTCCGCCAAAGGAACGTGGTCCTCAACCAATAACAAACGCATCAATCGTCTTCCTTGTCTTGCAACAGGCGGCTGTCACCGGCATCGAATTTCAGCTCGCGCACCACATGATCGGCAGTGAGAAGCTCAATCTCATACACCAACACGCCGTGTTTTTCCTCAAGTTCGGCCTCAAGCAACTTAGAGCCGGGGTAACGCCCCAATGCCTGATCAATGAACTGCTCAAGCGGCAGAATCACGCCTTTCCTTCGCAGCTCAAGCACCTCGTCCTGATTCAGGTCCCGAGCCAGGCACTCCAGGCTCGAGGTGACCGCACATACGGCCACCAGACAGTAAACGAAACGCTTGGCGGGACGCTTACTGGCGATCATCAGGCGTCCTGGTGATCTTTGAGAATCTGCCCGCTGACGGCGTCCACTTCAACGTCCCACTCCACACCTTGCGCATCGCGCAGTTCGATCTGGTAAACGTACTTGCCATATTCCTGTTCCAGCTCGGTATCAGTAATGGTGGATTTAGGGTGCTTGGCCAAGGCGACAGCGTTGAGTTTTTCAAAGGACTGAATAGTACCTGCATCGCGCAGTTTCAGCGCCTCATCAGGACCTAAATCCCGGGCCTGGACATAACCGGCTGTGACAGTGAGTGCAGTGGCAGCGATAAAGGCAGTCAGGATTTTCATGGTGGATCTCCGTAGGGGTCTGGTTGTTTACGGAACCCACCATAAACGGGCGAACTTAATTGAAGCTGAATTTATCTGGCTACGTGCCACTACCCGTCGAGCCTCCAGTGGATGAAAGCGGGACCCACGATATACTTCGCCCCTGTCCAACCCGGAGGGGCCATGAGCAACATTCACATCAAATACCCGGCATTGACTATCAAGGCCGGCAGGCGTGCGATGACGCGGATCAGGGAGCAAGGCCTATCGCCGATAGATGTCGGCATCATCCCTGGCGCCGCGGGTGGTCCGAAAGCATTGGGCATTCAGGGCCTGGATCTGGCGCTGTTCGGTGAATGGCTGCCCCGGGCTCAACGGGAGCGATCGTTGATTGGCGCCTCTATCGGTTCGTGGCGATTTGCTAGCGCCTGCCTGCCGGACCCGGTTGCAGGTATCCGGCGACTTGGCCACCTGTACAACGAGCAGAGTTTCGCCAAAGGCGTGACGATGGCACAGGTCACCCGAAGCTGCGTGACGATGCTTGATGCGCTTTTGCAGGCGAATGATGCACACGTTCTGGCGAATGCTCATTACCGTCTCAACGTGATGATCGTCAGAAGCCGTGGCTTGCTTGCCCGGGATCATCGCGCAGGGTTAAGCCTGGGGCTAGGGGCTGTCGTCGCTGATAACCTGATCGGGCGCGCACGCCTGTCGCGACATTTCGAACGACTGGTCATGCACGACCCACGCCTCGTCCCTCCCCTGCTGCCATTGACTGACTTCCCATCGTGTTGCTTGCCGCTGGACACTCTGAACCTGCGCCAGGCATTGCTGGCGTCTGGCTCCATTCCGATGGTCATGGAGGGCGTTGGAGAGATACCCGGTGTCGGCGCAGGGATGTTCCGCGACGGCGGCCTGCTCGACTACCATCTGGACCTTCCGTACAGCGGAAGTGACATTGTGCTGTATCCGCACTTCACCGACAAAATCATTCCGGGTTGGTTTGACAAGGCACTGCCATGGCGCAGAGGCGACCAGACTCGGCTTCAAGACGTGGTGCTGCTGGCTCCCTCACACGCGTACCTGGCTACGCTGCCCTACCGCAAGCTGCCTGATAGAAGCGATTTCAAACGGTTCGTCGGGAGGGATGCAGATCGGCAACGGTACTGGCGCACTGCAATGGAAAGCAGCCAGCGGCTGGGGGATGAGTTTCTGGAGCTCGTAGACACGGGCCGTCTCGCCGAACGGCTGGAGCCTCTGGTTTAACCACGTGGTCAGGTTCAGCCTGTCACTCGCCAAACCATTGCTGATAAACTCGCAGCTTGCATTTATCGCACAGGCGATCGCCACTTCTCAAGGCTTATATCACCGTGGAAATTTTTAAAGAATTTACGTTCGAGTCCGCTCACCGGCTCCCTCACGTGCCGGACGGACACAAGTGCGGACGTCTGCACGGTCACTCGTTCCGTGTAGCGATCTATCTGCAGGGCGAACCGGATCCGCATACCGGCTGGATTCGCGATTTCTCCGAGATCAAGACAATCTTCAAGCCTCTGTACGAGCGCCTGGACCATAACTACCTGAATGACATCCCCGGCCTCGAAAATCCGACCAGTGAAGTGCTGGTGAAGTGGATTTGGAAAGAGCTTAAGCCGCTGCTGCCAGAGTTGTCCGCTATACGGATTCACGAAACCTGTACTAGCGGTTGCGTCTATCGTGGTGACTGATCAGCGTTGGAAATGGAGACCACCCTACGGGGTGGTTTTTTTTGCTCTATTCTTTTATCGCGCGCAAAAACAAAACCCCATCTGCTTTCGCAAATGGGGTTCTGGAATTTAATCTTGACGATGACCTACTCTCACATGGGGAAACCCCACACTACCATCGGCGATGCATCGTTTCACTGCTGAGTTCGGGATGGGATCAGGTGGTTCCAACGCTCTATGGTCGTCAAGAAATTCGGGTACTGACTCGTTCCTGGGAACGCTTCAGCAAATCGGGTATGTGATCAAGGTACCGCTTGTGTGTACGCAAACTTTCGTCTTCATGCGTCTTCACACACCGCAATCTGCTGTCTTTGTGCAGATTG
>NZ_JACYUI010000026.1:0-16410 GCF_014841665.1 Pseudomonas sp. CFBP 8772 | reverse complement strand
TACTACAGTCCTTCATTCTTATGGCAATGACGGCTTACCGAGCGCCGAGGTCACCGCCTTTCAGGCGGCTGATGCGCGACTCAAGTATCAGAAAGCGCGCATTGAGTACGACCCCAAGGGCTGCGCCCGTTACCAAGGTGTTGCACCTGATGGACAACTCCGTAGCGAACCGCTGCTTGATGCCCGATCACAGCCAATCTGTGCGAAAAATCTTTGAGCTCAAAAATTCGAATGGCTCAGAACTCTGTCGTAGTCGAGGCTACCGACGACCATTGAGCTTAGCCCGCACTATGTGGGCTGCCGAGTCGAGCGAGGTTTTCCTAGATACTCGGCCTGATCGGCTGGACCTGAGTCTGCCTAGCCTGATGTGTCTGTTTCAGCTCGGTCTCCAAGGTGCTTCTCATGCTTGGGCTGATCACGTTTTCTAGGCCCAAGGCCATAATCCAGCCTAGGGCCAAAGCATGGTAGTAACTCACCAAGAGATCGTTGGGCCCATCGCTGACGGCGGCAATCCTGTCACGAATGCGCATCACGGTTTTGGGGTTATCCTGCTCGATCTTGATAATGCCCATGGCATTTCCGTTATTTGTGTAGCTGGTGGTGGACAGGGTGACTTGTCGCCGTGGTTACCAGCAGCCATCAAGCCCTCAGGCGCGATAGCCGCTTTTCCTGCTCGATCAGGGTACGATCACGGTATTCCTCTACGGCCACAGCCCCACTCGTGACGGGAATTGGGCGTTGCTCAATTTTTCTTACCTACACAGCTGCATCGCAATGGCATCGAACTCACGGTCAAAGCTAGCTTTCTCTGCCGCGCTCAAGAAACCCTGCTGCTCGACGAACCGATTAGTTTCATTCCGGACGTCCTCTACACGCTTCACCATGCGCTGTGCTTCAACCTCGGTAATGCGACGGCCTTTTCTTGAGGTACTGATATCGGCACTTAGAACATTCGCTCTTACTGAGATATGTGCTTGTCCTGGATCGCTGATCTGCCCGCCAGTCTCGCCGGCTATTTCTTGTTGGTTTTGGATGTCACAGCTTGGAAGATTGAGGCTTTGCTGTGCAGCTGTAGCGGTCAGGCTAAAAACAAACAACGAAGTGAAGAAAATATGTTTCATGACTCATTCCCTTTGATCGGATGTCAATCCCGCGTGCATGGCATACCACGACCTAGACGGTGCTGCCCGGCAATTGATTAAGGCGAATCTGCTGCATGGGCTCGGCTAGGATATTTTCCAGAACCGGCATAGCGTTTGTCAGGGTCGGGGCCTTCATGTGCGCTTGCAATGCCGCTTCATCGTCCCAGCTTTCGTAGGAAACAAAGCGGGCGGGGTCTTCGAGATCCGTCAACAGCGCATAGGCCTGGCACCCAGGCTCGTGCTGGAATTGCGGCAGGGCGGATTGCAGTAGGTTTTTCAGTTGCGCTTCCTTGCCTGGCTTGGCTTTCATGATCGCGACGACGTTAAGAGGTGAAGTCATGTGGGGAGTCCTGGCAATGCCGGCGCCGGAATGGAGCCGTCAGCGCATGAGACATGCCACGTAAGGTATTCATTCAGAAAAACAGGGAGGCTACTGTTACTGCGCCGCCACCCTTTTCCGTTGCCCATCGTGGCGCCCCTACTTCATGCAGTCGCGGCGAGATTCCGGGCTTACCTCGCAAATTTCCTTGCCGTCTTTGCCCAGTTTTAAGAAGTACTCGACCCGTCCCTCTCCTTCTACGATCTTGGTACGTGAGACGACCACGTCGCCAGGACCGCTCCAGCTCGTCCCGAAGTAATGGCCATCGACGTAAACCACTCGACCGTATGCGAAAAACTTTGCCCTCGGCGTCTCGCCCTGTAGAAGGGCTGCCATATCGAGAGTAAAGATCGAGGACGAGTTGGCGCCGGTATGCGCCTCTATGTACGCCAGATCGCGCAGCTCGTCGTATCCGCCGATATGGAAGTCCTCGACCTTAAGCTCAGGGTCCATCGCAGTCGATACCAGGACGATCCTTTGGATAGCATCTCCTTCTGCCTGAATCAGAACAATCGCAGCTTCTGTAGCTCCGTCGTCAGGGCGCAGCTTGTTTGCGGCGATCAGCGCGACGTTGCTCAGGGGGTGAATGCCGGATGTCATCGTCAAGCCTTGGCCGGCAGCCGCTTGGGACACATCTTCTCCCAGGTAACAGAGTCGGTCCCGGTATGTATTCAGGATGTCAGCGCCAGGTCCATGGAGCGGCATGTTGAGGCTAAGGCGACCCATGCGATCCAAGTGCTCATAGATAGAGGCACAATCCAGCCTCACCTTATCCGGCGAAGCCAAAACTGTTCCAGCTGCTAGGACGGCGGTGGGTAGCAGGCAACAGGAGAGTGCTTTGAGCATGTTTTCCTACGAGAAACGGAGTCGGACGTAGCTGTTCGCGACAGCCAGAATTTCCAGTGCTCGGGCTGAGTTCATTTCTTCCCATCCCTGCACGTCCGTGTCTGTATCAAACCCAGCGATGCACACGCCTAGTTTGCGACCTCGATCCATAAACTCACGCAATACCTCACGCTCATGCTGAGCCAGCATCGCGACCTGACACCCGTCAATTTTCCTGAGCGCGTCGATGGTTACTTCGGTCATAAGCACTTCTCTGCTTTTCGCGGACGCGAAAATCGCTATCCCTTTACGACCTCGGCCCGCACAGGGCGGGCGTGAGGGTGCAGCTACTTTTCCCCTTGCTGGATTCTGGTTTGTAACCGGCAGATGGACATCCCAGACACTCGCATTGTCATGAAATGCTATCGACGGGACGAGGGAAACCTTGAGTATCACCCTCAGAAGCAGCGCGTGTGGCGAGCAGGTCTAGGTCTGCTCCTCAAGGGCATTGGCAGAATATGCGATGTGAAAAATTTGTGATTTCAACTGACTATCTCCTGAAGCTTTCTGATATCATTCTCACATGAGAATAGCTCGCATTGCCAAGGAGGCTTCAACCCCTTTCTGATCACCTTCCGGGTAGCCCGTAATGTTCCTTTCGCATCCGTTTCGCCCCACCGTACTTGCGCTTTGCTGCTCTGCGAGCTTCATCGCCAATGCTGCCGACTCTGCGGTGGAGCTCGGTGCTACTGACATAAACGCCGATGCCGTCAAGGCCAATTCCAACACGCTGCCTGAGGTCTATGCGGGTGGTCAGGTCGCTCGTGGCGGGCAGATGGGTGTTCTGGGTAATCAGGACAACATGAACGTGCCTTTCACCATGACCAGCTATACCTCCCAGCTTATCGAGGATCAGCAGGCTGAAGATGTGGGAGACGTACTCCTTAACGACCCGTCGGTGCGCCAGTCTTACGGCTTCGGTAACCAGTCGCAGATATTTGTGATCCGCGGTTTGCCGTTGGCAGGCGACGATATCTCCTACGGCGGCTTGTACGGAGTCCTTCCTCGGCAAATTCTTTCCACGGACGCGATTGAGCGGGTGGAAGTATTCAAAGGCCCCAACGCTTTTATCAACGGCGTGAGCCCCACCGGTACGGGCTTGGGTGGCAGCGTGAATCTGCAGCCCAAGCGTGCTGAAGACGTGCCGACTCGCCGTTACACCCAAGACATCAGTTCTGACGGCCGCGTTGGTGAGCACCTGGATCTTGGCCAACGCTTCGGCGAGGGCAATCGATTCGGAGCGCGAGTCAACCTTAGCCAACGCGAAGGCGACACTGCGATTGATGACGAAAACCAGCGCACCAAATTGTTTGTCGCGGGACTCGATTATCGTGGTGACACCTTTCGCGTCTCTACCGACTTTGGCTACCAAAAACAGCGCATCAACGGTTTACGCAACACCGTGCAATTGGGTAATGCGACCAAAATCCCGACCGCCCCGGACGCCAGCCACAACTACGGCCAGGACTGGACGAATGCCGAGACCGAAGACACGTTCGGCATGATGCGTGGCGACTGGGACCTGAATGAAAACTGGACTGCCTACCTTGCAGGGGGCGCCAAGCATACGCGTGAAACTGGTGTATACGGCACGCCAACCCTCGTAGGTAATAACGGAGTTGCAACTGTGGGCGGCTCTGAGATTCCGCACAATGAGGACAACACCAGCTTTGCAGCGGGGCTTAACGGTCATGTTCAAACCGGGCCGGTCAGTCATCAGATCGCGATTGGCGCCTCCACCCTCTGGACCCAGCAAGAGAACGCCTACACCTTCTACCGCTCGGTCACCGGGAATACCAATATCTACACCACACCTGACCTGCCCAAGCCAACGGCGGTTTCCCTCACCGGCGGCGATATGGGCGATCCGGGTGTCACCGGCAAAACCCGCAACCGAAGCCTGGCCGTTTCCGACACCGTTGGCTTGTTCGACGATAGTTTGCTGCTGACCTATGGCGTACGCCGTCAGCAACTGCGCGTAGAGAACTACTCGTACGACGGCACCACCTCCAACGGCGTGGCTAATCCGGCCAATGATGGCAGCCGTACTTCGCTTTACGACGAATCCATCACCACTCCGGTGTACGGCATCGTCTATAAACCGACTGACACAGTCTCCCTGTATGCAAACCGCATTGAAGGCCTGGCCAAAGGGCCGGTCGCATCCGGTACCAACGTCACCAACCTTGGGGAAGCTTTCCCGCCTGGCCGCACCAAGCAACTGGAAGCGGGTATCAAGCTGGACATGCAATCGTTCGGCGCAAATCTCGGCGTGTTCCGCATCGAGAAGCCCAGCGATGGCTACGTCGATGCGACCCAGCGCCTCTACATTCGCGACGGCGAGCAGGTGAACAAAGGCGTTGAGCTGAGCGTGTTTGGTGAGCCCATCGAAGGCGTTCGCCTGATGGCAGGCGGCACGCGCATGACCTCGGAGCTGAAGAACACCGCGGGCGGGCTAACTGATGGCAACCATGCCATCGGGGTCCCCACCTTCCAGCTAAATGCGAGCGTCGACTGGGACGTTCCTGGCCTGGAGGGAGCCGCCCTCAGCGCCCGTATGCTACGTACTGGAGGCCAGTATGCGGATCAGGCCAATAATCTGAGCCTTCCAACCTGGAATCGGTTCGATGCCGGGGCGCGCTACAAACTTAAAGTCGATCAAAGGGACCTGACGTTGCGCGTCAATGTGGAGAACATCACCGACAAGAACTACTGGGCCTCAGCCAACGGTGGCTATCTCAGCCAGGGCGACCCGCGTCTGGTCAAAGTCTCGGGCACCATCGATTTCTAAGTCGAATGGTTTGCGCCAAGTCCCCTTTTAATCGATCTGGTGCAATGTGGCCTGCAGGCCGGCGCGCCTTGCGGTAATGACGCAATGACCGTCCTACCTCTTTCGCGTGGCCAGATCAGCGGTAGACGCTCTGCGCAAACAGACAGCATTCAGGGTACGGAAGCTGCATGCGTCGTTGTCTTACAGTCAATCTGATGACGAATCTATGAAGTCTTTCTACCTTGACCCCACGAAGGGTTCGATGATCGCTCAGATGCTGCTATTCGCAACCATCTTGAACGTCATTGGCTTGCTCGTGAACGGATCTGTGATTTTGTTGGCGAGTAAGGTTGGGAGCAAGCTGGCTACAAATGCCCAGATTGCCAAGCGCCTTAATCAAATTCTCGGTGCGGTGTTCATCGGGTTGGCTTGCCGCTTGGCATTTATATCCGGGAGATAACATGAATCGCAGTAAATTTGAGTTCTTGGAGCAATCATTTTCGCAATGAGCGCAGCTACGTCATCAATTTTTTCGCAGCCGTGTTTAAGCAAGTCAGCCTCATGGGCTTCCCAAACGTGAATCATACCAAAACCGCTATTCGCGCCTCCGTGAACGCCAACACGTAGATACACTTCCTCACCGGGAAGGCCAAATTCTGGAATATCGGGACACCCTGCGTTCCATGGATGCGCAGACTGAAATTAGAGGCGAGAGGCGAGAGGCTCAGCGCATAGAGCTGAGCCATTTGACAAGGCGCCTATTAGAACTCTATTTCGTTAGATCGGCCTTGACGCGTTCACCTGCATAGGTCTGTGCTTCTTCAGCCTTTTGAACCACCGCAGCAGTGCCGAAAAACTCATGCGTCACACCGCTATAAACTTTTCGCTCAACACTGTCGCCCGCCCCACGCAGAGCTAGCTCCAGCTGCGCCCCGTCATCACGTAACGGATCAATTTCCGCGTTGATGATGGTCACTGGCGGTAGGCCTTTGAGATCCGCATGCACCAGGTCTATACGGGGATCCTTGGCGTCTGCAGGACTTTTCGTCACGTGGGCAATGAACCACAACATCATCGGACGATTCAGAGGAATCGCATCGGCATACTTGAGGTAGGACTCTGTTTCAGTACTGGACTGGGCTACCGGATACACCGCGAGGACGTGTTTAGGTGCGGTTAGTCCAGCCTTGTGGACGTCTACGGCAGTAGCGACCGCAAGGTTGCCCCCGGCGCTTTCACCTGCCAAGGCAAGACGCTTTGGATCGCCATTCAGTGAGGCGGCATTACTCGTCAACCAACGATAGGCTGCCACCGCGTCATCGTGCGCAGCAGGGAATTTATGCTCGGGCGCCAAGCGGTAATCCACAGACACGACGATGGCGTTGGCCTTTTTGGATAACCCACGCGCGCCGCCGTCGTAAACCTTGCGATCCGCGAACACCCAGCCCCCACCATGGAAATAGAGTATGACTGGGAACGGGCCTGTCCCCTCGGGGGTGTATACCGTGGCAGGCAAAGAGCCCGCCGCCCCAGGCAAAGTCGTATCGCGGCTAGTGACACCTGGCACGAGCGTGGTCGGCGTGCTGTCCTTTTTCTGATCTGCCAGAACCCCCTTCACAGCATCCGCAATCGTGGGCTGAAGCCGCGCCTCGGTCGGTGTCGTTTTCTCTACAGCCTTGGCATCGAAACTCGCATATTTGTTGAGCACCTTCTGCATGTCCGAGTCAGTACGGAACATGCTTTTAGTCCCGCCCACAGCGAGCTCGGAGACAGAATGCTTTTCAGGGTCTCGTGCGCACCCGGCCAGCAAGACGACGACGGCACCAACAGCGGAGGCAAGCACCAGCATTTTGTTGTTAAGTCTGATCATGTGTAGCTCCAAGTAATCGTGGAAGGATCCGCCGTTAAGACGCCTGCTTCCCGGCCGATCCTTCAAAAAAAATCATGCAGCAGGTTTAAGGATGACCTTTGTCCATCCTTCATCACGTGCGTCGAAATGCTTGTAGGCTTCAGGGCCTTGCTCAAGTTTCAGACTGTGAGAAATGATCTGCGAAGGGGATGCACGCCCGTGGTGAATAAGCTCGGCAAGGCGGCGATTATAAGCTTTTACATTGGCCTGGCCGGTGCGCAACTGCTGGCCTTTAAACCAGAATGCGCCGAAGTCGAACGCCATCTTGCCTTCCTTCGCGAGCTCGTTTTTGGCACCAGGATCCTGGGGTACAAAAACTCCCACGGCGCCAATTCCACCCGTTGCCTTGGTCGAAGCAACAAGGTTGTTCATCGTGAGGTGGTTTGCCTCATGGCCATGGTTATCGCAGCACTGATAACCCACGCATTCACAGCCACGGTCAGTACCTTTACCGTGCGTCAGGTTGAGAATTTGATCAACCGCTTCCTGTTCCAGGGAGTTGATCGGAGTGGCTCCCAGCTTCGCGGCAAGTGCCAATCGATCCGGGTGGTTATCCACTACAAACACCTGAGACGCGCCCTTGATCATGGCCGAGTGAGCAGCCATCAAGCCGACCGGGCCAGCGCCGTAGATGGCAATACTTTCGCCTGGAAGCAGCCCAGCCAACTCAGTAGCGTGCCACCCTGTTGGAAAAATGTCGGAGAGCATGACGTAGTCATCTTCCTTTTCCTGGGCATCTTCGGGGAGTACGAGGCAGTTGAAGTCGGCATATGGGACACGCAGTAACTCAGCTTGGCCACCCTGATACGGTCCCATTTCCGCAAAGCCATAGGCAGCACCAGCGCTGCCCGGATTGGCCGTCAGGCAAAAGCCAGTAAGGCCTTTTTCACAGTTCTCGCAGAAGCCACAGCCAATATTGAATGGCAGGCACACCCGATCACCTATCTTGACCCGATCAACTCCAGCTCCAACCGCGATCACTTCTCCCAGATTCTCGTGGCCGAACACTCGGCCAGTCTCGAATGAGGTGCGCCCTTCGTACATATGCAAATCCGACCCGCATATGTTCGTTGTGGTGACGCGCACAACAGCGTCAGTAGGTTTCTCCACTCTCGCGTCCGGGACATTTTGAATGCTGACGTCACGAGGGCCGTTATAGACAATTGCTTTCATTTCGCTCTCCTGGCAGGGCTTGAATGTTTCGCGTGTTCACCCAACATCAGTCCGGGGCGCGATGATCTTCGTTCAAGGAATATCAAATGAGAGCGGACGAAAGGCCGTTTTTTTGTGCCTCGGTTTGTGAGTTGGCCGAGTGCAACCCTTTGCCGAAAAATCTTGAACCGCCCGTTATTCAGGCCAGTCGGAATTTCATGCAGCCCATTTCATATTAAGGAACGCGATCATGAAATCTGCCCGACTCCTCTGTTTGACGACCAACCGCAAGCTGCCCCTGGCAGCCAGCAACACCAGCAACAGATGTACCCTGTTCCCGACTGTGGCGAAGAGAGCTACGTCGGGAGTGGCCGGCTGGCTGGAAAATGGCATTGACCACCGGTACTGATAGCGGGATCGGTCGGGCAGTGGCCATAGCCTTCGCTCGAGAAGGTGCTGATGTTGCCATCGCTTATTTGAACGAGCATGAGGATGCCAAAGAGACCGCCAATTGGGTCGAGGCGGCAGGCCGTAACTGTTGTGACTGTGTGCTACTGGCAGGTGATTGTTGCCGTTGACGCGGTATTACCCCCATCTGCCTACGTAATGTGGCACCACGCAATACGACTCAAAGGCCAATGCTTGAACAGAGTTACTCAGCACCAGCATGGGTCATTAAACACCAGCAGATGGGTCAATTCGAGATCAGCGGCCACACGCTCAGCGCTTGCGCTTTCGTTTAGCCGTCATGCTCTCCTCCCCGGCGCCAAATGTCCGTCCAGCCCGGAAAAACCTGACTCGCGGGTTGCTGGTGATGGTTTTTATCACCTCTAAGAGAAAATGCTGATCAAGCTAAAGTGATAGAGGAACAGCGACTAGGGGTATTTATAGCCGAAGCTTCATCCACTCTGCCGAGTACTGTCGTCTGAATACGCGCGGTTTCGGTTCTTCTTTAAATTACTTCCGTTGCCGGAAGATCCATTCGCGGATCGGTTCTATCGTGTAGGCGATGCGCCAGGTGTTACGATGGCCACTCGCGCCGGACCCCGAATCTTCCTTCGGGATTACCGTACCCTTGGCGAAAGTGACATAGTTGATCGGGCTGTCCTGAGCATCTATCTTATCGAAGGCGGCGCGGAACTGCTCGGCGGTCCAAGTGCCGTCCCAGCTGGCGCGGCTGATCTTGGCGCCTTCCTGCTCCAACGCTTGGGTGAGAACGTTTTGTCCGGGGAACGCTTTATCGTCGTCCTGCGAGACCAAGATCCACAACTTCTGACTGACCAGGGGCTTCACCCGTACCGGGTCCCATTGGCCTGCCACGAGGAATGTGGCCGCGAAGAAGTTCGGGTACTTAATGTCCATTGCGATCGACATCATGCAACCACCGGACTGGCCAGTGGCGTAGAGGCGGTTGCGGTCGATGCTGTACTCGTCGGACAGCGCTTTGATCAAATCAATAGTAGTGTCGAGTGCGTCCGATGTGTGAGAGTCGTCGTCCGCGATGATCTCAGCGAACTGCGGCGCCAGTACGAACGCCGGACGCTTGGATTGATCGTCCGGGCTTGCCCAAGCGATCGCTCCTAATCCCTGCAACAGTGTAGTACGCGTTATGTCGCTGGTTGCGCCGGCATCGTGCATGAACAGCACGAGTGGATAGGACGTTCCGGGATCGTAGTTCTTGGGTACGAACAGATTGTAGCGCAACGTCTTGCCAGTATGCGGATCGTTGAATTCCAACTGCCGGAAATCGTCAACAACCAGGTTGCGAGCCGTTGTCGTCGTTAGCGTTCCCACGCCTGGCGCTATGAGTGTAGCCCGTGCCGGTTTGTAAACCGTGTCGTAGGTGGGAATGTTGCCAGCGTTGCCTGGACCATGGGTATCCTGGGCCGGTTTGGATTGCCCGCCATCGCTGGCTTGCGGCGGTTGCAGCTTTTTTGCCAACACTGCATCAGCGTCCTTGGGTGACAAAGTCACGATCGCAAAGCGTCCTGCCTCCGCACGATCCCCCGGGTCGGTGGAAGTGCTGGCGAAGACACCGGTGACGGTACGGCCTTCGACCTTGAAGTCGGCTGCGGACAGATCCGCGTTTTTAACCGGCGTGGGGTATTCCACCGCAACCGCGATCAAGCGGATACCGTCGCCAAACACTTTGGTAACCGTGGTAGCGCTTTGCACATGGCCGACATTTTTTTGCGTGCACGCGGTCAGTCCGATCGCAATCAGCGCCCCGGTGCCCGCGCTCAGGATCAAGAAATCTCGACGTGATGGCATCGCATGTTCTCCAGTGCAATTCTCAAAGTGTGCCCATCCGTTGCAGCAGGTCAGTGATCGCCACTGCCACTGTTTCGGCAGCGCCTCGAGCGTAGGGCGAGCTGCGTGCCTCGTAGGTATAGCGGTCGTAGCTGCGTTCGTCTGGCAGGTACTTGGCCGCGCCATCGACCATCGTCACAACCAGGGTATGGGGAAACGGCGAGTCCGCACGGATCTTCGCGCCGATGCTGGCTGCCAATTCTGGCTGCAAGCCTACCAGCGCGATCGGACCGAGGCTTATCAATACCACCGGCACCCCCGTTTGCATGCCTGGCGTGTAGCTGAAGGCAGTGACCGGCCCAGTCGCTGCATTGTGTGGAGAGAATTCTTGAGAGGTCACTTCCACGCGCTCGCGTCGCACGTCCAACCGCGTCACAGGCTTTGCTGAAATGCCCTCGGCAACACGCACAACTTCGCCGCCGAGGCGTTCGCCCAGAATGTCTACCAACGCGAAGCCAGCTTCGTGGATATCGATCCGGCCGACACTGCCGTCGGCGGTGACGACATGGCGGTTGGCCTGGAGATAGGGGGCTTGGTCGCCGGCTGCGCCGATCAGGAAGAGCGCCACTGTGCTAGCGCCGTAGTGCGCTTCGACGTGGCGTGCCACTGCGCCAGCAAGATCAGCGCTGATCAGCTTTCCGCCCTGCACTCGCTCGGAGCCGTCCGTGATTGAGGACTGCACCGCTACATTTATAACGATCGCCAGTGGCCAGCCACCGGAGCCATTGATGCGTAACACGCCGACGGAGGGATCGGCGAAGCCGGTATCGTCCGCACCCAGCCACCAGCCATGGGGCGTAGCGACATCGCGGTTGACGTTGACCCGAGTAGTACCTTGACCAGCACCTATTCGTGCAGGCTGTAGCATCGCAACGGCCTGCTTCGTCGCCTTTCGCAGTGCCGATTCAAAGGCTACCAAGGCAGCTGCATTGCGGAAAGTATCCGTACCGGGCGGAGCAGTGTCTGCGGTGAACACATGTGGCGCCGAGAACGTGTGGCTGGCGCAAACGATGGTATGGCTTGCTGTAACGCCTGCGACCTCGGCAAGCGTCGCCTTCATCGCGCTGACCATTTCCTCCGAGATCGAAGTCAGGTCTATCACAGCGATGGCCATCCGTGCGATGCCGGACTCTAGCAATAGGACACGCACTGCGAGTGGATCGTGTAGGCCAACAAAGCCGTCCAGCGGATAGAGGTCAGAGGCAAATTTCACGTCCGCCCTTCCCGCGCCTGCCTTGAACGCTCCTATTTGCATCTCCTGTCCCAAGCCGCTCCCGGACAGCAGCGTTACCAGGCCTACACCCAGTCCAGTTTTCAGGAATTGCCGTCGTGATGGCATGTGGATTCTCTCAGCTAATCTTCAGTGCCAGCTCCGTGCCGCGCTTGATTGGCAGGGTAACGGAAATGAATCCGTTGGCCGGGTCACGGATGTAATCGAGGAAGTCTGGCTCAGCGTTGTCATTGAGCACATAGCCGCCAATGCGCAACTGAGGCGCGACGACCTCGATGATCTGGCGTGCCAACGATGGTCCTTCCGGCAATGGCCAGCCGTCGATCAGCGCGAAGTCCACCGGACCGCCGAGATCGCGTAGTGTTTCACGGGCATCGCCGACGCGGATGTCCGCGTAATCAGCCAGTCCCGCATCAGCCAGGTTGCGGCACGCGATATCCACCTTGGCCTGGACCAGCTCGGCACCGATCACCTGTCCGCCGCCGTTGTCGCGTACGGCAGCTGCGAAATATAGTGCCGACATGCCAATGGAAGTGGCAAAGTCCACGACCCGCTTTGCGACCATGCTCCGACATAGCAAGTAGATCAGGTCGCCTTGGTCGGGGTGAATGGAGAAGCCGTAGTCGGCGAATGCCTCAGCATCATGGCGCGTAGGACCGTCGAAAGACTCACGTTGCGGATGGCGGCGAGTGGCGTTAAGGCGGTTGATAACATCTAGCACGCGTGGATCGCGGATGGGGCTTGGACCGGAGCTTTGCGAAGTTTCACGTGGCATGTTCAGTTCTCCTCGTTCGATGGTTTAGGCACCAGAGTCAGGCATGCCAATGCATGCTGTCGTCAGGTAATGCGTGCTTTACGGCGTTTCCATGATCTGGCATAAATAAGGTACTTGATCGGTACCGTATTGTGGAGAAGTTCGATTGTCAATGGGAAAGAATCGCAAGTGTGAAGAGGCAACGGGCGTGGCGGCGCCTGTTCGCAAGCCAGGAAGGCCCAAAGTGATCGCGGATGATGAGCGCCGACTATCCATTGTGAAAGGTGCCCATGCTGCTTTTGTCGAATTGGGTTTTGCGCGTACCACCACGGCCGAGGTCGCGGCCCGCGCCAGGGTCTCAAAGCGCTCGATATACGAGGTTTTCGTCGACAAGACCGAACTGTTCGCGACAGTCATCCGCGAGTACCAGCACTTGGTCCTGGACCTGCCACGGCCCGAAGGCGAAAAAATGCCGCTGCTGGAGACCTTGATCCAGATTTTCCGTCTGGATATCGACGATGAGGCCGAGCTCGTGCGGGAGGCGATGCTGAACCTAATCGTCCGGGAGTCTGTGCTGTTTCCCGAGCTGGCCGATTATCTATACGATCACAAGATCATCCATTCGCGCGAGGTTTTGATAGAATGGCTTCAGTTGGAAATGGCGAGCGGTCGCATGCCGGGCGGTGACCCGCTGGTCTATGCGGGCATGCTAATGGACATCGTCTTTGGTGCATTGCTCCCAAGAAGAAGCCTCAAGCAGCCTCTAGAACGGGCGCGCAGGACAGAACACATCAAGCAGCGGTTGGAAATCTTTTTACGCGGGATTCGATCTGCAGTTTCTTAACCTGATCCTACTGGCAATAGCCCCTCAGGTTCGGCAAGGCCGAAGCAACGTATTTAGGCACGAGGGCGATGGGCGGATATGTTAAATCGGTCCCCCACGTCAAAGTCCGCCTAGTCGGGCTTTTAATGGTTACTGTCAAATCATTTTCCTATTCGTCGAGGGAATGCTTGCGTCGAAGATGCTCACCAAGCTGGGTTATGCGTAGCTGTACCGGTGTTTGTTTCCCTTCTCGAATTCCAAAATCGCCAGGCGCAGTGCTGATTTCGATTTCAGCAGCTTCTTTCAATGCAATCTGGAAAAAACTAAAAGCATTGACCTCGATCTTGTGACCACCAGGAAACTCGACTGCCAAGATTCCCACGGTGTCATTTTCATCGTGAAGCTCACCGGTAGGTGAAACACGCACTCCGGTTAAAGCGTGGATCAAGGGACCAGAGCTATCGACGTTGCAGTGATACTGCGGCATCTGCCGAAGTGCGTTGATGTAGCGAACGCTAAGATTTACAGACAATCCCATTTCATTCCCTCGACTGAGAGGCGCGAAATACGCCCTCTGGTACTGCCAAGGCCCGCGACTGGGCGGGCTCCTGGGTGCAGCGAAATTCCCTTAACTCTTTGCTGCTGGATCTTGCGCGGCTGGAAGGCGCTCGTCGCACCACAAATCCAACCCACCGGCGCGGTGCACGGTCGATCCTTCCTCGATCCGCAACCAGTGTTCACGTAACACGCGATAGCGCGCTGCGTCACGGCGCAGCGCGTCCAGCTCGTTGTCTGCGGCCTCGATTAAGGCTGCGGGGCTAATGGTGTTTGTCATTGATCTTTTCCTACGCAGCTGCGTGCTCAGCGACAACGGTGCAGTGATCCAAGGAAACAGCACCCGAAACATCGTCCACCATGATGACTGGCTCACAGGACATGACGAATGCCCTGCCGCAGGTTTTGGTCTGGATCGTATCCCCAGACCCAAGGCGCTCTTCGTAAATGACGGTGACACCTTCCTGGTGCTCGGCATTCCAGTCATAGCATTGAACCTTAGCGGCGGCTTCCTGCTGGCGAAGGGTCATGTTTTTGGGTTTCGGTAGCGGCATGTCTCAGTCCTTCGATTAGGTAGATGCCAAAATGGCGTCCTCTATACAGCCTCGGCCCAGCGCGAGGGCTGGGCTTGGGCGTTGCTGTTTTTTTCCTTCAACCTTCGGTACGTCGCGCCAATGCGCGTTGCATGTACTCAATAGCCTTTTCCAGATTCGCGACTGCATAATCGGGACACGGTGTTGAGCTTCGCTTTTCAGGATCGTTGAGCCACGACCGAACGGTTCTCGCCGAGCATGGCCGGGACGTCACCGCTGCAATCAGTTCAGCGCTTTTGGCCTGCGTGATGCCATAGGCATCCAGCAGTTGCAGATAACGTGTGCGATTGTCCACGCATCCCTCACTTATCAGTTATAGGCAATCTTGCCTACCCAAGAGAATAGGCAAGACTGCCTACTCTTTCTACTGACGCGGCCCCGGTTTTAGGCCGGGGCTTGGGGTGCAGCTGAGCGTTTTCCTTACTTCAATGCTTTGTTCAGACCGTCACGCAGACAGTGCGCTTGATCCTGATAAATCTCGGAGCGCTCCAGAACCTGGCCGCTAGCATTTGTCACCTGACAAACGCAGTCCCCAGAAAAAACCTCGTCAACCAGCAGTTCAAGCATCCGGCTCTCATCAACTTGAACGCTGAAAACCAGTTCAAAACCTTCTAAGTCTTCCTGAAAGATGCTCATCAATGTTTTCCGTTATTCGGGTAGATCGGTGGCCAGCTCAACGCCGCCGCCCCATTCGGCCAGCACTTCGGCACCGCACATCGAGCAGGCCGCCGTCAGCTCGTGCGCCGTTTCTTCCAGATGCAGCTGGCCGTTCTGGCCGCACTTAGCGCAGTGGTACACATACAGCACAAGCGGGGTCGTAGTGGCCATGTCGTTTTCCTACCGTGCTGGAGCCGGTCGATCACCCCGGCCTGAAAGATGATTTGCGCGATCCAGCCAGAATTGAGCCTTCTGAAAGCAGCGCTCTGCTTTCGTCACTCGGCCAGCCTCAGCGGCTTGGTTGCCGTCTGCAAGCCATTGGCTTGCCCTTGTCTCGGCATCTAGCACGCGGTCGGCCAGCGGCGCTTTAGGGGCCTTGGTGGGCATGGTCCTGTTCCTACTTGTTGTCCAAGACAGCGGCAACCCAGCATTTCGCGCCGTTACATTCATCACCGCCTTCGGCAATGAAAATGTGATCTATTTCATTCACAGCGTATACGCCTGGGCTCTCATCGCTCGCATCACGCAAGGAATCCTTCCAGCCGTACACCGCGCCTTGCCAGATCAGCACGACGCCGCCACGGTGATCCTGGTTAGCATTCCGCCATTTTCTGGCAGTTGCACGAAGCGCTTCACTAAGATTGGTCACGGCTGATTTTCCTATTCCTGATCGGGGTCAACAGCGACCCACGCTTTCGCCCCGTTGTAGTCGTCGCCACCTTCGGCCTTGAAGACCAGTCCGGCCTTGTCCACCGCGTAGACGCCAGGGCGCTCGCTTGCCGGATCACGCAATTCATTCTTCCAGCCGTACACATCCCCCTCCCACACCAGCACGACGCCGCCACGGTGCCCCTGGTTGCCTGCTCGCCACTTGGCAGCGGTTGCGCGTAGCGCCTCGATCAGTTGTGTCATGGTCGTTTTCCTATTTGGATTTGCTTGGCAAGCGGGTATAGGCGGAAAGCGGTAAATCTGACCCTAATCAAGCATCCCAGCTGCGGCGTGGCAGCGCAGTTTCCGGTAGCCTTGACGAAGGCCAAGGCCTGACTCTTCCAAGATCGATTAGACTAGTAAATTGTTCAGCAACATCCTTAACCATGGGAAGCCCTGATGAAAGCACTGTTATTTATTCTCTCTTCAGCTTTGATCGCAGGCTGTGCGCAATCTAAGCCAGCTACTACAGTCCTTCATTCTTATGGCAATGACGGCTTACCGAGCGCCGAGGTCACCGCCTTTCAGGCGGCTGATGCGCG
>NZ_JACYUI010000025.1:0-17473 GCF_014841665.1 Pseudomonas sp. CFBP 8772 | reverse complement strand
GCCAAGGACGGTGAAAATTTCAAAAACCCGGTTTCCGGTAGACCGCAAGGCTGCTCCGCTTAAGTGAACAGCATTACGCTTAATGCGGGCTTTGTTTTTTGAAACTCTGGAAACTTACTGCTTAGTTGCAGGTGCTGCCTGGTTCGCTTCTTTAGCGCGCTCTTGAGCGGCTTCAGCGTTCTTTTGAGCGGCTTCCTGACTTTCTTTGGCAGCGTCGTTCACTTTGTCTTGCGCTTTTTGCATCGATTCTTGCGACTGCTCGGCAGCCTTGTTTGCATCTTGCTGTTTATCTTCGGATTTTTTGTCACAGGCGGCGAGGCCCAGAGTGGCAGAAAGCATCAGGGCAATAGCTAAAGATTTACGCATGGGGTGTTTCTCCTTATTGGTCATCAACGTGCCTTCGAGCACTCGGTTATTAGGTTAGTTCCATGTTCCGTCGGGATAAATACATAAGCGTCCCGGCGACGTAATCACTGAGCCGAAGAGAGACTGTGATCGTTTGTGCGCCGTCCTCAGCCATGAGATCGGCGGCCCGAAGATTTTCAGAGGGTGAAGATTCTGCACTGACCGCACGCCTGTCCCTTGAAATCGTCTCCCCAGCCCCCACCTTGATGACAACGCGCTGCTCCGAGCCGCCTTGGGCGTTTCGAGCAGCTCCCCCTATTTGTGTGGACTGATTGGAGTTTGATGACCATGAGTGTGGAAACTCAAAAGGAAACCCTGGGCTTCCAGACCGAGGTGAAGCAGCTGCTGCACCTCATGATCCATTCGCTGTACTCGAACAAGGAAATTTTCCTTCGCGAGCTGATTTCCAACGCGTCTGACGCGGTGGACAAGCTGCGCTTCGAGGCGCTGTCCAAGCCTGAGCTGCTGGAAGGCGGCGCCGAGCTGAAGATCCGAGTCAGCTACGACAAGGATGCCAAGACCGTTACCCTGGAAGACAACGGCATCGGCATGAGCCGCGAAGATGTCATCACGCATCTGGGCACCATCGCGAAGTCCGGCACCGCCGACTTCATGAAGAACCTGTCCGGTGATCAGAAGAAAGATTCCCACCTGATCGGCCAGTTCGGTGTCGGCTTCTACTCCGCGTTCATCGTTGCCGATCAAGTCGAAGTGTTCACCCGTCGCGCCGGCCTGTCCGCCAGCGAAGGTGTGCACTGGTCGTCGAAAGGCGAGGGCGAGTTCGAAGTCGCCACGATCGAGAAAGCCGATCGCGGTACGCGCATCGTGCTGCACCTCAAGAGCGCCGAAGACGAGTTCGCTGACGGCTTCCGTCTGCGTAACATCATCAAAAAGTACTCCGACCACATCGCCCTGCCGATCCAGCTGCCGAAAGAACAGGCGCCGGTCGAAGGCGAAGCCGAGCCTGTTGAAGAGTGGGAAACCGTCAACCGTGCCAGCGCCCTGTGGACCCGTCCGCGTACTGAGGTCAAGGACGAGGAATACCAGGAGTTCTACAAGCACATCGCCCACGATTTCGAGAACCCGCTGAGCTGGAGCCACAACAAGGTTGAAGGCAAGCTGGAATACAGCTCGCTGTTGTACGTGCCGGCCCGCGCGCCGTTCGATCTGTACCAGCGCGAAGCACCGCGCGGCCTGAAGCTGTACGTGCAGCGCGTATTTGTCATGGACCAGGCGGAATCGTTCCTGCCGCTGTACCTGCGCTTCATCAAGGGCGTGGTCGATTCCAACGACCTGTCCCTGAACGTGTCCCGTGAAATCCTGCAGAAAGATCCGATCATCGATTCGATGAAGTCCGCCCTGACCAAGCGCGTGCTGGACATGCTGGAGAAGCTGGCGAAAAACCAGCCGGAAGAATACAAAGGCTTCTGGAAAAACTTCGGTCAGGTGCTGAAAGAAGGGCCGGCCGAAGACTTCGCCAACAAAGAAAAAATAGCCGGCCTGTTGCGCTTCGCGTCGACCTCCGACGACGGCGGCGAGCAAAGCGTGTCGTTGGCCGACTACCTGTCGCGCGCCAAGGAAGGTCAGGACAAGATCTACTTCCTCACCGGCGAAAGCTACGCGCAGGTCAAGAACAGCCCGCACCTCGAAGTCTTCCGCAAGAAAGGCATCGAAGTGCTGCTGCTGACCGACCGCATCGACGAGTGGCTGATGAGCTACCTGAGCGACTTCGACGGCAAGGGCTTTGTCGACGTGGCACGCGGTGACCTGGATCTGGGCAAGCTTGATTCCGAAGAGGACAAGAAGGCCCAGGAAGAAGTCGCCAAGGACAAGGAAGGCCTGATCGAACGCCTGAAAACGGCGCTGGGTGAAGCTGTTAGCGAAGTGCGGGTTTCCCACCGTCTGACCGATTCGCCGGCAATTCTGGCGATTGGCGAGCAGGACCTGGGTCTGCAGATGCGTCAGATTCTGGAAGCCAGCGGTCAGAAGGTGCCGGACTCCAAGCCAATCTTCGAATTCAACCCGTCGCACCCGCTGATCGGCAAGCTGGACAACGAGCAGAATGAAGACCGCTTCGGTGATCTGTCGCACATCCTGTTCGACCAGGCTGCACTGGCGGCCGGCGACAGCTTGAAAGATCCGGCGGCCTACGTGCGCCGTCTGAACAAGTTGTTGGTTGAGCTCTCGGTTTAACATCAGCGTCACGGCAGAACCCGCTTCGGCGGGTTTTGTCATTTAATCTCCCTCCATCCTTATCAGCAGGAGTTCGCTATGAGCAATGTGACCGTGCAGTCCATCGTGTATGAGATCGATGGCGTGAGCTACGAGAGTCGTCTGGTCTTCGCCGAAGGCGGTCAGGCCTTACCGGGTCTGGTGATGGCGCCTAACTGGATGGGTGTCAGCACAGATGCCGAGCAGATTGCCAAAGACGTGGCGGCGAAGGGCTATGTAGTGTTGCTGGCGGACCTGTATGGCCAGCAGGTGCGCCCGTCCAATGGCGATGAAGCGGCGGCTGCCATGATGCCGTTGAAAAATGATCGCGTGCGGTTGAACACGCGCATGAAGGCTGCACTGGATCAACTGACCGCGCAGACCATTGCCACCGTCGACACGTCCCGGCTGGCGGCGTTTGGCTTCTGCTTCGGCGGTTGCTGCGCGCTGGAACTGGCGCGCACCGGTGCACCGTTGAAGGCAGCGGTGTCCTTCCATGGCACCCTCGACACGCCGAACCCGGCTGACGCCAACAACATCAAGGGCAAGGTGCTGGTGATGCACGGCGCGTCCGACCCTCTGGTGCCGAAGGAGCAACTGCCGGCGTTTGAAGCTGAAATGAACGCTGCCAATGTCGACTGGCAACTGCTTAGCTACGGCGGCGCGTTCCATTCCTTCACCGACCCGCACGCCAACAACCCGGGCGTGCAGATGTACAACCCGACCGTTTCGAAGCGTGCGTTTACCTCGATGCACAACCTGCTGGATGAAGTGTTCGCGGGCTAATGTGATGTTTTAACTGTTGTGAGAGTGCCCCTCCGGTCACTCCCACAGAGTCCGGGCAGGCCGCAGCCAATCAGCGTTTCGGCCTGCTGCCCACCGGCAATTCAATCCGCTCTACTTCCCCCGGCACGGTCGGCCAGTCCCCAGCCGCCCATTTCGCCCTGGCCTGTTCAATCAGTGCCGGATCGCTGGCGACGAAATTCCAGTTCATCCTTCTCGGCCCATCCAGGGGCGCACCGCCAATCAGTACCGCGTGGCATTCGCTTTCCGCACACAGCGTCGGCTCGCTCCCTGCATCCAGCACCACCAGGCTGCGCGGCTGCACCGGCTCGGCGTCCAGCAGCAGCTCACCTTCGATCACGTACAGGGCGCGCTCCTCGTGCTCGGCCGGGATTCGCAGCGTTGTCGCGGTCTGCATGTTCAGTTCGGCGTAAAGGGTGGGCGACAGCACCGGCACAGGCGACTTCAGGCAAAAGCCTTCGCCAGCAATCAGGCGGATACGAATGCCCATGCCGTCGCTGACCGGCAGTGTGTGGGCGGGGTGATGGCTGTAATGTCCGGCCCCTTGCTCATGGGACTTGGGCGACGCCAGCCAGACTTGCAGGCCATGCAGTCGCGAGCCGCTGGCGTGCAGCGCTTCGGGCGTGCGCTCGATGTGGGCGATGGCGCTGCCGGCGGTCATCCAGCTGACCTCGCCGGGTCTGACGTGCTGATCACTGCCGAGGCTGTCCTTGTGTCGGATCTCGCCTTCGAACAGGTAGGTCAGTGTCGAGAGGCCGATGTGCGGGTGCTGACGGATGTCCATGCCGGTGCCGGGCGCGTAGGCAGTCTCCAGCATGTGGTCGAAAAACACAAAAGGCCCCACGCTCCGGCATCGCGCAGCGGGGAGGGGACGCAGGATCGGTTGGCCTTCGACGTCTTCAGCGCGGGGAATGATGGTAAGCATGATGGCGTTCTCTCTTTCGGTTCGGTTGTAGGACCGGCTTCAGCCGGGAAGGGGCCGGTCTGGGCACTGGCAATCCTGCGGCGTGACGCCCGATGTGTTCCCGGCCAAAGCCGGTCCTGCGAAATCAGGTCCGAGCCAATGCATTTTAACCGGCCACAAAAAAGGCGCCCCGAGGGGCGCCTTTTGTCTGCAACTGACTGGATTACTTGCCAGTCCAGCGCTTCATTACCAGGGTGGCGTTGGTGCCGCCAAAGCCGAAGCTGTTGCTCATCACCAGATTCAGCTCGGTGTTTTCGCGGGTCTTGGTCAGGATCGGCATGTCGGCAACGGCTGGGTCCAGCTCGTCGATGTTGGCCGAACCGGCCATGAAGTTGCCTTCCATCATCAGCATGCAATAGATCGCTTCATGAACGCCGGCGGCGCCCAGGGAGTGACCCGACAGGCTCTTGGTGGAGCTGATCGCCGGGGCCTTGTCGCCGAACACTTCACGCACGCCTTCCATTTCCTTGACGTCGCCGACCGGAGTGGAAGTGCCGTGGGTGTTCAGGTAGTCGATGGTGCCATCAACCGTGGACAGCGCCTGCTGCATGCAGCGGATGGCGCCTTCGCCGCTCGGAGCGACCATGTCGTAACCGTCGGACGTGGCGCCGTAGCCAACCAGCTCCGCGTAGATCTTCGCGCCACGGGCGAGAGCGTGTTCCAGCTCCTCGACCACGACCATGCCGCCGCCGCCGGCAATGACGAAACCGTCACGGTCAGCATCGTAGGCACGGGAAGCCTGTTCCGGGGTGTCGTTGCGTTTGCTGGACAGCGCGCCCATGGCGTCGAACAGGAACGACTGGCTCCAGTGCTCCTCTTCGCCACCGCCGGCAAACACGATGTCCTGCTTGCCCATCTGAATCTGTTCCATGGCGGTGCCAATGCAGTGAGCACTGGTGGCGCAGGCAGACGCGATGGAGTAGTTCAGGCCCTTGATCTTGAATGGCGTCGCCAGACACGCCGATACCGTGCTGCTCATGGTGCGGGTCACGCGGTAGGGGCCGACGCGCTTGACGCCTTTCTCGCGCAGGATATCCAGCGCTTCCATCTGGTTCAGCGTCGATGCGCCGCCCGAGCCGGCAATCAGACCGGTACGCGGGTTGGACACCTGCTCTTCGGTCAGGCCGGAGTCGGTGACAGCGTCTTTCATCGCCAGGTAGGCATAGGCAGCGGCGTGGCCCACAAAGCGGAAGATCTTGCGATCGATCAGCTCTTCAAGGTTGAGGTCGATGGAGCCCGACACCTGGCTGCGCAGACCCATTTCGGCGTATTCCGGATTGAAACGGATGCCAGGGCGAGTTGCACGCAGGTTGGCGGAGACGGTGTCTTTGTCATTGCCCAAGCAGGAAACAATGCCCAGACCAGTGATAACGACGCGGCGCATGCGAATACCCTTAGAAATTTTCAGTGGAAGTGAAGACGCCGACACGCAGGCCTTCAGCGGTATAGATTTCACGGCCGTCCACGCTGACCGAACCGTCGGCGATCGCCAGGTTCAGCTTGCCTTTGAGGACGCGCTTGATGTGAATGTTGTAGGTGACCTTCTTGGCAGTCGGCAGGACCTGGCCGAAGAATTTCACTTCACCCGAGCCCAGTGCGCGACCGCGGCCCGGCAGGCCTTGCCAGCCCAGGAAGAAGCCGACCAGTTGCCACATGGCGTCGAGGCCCAGGCAACCTGGCATCACCGGGTCACCTTCGAAGTGACAGGCGAAGAACCACAGGTCCGGGGTGATATCGAGTTCGGCGACCAATTCACCTTTGCCGAACTTGCCGCCTTCTTCACTGATGTGGGTGATGCGATCAACCATCAGCATGTTGGGGGCGGGCAATTGCGCGTTACCTGGGCCGAACAGCTCGCCGCGACTGCAGCGCAGCAGGTCTTCCCGGGTAAAGGCGTTTTGTTTGGTCATGCGAGCTCCTCGATAATCCTGTGCGGCAGGGTGTGGCGTTACGTACCCAATCTGGCCAGCGGGTCATCCCTCTGCTGGCAGCCTACTCATAGACTATTGCGTTGTAGTGAAAGTCACAGCACGGGTGAAATGAATGTACACCTGTGCACTGAAATTTTTCGTCCGCGCGTTGGCGTGGGTCGAATCGGCACACAAGACTGCCGGAATTTATCATTTACCGCCAGTCGCAGGTGGCTTAATGGTCAGCCAACGCTGCAAAACCTGCTGTAAATCAGTACGTTTGAACGGCTTGGCCAGGTAATCGTTCATTCCGGCTTGCAGACAAATGTCCCGGTCGCCGTGCTGAGCGTTGGCGGTCAGGGCAATGATGGGCAGCGTCGTCAGCCCCGGCAGCAGTCGGATTCGGCGCGTCGCCTCGTAGCCATCCATGACCGGCAGCCGGCAATCCATCAGGATCAGCGCGAAGCGCTCCCGACTGGCCATGTTCACCGCTTCAAGGCCATCCGCCGCCACGCTCACCTGCAAACCCAGGCTGCGCAGCATTGCCTCGACCACCGTGCGGTTCACCGGGTTGTCCTCGACCAGCAACACGCAGGCATCGCGGCTCTGGGGCAATTCAGCCACGGCGCCTGATGCGGGTTCGATCACCGGCTGTTGAACCCGCTGCAGCGGGATTTGCAGCTGGAACACCGAGCCCAGTCCCTCGCTGCTCTGCGCCTGCAGCGACCCGCCCATGCGTTCGGCCAGATTGCGCGCAATGGGCAGGCCCAGGCCAGTGCCGCCGTAGCGTCGGGAGATGGAGTTGTCCGCTTGCTGAAACGCGTCGAACATCGATTCCAGCAGGTCGGGAGAAATCCCGATGCCGCTGTCGCGTACCGCGCAGGTAAACCGAACGTGGTGGGGGTCGGCGAGGGTGAAACCCGCCTCGACGCGCACGCTGCCACATTCGGTGAATTTCAGCGCATTGCCGATCAGGTTGACCAGGATCTGCCGGATGCGCGTAGGGTCGCCGGTCACCTGCAACGCCTCCATCGAAGGCGGTAACTCCAGTTCCAGTGCCAGACCGCGCTGCTGCGCGTTGTGGGCAAACGCCTGAACCGAGGTGCTGATCAGGTCGGCGAGGTTGAATGGAATGCTTTCCAACTCCAGCGCATCGCGTTCGAAGCGGGAGAAATCCAGAATGTCGTTGATAACGCGCAGCAGGTGTTCGGTGGATTCCATGGCCAGCGCGGCGTATTCGGCCTGCTCGTCGGTCATCTTCGTGGTTTCCATCAACTGCAGCATACCCAGCACGCCATTCATGGGCGTGCGCAGCTCGTGGCTCATCATGGCCAGGAATTCGGACTTGGCATTATTGGCGCGTTCGGCTTCTTCGCGGGTGCGGATGAGCTCGTCCATCGCTTGCTTCTGCTCGCGGCTGGCCTTCTCCAGGCCCAAAGCCAGATTGTTGATGTGCCGCGCCAGATCGCCCAGCTCGGCATCATCTGCAACGGGCAGCGGCGCCGAGTAATCGCCACGCTGGATGGCCTTCACCGCCGCGCTCATGGCGCTGATCGGCTGGGACAGGCTCAGCGACAGACGTCTGGCCAGCATGTAAGTAAACAGAAGGGCGAACATCGCCAGCACACCCGCTTTCAGCAGTATCTCCTGCTCGCGCTGATTGAAGGCGTCACTGGACATGCCCACCAGCACCCGTCCCAGATAGCCTTCGACCGGCACGCTGATGGCGTTATCGGAAACGGCCTTATTGGCATCCTCGATCGGCTGTGCAGATCGGGCTGGCTGCAGGCGGATGGGCGCCTGGAACACTTCCATTTGCCGCGAATGCCCCTGTTCCGCGGCGGGTTCGACATGAACGAGTACCTTTCCGGCACTGTCGCGCACTTCGAGAAAACGCACGTGGGGCGTGTTCATCGTGGCGTTCATGAGGTTTTCGAGCACCGCGTTATTGCCGACGATGACGCCGTACTCCGAGGCGGGGGCCAGCTGGTTGGCGATGAGTTGCCCGGTGTGATTGAGCTCCTGTCGCAGGTCCTGAATCCGCACCACGGTGAAGAAGCTGATCAGCAACAAGGTCAGTAATAACGCCGGGCCCAGGCTGAGGATCTGCGTCCGGGTGCTGATGTTCCAGCCGCGTTGAGCCGTCACGAGGGGGTTCCGGCGGTCTGCGCCCGGAGGGTTTGCCGATGTTCAGGCATGGCGAAGCCTGACGGGGGACGGGCGGTGGACGCTTGGTGTCATGTGACGGATCTCTTCGGGAGCACCCTGACGATAGCTCATCGGCGCCATTGAGGAATTTTCATCTCAGGGACGCATCTTAACCGAGCTGTGGGCAATTTCCTCGGCAAGAGTGGGGGATGGCCTGTAAGTTCGTGGGGTCACCTTTTGCCGCTGGCCGCGAGCCTGGGGCTCCGTATAATGCCTGCATCGCCAGATGTGATGGCCCTGAATGGATTGTTTTATGACCCAGCAGCAACCAATAGCGGTCCTTGGCGGCGGCAGCTTCGGGACCGCAGTGGCCAATCTGTTGGCCGGCAATGGTCATCGGGTGACGCAGTGGATGCGCGATCCGGAGCAGGCCGAGGCGATTCGCGTCAATCGCGAGAACCCGCGCTACCTCAAGGGCATCAAGGTGCTCGAAGGCGTTGAGCCGGTCACTGACCTGCACGCCACGTTGCAAGACAGTCAACTGGTTTTCGTCGCGTTGCCGTCCAGTGCCCTGCGTGGCGTACTGACCCCGCACGTCGACCTGCTCGCGGGGAAAATGCTGGTCAGCCTGACCAAGGGCATCGAGGCCGACACCTTCAAGCTCATGAGCGAGATCCTTGAGGACATCGCGCCCGCTGCGCGAATCGGCGTGTTGTCCGGCCCCAACCTGGCCCGCGAAATCGCCGAGCACGCCCTGACCGCCACGGTGGTCGCCAGCGAAGATGAGGACCTCTGTCAGCAGGTTCAGGCTGCGCTGCACGGCCGCACGTTCCGCGTGTACGCCAGCGCCGACCGTTTTGGCGTGGAGCTGGGCGGCGCGCTCAAAAACGTCTACGCCATCATCGCCGGTATGGCGGTGGCGCTGAACATGGGCGAGAACACCAAAAGCATGCTGATCACTCGCGCGCTGGCGGAAATGACCCGTTTTGCGGTCAGTCAGGGCGCCAATCCCATGACTTTCCTGGGCCTGGCCGGGGTCGGCGATCTGATCGTCACCTGCTCCTCGCCGAAGAGCCGCAATTACCAGGTCGGTTTTGCCCTGGGGCAGGGCCTGAGCCTCGACGAAGCGGTGACCCGGCTGGGTGAAGTCGCCGAGGGCGTCAACACGCTCAAGGTGCTGAAGACCAAAGCGCAGGAGTTGCAGGTTTACATGCCGCTGGTGGCCGGGCTGCACGCCATTCTGTTCGAGGGCCGCACGCTGGAGCAGGTCATCGAGCTGCTGATGCGCGCCGAGCCCAAGACCGACGTCGATTTCATTTCAACCAGTGGTTTCAACTGATCCCCACACGGAGAAGCTCTTGAACGAATCAAAACTCAAGCAACACGAATCGATCCTGCTGCGCATCCTGTGGATGGTGCTGTTTGTGCTGGTCTGGCAGGTGGCGGAAGTGGTTCTGGCGGTGGCCGTCCTGGTGCAGCTGGTTTACCGGCTTTTCAACGGCGCCCCGAGCCTCAGCGTGATGTCATTTGGCGACAGTCTGAGCCAGTACCTGGCGCAGATAGGCCGCTTCGGCACCTTCCACACCGATCAGAAGCCGTGGCCGTTCGCCGATTGGCCAACGCCGCGTGCGCCTGAAGGCGAGGCGCCACACGTTGTCACGGTCAAGCCGCAACCGGCGCCTTCTGCTCCGCAACCCGCTGCAGCCACGCCGTCTCCGGCACCCGTGACGCCGCAGCCGGTTCCTGCTGCGACGCCACCGGTTTCCGACACGCCGCAACCTGGCTCCGAAACCCCGCCGGTGGTTCCCGACACCTCGCCCGCGGCTGCCGACACATCGCCATCCGCACCGGTTACGCCGCCGTCCACGCCGGGCGAAGGGCCAAAACTGTGAAGGTCTGGATTCTGCGCCATGGCGAGGCGAAACCTCAGGCCCCTACGGACGCCGAGCGGGAGCTGACCGCCAATGGTCGCGAAGAGGTTTTGCGCAGTGCCGCTCACCTGATGGGGCAGCCCGTGCAGCGGATCATCGCGAGCCCGTATGTGCGTGCGCAACAGACCGCCGAGTTGGTCCGTCAAGCGCTTGGGTTCACGGAGGCCATCGTGACCGTGCCGTGGCTGACGCCCGACTGCAATCCGCACAAGGTGCTCGAGCAACTGAGTGCGTACAGTGCGGAGAATGTCTTGCTGGTCAGTCATCAACCGTTGGTGGGCACGTTGATCGGGCTGGCGGTACATGGCTCGTTGCAGCAGGCGCAACCGATGCACACCGCCAGTCTTGCTCAGCTTGAGGCGGATTTGCCGCTTGCTGGCGCGATGGAACTGGTGGATGTTCGGCACGCTGAATGATGGCAGCGGTGAGCGGTTGTCAGCGCTCCCGGTGTTGAATGAGAGAAGTGGTGCAAACCCTCCAATAACAAGGAAGAACCATGAGTGTATGGCGTAGCCCTCCGGATCTTGACGCGCTTAATACGAAGCAGAAGAACACCATCGGTGAGGTGCTGGATATTCGGTTTGAGGCGGTCGACGATCTGTCTCTGACGGCGAGCATGGCGGTGGATGAGCGCACTCATCAGCCTTACGGTTTGTTGCACGGCGGCGCCTCGGTGGTGCTGGCGGAGACGGTGGGTTCTACGGCCAGTTATCTGGTGATTGATACGGATCGGTTTTTTTGTGTAGGGATTGAGGTCAACGCGAACCACTTGCGCGGGGTCCGCAGTGGGCGGGTGACGGCGGTGGCGCACCCGGTGCATATCGGGCGCACGACCCATGTCTGGGATATTCGTTTGACGACGGAGGATGGCAAGGCCTGTTGCATTTCCCGGTTGACCGTGGCGGTAGTGCCCCATGGTGAGCAGCCTCCCGGGCGGTGATGGTTGAGGCGTTTGACGCCAAGATCAAGAGCGTCGGCCTAACGGCCTCGGGTTTCGCCTTCGGCGAGTTACTTGGAAAGGCACCCCAAGTAACCAAGGGTGCTTGCTCCTGGTTTGGCCCCTCCTGCGTCGGGGTTCCTTCACTCCGGTCTCGCTCCGTGGGCCCGCGCCGAACGGACATCCATGTCCGCAACGGCGCTCACGCCGCATCCATGCGGCTCGGCCCACTGCGCGAGACCTGCGTTCAGCCTGCACCCAAGTCGCGTTTCGTGGTGTCCTGGCTTTTTGCGTATGAAGATCAAAAGCAGATCAAGGGCTTCCCGGCTGAAGCCGGTCCTACAATCGGAGTCGTAGCCACTCCCGCGGGGTGCACGCGCCGCTGTTAGTGGGACCGGCTTTAGCCGGGAAGAGGCCAGTCCAGGCGCCGGTATTTCCTGAGCTCTAACATCTGATCGTTCCCACGCTCCGCGTGGGAATGCCGCCCCGGACGCTCCGCGTCTCTGCCGTGGCGCTGCCACCCACCCAGATAAACACGCCCATGACCGGAGTGGCCTCATCGATGGCAGTTCCGGTCATTGCCGCCCCTGTCGGGCGGTGCGCACAATCGCGGCTTGTTCTGGTTGCTCTGGGTGCGTCGGCATGGCTCAACTTCTGTTTTTCGCTCACGCCAATGGCTTCCCGTCGGGCACGTACGGCAAGTTGTTCGCGGCGCTCGGGCCTGAGTTCGAGATTCGTCATCTGGACCAGCATGCCCACAACCCGCAATTTCCGGTGACGGACAACTGGCCGGAGCTGGTGGATGAGTTGATCCATCATGT
This sequence comes from Pseudomonas sp. CFBP 8772, assembly GCF_014841665.1. NCBI lineage: Bacteria > Pseudomonadati > Pseudomonadota > Gammaproteobacteria > Pseudomonadales > Pseudomonadaceae > Pseudomonas > Pseudomonas sp. CFBP 8772. The sequence continues at coordinate 5,342 of NZ_JACYUI010000025.1, read as the reverse complement.
GCGCGAGCAGCCTGAACCGGTGTGGGGTGTGGGCCATTCTCTCGGCGGTGTGCTGCATTATCACGCGGCGTTGCGTCATCCTGAGTTGTACCGGGGCGTTGTCATGCTTGATTCGCCAGTGCTGACGCGGTTCGATCAGTGGATGATTCGCGCGGCCAAGCGCTTTGGCTTCATTGATCGCATCACGCCCGCAGGCCGGACCTTGGGGCGCCGGGAGGTGTTCAGCAGCGTTGAGACGGCCCGGGAATACTTTGCCGGCAAGTCGCTGTTCCGGCGTTTCGATCCCGAGTGCTTCGAGGCGTATCTGCGCCACGGGTTGCAGGCCGATGGCGACGGGTTGCGCCTGCGTTTCGATCCCGCCACCGAAATCAGCATCTACCGTAGCGTGCCCCACACCAGCCCCGGCCTTGCCCGTCAGTTGCGGGTGCCGTTGGCGATGGTGCGCGGTGAGAGCAGCGATGTGGTGCGTCGCCACCATGCGCTGTCAGTCAAAAGCATGCGCGAGGGCGTGTATCTTTCCGTGCCCGGCGGGCATATGTTCCCGCTCGAACATCCCGAGGACACCGCCCACATGCTCAAAACGCTGTTTTCCCGCTGGACGGCCGGCGCTGACGGCGAAACTGCAATGCCAGACGCAGACGCCGCGCTTGAACGAGCACGCGCATGACCTGCTCGGTAGAAGAAATCCGCCTGAGCCTGCCCCATATTGAACTGGCGGCTCATCTGTTTGGTCCCCAGGACGGCATTCCGGTAATTGCGTTGCATGGCTGGCTGGACAACGCCAACAGCTTCGCGCGCCTGGCGCCCAGGCTTGAAGGGCTGCGGATTCTGGCGCTGGACATGGCCGGGCATGGTCACTCCGACCACCGTCCGCCAGGTTCGGCCTATGGTTTGCCGGACTATGCCCACGATGTGTTGCAGGTGGCGGGGCAGATGGGCTGGGAGCGGTTTTCCCTGCTGGGTCATTCGTTGGGGGCGATCATTTCGGTGATCGTCGCGGCGGCTGTCCCCGAGCGGGTGAGTCGTCTGGCCTTGATCGACGGCCTGGTGCCGCCAGTGGGCGAGCCGGAGTCTGTCGTCGAACGAATGGGTGCGGCGCTGAAGGCGCAATTGACCCAGCAGAGCAAGCGCAAGCCGGTCTATTCGGACATGGACCGGGCAGTAGAGGCGCGGATGAAAGGCATGGTCGCGGTCAGTCGCGAGGCCGCCGAGCTGTTGGCCCAGCGTGGCTTGATGCCGGTGCCAGGTGGTTACACCTGGCGCAGCGACAGCCGGCTGACATTGCCCTCGGCGATTCGTCTCACGCGAGCGCAGGCGCTGTCTTTCGTCGCGGCGGTGCGCTGCCCGGCGCATTTGATCGTTGCCGAGGAGGGCATGCTGGCGCAGAACCGGGAGCTGCTGGCCAGCGTTCCTTTTACGGTGACGTCCTTACCGGGCGGGCACCATCTGCACCTCAACGATGAGGCGGGTGCGCGCTCTGTTGCAGACTGTTTCAATCGCTTCTTCGCCGTTCCTTGACTTGCGACCTGCAACTGCCGAGGCTGGGGCAGTTGAAACAGGAGACTGCAAGATGGACCACTGCCCACGCCTCACCGTTTTATTTTCATGCTCGCCGCGCGTTGTCGCGGCTTTGTTTTGCCTGCCGATTGCCCTGCCATGAGCGCATCCATCACGTTCACCCATGCGCTGGCTCTGACGTTGCTGCTCACCGGGCTCAGCGCCGTTACCCAGGCGGCTGACGTTCCCGGCAGTCAGGACTTGCCCAATCTGCCGCGACTGGAAGACGCGGAAATCGTCGATTATCGGCCTGCCGTTGAGCTGGAACGCATCTACCCGCCGGGCTCGATCCGCAAGATCAGCGGCCAGCTGCGCTTCGACGGGCAGGTGGCCGGGCGCGGCAACGTTACCGCCATCACCTACCAATTACCGGTCGAGCACAGCGCCGACGAAGCGTTCACCGCCGCCCGTGAAGCGCTGCAGCAGCAGGGCGCGCAGTTGCTGTTCTGGTGCCAGGCGCGGGATTGCGGCGAAAGCAGCCTGTGGGCCAACGAGGTGTTCGGCAACGCCAAGCTGTATGGCGCCGACAACGGTCAGTCCTATTTGCTGTTGCGCCTGCCCGCCCCGGCGGACAACACCCTCGTGGCGTTGTATGGCATCACCCGCGGTAACCGCCGGGCGTTCCTGCACGTCGAGCAATTTCAATCGGGCACGCCGCTGGGGGAGTTGCTGCCGACGTCCGCGACCCTGTTGCGCGAGCTGAAAAGCACCGGCGAGCTGGAGCTGCCGATGCTGACCGCAGAGCCGCAGGAGCCCTGGATCACCTTGCTGTCACGGGGTTTGAATCTGGACAGCACCTTGCGCGTGACGCTGTCCGGTGAGCAGCGCGAGGCATGGCGCCAGGCGCTGGTGGGCAAAGGCGTGCGGGCTGCACGGCTGGAAGCGGGCGATCGGAAAGAACCCGGCCTGACCCTCGAACTCATCCGCTGAGGCGGGCTCTATTCCTGTCTTGAAAAACTGACCTGGCTGTCGGGATGGGGCGGGCTGCGTGCCAGGCCACCCCGTTCGCCGGTATGCTCAGCGGATTCGACCCCTCTTTTGCGGAATGACCGATGTTCAATAACGATCGCCTGTTGGTGCAGATCCTCCTGCTCGCGCTGCTGGGCGCCTGCCTGTGGGTAATGGCGCCGTTCTGGTCGGCGCTGTTCTGGGGCGCGGTGCTGGCGTTCGCCAGTTGGCCGCTGATGCGTCTGCTGACCCGTGCGCTCAAGGGGCGGGAATCCCTCGCGGCGGCGATTCTGACCCTGGGCTGGATGGTGCTGGTGCTCGCGCCGCTGGTCTGGCTGGGCTTCAATCTGGCGGATCACGTGCGCGATGCAACGGCGTTCGTCAAGGACGTGCAAGTGGACGGGCTGCCCGATCCACCCACCTGGCTGGCGGGCGTTCCGCTGGTGGGCGAGCGGCTGGTGGGTTACTGGAACACCATCGACCAACAGGGCGCGGCGTTGCTGGTCAGCGTCCGGCCTTATCTGGGTCAGGTCGGCAACTGGCTGCTGGCGCGCAGTGCGCAAATCGGCGGCGGCATTCTTGAGCTGACCCTGAGCATCGTCTTCGTGTTCTTTTTCTACCGCGACGGGCCCCGCGTGGCGGCGTTCGTGCTCAGTCTGCTGGAGCGGCTGATCGGCGATCGCGCGCAGTACTACCTCGATCTGGTGGCCGGCACGGTGCAGCGGGTGGTCAACGGTGTGATCGGCACGGCAGCGGCCCAGGCCGTGCTGGCCTTGATCGGCTTCCTGATTGCCGGCGTGCCGGGCGCGTTGGTGCTGGGCATCGGGACCTTCCTGCTGAGCCTTGTGCCCATGGGCCCACCGTTGATCTGGATACCGGCCACGGCGTGGCTGGCCTGGAGAGGCGATTACGGCATGGCAATTTTTCTCGGCCTGTGGGGCACGTTCATCGTCAGTGGCGTCGATAACGTGCTCAAGCCGTATCTGATCAGCCGCGGCGGGAATTTGCCGTTGGTGATTGTCTTGCTGGGGGTGTTTGGCGGGCTGCTGGCATTCGGCTTCATCGGTCTGTTCATCGGCCCGACGCTGCTGGCGGTGGCCTACAGCTTGCTGCTGGACTGGGTCGCAGACAATCGCGCGCGGCAGCCGGTCAAGTAGCTCACACCCTTAAAAAACACGCGCATAAAAAACCGCCACCGGGCTGAGCTCGGGGGCGGTTTTTTTCGTCAGGCCGAGGTGCTGACGTATTTGCCGGACGTGGCGCTGCCATTGAGGTTGTAGCGGTCACTGAGGGCCGCAATCATGCGGTTCAGTGCCTCAGTGGGCTGGGTGGTGGTGTGCGAAGTGGATGTTTGCGTCGAGGCGGTCTGGCTGCTGGAGGACGAGGCGCTGGCGGAACTCGCCGTGCCCTGCAAGGCGCTGGTCAGTTCGGCGGCAGTGATGCTGCCGTCACTGTCGCTGTCCAGGCTGCTGAACAGGTCGCTGGTGTCTTGCGCAGACTGCGGAGGTGGCGGTTGTTGGGTCTGCAGGCTGGCGGTCAGTTCGTCGAGGCTGACGGTGCCGTCCTTGTTGGTGTCCAGGGCATCGAACACTTTATTGCTGTCGGCGCTGCTGCCTGAACTGCTCAACGCCGTGGTCAGTTCAGCGCTGCTCACCGTCCCGTCGCCGTCGCCGTCCAGCGCACTCAGCAGGTTCTGCGCGTCGTCCTCCGCAGAGCTGGCGTCCATTTGCATCGGCGGAGGCGGCGGTGGCGTCAGTGCGGCCAGTTCGTCGGCGTCGAGGCTGTCGTCGTCATTGCTGTCGAGATCGCCGAACGCCTTGCTCAGGCTGACGGTGATGCCGTCTTTGGAATCCGACGAAAGCGCCGAGCTCAGCTCGTCCTTGTCGACGCTGCCGTCACCGTTGGCGTCGAGTTTCTTCAGTAAATCGTCGGCAAACTTCTTGCTGTTGGCGGTGCTGGTGGTGCTGCTCGTGCTGGCACTGTTGTAACTGGAATAACGGCTGCTGCCGCTGACGCCTGTGATCATCGGACTGACTCCCCATCAGATGGATAATGCCGGGGCGGTGCTCCGGCTTATGCAGCGTCCGGGCGAGGCGTGTCCTGGGTGTGTTGGGTTTGTACCGGCGAGCGTACGTCAGCGGTTGCGCCAGGCTTCGCTCAGTGGGACCTGCTTCAGTCGGGAAGAGGCCAGTCCGAACACCGTCATATTTGCGGTGTGACGCCTGACGAATTCCCGGCTAAAGCCGGTCCTACGCAGACCGTGTGAAAACCAGCTACTCAGCAGCTAACCAAAAAAAATGCCCCGATCAACTCGGGGCATTTTCCATTTATACAGAGAAGAAAAAGACCTTCCTCAGGCCAGTAACTCCATCATTCGGCGCACACCCAGCACGTTGATCGCTCTTTTCAGGTTGTAGGCGTTCACCGCCAGCGCCATTTCCGTTCGCGCACCTTTGAGCTGGCGAAGCAGGAACCGGCCATTGCCGTAAATCCATTGTTTGAGGTTGCCAAACGGGTGCTCAACGATGCTTCGTCGAGCCTCGACGATTTCCGGGTGGGCCTGCATTCGCAGCGCCATTCGCTCAAATGCATCTTCATAGGCATGACGTGTGATCGAGCGGTATTTGGTCTTGGTGCATTGGTTTTTAAGGGCGCAGGATCCACAAGCGCCAGCGCTGGCGCGGTAGAAACGCTTTCCCTTGTTCAACTGAACCAGCGTCAGCAAATGGCCGGTCGGGCATTGATAACGATCATTTTCACGATCATAGGTGAAGTCTTCCCGACGGAAAAACGAGGGCTCTTCGACCTTGCTGTTGATGGTTCGATTGATCGGTACA
>NZ_JACYUI010000024.1:0-24543 GCF_014841665.1 Pseudomonas sp. CFBP 8772 | reverse complement strand
GCCTGGCCTGATCGCTCACTCCGATCGCGGCAGCCAATATGCGAGCGCAATCTACAGATCGCTGCTGGCCAGGCACGGCATGCAGCAAAGCATGAGCCGTAAGGGCAACTGCTGGGACAATGCGGTGATGGAACGCTTCTTCCTGAGCCTGAAAATGGAGCGGGTATGGCGGCGCAATTACGCCAACCATGGCGAAGCGATACGCGACATCACTCAATACATCGTTGGGTATTACAACAACGAGCGGCTGCACTCAAAACTGGGGTATCTGCCACCGACCGTTTACGAACGGACGATGGCCTTGAAACAACCTATCGAGGTGTCCGGAATTAGTTGACCACTACAAAGCGAGAGTGACTGATCCGGCTCCTTCCCGGCTGAAGCCGGTCCTACAACGGCACCGCGGACATTTCGTAGGACCGGCTTTAGCCGGGAAATCGTCAGTTGCCACACTGCAAAAGCGAGAGTGACTGACCCGGCCCCTTCCCGGCTGAAGCCGGTCCTACAACGGCACCGCATACATTTCGTAATTGGATGGACTCGCCCAAGCCGAGGCGTCAGTAGCGCCACGGTGGCATTCTTAAGAAGCCAACGACAGCGAGGGCGAGCCCATGAAAAAGCATACGATCAAAAGTAACGCCTTGTCTTCAGCCGATGTATCGGCTTGTTCGACAGTGGCTGTGGATCTTGCCGAAAACGTGTTCCAGATAGCCGGAGAGGACACCTTTGGTGAGGTCATTTACGAAAGCCGCATCAAGTCACGCGAAGCCTTTGTGGCATTTTTAAAAACCCTGCCGCCAGGTGTAACGGTGCTGATGGAAACCGGCCCTGGCGCACAGTCATGGGCGCGGCTGTTGCAGGCGCAAGGCAACCCGGTGCGAATTTTACCGGCGCAACATGTCGCCAATCATCGCAGCGGCGCCAAGAATGACCGCAACGATGCGCTGGCGATATTGCGCTCGGGACGAGATGTAAACATTGCTTCAGTACCCGTCAAAAGCACCGCTCAATTGGCCATGCAGGCCTTGCATCGGATTCGACAAGGGTATGTAAAGCGGCTTACCGCGATGGGTAATCAGATACGCGGGTTGTTGCTGGAACAGGGCATTGCGATGGCGCAAGGGGCGGTAGCCCTAAGTCGAAATGTCCCACGGATACTGGAAGACGCCACCCAGCCGTTGCCAGATATGTTGCGCGAGCTGATCGACGAACTGCTGGGCGAATGGAGTCAGCTGGGTGAACGCATCGATGTGCTGACGGGGCGTCTGGAAGCAGCAGCACGCCAAGACGAGACGGCAAAGCGTCTGATGACGGTACGCGGCATCGGCCCTGTCATCGCCACGGCCTTGCTGGCCAAACAGACTGAACCTGAGCGCTTCGCCAACGCACGAATGTTCGCCGCCTACTTCGGCACGGTTCCTGAACAGAACAGCAGCGGACAGAACACCCGACTGGGTAAAATTTGCAAACGTGGTGATGGCTATATTCGCAGCCTGTCGATTCAGGGAGCGCACGCCGTGTTAAGACAGGTGCGGCCTGATTCGGAGCATCCGGATGATCGCCGGTTGCGACGCTGGCTAAGTCGGCACGGTCAAAAAGGGGCGGCCGTCAGGTTGGCCAACCGAAACCTGCGTATCGTCTGGGTCTTGCTGCAAAACGATCAAACCTATCGTCGCCAGCCAGCAGATTGCCAGGAGGCGGCGATGAATCATTAATCAACCGAGTTCTGCCACCGGGGTGCTGAGTCACCTCAACCGCTGCTGAAGAACATTGACCCTTGGTCAGACCGTCGCGGACAGATGCCTGCGGTCCTACTGGCCCTTTGAGGCCTTATCGTAATCGGCATACCGCGAGCTCACCCAATGTTGGCCAGAAGCTGATGATGCTTCCTCGAACAGGCCTTATACATAGATGCAACCGGGTAGCAGTGTTCGAAAAGCAGGTTGAATGTGGGGGCGAGTTCATACATAGGACCGGCTTTAGCCGGGAAGGCATCAGTTGCCACACTGCGAGATGGAGAGTGACTGATCCGCCCCCTTCCCGGCTGAAGCCGGTCCTACCAAGGGAAGGCGTCGGCCGGGGACGCTTACTTACGCTCCGGCTGGAAACGCACAACGATCCCTTTGATCTTCTGCTGTTTTTCCAGCGTGTCACGCAGACGATCAGCTTCGACGCGTTCGATCACCGGGCCGACGAAGACGCGGTTCACGCCATCGGAGGTGCGGATGTAGGCGTTGTAGCCCTGAGTGCGCAACGTCTTCTGCAGATTGTCGGCATTGGCGCGGTTGGAAAGGCTCGCCAGCTGTACCGCCCAGGTGACCGACAAACCATTGGCATCGACCCGGCTGGTCTCGGCTGCCGGTGTGACAGGCGCTGCCGCTTGAGCGGGTGCCGGCGTCGGTGCCGGAGCAGGCTTCGCGGGCGCGGTCTGAACGGGTTTCGGCGCAGCAGCCACAGGCTTGGAAGGCGCAGGGGCAATGGGCATGGACGGCGGCTGTTGACTGGTGCGCTGCTGAACGGGCTGGGCAGGACGCGCGGACTGAGCAGGCTGCGTCAGCTCGTCATCGCCTGGCACCGGCTCCTGCGGCAATGGCTGCTGTTCAGGCACGCTGACGGGTTCGACCTTGATCTGCGAGGTGGCCGGCGCTTGCGGCGCGGCAGGCGCATCGACCTGAACACGGCGGGCTTCGTCCTGACGCGAAAACAGCATCGGCAGAAAAATCACCGCGACGGCAATCAGCACCAATGCCCCAACCATCCGCTGTTTGTACGCTTTATCCAGCAAAGCCATGTGTCACTTCCTCCGTGACGCGCCAGCAAGCCATTCCAGGGCCTCGGCTACGCAGTAAAAAGACCCGAACAGAACAATCTCGTCGTCGGCTGTCGCGTGGGCGCACTGAGCTTCAAGTGCCAGCGCGATACTCGGGTGAGACGTCACGCGAGCGCCAAGGTTCTGCAACGCCTGTTCGATCTCTTGCGCCGGACGGCTGCGCGGCGTTGGCAGCGGTGCGACGGCCCAACTGCTGAACGTCTCGCTCAGTTCCGCCAGAACGCCCGGCAGGTCCTTGTCACTGAGCAAACCGAACACCGCCAGACGCTTGCCCGCCACCGGTCGCTGATTCAGGCGCTGGGCGAGAAACGTTGCTGCATGGGGGTTGTGGCCCACGTCCAGCAGCAGGCTTAGGGATTTCCCCTGCCAGTCGACGCTGCGACGGTCAAGGCGACCGGTGACGCGCGTATTGACGAGCGCATCGCGAAGGGTCGACCCATCCCACGGCAAATCCAGCCGCAGGTAAGCCTGCAGCGCCAGCGCGGCGTTCTGCATGGGGAGGTCGAGTAACGGCAGCGAATGCAGTTCGATTGTGCGGCCCTGTGCATCAGTGCCCGACCAGTCCCACCCCGTCGCGTTGATCTGCAGATTGAAATCGCGACCGCGCAGCGACAGCGGACAATGCAGTGCCTGCGCTTTGTCGAGCAACGGCTGCGGCGGATCAAGATCGCCACACAGTGCAGGCCGTCCCTCACGGAATATCCCGGCCTTCTCGAAGGCCACGGTCTCACGGGTATTGCCGAGGAATTCCGCGTGGTCAACGCCAATGCTGGTGACCAGCGCCATGTCGGCGTCGATCAGATTGACCGTATCAAGCCGCCCGCCGAGACCGACTTCCAGCACGACCGCATCCAGCCCGGCCTGCTCGAACAGCCAGAAGGCTGCCAGCGTGCCCATTTCGAAATAGGTCAGGGAAATGTCGCCGCGGCCGCGCTCGACCACCTCGAACGCCGCGCACAGCGCGGCGTCGGTGGCTTCGACGCCCAGCACCTGCACACGCTCGTTGTAGCGCAGCAGGTGCGGCGAGCTGTAAACGCCGACTTTCAGGCCCTGGGCCTGCAACAAGGAAGCAACGAATGCGCAGGTCGAGCCTTTGCCGTTGGTGCCGGTGACCGTGATCACTCTGGGCGCCGGCCGGGTCAGGCCCATCTGAGCTGCCACCTGCTGCGAACGCTCCAATCCCATATCGATGGCCGACGGGTGCAGGTGTTCCAGATAGCTGAGCCAGTCGCTCAACGAGCGTGCGGTCATAGGTTCGCCGGAACAGGCGGTACAACGATCGGCTCAACTGTCGGCGCCACGAATTTCGGCGTCGGCAGCCCCATCATCTGGGCCAATACGTTACCGAGACGCTGACGCAGTTCCTGACGGTGAATGATCATGTCGATCGCGCCGTGGTCGAGCAGGAATTCGCTGCGCTGGAAACCTTCCGGCAGCTTTTCGCGCACGGTCTGCTCAATGACGCGAGGGCCGGCGAAGCCGATCAGGGCCTTTGGCTCGGCGACAATGATGTCGCCCAGCATCGCTAGGCTGGCAGAAACACCGCCGTAGACCGGGTCGGTCAGCACGGAGATAAACGGCAGGCCCTCTTCACGAAGACGCGCCAGAACGGCCGAGGTCTTGGCCATCTGCATCAGCGAGATCAAGGCTTCCTGCATGCGCGCACCGCCGGATGCGGCGAAGCAGATCATCGGGCAGCGGTTTTCCAGCGCGTAGTTGGCAGCTTGCACGAAGCGCTCACCCACCACCGCACCCATCGAGCCGCCCATGAAGGAGAACTCGAATGCGCTGCACACCACCGGCATGCCCAGCAGGGTGCCGCTCATGGAAATCAGCGCGTCCTTTTCACCGGTCTGCTTCTGTGCCGCGACGAGGCGATCCTTGTACTTCTTGCCGTCGCGGAATTTCAGACGGTCCACCGGCTCCAGATCAACGCCGATCTCCTGACGGCCTTCGGCGTCCAGGAAGATATTCAGACGGGCGCGGGCGCCGATGCGCATGTGGTGGTTGCACTTCGGGCAGACGTCCAGGGTCTTTTCCAGCTCCGGGCGATACAGCACCGCTTCGCAGGACGGGCACTTGTGCCACAGACCTTCGGGCACCGAGCTCTTCTTGACCTCGGAACGCATGATCGAAGGGATCAGTTTGTCTACCAACCAGTTGCTCATGCTTTCTTTCTCCAGTACCGATGGCTCGAACGCGATGGCAATAGGTGCCATGCGCATGCCCTTAAACCAATGTCATGTAAGGTGCCGCGAAATGCCGTACAACGATCGGCGCGAAGCCTGACCTGCCGAGACAACACTCGCAAACACCCCTCTCAACTTCCATCACGAGACGCAAGACGTCTTCGCTCAATCAATTCGGCCACGCGCATCAGCGGATGGCAGGCTAGTGGACGGCGACCGTTGGTCCGCCGTCACATCCCAGCCGATGTTGCCGGGCAAACGCCCTAGGCGCCGTGTACTGCACTCATGAACGCACGGATCTTGTCGTGATCCTTCAGGCCTTTGGATTTCTCCACCCCGCCACTCACGTCCACGGCGTAGGGATGCACCTGCGCAATGGCCTGGGAAACGTTGGCCGAGGTCAGCCCGCCGGCGAGGATCACCGGCTTGCTCAAATGTTTTGGAATCAGCGCCCAGTCGAAGGTTTCCCCCGTCCCGCCCGGAATGCCGGCGACATAGGTGTCGAGGAGGATGCCGCAAGCGTTGGCGTAAGCATCGCAAGTGGCCGCGATGTCGTCGCCGGCCTGGACCCGCAGCGCTTTGATGTACGGGCGGCTATAGCCTTCGCACTGCTCCGGGGTTTCATCGCCGTGAAACTGAATGAGGTCGAGGGGAACGACGTCGAGCAGGGCTTTCAAGTCAGCGCGCTCTGCATTCACGAACAGGCCGACAGTGCTGACGAACGGCGGCAGCGCGGCAACGATTGCCTGGGCCTGCTCGACCGTCACGAAGCGCGGACTTGGGGGGTAAAACACCAGCCCGATGGCATCGGCTCCCGCGTCAACGGCGGCCAACGCGTCTTCTATGCAGGTAATCCCGCAGATCTTGCTGCGAACGGCTGACATGTAGTGGAGACCTCAAGCCTTGCGAAAGTCACGGATGGTAGCAAATGCAGTCACCCGCGTCAGCCGTCCAGTTCCGTGAAGCCGGTGAGAAAATGCGGGCCGATGTAGCGATCCGGTAACGGGAACTCGTCGCGGTATTCCACCTGAACCAGATACAGGCCGAAAGGATGAGCCGTCACACCGCCGGTGCGTCGGACCCGACTTTCCAGCACCTCCCTCGCCCACTCGATTGGCCGCTCCCCTGCCCCAATGGTCATCAGCACACCGGCAATGTTGCGCACCATGTGATGCAGAAAGGCATTGGCGCGGACATCAATGACGATCATCTTGCCGTGGCGGGTGACGCGCAAATGATGAAGCTGCTTGATCGGCGATTTGGCCTGGCATTGACCGGCACGGAACGCGCTGAAATCGTGGGTGCCGACCAGATACTCGGCCGCCAGCGCCATGCGTTCGGCATCCAGCGGGCGATGGTTCCAGGTGATTTCCTGGCCCAGGTGCGCCGGACGGATCTGATCGTTGTAGATCACATAGCGATAACGTCGGGCGATGGCCTTGAAGCGCGCGTGAAAATGCGCGGGCATGACCTTGGCCCAAGTCACGCTGATGTCATGGGGCAGCTTGATATTGGCGCCCATGGTCCAGGCTTTCATGCTGCGCTCGGCCTGAGTATCGAAGTGCACCACCTGACCGCACGCGTGCACACCGGCATCGGTGCGCCCTGCGCACATCAGCGACACCGGCGAATCGGCAACTTTCGACAGGGCGTTTTCCAGCGTTTCCTGGACGGTCAGCACACCGGTCAACTGGCGCTGCCAGCCGCTGTAGCGCGAGCCCTTGTATTCCACGCCCAGGGCGATTCTGGAAAAACCTTCGGCCGCCAGTTCGGCTGCCGCTGTTTCTGCCTCGGTGTCTGTAGTTGCCAAGAGCTTAAAGCCTGTCGATGTGCGCAAGGGCGGCCATTATACGGATCGAAAAAAAAGACGCCATCGGCAGCGCTGGTGAACCCGCACGCACGCGAAAAGCCGAAGGGCCCGACCCGGAAACGCAAACGACCGCCGAAGCGGTCGTTTTTTTGCAGCGGTGTATACCGTCAGACGAGGCGCGACAGCATGTCCCGCGCCTCCGTCTTCTGGCCATCGTCACCTTCGGCCACCACCTCATCAAGAATGTCGCGAGCGCCGTCGGCGTCACCCATCTCGATGTACGCCCGGGCCAGGTCCAGCTTGGTGGCCGCTTCATCGGTACCGGACAGGAAATCGAATTCCGGCTCGTCATCCGCCAGCAGCGCATCGTCTTCAGTGAAACGCGGCGACGCGTCCACCGGCTTGTCCAACGCGGTGTCGAACGGCTTGGCAATCGGCGGCTGTTCCAGGCTCTGGGAGAGACGGTCCAACTCGGCATTGACGTCGTCGATCTCAGACGCAAATGCCTCGGACGCTTGCTCGGTCTCCATCTCGTCCGCCAGGGAGAGGTCGAAATCGGCAGGCAACTCAATGTCGTCTTCCGGCCCCGGCTTGTCGGCGCCCAACGATGCAGGCTGTTCGAACGGGGGCAGATCACGCAGATCGTCCTCCATCCCCAGCAAATAATCGTCTTCGGCCTTCAACGCCGGCTGATCTTCCGCCAGGTTGAGGTCGAAATCGTCCAGGTCGGCGGGCTCAGCAGGGCCGGATGTCGCCTGTTGTTCGCGCAGAATCGCGTCGAAGTCCAGGTCATCAGACGCCGATCCGGCAAACGGCGCATCCAGGTCCAGATCGTCGAGGGCAGCGGTGTCCTGTGCCGCAGCGCGGGTCGGCGCAGCAGCAGGCGATTCGCTGTCCAGATCATCAAGGCTCAGGTCAAAGGCGTTGTCGAACTCTTCGTCCAACGGCACTTCGGTCACTGTTTCTGCCACCGAAGCTGGCTGCGCCGGGACTTCAGGTTCGTCGTGAAGCAGGTCCTCGACGTATTTTGCGTCCATTTCCGCCGCCAAAGCCGCTGTGGCCGCCACCCCTGCTACCGCCGCAGCTGCTGCTGCCATGGACGGATAGCGGGATTTCAGCTCTTCGACTTCAGCGTGGTTCTTTCCCGTGGCCACCAGTTGCCGCTCCTGCGCGACAAACCCGGATTTGTTGTCCTGCTCGGCATAGACCTCCATGAGCTTGAGGCGCAGATCGCTGCGCTGCGGCTCATGCTTGATGGCCTCTTCAAGAACGGCAGCAGCCTGATTGCTCCGGCCGTAGGCAATGTGGATTTCGGCCTGAACGAGCGCGTCAGCCGGGTGCTCGCGGACCGGCTCGGCGACGGTCGGCGCCGGCGGCGTCTTTGCGTTGGGCACCGGCGCCTCCAGGCCTTCAAAGCTGCTGGCAGGCATATCCATGTCGGACGCGAAGTCCGACTCTTCGGCCAACGCACGCGCCATCTGGCGATGCCGTTCGGCTTCGATCAGCGCATTGCGTCGGCGAGCCATCAGCAACAGAAGCAGCAGCAAGACCAACAGCGCGCCGCCACCGATCAGGCCCATGAGCATCGGACTGGCCAGAATCTTGTCGAGGGCGCTGCGGTTATCTTCATCGGCCACCGGCTCGGTCGGTACGATCAGCGCTTGATCAGGCGTTGCACTGGTCACCGCCGCACCGTCAACCGGCAATGCGTCTTCGGGCGCGATTTCGTCAGGCGCCTTCCCGGCAACATCAGGCGCCGCTGCATTCGGCACCACTTGGGCCTGCATCGCCGGGTTGGCGGCGTTGTTGGGGTTGGTCACGCTGTTGGGGCTGACAGCGGGATTGGCAGGATTGGCGGCATCAATGGGCGGCGGAACCGCTGCGCCGGACGCCTGCATTTTCGCCAGTTGGTCATTCTTCAGCTGAATCAGGCGCTGCAGTTTGTCGACCTGGCTTTGCAGATCAGTCATGCGGCTCTTCAGCTCGGCATTGTCCCGACGCGTGGTGTCCAGGCTTTCCTGAGTAGTCGCCAGCTGGTTGCTGATGTCGGCGTTGTCGCTGGCTTTGCCTTTCGCTCCAGCCTTGTTGGCAGAGACGAGGCTGAGGTTGTCCTTGGCGTCGATCTGTGACGGCGCCGCGCCCGCACGGTCGCGACGGGTGGCATCGACCTGACGCGCGCCGCTCGGCAGGCGTCGGCCTTCGCGCCAGGCACGATTCTGCTCGGCCACCTCGGCCACCGCGCGAGGCTGAGCCAGCGCCGTTGACTCCTGCGGCGACGGCAGACGCAACACCTGGCCTTTTTTCAGGCGGTTGATGTTGCCGGCAATAAACGCATCAGGGTTCAACGCCTGAATCGCCAGCATGGTCTGTTGCACAGTGCCGCCATTTTTCACGCGCGCGGCAATTTCCCAGAGCGTGTCGTTATTGGCGGTGGTGTATTGGGTGAACTTGGGTTCCGGGGCAGGCGCTGGAGTTGGCGTCGAAGGTGCAGCCGCTGGCGTCTCGGCGGCAGGTGCCGGGGCAGGTGCGACGCTCGGTGCGGTCGACGGCAATTGCGCGGCGGCCGCAGCGGCCTGTGGCGAGAATTTTGGCGGGTCCAGCAACAGGCTGTACTCGCGCAGCGCCCGGCCGTTGGGCCAGAGCACTTGAACGAGGAATTTTACGTAGGGATCGCGGATAGGCTTGGTGGAGGTAATGCGCAACACACTCTTGCCGCCGGGATTGACGACCGGGGTAAAGGTCAGGTCATCCAGAATCGCCACCCGGCCAACGCCGGCCTGAGCGAACTCCGCAGAGGTCGCCAGACTCGGCACCACCTGGGAGGCATTGAGGTCCTGCACTTCTGTCAGCTCGATTTCGGCCAACAACGGCTGATTCAGGGTCGACTTCACGGTCAGACCGCCGAGGCCGAGCGCTTGTGCCATTCCCGATGACAGCGCCGAAGCCGCAGCGATTGCTAAAACGAGTTTACGAACCTGAACCATAGCCCATCCCTTGTTTGAAATTTCCCCGGCAATCGCGAAGATAATGCCTGCTCGGGTGTAAGGCGTATCGACACGCCGCAGCTAGAATGATTCTTCGAATTGTGGGCAAGTATCTTTTACGCAACATCTTTTATCAACAACTCAGCCACCTGCACAGCGTTCAACGCTGCGCCCTTGCGCACATTGTCCAGCGTGACCCAGAAATTCAGCTCACAACCGTCGTCGACGCCCCCGCGTAAACGTCCTACATAAACAGCATCCTGTCCTACGGCGTCGCCCACCGGCGTCGGGTAATCGCCGGCCTCAACCAGCTCGATGCCCTCGGCCGTTTCGAGCGCGGCGTTGACCGCCTTGATGTCGACCGGTTCGCGGGTCTGCACCGACACGCTCAGGCTGTCGCCGAAGAACACCGGCACCTGGATGCAACTCACACCGACCTTGATTAAAGGCAGCGAGAGCAACTCGCGCAACTCGCTGACCAAACGTTTTTCCAATGGCACATGACCCTCGGCGTCAGGCTTGCCCACTTGGGCCAGCACGTTGAACGCCATCTGCCGGTCAAACACCTTCGGCTCCAGCGGGCGAACATTGAGCAGCTCGGCGGTCTGCCGAGCCAGTTCGGTGACCCCTTCTCGGCCCATGCTCGACACCGCCAGGCACGCCGTCACGGTGATCCGCTCGAGGTTCAGCAGTGCGCGCAACGGCGTCAGCACCAGCGCGAGGGCGGCTGCGCTGGAACTCGGGCATGCCACCTGCTGCGGCTTGGCCAGATCAGCCAGGCGGGGGCCATTGACCTCGGGCACTACATTGGGTGCCTGCTCCACGGACAATCCGGCGGACAGGTCGATCACAACACACCCGGCGGCGGTGGCGCGCTCGGCATAGCTGCCGGTGACCGTGGCGCCTGCTGCAAAGAACGCGATCTTCGCCTTGCTGAAATCAAAGGCGTCAACTTCACGCACGCGGACGTTCTTGCCACGGTACGGCACTGAACTGCCGGCCGATTCGGCGCTGGCGAGCAGGTGCAAATCGCCAACCGGGAAGTCGCGCTCTTCGAGAATCTGGACGATGGTTTCGCCGACAGTACCGGTGGCGCCGATCACGGCGATATCAAAGGACTGACTCATGGAAAAACCTCAGGAAAAATCGGGGGGCGGCACTTTAACTGCCCTGTGGTAGTCAGGCAATTGGGCGCAAGCGGATAGCCAGTTCGACAGGGACCGATCAGGGCTCGAGACCGATGGGGAAAAATTCGCCACCGCTCCACACCCCCAGCCAGCGCTGGCCGTCGATTTTCCGCACCACTGCCAGGTCAACCAGCTGATAGAAGACATTACGGTGGATCAGCGCTTCGAGGTTGTTGCGCACACGGATATAGGGAGCTGGCTCCTGGGTCTGCGGATCGAGGTCGATACGCAGCGGATGTTCAGCCCCCGCCTCTGCCACGTCTTCGACATTGGTGGTGAACCGCAACAACTGCGACTCCCCACTGCCTTCAACGTCCAGCAGCACCGCCACAAAAGGCGCGTCGTCGACCTTGATGCCAACCTTCTCGACTGGGGTAATCAGGAAATAATCGTCGCCGTCACGGCGAATGATGGTGGAAAACAGCCGAACCATCGCCTTGCGACCAATGGGCGTGCCCAGATAGAACCAGGTGCCATCACGGGCGATGCGCATGTCGATGTCACCGCAGAAATCCGGGTTCCACAAGTGCACAGGCGGCAAACCCTTGCCGCTCCTGGCAATCTGTGCCAACAGATCGTTGGCTTTGTCCTGCCCACTCATACGCCACTCCTCAGCGGGCTTCGACGCCCAGCAAACCCCGAGCGTAAGCTTCCATCGGGGGTCCTAGCAAATCCTCGGGCTTGGTGTCGTACAACGTCAGCAGGCCACCACGGAGGTGAATGCGGGCCGAATCGATAAGGTAGCGGGTGTTGGTTTCGATCAGCATCAGCTGTATGACGCCGTTGTCGATGCCAAGACGGTCCACTGCTTCCTGATCCGACCACTCGTCAAACGTGCCGATGCGGTCATCAGCCTTGGCAAAACGGGTGTACAGCAGATAATGCGCGCCGGCAGCCCGAGCCTCGGTCATCGCGTCATCCAGACCTTCCGGGGCGCGGGCGCGGCGGACCATCGGGAAGTATTCGATAAAACCGTTGAAGGCTTCTTCAGCCACGACATTGGGACGCGGGTAGGCGCTGCCCGGGGGAGCAAAGGCGCCTTGGGCGATATAGATGAACGAGTCAGGTTGCACGCGAAAGTTGTTCAACCGGCGGGTCGAACTGTGATCCAGCAGCCCGGCGTCACTGAGCTCATCGTGAGCGCCTTGTGCCAGATCGCTGACGTGCATGCAGCCACTCAACGCCAGTAGAGCCAGCAGTAAAACCAGGCTACGCATGTTTATCTCCAAAGTCCGGCGACGGAAAACCGGCGAATGGCCGGTTAATGCAGCTTTTGCGCCATGTCGGACCTGGAGAAGGCTTAGCTCGCGGAATCGGGTTTGCGTGGCTTCGCTTTACTCAGCAGCGGGGTCGGGTTGAGCGCCGGGTTTGGTCTCGTGCCCATGATCAATATCCCGCTTGCGTTTGTTGCCCATGCGCACACCGATGTCCATCAGGAACTGGAAGAAACCTTCCTGATCTTCAAGGACATTGCTCCAGAACGGCGAGTGGTACAGCGCCACCGCGCCGTGCACCAGCGCCCAGGCGGCGCAGTAATGGAAGTACGGAGGGACGTCTTCGAGCTTGCCTTCGGAAATCCGTCCCTTGATCAGCAAGGTCAGGTGTTCGAAGTTCGAAGCGCGGATCTTGTGCAGCTCCTCGACCAGCTCCGGCACCTGATTGCCTTTTACGACTTTCTCTTCCAGGCGGTCGAACAGGCGATAGCGCTGGGGGTCGCGCATACGGAATTCAAAGTAGGCGCGGGACAGCGCTTCTTTGTCCTTGTCGACATCCGCCGAATGCAGCAGCTCGTTCAAATCCCGCTCGTAGTCGAGCATAAGGCGCAGATAAATCTCGGCCTTGGATTTGAAATGCTTGTAGATGGTGCCTTTGCCGATACCCACGGCGTCCGCGATCATCTCGACGGTGACGCTGTCTTCGCCCTGTTCGAGGAAAAGCTTGAGCGCGGTGTCGAGGATCTCCTGCTCACGGCGGCGAAACTCACGGACTTTACGAGGTTCTTTCTGCATAGGAGGGGACTGTGGATTCGGGAATCGGAAGCGGCACATTATGCCTATCCCGCAGCAGAATGCACGGATCATCCGACCTGTATCCGTTTTCTGACGGATTTAGCCGCCAGTACGCTAAAGCGAAACGCAAAGTGCCCCACCAGTCTCTTTTTTGGCGGGATGGCCTGAGTGGTCAGAAATTCGGGACATCAGTGGGATTGCGGTATCAGCAGCGCGTCAGGTATTCCAAAACTGTTTAAAAATCGTACAGCGGTCGGCTGGACGCCTGCGGATTATAGCCAATACTTATATTCGCCAACGCAGCATCTCCCCCAAGTGCCAGCGTTGGCAAGGACACCAATGGATAGCGTGTCTTTGTTTTACTCCTAATGGTCTTAACCCGGATTCACCCCCCAGAACCCGGGTTTTTTTTGCCCGCGATTTGCGCAGCGCTCGGGGCCTGGCAAGCGGCGCTGTACACGGGGGATCAGCTTTTAACGCGCGCCAGCGGGAACAGCCGCTTGAAGTTTTCGCTGGTCTGTTCGGCAAAACGCTCGTACGTCTCGCCACGTAGCATCGCCAGGAACTCGGCCACTTCACGCACGTATTGCGGCAGGTTGGGCTTGCCCCGATACGGGATCGGCGCCAGGTACGGCGAGTCGGTCTCGACCAGCAGCCGGTCGGCGGGCACCTTGCTGGCGACGTCCCGGAGCGCGTCGGCGTTGCGGAAGGTGACGATACCGGACAGCGAGATATAGAACCCCAGATCCAGCGCGGCTTTGGCCATGTCCCAGTCTTCGGTGAAGCAATGCAACACGCCGGCTTGAGGCAACGCGGCCTCACGCAGCAGCGCCAGCGTGTCGGCCCGCGCGCCGCGGGTGTGGACGATCACCGGCTTGCCGGTCACGTTGGCGGCCTGCAAATGAAGCCGGAACGAGGCCTGTTGCAACTCGGCAGCCTCGGGTTCGTAGTGATAATCCAGACCGGTTTCGCCGATGGCCACGACGCGCGGATGATTCAGCTCGCCGAGCAGCCACTCCAGCGCAGGCGCTTCGCCGGGCTTGAGGTCCAGTGGATGGATGCCGACCGAGCAATCAACGTCGTCGTAGCGGTCAGCCAGCGCTTTCACGGCACCGGCATTCTCGGCGCTGACGCCGATGCACAGAAAGTGCCCGACGCCCCGCTCTCTCGCCGCATGCAGCGCGTTGTCGAGGGAGCCGTCATGGGCACTGAGGTCGAGGCGGTCGAGGTGGCAATGGGAATCTACAAGCATGGCGGCAGGGGCAACTTACATCGTATGGGTAGGACGGTCGGATTTCAGGGCTCCGGCCAGGTAGTTTTCAATCATGTTGCGCGCGGTGTTGTCGCCGTCGTTGAACTGCACCCCAACGCCTGCGGCGCGGTTGCCCTGAGCGCCCTTCGGCGTGATCCAGGTGACCTTGCCCGCGACCGGAATCTTTTCAGGCTCGTCCATCAGGTTGAGCAACATGAACACTTCATCGCCCAGCTTGTAGCTTTTGCTGGTGGGAATGAACAGGCCGCCGTTCTTGATGAATGGCATGTATGCGGCGTACAGGACGGACTTGTCCTTGATGGTCAGGGACAGGATGCCGTTACGCGGACCTGGACTCGGTGGCACGCTCATCTCGTTTCCTCAGGCAATGCATGATGCCATGCAGAGGGCCAGTCTAACCTTGTCCGGTCAGGCCTGCCCACTGCACCAATAACGCTTCGAGCAACAGAACCCGGTTCAGGTTCGCTTTTGACATCACCTTCTGGCGCTGCAGCAGCACCCAGTCCTGAATCGCCAGCACATTGCGCTGGGACGATTTCTGCGCCAGATACTGCACAACCTTGCGCATGTCGGTCAGGCCCAGGCCCTCTTCGTCCTGGGTCAGTTGATAGCGCAGGATCAGGCTCGACCAGTCGCAGAACCAGTCAAACAGCAACAACAGCGGTATGTCTTTCCAGCCTTCGGCCAGCTGGGTCGGCGACTGCTGGCCCTTGAGCAGCTTTTTAACGCCTTCCACCACCAGCGCCCGTTGCTCATGAACGCCCTGGCCGTGCAGCTTGACCGCGACCAACGGCGAACCTGCTGCGAGGGTCAGCAGATCGACACGCTCCTGCTCGTCGCAATCTGGCAGTGCATCGGCCAGCCAGGCGATGCTCATGGCGTCGCTGGGCAGCGGACACGCCTGTTGCACGCAACGGCTCTTGACCGTGGGCAGCAGCCGGCTCGGCTGATGGCTGACCAGCAACAGAATGGTGTTGCCCGAAGGCTCTTCCAGACTTTTCAGCAGAGCGTTGGCGGCGTTGATGTTCATCGCCTCGACCGGCTCGATCAGCACCACCTTGCGCCCGCCCATCTGCGCGGTCTGCACCACGAAGCTGACCAGGTCGCGCACCTGATCGACCTTGATCGCCTTGTCGGCCTCTTCAGGCTCCAGCACGTAATGATCGGGGTGACTGCCGGCTGCCAGCAGCGAGCAGGATTTGCATTGGCCGCACGCCTCAAGGCCTGTCGGGTGCTGGCACAACAGCAGGTACATCAAACGCTCGGCCAGCGCCCGCTTGCCGATGCCGGCCGGGCCGTGGAGCAGGTAGGCGTGAGCATGTTGCTTGCGGCCTGCCAGTTGCTGCCACAGGCCGTGCTGCCAGGGATAAGCCTCAGCCATGCCGGCGAGCCGCCAGCAGAGCAATCAGTTCGGGAACCAGCCCATCAAGGGACGACTGGACTTCGGTCAGCGGCAGCGCCGCGTCCACCAGGCGATAACGCTCGGGGGCCGCGGCGGCGCGCGACAGGTAGGTGCTGCGCACGGCATCGAAGAACGCTCGGCCCTCCTGCTCGAAACGGTCCAGCTGACCACGGGCGGATGCGCGGGCCAGGCCTATCTCGATGGGCAGATCGAACACCAGGGTCAGATCCGGACGCAGCGCGCCCTGGACAAAATCTTCCAGCACGGCGATGCGCTCGATGGGCAGGCCTCGGCCGCCTCCCTGATACGCGTACGTGGCATCGGTGAATCGGTCGCAAAGGACCACGGCACCCCGCGCCAGCGCCGGGCGAATCAGGCCAGCGAGGTGTTGCGCACGGGCGGCGAACATCAGCAGCAGCTCGGTATCCACAAACATCTGCTCGTCGCCGGGCGTCAACAGCAGCTCGCGAATGCGCTCGGCCAATGGCGTACCGCCGGGCTCGCGGGTCAGGACCACATCAATGCCTTCACTGCGCAGGCGCTCGGCCAGGTACTCGCGGTTGGTGCTTTTGCCCGCGCCTTCGGGGCCTTCCAGGGTAATAAACAAACCGGTCACGGGCAGTCCTTGGTGAGATTCATGGCGAGCGTGCTCGCGGTTGTCATTGGCCGGGGTCACTGGCCGGGGTCGACGGAGCCTCAGCGTCCGTCTGCGGCTTCGGCGGTTGCTCGCTCGCGCCCGGCTCTGCGTCCCTGGGTTCTGCCGCTTTGGATTCTGTTGGCTGCACATCAGCAGGTTTCGGATCTGTGGGCTGCTGCTCGGACGCGGGCTTATCGACGGCGTCCACGGGCAGCGCCGGTGCAGCGACAGGCGCCGGGCTGGAGCGGTAGTCCGCGCGACGCTTGAGCTGGAACGCCTTCACCGCCGCGTTGTGCGCATCCAGATCGGCGGAGAATACGTGACTGCCGTCCCCTCTCGCCACGAAGTACAGGCTGTTGCCGGCCACCGGGTGCATCGCCGCATGGATCGCCTCACGCCCGACCATCGAGATCGGCGTTGGCGGCAAGCCGGAGATGACATAGGTGTTATACGGCGTAGGCTCTTTCAGCAACGCCCGGGTGATCTTGCCGTTGTACCGGTCGCCGAGGCCATAAATGACGGTCGGATCGGTCTGCAGCAACATGCCCTGCTGCAAGCGACGCACGAACACACCGGCAATCTGGCCGCGTTCCTGGGGAACACCGGTTTCCTTTTCCACCAGCGACGCCATGATCAGTGCCTGGTAAGGATCGGAGTACGGCACATCGGCAGCACGCTTCTCCCATTCCTCCTGAAGCACTTCATCCAGGCGGCTGTAGGCTTGTTTCAGCAACTCGACGTCGGTCATGCCGCGCACGTAGCGATAGGTGTCCGGGAAAAACCGGCCTTCGGGAAAGACGTCCGGATGCCCCAGCTTCGCCATAAGCTCCGGGTCGCTGAGATCGCTCGCCGTTTGCTCCAGCTTGACCTGTTTAGCCAGCGCCGCGCGCACCTGACGGAAAGTCCAGCCCTCCACCAGGGTGACGCTGTACTGAACCACTTCGCCTTTTTGCCAGAGATCGAGCAGTGACTCGGCGTTCATGCCTGGCGCCATACGGTATTCGCCACTGTGCAGCGACTGCCCTTGCAGATTGAAGCGCCAGTACAGCCGCAGCCAGAATGCATCCTTGATGACGCCGTCGGCCTGCAGCCGATTCAGCACGCCGGTGGGCGAAGAACCCGACGGCACATCCAGCAGTTTTTCCTGGGTCAGATTGAGGGGCTGCCGCAGCGCGCTGCTCTGCTCCCAATAAGCCAGTCCCAGCAATAGCCCTGCCAGAACCACACCTGTTTCCAGCAAGACGAGTAATTTTCGGATCACGAATCAGATATCCAGAAGCCCGCGAACAAGGTGTTGGAGTTTACGGGTCAGCGGCCCAACCGGCCAGTTCAGATGCTCGACGCCGCGCACCGGCCAGATGCCGTACACGCTGTTGCAGACAAACACCTCATCGGCCTTTTGCAGGTCGGACATCTGCAGCTCCAGCTCGCGGGCCGGCATGTTCTCGCGCTCCGCCAGCGCCAGAATCTCGGCCCGCATCACACCAGCCACGCCACAGCGGCGCAGGTCCGGCGTCAGCAACACCCCGCCCTTGACCATAAACAGATTGCTGTAGACCGCCTCGACGATCCGCCCCGACACGTCCCGCATCAGCCCTTCGGCGTACTCGGCACCTTGCCATTCCCCACGGGCCAGCACTTGCTCAAGGCGATTGAGGTGCTTGAGCCCGGCCAGCAGCGGCTGTTCGGCGAGACGAGTCTGACAGGCGAACAGTTTGACGCCCTGCTCTGCATGGGCCTCGGGATACACCGGCAGCGCACTTGCCTGGAGGATGCGTCTCGGCTGTGCGTCCACAGCGGGCGCATAGCCACGTACGCCGTCGCCACGGGTGACGATGAGTTTCATCACGCCTTCACCCAACTGAGCGGCGAAGCGGCAGCACTCCTCCTCGACCAATGCCAGATCGAGGTTCAACGCCAGGCGCTGAGCACCCAGTGCCAGACGCTGCAAATGACGCTGGAAGAGCAATGGCTGTCCGGCCTTTACAAGGACAGTCTCGAAGAGACCATCGCCGTACGCCAACCCCCGGTCCTTGACGGCCAGGGAGTCAGCTGAAAGGCCATCGATCCAGCTCACGGTCATTCGGCGTACCGGCGGAAGACCAGCGAGCCGTTGGTGCCACCGAAGCCGAAGGAATTGGAAATCACCACGTCGATCGGCATTTTCCGCGGTTCGTGGGGAACGAAGTCCAGGTCGCAGCCTTCATCAGGCTCGTCGAGGTTGATCGTCGGCGGCGCGACCTGATCCTTGATCGCCAGCACACTGAAAATCGCTTCGATGGCCCCGGCGGCGCCCAACAGGTGGCCTGTCATCGACTTGGTCGAACTGACAGCCAGTTTGTAGGCATGCTCGCCGAATACCTTCTTGATGGCGCTGACTTCGGCCAGATCGCCCGCAGGCGTGGAGGTGCCATGGGCGTTGATGTATTGCACGTCCTCGGGACGAATCTTGGCATCGCGCAGCGCGTTGGTGATGCAGCGCGCGGCACCGGCGCCGTCATCCGGCGGCGAGGTCATGTGAAACGCATCGCCGCTCATGCCAAAGCCGATCAGCTCGGCGTAGATGGTCGCGCCACGCGCTTTGGCGTGCTCGAGCTCTTCGAGGACCATGGCGCCAGCACCGTTGGACAGCACGAAGCCGTCGCGGCCCTTGTCCCAGGGACGGCTGGCGCGCGCAGGCTCATCGTTGCGGGTAGACAGCGCGCGCGAGGCGCCGAAGCCGCCCATGCCCAGGCCGCAGGCCGCCATTTCAGCGCCGCCGGCGATCATCACATCGGCTTCGTCGTACGCGATGTTGCGCGCGGCCATGCCGATGCAGTGCGTGCTCGTGGTGCAGGCGGTGGCGATGGCGTAGTTGGGGCCCTGTGCGCCGAGGTGGATCGACAGGAACCCGGAAATCATGTTGATGATCGACCCCGGTACGAAGAACGGGGAGATCTTGCCCGGCCCCTGCTCATGCATCAGCCGGCTGGTGTTCTCGATGTTGGTGAGACCCCCGATGCCTGATCCCATCGCCACGCCGACGCGCTCGCGATTGGTGTCGTCGATCTTGATACCGGAGTTGCGCACGGCCTGAAAGCTGGCAGCCAGCCCGTACTGAATGAACAGATCGAGTCTGCGGGCCTCTTTGGCCGACAGGTATTCCTCGACATTGAATCCCTTGACCGAACCGCCAAAGCGGGTGGTGTATTGGGACAGGTCCGTGTGTTCGATAGGCCCAATGCCACTCTGGCCAGCCAGAATGCCTTGCCAGGTGCTCGGCACATCCGTGCCCAAAGGCGTCAGCATACCCATACCGGTGACCACGACGCGTCTACGCGACACAGGACTCTCCTTTCTTCTATTGATGAAACGCTGCCCTATTCAAAGAAAAAACCGCACGCCAGGGGCAGTGCGGTTTCTCCAGGACAGCAAACTACGATTACAAAATCTTACGCCTGGTGGGCAGTAACGTAATCGATAGCCGCTTGAACAGTGGTGATCTTCTCGGCTTCTTCGTCAGGGATTTCGGTCTCGAATTCCTCTTCCAGAGCCATTACCAGCTCAACGGTATCAAGGGAGTCGGCACCCAGGTCTTCAACGAAGGAAGCACTGTTGGTGACTTCCTCTTCCTTGACGCCAAGTTGTTCGGCAACGATTTTCTTGACGCGCTCTTCGATGGTGCTCATACCGTGTTTTAACTCCTAGTGGACAAATTCAGGCAGCTGGCCGATGGGTAAGTGTATAGAAGAGGTTTTGCGCATTTCAAGCTAAACGCAATTCCCGCTACGCCCGACAGCCTTCTGCCCCTTAAAAGATTTCAGCTTTATAACGGATTTTAGACAGCCCGTATGACATTTTTTCGATACGACCGGTCACATGTACATGCCGCCGTTAACGGGGATTGTAGCCCCGGTCACGTAGCCTGCACCTTCCGAGGCAAGAAAAGCGACAACATGCGCGATCTCTTCTGCCTGCCCCAGTCGGCCCAGAGGAATCTGGGCCGTCAGGGAATCACGTTGCGCTTCTGGCAGCTCGCGGGTCATGTCGGTGTCGATGAAACCCGGCGTCACCGAGTTGACCGTCACTGCACGCGACCCTACTTCACGTGCCAGGGCACGGCTGAAGCCTTCCAGACCCGCCTTGGCGGCTGCGTAGTTTACTTGACCTGCGTTGCCCATGGCACCCACCACCGAGCCGATGCTGATGATCCGGCCCCAACGCGCCTTGGTCATCCCGCGCAGGACGCCCTTGGACAGGCGGAACAGACTGCTCAGGTTGGTGTTGATGACGTCGTGCCACTCGTCATCCTTCATGCGCATCATCAGGTTGTCACGGGTGATACCGGCGTTATTGACCAGGATCAACGGCGCGCCAACGCGTTCGGTGATCTGGGCGAGCGCGGCGGCAACGGATTCGTCGCTGCCCACGTCCAGCGCCAGACCGAAGCCTTCGATGCCGCTTTCCTTGAAATAAGCGGTGATTTTCTCGGCACCGGACTCGGAAGTCGCCGTGCCCACGACGATGGCGCCGTTACGACCCAGTTCAAGGGCGATCGCCCGGCCAATGCCACGGCTCGCGCCGGTGACAAGTGCAACTTTACCCTGACTCATGCAGGCGTCTCCTAATCAGGCCAGCGCCGCACGAGCGGCGGCGAAGGCGTCTGGGGTATTGAGGTTGTGGGTGGCCACGCCATCGGCGCAACGCTTGTTCAATCCGGCGAGAACCTTGCCCGGGCCGCACTCGACCAGTTGCAGGGCGCTCTGGGCGGCCAGGGTCTGGATCGATTCGACCCAGCGCACTGGCTTATAGAGCTGCTGCAGCAGATCGGCTTTCAGCGTACCGAGGTCGGACACGACACTCGCGGTGACGTTCTGCACCAGCGGGATCTGAGGCACCTGCCAGTCAATGGCAGCGATCGACTCGGCGAAGCGTTCCGCCGCCGGGCGCATCAGTTCGCAGTGCGAAGGCACGCTCACCGGCAACGGCAAGGCACGCTTGGCACCCTTGGCCTTGCAGATTTCGATGGCGCGCTCCACGGCGGCCTTGGCGCCGGCAATCACGACTTGTCCGGGCGAATTGAAATTCACCGCGCTGACCACGTCGCCCTGAGCCGCTTCGGCACAGGCAGCAATGACCACCGCATCGTCCAGGCCGAGAATGGCCGCCATGCCGCCCTGCCCCGCAGGCACGGCTTCCTGCATCAACTGACCCCGGCGCTCGACCAGCTTCACCGCATCGGCAAGGGTCAGGCTACCGGCTGCGACCAGTGCGCTGTACTCACCCAGACTGTGCCCGGCGACATACGCAGGGCGCACGCCGCCTTCCGCCAGCCACAGACGCCACAAGGCAATCGATGCGGTGAGGATGGCAGGCTGGGTTTTATCGGTCTGGTTGAGGCTCTCTTCCGGGCCCTGCTGGGTCAGCGCCCAGAGGTCGTAGCCCAGAGCAGCGGAAGCTTCTTTGAACGTCTCCAGCACCAGCGGATGCTGCGCGCCCAGCTCGGCCAGCATGCCGAGGGACTGCGAGCCCTGGCCCGGAAAGACAAATGCGACGGAAGCAGACATTAACAAGCCCCTGATTATTCTCGTCAAAATGAGCGTCCGGCGGGCCGAACGCGAGGTAATTCAATGTGTTGCGGTGGACAGTTGGATGACCACACGGTCACAGGCGTCACATTCTAGCCCAAGACTCGCACTGAAGCCCTAAAGCAGATCCTCAAGACGACCGCGCAAGCGCTGGGGCAGGTTTTCCTGAATCTCGATCAGTGCCCGCTGTATTGCGCTCTGGAAACCCTGGGCATCGGCCGAACCGTGGCTCTTCACCACAATGCCCTGCAGCCCGAGAAAACTGGCACCGTTGTGACGCGCCGGGGCCAGGTCGGCCTTGAGCTGGCCGAGCACAGGCCTTGCCATCAACCCCACCAGCCGCGACAGCACGTTGCGACGAAACAGCCCCTCGATGCGCTCGCCAATCATCAGCGCCAGGCCTTCGCTGGATTTCAGCAGCACATTGCCCACGAAGCCGTCACAGACCACGACATCCGCTTCACCCCGATACAGGCCATCGCCTTCGACAAAACCGATGTAGTTCAGCCCCGGCGCAGTCTGCAACAGACCGGCAGCCAGCTTGACCTGCTGATTGCCCTTGATGTCTTCGGTGCCGACGTTCAGCAGTGCGACTCTGGGTCGCACCACGCCCAGCGCCTCGGCCGCCACCGAACCCATCACGGCAAACTGATAGAGATGCTCGGCGGTGCAATCAACGTTCGCACCCAGATCCAGCAATTGGCAATAACCGCCCCGGGTCGGCATCGCTGCCACCATGGCCGGGCGGTCGATGCCCGGCAAGGTTTTCAGCACGAATCGGGACAGCGCCATCAAGGCACCGGTATTGCCTGCACTGACACAAGCGTGGGCCTTGCCCTCGGCGAGAAGCCCCAACGCGACACGCATCGACGAATCAGGTTTGCCACGCAAGGCCTGGGACGGACGCTCGTCCATGGTGATGACTTCACCGGCGTGCACAACGTGCAGGCGCGAGCGATCGACACCGGAGTGGCGTGCGATGAGGTCTTCGAGAAGGGAGGATTGACCAACAAGGGTCAGGTGTAGCGAGGGGGTAGCAAGCAGGCAGGCGACGCAGGCCTGAACAATGCTGCGGGGACCGAAGTCCCCGCCCATTGCGTCGATCGCGATGACCGGAGCAGACAAGAAATTACTCGTCAGCGCCCTTGTCGATCACTTTACGGCCACGGTATACGCCTTCTGGCGATACGTGGTGACGCAGGTGAACTTCACCGGTGGTTTTTTCTACAGACAGAGTGCTAGCCTCGAGAGCGTCGTGGGAACGACGCATGTCACGGGCAGAGCGGGATTTTTTGTTCTGCTGAACAGCCATAATTGATTAACTCCTAAACGTTTGGGTCACGCTTTAACTGCGCCAATACACTGAACGGGTTGGACCGCGTTACCTCGTCCTCGCTCGGCTCGGACTCGTTGAGGTCCGCCGGCGGCTGGCATTCTTTCGGATCATGAGTTGGAACAATGGGCAAGGCGAGCAGAAGCTCATCCTCGATCAAAGCCAGCAGATCCATGGGATCTTCGCCGAGTTCCAGCACGTCATAGCCTTTCGGCAACGACTGGGTGTTTGCACCCTCCTTCACCACCGCATAACTGCATTCGCTGTGGATAGGAAAGGTGACCAGCTCAAGACAACGCTGGCAAACCATTTTGACTTCGACGTCAATTGCACTGTGGATAACCACAGCGCGCTGCTCGTCACGCTCAAAAACGAATTTCGCCTGCACCGTACCGAGATTGTCAGCAAGCGGGTCGCAGAGTCTCTCCAAATCAGCCAGCAGCATCTCTCCCTGAAGAGTAGTGCCACGATCAGCTAATTTGCGCGGGTCAACGTGAGGTGGAATCGGGTCATTCAACATAGGCGCAGCATTTTAGGGACGACCCTTGCGACTGTCAAAGGAAATTCAGGCCTGTTCGCAACCTGAGCCGCTGATTACACTCGACTTTCATGTTACGGAGCCACCCATGCTGCCTCTACTCCTTGCTTCCAGCTCGCCCTACCGCCGCGAATTGCTGAATCGCCTGCGGCTGCCATTCGTCTGCGCGTCGCCCGACATCGATGAAAACCGTCGGCCAGACGAGCCGGCAATCGACCTCGTGATTCGCCTGGCACGCGAGAAAGCCATGGCACTCGCTGAGCAATTCCCCGACCACCTGATTATCGGTTCAGACCAGGTGGCCGTGCTTGGCGAGCAGATCCTCGGCAAACCGCACACGTTCGACCGCGCGCTGGCACAGCTGAAGGCGAGCAGCGGCAACAGCGTCAGCTTCCTCACCGGCCTTGCGCTCTTCAACAGCCGTACGGGTGAGTGCCAGGTTGATTGCGTGCCTTTCACCGTGCACATGCGCCAGCTGGACGACGCCCGCATCAGCCGCTACCTCCACGCCGAGCAGCCATACGATTGCGCAGGCAGCTTTAAGGCCGAGGGACTGGGCGTCAGCCTGTTCCGCAGCACCGAAGGCCCGGATGCGACCAGTCTGATAGGCCTTCCTTTAATACGCCTGGTGGACATGCTGATGAACGAAGGCATCGAGCTGCCCTGACCTCGATAAAAAATAGATGCGAAAAGCCCGACCAATGGCCGTAATGCTGTTCACTTAAGCGGAGCAGCCTTGCGGTCTACCGGAAACCGGGTTTTTGAAATTTTCACCGTCCTTGGC
>NZ_JACYUI010000023.1:0-26282 GCF_014841665.1 Pseudomonas sp. CFBP 8772 | reverse complement strand
GCTCTCGCCGCATCCATGCGGCTCGGCCCACTCCGCGAGACCTGCGTTCAGCCTGCACCCAAGTCGCGATTGGCGGTGACTGGGCTTTTTGTGCACGAAGATCACAAGCAGATCAAAAGCAGATCAAGAGCAGATCGAGGGCTTCCCGGCTGAAGCCGCTGCTACGGGCGCGTGCGGTCTGTTAGTGGGACCGGCTTTAGCCGGGAAGAGGCCGGTGACGGCAACGGAAATTTCGCTGCCCAACGCTGATCGTTCCCACGCTCTGCGTGGGGATACATCCGGCACTGGAGGATCTTCGGGTTTTTCCAAAGGGGACTGATTTATTTACAACGCTTTACCGTAAATTAATCTGTCCCCGGTCTGTCTGTTCTCGCTTCCGACCCGCCCTGGCAATGACTCCCTCCAACCTCAATACCGTGGCTTCACCGCCTTCCACTCCGGTTTGTATTTCTGCATTTGCCGCACGTCGTCACGCTGGCGAATGCCGCACGTTAGATATTGGTCGTTGAGTTTGCCCAGCTGGTCGTAGTCCAGCTCCAGTCCCAACCCGGGCTCGCGGGTGAGGTGGACGCAGCCGTCGATGATGGGGAGTTTGCCGCCTTTGATGACCTCTTCGTCCGGTTCTTGCCACGGGTAGTGGGTGTCGCAGGCGAAGTCGAGGTTGGGGACGGCGGCGGCAACGTGGGTCATGGCCATGAGGCTAATGCCCAGGTGGGAGTTGGAGTGCATGGAGACGCCGAGGCCGAAGGTGTCGCACATTTTTGCCAGCGCCTGGGTGTCGCGCAGGCCGCCCCAGTAATGGTGGTCGGCGAGGACGATCTGCACGCTGTTCAGCGCGACGCTGCGGCGGAATTCGTCGAAGTCGGTGACGACCATGTTGGTCGCCAGCGGCAGGCCGGTACGCTTATGCAGTTCGGCCATGCCTTCCAGCCCGGGGGTCGGGTCTTCGTAATACTGCAGGTCGTCGCCGAGCAGTTCGGCCATGCGGATCGAGGTTTCCAGTGACCAGTTGCCGTTGGGGTCGATGCGCAGCGGGTAGCCCGGAAAGGCCTTTTTCAGCGCCTTGATGCACGACACTTCGTGTTCCGGGTCCAGCGCACCGGCTTTCAGTTTGATGCTCTTGAAGCCGTAGGCGTCGATCATCCGCCGCGCCTGGTCGACAATCTGTTCTTCGCTCAGCGCTTCTCCCCAGCTGTCCGGCGCGTAGGGCGAGTCGGCGTGTTGGGCATATTTGAAGAACAGGTACGCGCTGAACGGCACGCGGTCGCGAACGGCACCGCCCAGCAGGTCAACCAGCGGCAGATTCATGGAACGTGCCTGCACATCGAGAAACGCCACTTCGAACGCAGAATAGGCATTGCTCACCGCTTTGCTGGCGTGAGAACCCGGCGCCAGCTCGGCACCCGCCATTGAAGCAGGTTTGTTAGCCGCCACCGTAGCGTTGACCACCGCCCGCAAGTGGTTGAGGTTGAACGGGTCCATGCCGATCAACTGGCTTTGCAACTGCTGCTGGATCGCCAGGGCCGGCGCATCGCCGTAGCTTTCGCCGAGGCCGAGGTAGCCGTTGTCGGTTTCGACTTCGATGATCGAGCGCAGGGCGAAGGGCTCGTGGATGCCGCTGGCGTTGAGCAACGGCGGATCGCGGAAGGCAATCGGGGTGACGGTGACGCGTGTGATTTTCAAATGACTTCTCCCGGTCAATCAGGTTCGAGGCTAGGGTTTGAGACTTGAATGGGGGCTGAGCGCGCTGGCTGCAGGCCGTGGCGCAGCGTCTTCAAGCTTTGGGCGGTGTGGGTCGCCCTTCGGCGTGGTACGGGCGAAGAAGATCACCACGGCCGCTACCAGCGAGGTCAGTGCCAGGCCATACATGCCGCCTTGAATAGAGCCGGTTTTCTGCTCCAGAAAGCCGAACGCGGTGGGCGCCACGAAGCCGCCGAGGTTGCCGATGGAATTGATCAGCGCGATCACCGCCGCTGCGATGCGCGCGTCCAGATAGCCTTGGGGAATGGGCCAGAACAGCGCCGACGCCGCCTTGAAACCGATGGCCGCAAAGCAGATGGCGACGAAGGCGAAAATCGGCCCGCCGACGGTGGACATGAACATCCCGCACGCGGCAATCACCAAGGTGACCGCGACCCACGCCTGTTGATGCTTGAAGCGTGCGGCCAGCGCCGCGAAGCCATACATGGCGACGATCGAGATGATCCACGGGATCGAGTTGAACAGGCCGACTTCGAAATCGCTGAGGCTGCCCATCTTCTTGATCATGCTCGGCAGCCAGAAGGTCGCGCCGTAGATGGTCAGGGCCACGGAAAAGTAGATGAAGCAAAACAACATGATCTGCCGGTCTGCGAGCAGCTTGAAGATCGACGGCTTGACCACTTGCGCCGCCTCCCGGGCGCGCTGTTCGGCGTCGATGGCGCTGATCAGTGCGCCCTTCTCTTCTTCGCTCAGCCACTTGGCGTCGCGGATATGGGACTGCAGCCAGAACCAGACGAAGCCGCACAAGGCGATGGAAGCAAAGCCTTCGATGATGAACATCCACTGCCAGCCGTGCAGGTTCATACCGCTGACGCCGAGCAATGCACCGGACACCGGCCCGGAAATCACCGACGCAATGGCCGAGCCGCTGAGAAAG
This sequence comes from Pseudomonas sp. CFBP 8772, assembly GCF_014841665.1. Taxonomy (NCBI): domain Bacteria; kingdom Pseudomonadati; phylum Pseudomonadota; class Gammaproteobacteria; order Pseudomonadales; family Pseudomonadaceae; genus Pseudomonas; species Pseudomonas sp. CFBP 8772. The sequence goes on along the minus strand of NZ_JACYUI010000023.1, from coordinate 23,644 downwards.
ATGGCCATGGCCTTGCCGCGTTCGCTGGAAGGCAGCCATTGGGTGAAGTAATAAATGATGCCGGGGAAGAACCCCGCTTCCGCCGCGCCGAGGATGAAGCGCAACACGTAGAAGCTGGTTTCGCCACGGACGAAGGCCATGGCCATTGCCGCAGCGCCCCAGGTGAACATGATGCGCGTCAGCCAGGCGCGGGCGCCGAACCGTTGCAGGAGCATGTTCGACGGAACTTCGAACAGCGCGTAGCCGACGAAAAACAGACCGGCGCCGAGCCCGTAGGCGGCGGCGCCGATGCCCAGGTCGGTTTCCATGTGGCTGCGGACGAAGCCGATGTTGACCCGGTCGATGTAGTTGACGATGAACATGACCACGAACAACGGCAACACATGGCGCTTCACCTTCGTGGCCGCACGGGCCAGCACGGTGGAATCGGCGTTGCTGAGGGGTGCAGGGGTGGGAACGGTGCGGTTCAAGGTGCGACTCCCGGTCTTTGTATTTTTTGTGGGATAGCGTGGAATCAACCGATCATGGACCGAGGCATTGTTCCCGTCTAATCTAGATTGACTGTTGATTGATACCTGGATTAGATCAATGTTCGAGCTTGCCCAGCTGCGCTGCTTCACCACCGTTGCCACCGAACTCAACTTCCGCCGGGCGGCCGAGCGGCTGAACATGACCCAGCCGCCCCTCAGTCGGCAGATCCAGTTGCTTGAGCATTCGCTGGGGGTTCAGCTGTTCAACCGCAACACCCGCAGCGTCGCGTTGACCGCGGCGGGCCGGGCGTTTTTCATCGAAGCGCAGACGCTGCTGGAGCGGGCGCATCAGGCGGCCATCGCGGCGCGGCGCTTTGCCGAAGGCGACATCGGCTCGGTCACTATCAGCTTCGTCGGCAGCGCGGTGTACGAGTTTCTGCCACGGGTCATCGCCGAAGCCCGGCAGAACCAGCCCCACGTGAAAATCTCCCTGACTGAACTCAACACGTACCAGCAACACGAAGCCCTGCGCGCCCGGCGCATCGACCTGGGCATCGTGCGGGCGCCGCTGCTGCAGCCCGGTTACGAGACCGAATGCCTGGTCCGCGAGCCGTTCGTGCTGGCGGTGCCCAGCAGTCATCCGCTGGCGAACGCCCGGAACATCAGCGTGCAGGACCTCGACGCCCAGCCCTTCCTCATGTACTCGCACTCGGCCTACCCGCCGTTCAACGAACTGCTCACCGGCATGTTTCGCTCCGCGCAAGTGGCGCCCGAGTACGTGCAGTGGCTGGGGTCGTCGCTGACCATCCTGGCGCTGGTGAACGCCGGCATGGGCCTGGCGCTGGTGCCGCGCTGCGCCACCAACGTGGTGTTCAAGGGCGTGACGTTTCGCGACATCGATCTGGGTGAAGGGGTGCAGAGCGAGCTGCATCTGGTGTGGCGCTCGGACAACGACAACCCGGCGTGTCAGATGCTGCTGGAAGCGATTCGCGCGGCGGTGAAAGCCGAAGGGCGCACCGCGCAGTAGGACCGGCTAGAACGCCGACTTGTGGGACCGGCTTTAGCCGGGAAAGCGTCAGTGGGCACCCCGCAGAAGTGGTGCCCGCATCTGTTTCAACATTCAGGTGCGCTGGGCGACCGCCGACGCGTCCAGCGGCGCGGCATCCTCCGGCGTCGTGGAAAACGGCTCGATCTTGCCGACAATGAACAAATAGCTGAACGCCCCCAACAGGGCAAACGCCCCGGCGGTCATCAGCGGCGCGGTGAACGAGCCGTTGCCGATCACCAGCATGAAGCCGGTGAAGGTGGTGATGAAGATCCCGGCGGTGTTCGACGCGAAGTTCTGGATGCCGCCGATCGACGCTACGTGGGCAGGCGACGGCGCCACATCAGCCGGCAGGCACCAGATGCTCGCGCCGGCGAACGCCAGGCTGGCATAGGCCAGACTGAAAAAGCCGAGCATCGCCCAGGTGCTGTCAACGAACACCGACAGCGAAATGCTCGACGACATCAACATGCCGCCGACGATGCAGGTCTTGCGCGCGGCGGTCAGGCTCCAGCCCCGGCGGTACAGCGCGTCGGACGTCAGTCCGCCGATCCAGCCACCGACGATGGACGCCACCGCCGGGATGGTGCCCAGCGTACCGAGGGATTTCAGCGAGAAACCGCGCTCGGTGACCAGGTAGGTCGGGAACCAGGTGATGAAGAAATAGATCACGAAGTTCAGGCAGAAGAAGCCCAGCATCATCCCCCACAGGGTGCGGTGGCGAAACAGCGACGCCCATTTCACTTTCGGCCGCGCGGCGAGGGTTGCCGCCTTGCCTGCCTCATGCTGCGCGATGGCCGCAACGGCTTGGGGCTCTTTGTAGATCAGGAACCAGCCCACGACCCAGATCAGGCCCACCGCGCCGGTGATGATGAACGACGCGCGCCAGCCCCACAGCTCGATGATCAGCGCCACCAGCGGGATCGACAGCGCCGAGCCGACCCGCGAACCGCTGTCGAAGATGCTGGTGGCAAAGCCGCGCTCCTTGACGTCGAACCACTGGCTGACGATTTTCGCGCAGGACGGATACGCCCCCGCCTCGCCCACGCCGAGCATCAGCCGGCAACCGAACATCGACGCCAGGCTGCTGGCCGCCGCCGTGGCCGCCGTGAACAGCGACCACCAGGCCACCGCGAGGGGCAGCGCGATGCGCGCGCCGACCTTGTCGACGAACCAGCCAAACGGCATTTGCAAGAGTGCGTAGGTCCAGAAGAAGCCGCTGAGCAGCAGGCCCATTTGCCCTGAGCCCAAGGCGAGCTCTTTCTGGATGTAAGGGGCGGCAACCGCGAGGTTGGCCCTGTCGATGTAGTTGATGGCCACCGCGAGGAAGCACAGAAAAATTACCAACCAGCGCCCTTTCTGCATGGCGAGTCCTCCTAATTATTTTTATGAGTAAGACTTCGTTTGAGCTTCGCATAGCGCCCTGGCCTTGATTCATACGCTGCTCAACGAGGGATAAAGCACCCGTCGAGAACCGCGGAATTGGCCTGACCAAATATCCGAATGCAGCGGATACTAGACCCGGAAACCAGGTTATGGAAATTGAAAAGGCGATTTATTTGCGGTTTTGTGGCTGGACGGTCGGTATTTGCATAATTTGGCCTGACCAATCTATCCTGCTGCGCAAGCCACCTCGGGCCGCTGGCGGCGAGGCACTGGCGGTCTTGAGCGGACTGCCCCCATAACAACAAGGACTGCGCAATGAAGATGACCTTCCGTTGGTACGGCGACAGCGATCCCGTCACCCTGCCCTACATCCGCCAGATCCCCGGCATGACCGGCGTGGTCTCGGCGATCTACGACATCCCGGTGGGCGAGGTCTGGCCGCTGGACAAAATCGCCGCCCTCAAAGCCACGGTGAATGCCCACGGCCTGGAGCTGGAGGTCATCGAGAGCGTGCCGGTCCACGAAGACATCAAGCGTGGCTTGCCTTCCCGCGATCAGTTGATCGACAACTACGGCCAGACCCTGCGCAACCTGGCGGCCTGCGGGATCAAGGTGGTCTGCTACAACTTCATGCCGGTGTTCGACTGGACCCGCTCGACCCTGGCCATGGAGCTGCCCGACGGTTCGACCACCCTGGCGTTCGACGTGGCGGTGATCGAGCAGGCGAACCTGGACAACGGCATCAGCCTGCCCGGCTGGGACGTCAGCTATGAGCCGGAGGTCCTGCGCGCGTTGATCAACGAATACGCCCAGGTCGACGAAGCCACCCTGCGCGAACGGCTCGCATACTTTCTGGAGCGCATCATCCCGGTTGCAAAAGACGCCGGCATCAAGATGGCCCTGCACCCGGACGACCCGCCGCGCTCGATGTTCGGCATGCCGCGGGTGGTGAAGAATCGCGAAGACCTCGCACACATTTTGGCCATGGTCGATGACCCGGCTAACGGGTTGACCCTGTGTTCAGGCTCCCTCGGCGCCGATCTGGGCAATGACATCCCCTCGCTGGTGCGAGAATTCGGCGGTCAGGGTCGCATTCACTTCGCCCATCTGCGCAATGTGAAGGTCAACGAAGCCGGCGATTTTTACGAAACCGCCCACCGCTCGGAGGACGGCTCGCTGGACATGGCCGAGATCGTCAAGGCCTACGTCGAGACCGGCTTCGAGGGTTATTACCGCCCTGACCACGGACGCATGATCTGGGGCGAAACCGGCAAGCCAGGCTACGGCCTCTACGACCGGGCGCTGGGTGCGGTGTACCTGAATGGCTTGTGGGAAGGGATCCGCAAAACGATGGCGTGAGGCTGAGGACTTTTGAACAGCACCGCCTTGCGGCGGGCGCCTGTTAACGCAGCTCCGCATCCATGCCATCGAGCCAGCGCGCTTCGGAGCGGCGCAGGTGTTCGCGCATGGCGGTCTGGGCGCCAATCAGGTCGCGGGTCTGGACGGCGTGCAGAATGGCTTCGTGTTCGGCCACGGCCATGGCCCAGGTTTCGGTGGTTTCGGAGTGTTCGCTGACATGGGCAGTCAGCGGGCTGTACCGCTCTTCGAACAATGAGGTGATGATGCGCACCAGGGTCGAGTTGCCGCTCATTTTCGCCAGCCGCTGGTGGAACTTGCGGTCGTCGTCCAGCGCCGGCACGCCTTTGAGCGCCCCCTCGCGCATCTTGTCGATGCAACCCTGCAGGTAGCGAAAATCAGCCTTGCTGCCGTGCAGACAGGCCAGCATCACGCTCTCACCTTCGATCAGTGCTCTGGCCTGCATCAGCTCGGACGGGCTCTCGCCCAGCGTGCGGGTTTTGCCTTTGACCCCAAGCAGGTGCTCACAGACGTAGATGCCGGAACCCATGCGGATTTCGACGCTGCCTTCGATTTCCAGGGCGATCAGGGCTTCGCGAAGGGATGGCCGGGAGACGCCGAGCAACTGCGCCAGATCGCGCTCGGGAGGCAGGCGCGCGCCAGGGGCGATGCCATGCTTGCGAATGTGCTCGCGCAATCGGTCGGCGGTAATCTGGTACAGGCGGCGTTCGGGTGCGGGGCTTGGCGCGGTCATCAATCACGTTCCATCAGGATGCGCCGGAGGATATCACAGGCGTCGGGGCGCCTTGTGGCGGGGCCGTGCACGCGGTCATCACTGGATGCACGCGATCTTTTAGTTTGATTGTTCCCACGCTCCGCGTGGGAACACATCCCCTGACGCTCTGCGTCACAGGAGGGGACGCGGAGCGTCCCGGGCGGCATTCCCACGCGGAGCGTGGGGACGATCATCAGTGGATGCATCCTATTTAGTAGGACCGGCTTTAGCCGGGAAGAGGCCGGCGCGTTCACCCTCAATTTTGCGTTGTGCCCACCGACGCCTTCCCGGCTAAAGCCGGTCCCACTATTTAGTGCGCGGTGTGTCAGGCGGGATCAGTCCGGCAACGCGCCCTCGAGCTTCGGCTGCTCCAACCCCACAATTCGCCGCCCCATCTCCACCACCGGCAAGAACCTGCGGCGTTTCTTCTCTTCGTGGTTTTGCGCGATGTCGGCAATCCGGTGCTGCAGGAACGGGTTGAGAAAACGGTCGCGGACGCTGGCCAGATAGTTGTGCGCCTGATCCCCTTTGCCCTTCGCCGCAAACACGGGCAGCACCTCCCGCTCCCACAGATCCTCCAGGCTCCCGCGCAGCAGCGGGTCGTTCATGGCCTCAAACACCGTCTCGCCCTCAGGCCGGCCATCTTTCAACCAACGTTCGGCCAGCCAGGTGTGCCCCAAATTCAGCATGAACAGCTTGAACTGCTCGTACTGCTCCAGCTCATCCGTCACCACCACACAAGGATGCCTACACGGCACCACCAGCCCAGGCTGACGCTCAATCGCCCAGATCGCGTACGGCTCGGCAATGGCGCCCACCGGCTGGATGGGCTGCGAGACGATGCGATCCACCAGGGAATTCGCCCAGCGGCAGGTGTCGCGCAGGTAGTGGGCAAACCCGGTGTCGATGCCCCACTCCACCGCCAGCTGAATGATCAGGTCGCGCAGCACATCGCCATTGCGTGACACCAGCTCACAGGGAAACAGCGACAGCGGCGCATCAGGATTCTCCAGCCAGCGGTCATGGAGCAACACCAGCAGTTTCGCCGGAAAACTCCGGGGTGTCGCCGCATCGGCGGCCAGGCAAGACGCCGTGTCCGCCGCCTCCAGCACATAGCCTTTGTCGCCAGTGTTGGAGATCACCACCTGCACGTCGTGCCGAATCGCCTGACGAATCACCGGCCAGTCAGGGCCGGCTTGCAGCGCGCCGGCAATGGAAGTGGACCAAAACTCCTCGTTCACCGTGCGACCGTTTTCTGCGCCCTGAATGCGCACCGGATAACCCGTGCCACCGGCCAGCGCCTGCACCCGCTGCGCGCTGTCGGCGCTGCCAGTGGTTTGCACGACGGTGATTCTGCCCAGCGCTTGGCCCTTCTCCAGGGCCTGGGAAATGAACAGATCGGCATGGGCCTGAAGAAAACGGCTGGTGCCGAACTGCAGAATGGGGGTGAACGGGGTTGCCTGCATGCCCGCGCCTCCTAGCATTCGACGATGGCTTTGACGACCCGCTGCGCAGGGTCGAGCAGCGTAGTGAAGCGCTCGGTCACTTCGCTCAGGGCCATGCGGTGGGTATTGAGCGCGGCGTCCGGGATCAAGCCGTCGCGCAGACATTGCTCGACATAGCGGAAGTCTTCGACGGTGGCGTTGCGACTGCCCATGAGCGTCGCTTCGCGCTTGTGAAATTCAGGGTCGGAGAAGCTGATGGTGTCGCGGACGATGGACACCAGCACGTATTTGCCGCCGTGGGCGATGAATTCGAAACCGCGCTCCATGGCCTTGGCGTTGCCGGTGGCGTCGTACACCACATCGAAGAATTCACCCTCGGTCAGTTGCTCCAGTTGCTGCTTGTCGTCTTCGCCAATCAGCACGGCCGAGTCAATCTGCAGGTGCTGCTTGCAAAACGTCAGGCGGTCCTCACGGGTGTCGAGCACCGTGACTTTCGCGCCCCGCAGACGGGAGAAAATTGCCACCGCCATGCCAATCGGGCCGGTGCCGACCACCAGCGCCCGCTGGCCGGCTTGCACGTCCGAACGACGCACCGCATGGGCGCCAATGGACAGAAATTCGATCATGGCCGCCTGATCCAGCGTGACCCCGTCCGCCTTGAGCACGAAGCCGTGGGGCAGGCTCAGGTATTCGGTGAATGCGCCGTCGCGATGGACGCCCAGCACTTGAATGCGCACGCAGCAATTGGTCTTGCCCTGGCGGCAGGCAACGCAGTCGCCACAGGACAAGTACGGCATCACATAGACCACGTCGCCCGGCTCAAGCCCGCTGCCCGCCTCGCTTTGCTCGACGATGCCGGAAAATTCGTGGCCCATGACCCGGGGGTATTCGAGGAACGGCTGGTTGCCGTTGAAGATATGCAGATCAGTGCCACAGACCCCGACCCGCTTGATGCGGACCAGCGTCTCGCCGGGTGCCCGTTCGGGTTTCGGACGGTCAAGGGCCAGCAGGGAACCGGGTTTTTCGCAGACGACGGTGAGCATCTTCTCTCTCCAGACCAGGCACGCCGGCATCGCTGAAACGGGCAGAGCCGCAGGTTACCGGGCAGTGATCTTGTTGTTGTGAGGTGGCGGATGGATTCTGGAAGCGCGGGCCGCAGGTGCAGTGGCTGCAGCCATTACAAGCGCGGCGCTGCAGGAAAAAATGACACAGCCGCCTGACCATTGGCAAGACCAATTAATCTATTTAGGCATTGGCCTTACCAAATCAGTCATTTGAGTTTTCAGCGCGGTCACCAGCGCTACGGCTGTAAATCCCAACAGCCCATGGTTATGATCGGAGCCCATGACTTCCCCATTGCCGATCCGCTCGCCCTGCCCGCCCGGCGCCTGTAAATGCGACCGCGACCGACTGTTGGAGCTGGAGGGCGCGGACGTGCGCATCCTTCGCCTGACCCGTCAGGAAGAGAAACGTCTGCTTGAGCGTCTGGAAAATATCGCCACGCTGGAAGATCTGCAGCGCCTGCAAGCGCGGATGTTCGACCAGTTGGGCATCCGCCTGGACATCGGCCCCGGCTTCAATGAAGTGCGCAGCATGCGCGGCATGGTCATCGACATCGCCGAACTGCCCGGCATGTGCCGCAAAACCCGCGCCGCCATTCCTGCCGCCATCCGCCGCGGCCTGGAAAAGAATCCCGAAATCGCCTGGCGCCTGCTCGACGCCCACGACTTGTTTCGGGATGCGTGAATGCGGTGAGGACCTGGTATTAGAAATACCAGACTCAGCGCGCCCTTACTCCTCCCAGTCCGCCTTGTCGATCTTCAACCCGTGGAGACCGTTGTACGCCGCCCGTTTGGGCTGCTCCCAGCCTTGCAGCAACGCCGCATCAATGTCGTAGATTTCTACACCCAGCGGCCGGCAAACGGTCAGCGGGTCCTGGGCATCAGGGCCCCACATCGGCAGGGAAAGGTCGCCGCCGGGACACGTCGACAGCGCACAGAGCAGGTCGATTTCGGCGAAGAATTCCAGGTAATCCCCCTGTTTGGCCGGGCAGGCTTTCATGAAGTACAGGTCGTCGTGATTCAAGCCGGTGCACTGGAAGATATTCAGCACGTCGTGCACGTCGAATTCGGTCAGGCCATGGGGCAACACGGCGCGAGTCAGATTCGAATGGCAGTGGTGGTGAAAGTCTTCGCCGGTGAGCATCTTGTTCACGTAGGGATCGCAGCGGGTGCCGAGCAGGTCATGGAGCCGACCGCCGTGCTCGTCGATGCCGTAACTGGCGAGGCTGTCGTCGGTGATGGTGACCATCGGCCGCAGGAACGGCAGGTTCGACCACAACCGGTCGTGGGTCGTGACATGGGCGCCCTGCAATTGCCGGGTGCGCGCCGCCCACAGGCGCTCGCGGGGATCATCGGCGCTCCAGACGTTGAAGTCGCCCACTTGCGGGCCCACCGGGGTGGTAACGCGGAACACCTGACCGGCCTTGACCTTCCACGCTCGCCCGGTGCGGATCGGCACTTCGAACTGCTCGACCAAGGTGCGACTGTCCTGCGCCTCGCGGATGCGTTGATAAAACGCCGTGTCGACTTGCAGCGCCGAGCCTTTGCTGACCTGATAAGCAGCGGGATAGTCTTTGAACATGGGTGCTCCTGGCGAATGATAGGGGTCGGACACACTGGTCACAGCACAGCCCGTGCCAAACGCGTTGAGTCGTTGAACACGCAAAACCACAACGCTTATTTGGAATTTAATTTCCATCTGTACAAGCAATAGAACTGCGATTAGCATTGCGACAGCCTCACCGAGGCCCCGAATCGACCTCAACAAGACCTCATCGAGAGGCTTCAGGGGATTCACATGCTCGACCGCGCCAGACGTTTTTCCATCAAGCAGATCGCGACTCAAGCCGGCGTGAGCAAGGCGACGGTCGATCGCGTGCTGCATCAGCGCGGCAGCGTGCATTACCAGACCCACCGCCGCATCCATCAAGCCCTCGAAGAACTCGAAGCCCAGGAAAAGTCCGGGCCTGCGGTGGGCCGCACCTTTCATATCGACGTCATCCTGCACACGCCCAAGCGTTTCAGCGATGCCGTGCAGGAGGCGGTTCTCGCCCAGCTCGGCAGTCTGGCGCCGTTTCGTATCTTTCCGCGCTTTCACCTCCATCAGGCCATCGGCCCGCAGCAGATGCACGACCTGATTCTGCGTTGCGTCGGCAAAGGCAGTCAGGGCCTGATCATCAAGGCCGGGGACGAGTTGCCGATCAACGAAGCGGTGAATCAGGCAACGGCGGCGGGTGTGCCGGTGGTGACGTTTGTTTCCGACCTGCCCCAGAGTGAGCGCATCGGTTACATCGGCATGGACAATCGCACGGCCGGGCAAACGGCGGCGTATCTGATGTCGCGCTGGCTGGCCGACGAGGCGCAAGACGTGGCCGTGGTGATCAGCAGCGAGCTGTTTCGTGGCGAGGAAGAGCGCGAGATGGGTTTTCGCACCTGGCTGCGCAGCCGTGCCGCCCATCTGCGCGTCGTTGACGTCACCGGAGGGTTCGGCGTGCATGAGCCGACCTTTGAAAAAGTGACCCGGGCGCTGCAGGACAATCCGTCGATCAAAGCCATTTACAGCGTTGGCGGCGGTAACCGCGCCATCGTCGAAGCCTTCGCCGCCCTGGACCGCCCCCTGGAGGTGTTCATCGGCCACGACCTCGATCAGGAAAACCGGCAACTGCTGGCGGAAGAAAAGATTGCCGCGATCATCGATCACAACCTGCACGTGGATGCCCGCAATGCGTTTCTGCACATCCTGCAGTTCCATCGCCTGTGGAAGGCGGTGCCGATTCCCGTGTCCCACGTGCAGGTCGTCACGCCGTTCAACCTGATGCACTGATGTGCAGCCGCACCCGTTACGCCGATCACCCCATAACAACAATCCCGGAGATCCACCCATGCTACGCATTGCTGTCCTCGGCGCAGGCCGTATCGCCAACATCCACGCGGCCAACGTGGCCGCCAATCCCCACGTGAAACTGGTGCTGATCGCTGACCCATGGCGCGAAGGCGTCGACGACCTGGCCGGCAAGCTGGGTTGCGCCGCGGCCTACGATTGCGCCGAGGCCATTGCCCGGGACGATGTGGACGCGATTGTCATCGGCACGCCGACCGACACCCACATCGACCTGATGCTGCGGGCGGTGAAACTGGGCAAACAGGTGCTGTGCGAGAAACCCATTGATCTGGATTTCGCCAAAGCCGCCCGCGCGGTGGAAGAGATCGAGCGCCTCAACGGCAAGGTGATGCTTGGGTTCAACCGCCGTTTTGACCCGGACACCCTGCAGATGCGCAAAGCCATTGCCCGTGGGGACGTCGGTGAGGTCCGCCAGGTGGTGATCACCAGCCGTGATCCGGGGCTGGCGCCGGTGGAGTACCTGACCCACTCCGGCGGCATCTTCCGTGACATGACCATCCATGATTTCGACACCGCACGGACGTTGCTCGGCGAAGAACCCATCGAAGTCATCGCCATCGCCAGCCGCCTCGTGGAACCCGCACTGGCGCAGATCGACGACTACGACAGCGTGATGGTGCTGCTGCGCACCGCCTCCGGTAAACAGTGCCACATCAACTGCTGCCGCGAGGCCGTGTACGGCTATGACCAGCGCCTGGAAGTGTTCGGCTCCAAGGGCATGATCCTCAACGACAACCATCGCCCGAGCACCGTGCGCAGCTACAGCGCCACGCAGACCGAAGTGCGCGAGCCGCTGGAGAACTTCTTCCTCGAGCGCTACGCCGCTTCCTACCGCATCGAGCTGAACCAGTTCATTGACGCGGTGCGCGGCAACCAGACCCTGCCGACCAACGCCCGGGATGGCTTGAGAGCGCTGCATCTGGCCAACTGCGCCATCGAGTCGATCAAGACCGGGCGAGCGGTGAAAGTGGACATGTGAATCCTGCGGTGCCCATCGCCCGTACTTGGGTGCGGGCATGATGAACGCCCGGCGGATCATTTGAAATCGCGACTGCGCACGTCGAGCCCGGTGAGCATCGGCGTGAGGTCGAACAATCGCTGGGCGATGACGTGGCGTACGCCCTTCTGGAATTCGAACTTGCCGAACACCTGCATCAACTGCGACCCTACCAGCACCTTGCGTTGACGCTCGGCCAGATCACGCCAGACCACCACGTTGATCATGCCGTGTTCGTCTTCCAGGGTCACGAAGGTCACGCCGCTGGCGGTGCCGGGCCGTTGTCGACCGACGACAAGCCCGGCGACGCTGAAGCTGCGGCCGTGTTCTTCATCCAGCAAATCCTTTGAACTGCGAAAACGCTTCGCCGCCAGCTTATGGCGCAGCAGGGCCAGCGGGTGCGGGCCGAGTGTGGTGCCGAGGGTGTCGTAATCGGCAGCAAGGTCCTGGGCGACACTGGGCAGCGGCAGCGCGACCTGGGCCTCTTCGCCAAAACAGTCGTCGCCGAACAACGGACGCTGCATCTCGACGCCGGCGATCTCCCAGCGCGCCCGGTGCCGATGCCCCACCAGCCCCCGCAGCGCACCGGAATCGGCCAGCGCAGCACGGGCGCGATTGTCCAGCTCGGCGCGGATGCACAGGTCGGCCACGTCCTTGAAAGCACGTACGCCGCGCGCCTGTTCAATACGCTTGGCGTCCTCCTCGCGAAAGCCGCGGATCATGCGCAGACCCATGCGGATCGCCAGGTTCTGGTTGTATTCCCGGCCGGCCACAGGCTCGAGTGAACAGTCCCAGTCGCTGTACCGCACGTCCACCGGGTGCACGTCGATCTGGTGGCGCCGTGCGTCCTGCAGCAGTTGATCCGGGCTGTAAAAGCCCATGGGCCAGCTGTTGATCAGCGCGCAGGTAAAGGCCGCCGGCTCGTGGCATTTCAGCCAGCAACTGGCGTAGGTCAGCAAGGCGAAGCTGGCGGCGTGGGATTCCGGGAAGCCGTAACTGCCGAAGCCCTTGATCTGCTCGAAAATCCGCTGGATGAACTCGTCGGGGTAGCCCTTTTCCTTCATGCGCTCGCTGAGGCGAATGCGATGGGGCTCGAGACCGCCATGGCGTTTCCAGGCCGCCATGGAACGGCGCAGTTGGTCCGCCTCGCCGGGCGAGTAATCCGCGGCGACGATCGCCAGTTGCATGACCTGCTCTTGAAACAGCGGCACACCCAACGTGCGCTCGAACACCGCTTTCAGTTCTTCGGACGGGTACGTCACGGCCTCTTCGCCGTTCTTGCGGCGCAAGTACGGATGCACCATGCCGCCCTGAATGGGCCCGGGCCGGACGATGGCCACCTCAATCACCAGGTCATAGAAAGTGTTGGGCTTGAGGCGCGGGAGCATGGACATCTGCGCCCGGGACTCGATCTGGAACACGCCGATGGTGTCGGCGCGGGTGATCATGTCGTAGGTCGGTTTGTCCTCGGCGGGGATGGTCGCGAGGGTCAGGTCGTAACCGCGATAACCCCTGACCAGGTCGAAGGTCCGGCGCAGTGCGCTGAGCATGCCCAAGGCCAGAATATCGACCTTGAGCAGGCCCACCAGATCGAGGTCGTCTTTGTCCCACTGAATGATGGTGCGGTCCGCCATGGCGGCGTTTTCAACGGGCACCAGGGCTTCCAGAGGATGCTCGGAAATCACAAAACCGCCGGGGTGCTGGGACAGATGCCGGGGGAAGCCGATGAGTTCGCCGGTCAACGTCAGCACACGTCGCAGAATCGGGCTGTCAGGCTCGAAACCGCATTCCCGGAGCCGTTCAGCGGGCGGCATGTTGTCGCTCCAGCGGCTGAAACAATCGGCCAACGCGTTGATCTGGTCGGGCGGCAATCCGAGGACCCGCGCCACATCCCGGACGGCCCCCGCACCGTGGTAGGTACTGGCAACGGCGGTGAGCGCCGCCCTGCCCCGGCCGTATCGACGGAAGACGTATTGCAGCACTTCCTCGCGCCGTTCGTGCTCGAAATCCACGTCGATGTCCGGGGGCTCGTCGCGCTCTTCGGAGATGAAACGCTCGAACAGCAGGTTGCTTTTTGACGGGTCCAGCTCGGTGATGCCCAGGGCGAAACAAACTGTGGAGTTAGCCGCCGAGCCACGGCCCTGGCAGAGGATGTGCTGACCGCGGGCGAAGCTGACGATGTCGTGCACCGTGAGGAAGTAACTCTCGTACCGCTTGGCCGCGATGACCTTCAGCTCTTTTTCGATGTTGCTGCGGGCGACCTCCGGCACGCCCTGAGGCCAGCGCCGACTAGCGCCCTGCTCGGTCAGGTGCCGCAACCAGCTGCTGGGGGACTGGTCAGGCGGCACCAGCTCATGGGGGTATTCGTAGCGCAATTCACTGAGGTCGAAGGTGCAACGCCGGGCGATGTTCAAGGTTTCAATCAGCAGGCTCGCCGGGTAAACCTCGCTCAATACCGAGAGCGGCCGCAGATGCCGCTCGCCATTGGCAAACAGTCGATGCCCTGCCTCGGCCACGGTGGTGTGGTGGCGGACGGCGCTCATGGTGTCCTGCAACGCTCGACGACCGCGGGCGTGCATGTGCACGTCTCCACTGGCGACGGCAGGAATCGCCATGGCCCGCGCCATGCCGAGCAAGGTGTTGAGGCGCTTTCGGTCATCCGGACCGCAATGCAGTTCGACGCTCAGCCACAGATTCTGCTGAAAGATCCCCCGCAGCCATTCGCCTTGCTCCCGTCGGGTCGGGATGTCCTGATCAAGATCAGGCAGCCACAGCGCCAAAAGCCCTGGGACCGGCTGCTGAAAGTCCTCGTGCAGCAGCCGGTATTCGCCTTTCTTGCTGCGGCGCCGCCCTTGGGTAATCAAGCGACACAAGGCCTGGTAGCCGGCGAGATTCTCCACCAGCAAGACGATTTTCGGCCCGTTCTCGATGGTGATTTCGCTGCCGATGATCAGTGGCAGCTCACATTCCTTTGCGGCCTGCCACCCACGCACGATGCCCGCCAGGGTGCATTCATCGGTGATCGCCAGCGCTTGATACCCATGCAGCTTTGCCCGCTCGAACAGCTCCTTCGCACTCGACGCCCCGCGCTGAAAGCTGAAATTCGACAGGCAATGCAGCTCGGCGTATCCCCCGCTCATGCGAACCAGCCGTGCAGCAACAGACTGCTGTCGCCGACGCTGCGGTACGCCCAGCCGCGCTGGCCGGTGCGGGTTTCGACCAGATAGTAGTCGCGGCGTACATCGCCGCCGTCCCACCAGCCCGACTCGATGCGCTCCGGCCCCGCCAGCACACGCAGGCCGGGCTCGGTCAGTAACTCGGGCTCCGGCAATAGCCAGCCGGGGCGCGGTACTTTGTGGAGCAGCGCCGGCGGTTTGCCCGGGCACGCGGGCAACGAAGCACACTCGGGGCGATGGTCGGCTTGAAAGCCCAGACCGGCGACCGCTTCGTCCCCAAGCCGTGCGCGCAGGCGCTCGCGAAGCTGCTCCCACGGCATGGCCTGCTGCGGACGGTCGTCGAACAGCTCGCGGTGGGTCGGCACGAACCCCGGCAGATCCTTGGCCTGCAATCGCAACGCGCGGACCGGAGACGGCACTTCAATTTGTTCCAGACGACCCCGTGCCAGCTCGAACAGCATGTTGGCTTCGCGCTCGGCGCTGAGCAGGCCGACGGGAATTTGCGTGTCCGGCGCAACGCTACCCACGCCTGGCACGTGTTCCAGATGAATCACAAAACGTTGCACGCCGCTGTCGCGTCCGGCCAGAAACACCGCCAGATCGGCAATCATGCGCTTGAGCGGGAACAGCAGCGCCTGATGGGATTCGACGTCGAAGTTGAGCTCGATGCGGGTATCGAAACGGTCAGGCGGCACATAACACTCCAGCCCCATGGGCCTGCGCCCGAACAGCGTATCGAGGTGTTGCAGCACGGCCGCCGGAAAACGCCGGGCCAGGGTGTCACGGGGCAAGCCATGAATCTGGCGCACGCGATGCAGGCCCATGCGCGCCAGTGCAGTGGCGACTTCGGTTGGCAGGCCGATGCGGTTGACCGGCATCTGTGCCAGCACCTCCTGCAGCGTGTCGGCATCGGTCACGGCCAGACCGTCATGGGCGTTGGCGAGCATGCGGGCCGCCAGCGGATTGGGCGCCGCGACGATGCGATGGGTGAAGCCCAGCTCGGTCAGCTCCTGACGCAGTCGCGCCTCGAACACCGGCCACGGACCGAACAGGCCGAAGCTGGATTCCACCTCCATCAACAGCACGCGCGGGTACTTGAGGCTGACATGGGAACTGAAACGGTAGGCCCAGGCCGCGAGCAAACGGTGCCAGCGCTCGGTTTCGTCCGGGTCGTATTCGACGGTGGCGAATTCCCGGGTCATGGCGTGGGCTGCGGTCAGAGACTGGCCGGCACGCAAGCCCATCGCCCGGGCGGCCGGGTTGACCGTCTGCAGCACCCGGCGCTGGGCCGTGCCGCTGATCAGCGCCAGCGGTTCTTCAGGGTTTTCCCGACGACGCATGACGCCGTCCAGCGCCAGCTGCGGCAGGAGGACACAGGCCCAGAGCATGGCAACCTCAAGCGTCAGCGATGAACGGAACGGGGGAAGAAGGCGCCAGCCCGCCGCGACACTTGAGCACCCGCAACTGACTGGGGCGCGCGTCGATGGCAATGCGCAGCGCGGCCGGAGACGGATTGGCTGCCGCCTCATGCCCACGGCAGGCAAAGGCCAGGGTTTCACCGGTTTCGGCGGCCACCTGCAACCGACGCAAGGCACGGTCGTCGACCTTGGTCGGCCAGCACAGCACTGCGCCGCAACTGCCCGAACGCAGGCATTGCTCCACCGCCCACAGGGCATCGCGCTCGTTGGCGTGGATGATCGACAACTGCTTCAGGTCGATGCCCGCCATCTGCCACGCCTGGGCATAGGGCAAAAAAGGAGGCGCAACCAGCACGATGCGCTCGCCGCTGTCCGCCAGTCGCGCCAGGGTCGGCCACATCAGACGCAACTCGCCGCTGCCGTTGGCCGCCACCAGCACTTCAGTCATTGCTGCAGGCGGCCAGCCTCCCATGGGCAACGCCGCATCGAGGGCGGCATGGCCGGTAGGCTGGGCGGCAACCGAGGCAACGTGCTGACGCCCCTTCCAGACGCGTCGCTCGTCCAGCAGCGCGTCGAGGCTGACCACCGCGCCCATCATTCCCGGCGCACCAGGCCACAGAACACGCCTTCGATGGCGAAGTCCTGGTCGGGCCGCACGATGATCGGTTGATATGCCGGGTTGCGCGGCAGCAAGCGAAGCTGATCATCGCCGCGCTCAAGGCGCTTGATGGTCACTTCGCCGTCCAGCCGGGCGACGATGATCTGACCGTCGCGGGCCTCGGCGCTTTGCAGGATGCCCACCAGATCACCGTCGAAGATGCCGTCGTCGATCATTGAGTCCCCGCTCACCCGCAACAGGTAATCCGGGACGCGCATGAAGGTGCGGCTGTCGAGCGTGAAGGTGTCGTGATTGTCGAGGTCGGGCCCGATGGGCGCGCCGGCGGCCACCCGACCGAGTACGGGAATGTCGAGCATCTGCGGCCGTGGCCCAGTGTCCAGCAGGCGGATGCCGCGGGCCTGATTGGCGACGACTTCGATCAAGCCGGCGTCGGTCAGGGCCACGATGTGCTTGCGCGCGACACTGCGGGAAGCAAAACCGAAGGCTTCGGAAATTTCAGCCAGGCTGGGAGGCTGGCCATTCTGGGCGATGCGATCTCGTATGAACGTGAGGATGGCAGCGCGTTTGGGGGATAGGGTCGTCATGGAGCACATTTGTACTCTTTTCGACTAATCCTGACCAGCGCCTCCTGTCGATCCCTTGGCAATTTTTGTAACAGAGCGGCGAATCCACAGAATCGCCCCCCCTTATTTCATTTATTGCGATGGGTGCTATCTAGCGCTCAAACAACGCCTGGATCTGCGGGTAGGTCAGGCTGCCTTCGGTGACCGCTTCCGATCGCCCCTCCTGCAGAAAGCCCCGCGCCAGTTGCTCGGCCTGTCCCCATAAGGTCTGCGTGATGGTGGACCCGGCGCTCAAACGGCGCACGCCCAGCTGCGCCAGCGCGTCGGCGGCGGGCAGCCCCTGTCGCGCCAACAGATTGATGGGCAGGTCGATGCCTGCAACGACGGTCTTGATGTGCTCGACATCCACCAATGCCGCCACGAACAGGCCGTCTGCACCCGCTTCCCTGTAAAGCTGGCCGCGCTTCAGTGTTTCCTCCAGACGCAACTCTTCAGCGACCAGACTCGCCAGGTAAACGTCGGTGCGGGCGTTGATAAAGACGTCCAGCCCGTTGCGGGCCGCCATGCTTTTGATCGCCTCGATCTTGCGGGCCAGCAGCGCCGGCGCGTCGGAAGCGTCCTCGATATTGATGCCGATCGCGCCGACGTCCAGCATCCGCTTGACGTTTTCCGCCACGGTTTGCGGGTCGTCCGAGTAGCCGTTTTCCATGTCCACCGACAGCGGCACGTTGATCAGCCGCGCGATGCTGGCCGCGACGGTTACCGCGATGTCCACCGGAAACACACGGCCATCGGCATAGCCCTGGGCCCAGGCGACCCCGGCGCTGGTGGTCGCAATGGCGGTGGCGCCGAGGCTTTCGAACAGCCGAGCGCTGCCGGCATCCCAGGCATTGGGCAGGCGCAAAACGGTGGACTGGTGGTGCAGTGAGCGAAACGTCTGAGCGGAACCGGGCATGATCATCTCCATTGATTCGGTTTCTGTGCGGGTTTTTACTGACAGGGTGTGCGTGTGTGTGGGGGCCAGTCTAGAACAGTGACGCCTGGGTCAAAGCCGCCGCCGTAATGCCCTTGCCACGCGACGCGGGCTGATACCCCTCAAGTGTCAGGAGCAGGTGCTTGGCGTAGAGGCCACCGGCAAAACCGGTGAGCGCGCCGGAACTGCCGATCACCCGGTGGCACGGGGCGATGATGGAAATCGGGTTCTTGCCATTGGCGGCACCGACGGCGCGCACGGCGGCGGGGTTGCCGATCTGCACGGCAATGTCGAGATAACTGCGGGTTTCGCCGAAAGGAATATTCAACAAGGCCTGCCAGACTTTCTGCTGAAATGCGGTGCCATGGAATTCGAGCTCAAGGTCGAAGCGCTGTCGGCGACCGGCAAAGTATTCGCCGAGCTGGCGCTCGGTCCGGTCCAGCATATCGCTGCCGGCATCTTCGCTCATCGGCCCGAGCAGCACGCGGTTGGGGCGGTCGGTTTCCCAGAGCACGGCGGCCAGACGCGGGCCCTTGGCGATCAGCTTCAACTGACCGACCGGGGAATCGATGAAGCGGTAGGTGAAGATCATCGTCTGGCTCCTGCTCTGACTTGTGGCCTGGCTTGCGGTCTTGCGCGTGTTGCGGATTTCGCACTGGATCGTGGTGCGCCTTGGTCATCGGCAATGACCCGACATGATCCGTGATCATGCGGCATGACCCAGACCGTCCGGGCGCCGGGTCGAATGCCGACATACTACTCGCGCGCCCGGTTCGAACCACCCGCTTCTTGCGCTCGAACTCACAGGTCAGCCGCCCTTCTGCTTGCCCGCCGCGTCCGCCGCGGAATTCCAGATGTGAATCGCGGCGTAGGCGCGCCAGGGTTTCCAGGCTTCGGCCCGCGCCTTGTGCTGCGGCAGGCGCAGCAGGGTCGGCTCCTGCAGGGTCATCAGATTCATCAGCACCAGATCGGCGGCAGGCCAGGCGTCCGGGTCACGCCAGGCGCGCATGGCGATGTATTCCACGGTCCAGGGGCCGATGCCGGGCATGGCCAGCAACTGTCGCCGTAAATCGCCAATGACGCCATGACGAACGTCAAGGGACAGCTCGCCACTGGCCACCGCCGCCGCGAGACGCTGCAGGGTCTCGACGCGCTTGCCGGGCATGCCGATCTTGTCCAGGTTGGCCTGCGCCAGGGCCTCAGGCGTCGGGAAGCGCCAGGCCAATTGTTCATGCAGCCCATCGTGGACCTGAACCCCGGCGCGCTGCACGAGGCGACCGATAATCGTCGTCGCACCCTTGACGCTGACCTGCTGCCCGACAATCGTGCGCACCGCCAGCTCGAACCCGGAAAACGCCCCCGGCACGCGCAGCCCCGGGCGACGCTGCACCAGCGAGGCCAGCCACGGGTCTTGCGAGAGAGCCTGGTCGATGATGGGCGGTTCGGCGTACAGATCGAACATGTGCGAAACCGGCACGATCAGCTCATCAATGTGCTGGCTGACCTCGCCATGGACGGTCGCCAGCAATTGCTGCCCGTCCGGCGCCAGTGCGACCGACAAGGCACCTTGGCTGCCCTTGAAGTCGATCGTGCGCATGTACACCCCATCGACCACCGCCTCCACGCCCGCCGTCATCCGCGCCGCAAAGAAATCGAGCATGCGCTGCCAGTCGAACGGCGGGTTGAAGGGGATCAGGCGCGAGGCGTGGGGCTGGAGAGGTCGAAGCATGGGGAATCGCCGGCAGTCAGGTCGGCTGACGCTAGCGTAATCGATGAAGGCGTACAAATTTTTTGGGCTCGAACACATCAGGCGGTGTCGACCCCAGGACCGGATCGCGCCCCGACTGTAGGACCGGCTTCAGCCGGTAACATGTCAGGTGTCACACCGCAGAATTGAGAGTGGGTACACCGGCCTCTTCCCGGCTGAAGCCGGTCCCACAATGGCATCGCGTTCTAACCGTAGGACCGGCTTCAGCCGGGAAAGCGTCAGGCGTCACACTGCAGAATTGAGGGTGAGTACACCGGCCTCTTCCCGGCTGAAGCCGGTCCCACAATGGCATCGCCTTCTAACCGTAGGACCGGCTTTAGCCGGGAAAACGTCAGGCGCCACACTGCAGAATTGAGGGTGAGTACACCGGCCTCTTCCCGGCTGAAGCCGGTCCTACAGTGGCATCGCGTTCTAACCGTAGGACCGGCTTTAGCCGGGAAAGCATCAGGCGTCACACTGCAAAATGAGGGTGATCACACTGGCCTCTTCCCGGCTGAAGCCGGTCCTACAACGGATCGCGTCCTACGAGGGGATCCCATGCATTCCCGTCAGCTCGGGCAGCCCACTGCGCCGCCGTTGAGGTTCTGCTTGTAGTTTTCGTACTGCAGCGTGGCTTTGCCGTCGTTCCACTTGAGCGTCAGGACCAGCACGGAATCGAAGTCCTCGGCCACCCAGTCGTCGACCAGTCTGAGTTTCTCGCCCGATGCCTCCTCGGCGACTTTGTTGATCAGCTCCGGCAGGTAACCGTGGGACCAAGCCGTGTAGATAGTGGCGTCGTGGTATTTGTCGCGCATCAACTCATCGGCCAGATCACCGGTGTCGTTGGCAGCGAAGTCGATGTTCACCGGCAGGCCCAGCTTGATCGCGCTGGGGCCAACGGTCATGAGCGGGCGAAGGTAACTGTAGGAATGATCATGTTCGCCTTCTTCTACATGACGGCTGGGGTTCGCCGCGAAGATGAAGTCGGCCTTGCCGAAGGTGTTCGGCAGCACTGTGGACAGGTCGATAGCGCGATTAAGACCCTGACAATTGAGCTGACCCAGGCCGGTTTCGGGCTTCTCGGCGTGGCGTAGAAACACCAGCGTCTGAGTGCCGTTCTTGGACTCGGCGTGCACGCCTTTACCGGCGGCGAACCAGAAAATGGCGGACGCGATCAGCAGGGTCGGCAACAGAAAATAGGTCATGCGCTGCATTGCGCGGGACAACAGAGGAGGCGTTGAAAGGCTCATATCGGCATGGAATTCTGATGGTTCGTGATGGGCGTGACGCCCGATGCAACGTCCTTGTCAGCGTGTGGCTCGGCGCAGTATGGCGAGCGAATGTTTCCGTATAACGAATGCCCATCAGATGAGTAAATGCTCAAGAGGTTGCACGCAACCACCTGATTTCCCGAATTAATCGCCGAACGGTCAAATGGCGTTGTTTTGAGTCAACGGTGTGTAGCCGCTGCGGACCACCGCGCTGAGCAGTACAGCGACCTCCGCGGAGGTGCCAATTACCTTTGTTCGCCCAGCAACAGTCAATCAACAGACTGTTGTTTCAGAAACCCCGCTGCCTCTGTTCTACCCCGCAAATACGGCAAAAAGGCGGCCTCTGGCCAATGGCACAAAGCCTGCAATATTCCAATCAAGCAGACCGATTCGCTCCGACTGCTGATTTCGTCATAAGCAGCCGTGCGCAGCTTCCGCCCCTTGATTGGACACTTACCCATGACCCCATTTTCCCGTCTGCCGACTTCTTTCAAACTGCTCGCCGTTGCTCTTGCCCTGACGCTACTGCCGCAGGCCCAGGCTGCCGAGGCGCCACCTGCCGAGGTGCATCTCGATTACGCCTACTACTCGCCGGTCAGTCTGGTGCTCAAGCATTTTGGCTGGCTGGAAAAGGCGCTGCCACAGAGCAACGTCAGCTGGGTGTTCAGCCAGGGCAGCAACCGCTCGCTGGAATACCTCAACAGCGGTGGCGTCGACTTCGCTTCCTCCGCCAGTCTTTCAGCGGTACTGGCGCGGGCCAATGGCAGCCCGATCAAATCGGTTTATGTCTACAGCCGCGCCGAATGGACCGCCCTGGTGGTGCGCAAGGACTCGACGCTGCAGAGCGTTGCCGACCTGAAAGGCAAGAAAATTGCCGCCACCAAAGGCACCGACCCTTACCTGTTCACCCTGCGCGCCTTGCAGCAGGCGAAGCTGACCAAGGACGACGTCGAACTCTTGCATCTGCAGCACCCGGATGGCCGCATTGCGCTGGAGAAAGGCGACGTCGATGCCTGGGCGGGGCTCGATCCGCACATGGCGGCAAGCGAAATTCAGGCCGGCTCGCGCTTGCTGTACCGCAACAAGGACTTCAACAGCTTTGGCGTCGTCAGCGTGACCGAGCGCTATGCGAAGGAGCACCCGGAAGCGATCAAAACCGTCCTTGGCGCGTACGAAAAAGCCCGGGAGTGGTCGCTGAAACATCCGGACGAGCTGGCGCAATTGCTCGCCACCGAGTCAGGCCTGCCGCTGGATGTCGCCAAACTGCAATTGACCCGCACTGACCTCGGCAGCCCCCTGCTGACCGACAAGGACGTCACCGCGTCGAAGGCCGCCGCGCCGATTCTGGTGTCCGAAGCGCTGGTGCGCAAAGGCACGAACGTCGACCAGATCATCGACCAATTGATCGACCCTAGTTTCGGCAACGCGATCGACGTCCAGCCATGAGCAACACGCGGGGCAGCCAAGCCAGTGGCAGCAGTATCGGAAACAGCGTCAGCCCCAGGGCTCAGGCGTTGAAGGACGAGGCATCTGACGCGCCACCGGTTGTGCGGCAAGCCCATGGGAATTGGCGGACCCGCTTGAAGGGCCTTGCCGTGCCGGTGGCTATTTTGCTCTTGCTGGAAGTCGCCGTACGGGTGGGCTGGGTGCAGTCCTACCAGATGCCGGCCCCCAGCGAGATTGCAACGACCCTGACTGATCTGGCCGACGGCGCGCTGTGGAAACACATCGGCGCCAGCCTGACGCGGGTGCTGTCGGGGTTCGCGATCGGCGCGGGGCTGGGGCTGGTGTTTGCGGCGTGGGTCGGACTCAGCCGCGAGGCGGAAGCGTATCTGGAGCCGACGTTCGCCGGCCTGCGCTCCATCCCGAGCCTGGCTTGGGTGCCACTGTTGCTGTTGTGGCTGGGGATTGGTGAGACCTCCAAGATTGTGTTGATTGCCATTGGGGCGTTTTTCCCGGTGTACCTGAACGGCGTTGCGGCCATTCGCAATATTGATCGCAAGCTGGTGGAGGTGGGGAGGATGTATCGCTTCAGTCGGCGGCAGATGATCGTGCATGTGTTTTTGCCCGCCGCGCTGCCCGGTTTGTTCACCGGTTTGCGTTCGGGGTTGAGTCTGGCGTGGATGTTTCTGGTGGCGGCGGAATTGATCGCCGCGACGAAAGGGTTGGGTTATTTACTGAGTGACGGGCGCGAGACGTCACGGCCCGATATTGTGCTGGCGGCGATCATTGTGTTGGCGGTGTTGGGCAAGCTGACCGATGGGGTGCTGGCGATGCTGGAGCGGCGGTTCCTCGCTTGGCGGGATGCTTTTACAGGCTGAGATCAAGATCAAAATCTAAAGCGTCGGCCTAAGGGCCTCGGGTTTCGCCTTCGGCGAGTTACTTTTAAAAAGCGGTGTGTGTCAACGTAGTTGTCGCTTTAGATCTTAAGCAGCTTGTC
>NZ_JACYUI010000022.1:0-27500 GCF_014841665.1 Pseudomonas sp. CFBP 8772 | reverse complement strand
CGCAGGTTTCTTTTTGGTTGGCATACATGCACCTCTTACTCATGTTATGCCCGAACACAAAATTTCTGACACCCCCCCTTCGGCGAGTTACTTGGAAAAGCACCCCAAGTAACCAAGGGTGCTTGCTCCTGGTTGGGCCCCTCGTTCCTCGGGGTTCCTTCACTCCGGTCTCGCTCCGTGGGCCCGCGCCGAACGGGCATCCATGCCCTGACGGCGCTCTCGCGGCATCCATGCCGCTCGGCCCACTGCGCAAAACCTGCGTTCAGCCTGCACCCAAGTCGCGATGGGTGTCGCCTGGACGTCTTGCGTATGAAGATCAAGGTCAAGATCAAGATCTAAAGCGAATCAACAGCTTCCCGGCTGAAGCCGGTCCTACAGTCGAGGTCACCGCCAATCTCACTGTACGCATGCGATGCCTTTGTAGGACTGGCTTTAGCCGGGAAGCTTTTGATCTGCTTTCGCTTTTGGCTTTTGATCTCCATACACAGAAGGTTCAAACACCGCCAAACGCGACTTGGGCCCACGGAGCGTCGTCGGAGTGAGGGAACCCGACGAAGTCGGGCCAAACCAGGAGCAGGCACCCTTGGTTACTTGGGGTGCTTTTCCAAGTAACTCGCCGGAGGCGAAACAGCAGGCCGTTAGGCCGCCCCATAACAACAGCCCACATAAATAACGGATATGCCTACGGTGTAAAGCTTCTAAACGCCCTGATTTATTCACTCTTTACGCTTTCTTTATGCCCCCCGACCCCCGTCGCTCTCGTTCCTTTACACCCCCACTGAACACAATTGCCCCACACGGCAGTCGCCGTATGACGGAGAGTTTTTCATGAGCGTTCTGGATGGGGTGTCACTGCTGCTCGCAGCAGGGTTATTCGTTTACTTGCTGGTCGCGCTCCTGCGCGCCGGCCGGGTCGAGGAGTAACGGCCATGCACGGTTACGACTACCTGCTGATACTGGCGTTTTTCGCCTTGGTGCTACTGCCCGCGCCGCTGCTGGGACGGTTCTACTACAACGTCATGGAAGGCCAACGCACCTTCCTGACCCCGGTCATGGGCCCGGTCGAGCGCATCTGCTATCGCCTGTCCGGCGTCGACCCCACCGTCGAACACAACTGGAAAACCTACAC
The DNA here is from genome assembly GCF_014841665.1 of Pseudomonas sp. CFBP 8772. Taxonomy (NCBI): domain Bacteria; kingdom Pseudomonadati; phylum Pseudomonadota; class Gammaproteobacteria; order Pseudomonadales; family Pseudomonadaceae; genus Pseudomonas; species Pseudomonas sp. CFBP 8772. The sequence continues at coordinate 26,371 of NZ_JACYUI010000022.1, read as the reverse complement.
AATCGCCCTGCTGGCCTTCAACCTGGCCGGGTTCGTCGTCCTGTTCGCCATCCTGCTCCTGCAAGGCTCGCTGCCCCTCAACCCACAGGGCCTGCCGGGCATGGAGTGGTCGCTGGCGTTCAACACCACCATGAGCTTCGTCACCAACACCAACTGGCAGAGCTACAGCGGCGAAGCGTCCCTGAGCTACCTGAGCCAGATGGCCGGCCTGACCGTGCAAAACTTCGTCAGCGCCGCCACCGGCATCGCCGTGCTGGTCGCGTTTTGCCGCGGCATCAGCCGTCGCTCGACGCAGCACCTGGGCAACTTCTGGGCAGACATGACCCGCGCCACCCTCTACGGCCTGCTGCCGCTGTGCCTGGTACTGGCGCTGCTGCTGGTGTGGCAAGGCGTGCCGCAAACGTTCGCCCATTACGTGGACGCCGTGACCCTGCAAGGCACCGACCAGACCATTCCCCTGGGCCCGGCCGCCAGCCAGATTGCGATCAAGCAACTGGGCACCAACGGCGGTGGCTTCTTCGGCGTCAACTCGGCGCATCCTTTCGAGAACCCGACCATCTGGAGCAACCTGTTCGAGCTGGTGTCGATCATCCTGATTCCGGTGGCGCTGGTGTTCACCTTCGGCCATTACGTCAAGGACATGCGCCAGAGCCGCGCGATCATCGCCTGCATGCTGGCGCTGTTCCTGATCGGCGGCGCGACGGCGATGTGGTCCGAATACCAGCCCAACCCTGCGCTGAACATTGCGTCGGTCGAGCAGGCCGCGCCCATGGAAGGCAAGGAAACCCGCTTTGGCACCACGGCCACCGTGCTCTGGGCGGCGACCACCACGGCGGCGTCCAACGGTTCGGTCAACGGCATGCATGACAGCCTCAACCCGCTCACCGGGATGATCGCCCTGGCCAACATGATGGTCGGCGAAGTGATCTTCGGCGGCGTCGGCGCAGGCCTCTACGGCATGTTGCTGAACGTGCTGATCGCGGTGTTCCTCGCCGGCCTGATGATCGGCCGAACCCCGGAATACCTCGGCAAGAAGCTGCAGGCCCGTGAGGTCAAGTTGCTGGTGGCGACGTTGATCGTGATGCCGGTCGGCGTGCTGGTGTTCGGCGCGCTGGCGGCGACCTTGCCCGGTCCGGCGGGGGCGGTGAGCAATCCCGGCGCCCACGGTTTCAGTCAGTTGCTCTACGCCTACACCTCGGCGACCGCCAACAACGGCTCGGCCTTCGGCGGCTTCAGCGCCAACACCACCTTCCATAACCTGATGTTGGGCCTGTCGATGTTCATTGGCCGCTTCGGCTACATCCTGCCGGTGCTAGCGCTGGCCGGCAGTCTGGCGGCGAAGAAGAGCTCGCCGCTGGGCCAGAACAGCTTCCCGACCCACGGCCCGCTGTTCGTCACCCTGCTGACCGTGACCATCTTGCTCGTGGGTGGCCTGACGTTCCTGCCGACCCTGGCACTGGGACCGATTGCCGAACACTTGAGCCTGGGCTTCTGAGGACCACACCATGAACATGCAAGCCCCCGTAACAAAGAGCCCGGACAGTAAAATTCCGGCCAGCAAGGCCGCAAGCCACGACGCGCAGCCCGTCGCGGCCAAGACCGGTCTTGCCGCCCTGTGGCGCCCGGCGCTGGTGCAGGCGTTCGTCAAGCTCGACCCGCGCCAGTTGCACCGTGCGCCGGTGATGCTGGTGGTCGAACTGACCGCGGTTTTGACCACCGTGCTGTGCCTGATCCCTGACCCGGCGGTGCCAACGTCTGTCGCCGTGCAGATCGCGATCTGGCTGTGGTTCACAGTGTTGTTCGCCAACTTCGCCGAAGCCTTGGCCGAAGGTCGCGGCAAGGCCCGCGCCGACAGCCTGAAAGCCGGCAGCGAAGGCCTGAAGGCGCGGATCCAGGGTGCAAACGGCAGTTACGAGATGGTCAACGCTGCCACCCTGCGCAAGGGCGATGTGGTCCGCGTTGAAGCCGGGGAGCTGATCCCGGGCGACGGCGAGGTCATCGAAGGCATCGCGGCGGTCAACGAAGCGGCGATCACCGGTGAGTCTGCACCGGTGATTCGCGAGTCCGGCGGCGACCGTTCGGCCGTCACCGGCAACACCCGTCTGGTGTCCGACTGGCTGCTGGTGCGGATCAGCGCCAACCCCGGCGAGTCGACCCTGGACCGCATGATCGCGCTGGTCGAAGGTGCCAAACGGCAGAAGACCCCCAACGAGGTGGCCCTCGACATTCTGTTGATCGGCCTGACCCTGATCTTCCTGCTGGTGGTCGTCACCCTGCAGCCGTTCGCGCATTTTGCCGGCGGTAACCTGCCGCTGGTGTTCCTCGTCGCGTTGCTGGTGACCCTGATTCCGACCACCATCGGCGGCCTGCTCTCGGCCATCGGCATTGCCGGCATGGACCGCCTGGTGCGCCTCAACGTGATCGCCAAATCCGGTCGCGCTGTAGAAGCGGCGGGTGACGTGCACGTGCTGCTGCTGGACAAGACCGGCACCATTACGTTCGGCAACCGTCGTTGCGCGGCGGTGTATGCCGCGCCGGGGGTGACGCCGAAAGAGCTGAGCGAAGGCACGCTGCTGGCCTCGCTGGCAGATGACACCGCCGAAGGCAAGTCCATCGTCGAATACCTGCGCGGGCAGCACCCGATGACCGAGCCGGCGCCAAGCCAGCTGACGGCGGTGCCGTTCACGGCGGAAACCCGTTTGTCCGGTGTCGATTTCGAGGGCCGTGTGTACCGCAAGGGCGCCGTGGACTCGCTGCTGAAATTCCTCGGCCGTGACCGCAGCGACCTGCCGCCGGTGCTGGCGCGGGAAATCGACAAGATCGCCAAGACCGGCGGCACGCCGTTGCTGGTCTGCGGCGACGGCAAACTGCTCGGCGCGATTCACCTCAAGGACGTGGTCAAGCCGGGCATTCGGGAGCGTTTTGAGGAGCTGCGCAAACTGGGCATTCGCACGGTCATGGTCACCGGCGACAACCCGCTGACGGCGGCAGCGATTGCGGCAGAAGCCGGCGTCGATGACGTGCTGGCCGAAGCCACTCCCGAGAAGAAACTGGAGCGCATCCGTCAGGAACAGAACGACGGGCGTCTGGTGGCGATGTGCGGCGACGGCGCCAACGACGCGCCGGCGCTGGCCCAGGCCGACGTCGGTATGGCCATGAACGATGGCACCCAGGCAGCGCGTGAAGCGGCCAACATGGTCGATCTCGACAGCGACCCGACCAAGCTGCTGGACGTGGTGCAGATCGGCAAGGAATTGCTGGTGACCCGCGGTGCCCTGACGACCTTTTCCATCGCCAACGACGTGGCCAAGTACTTCGCCATCCTGCCGGCGCTGTTCGCGGCCATTTACCCGCAACTGGGCGTGCTCAACATCATGCACCTGGCCAGCCCGCAGAGCGCGATTCTGTCGGCCATCGTCTTCAACGCGCTGATCATTGTCGTGCTGATCCCGCTGGCGCTGCGCGGTGTCCGGGTGCAGGCCGCCAGCGCGGCGCATCTGCTGCGCCGCAACCTGTTGGTCTATGGCCTCGGCGGGCTGGTCGTGCCGTTCGTGGGCATCAAGGTGATCGACCTGCTGCTGACCGCTCTGCACCTGGTTTAACCCGTTGATCGCGCCGCGTGGTGATGATCCCGCGCGGCGCTCACTTCGAAATGAGGATTGAATGATGTCCAGCGTATTGCGTCCGGCCGTGAGCCTGATCGTTCTGATGACCCTGATCACCGGCGTGGCTTACCCGTTGGTGGTGACCGGTGTCGCCCAAGTGGCGTTTCCGGATCAGGCCAACGGCAGCCTGGTCTACGACGACCATGAAAAGGTGCGCGGCTCCGAGTTGATCGCACAGAATTTCACCGGCGAAGAATGGTTTCACCCGCGTCCCTCTGCCGGCGCCTATGCCACCGTGGCCAGCGGCGCGAGCAACCTGGCGCCGAGCAATCCGGCGCTGGCGACGCGAGTGACCGAGGACGCCGCCAAGGAAAAAGTCGACAGCCAGGGCCCGGTACCGTTGAACCTGCTGACCACCTCCGGCAGCGGCCTGGACCCGCATCTGTCGCCAGCCGCGGCGCAATACCAGGTGGCCCGCATCGCCGCGGCGCGTAACCTGTCGCGCGAGTCGGTGCAGAAGCTGGTGGCGGACAGCACCCAGACTTCGGTGATCGGCCCGCCGGTGGTGAACGTGCTGGACTTGAATCTGGGTCTGGATCGGTTACCGTCTGGCAAAGCCGTGAACTGACCCCGCTGGCGTGATCTGCTGTAGGAGCGTGGCTTGTCCCGCGATCGGCTGCGCGGCAGTCGTAAAACAGACGCGTGGTGCATCAGCTTGATTCGATGAATCGGGTTTGCTGCCGGTACCCGGCAGATCGCGGGACAAGCCACGCTCCTACAATGCCGCCCACCAACGATCAACCGTCATCCAATGGATCAGGACAATTTTCCGTGAATTCAACCACCCGCGCCGACGCTTTGCTGGTCAATCTTCCCCGGGACGATCGCGGGCGGCTGAAGGTGTTTCTTGGCGCGGCGCCTGGCGTGGGCAAGACCTACGCCATGCTCCAGGCCGCGCACACGCAGATGCGTCAGGGCGTTTCGCTGCTGGCCGGGGTCGTCGAGACCCACGGCCGTGCCGAGACCGAAGCGCTGCTGGGCGGTTTGCCGCAGCAACCGATGCTGCGTTCCGAGTACCGCGGCGTCATGCTCGAAGAGATGGACCTGGACGGTCTGCTCGCAGCGAAACCCAAACTGGTGCTGGTCGACGAACTCGCCCACAGCAACGCGCCGGGCAGTCGCCACGCCAAGCGCTGGCAGGACATTCAGGAACTGCTCTCGGCGGGGATCGACGTCTACACCACGGTCAACGTTCAGCACCTGGAAAGCCTCAATGATCAGGTGCGCGGCATCACCGGCGTGCAAGTGCGCGAAACGCTGCCGGACTGGGTGTTGCAGGAAGCCTACGAACTGGTGCTGATCGACCTGCCGCCCCGGGAGTTGCTGGAGCGGCTGCGCGACGGCAAGGTCTACGTGCCGGAGCAGGCCCGCGCCGCCATCGATGCCTTTTTCACCCAGACCAACCTCACCGCGCTGCGGGAAATGGCCATGCAAACCGCCGCCGCCCAGGTGGACAACGACCTGGCGCTGGGCTACCGGCAGTTGGGTCAGGCGGCGCCAGCGGTGCGCGGTCGTCTGCTGGTGGGGATCGACGGCGACGCCCAGGCCGAACGGCTGGTGCGCCATGCCAGTCGTGTCGCGCAACGGCGGCATCTGCCGTGGAGCCTGGTGCACGTCGACAACGGGCGCTTTTTCGACGAACTGGCCCGCGGCCGTTTGCAGAACGCCCAGCAGCTCGCCGAACGCCTCGGCGGGGAAGTGGTGGTGCTGCGCGCGCCGGAAGTGGCGAAGACGCTGATTCAGCACGCCACCGAACGCCGCGCCAGTCTGGTGCTGGTGGGCCAGTCGCGGCCTTCGCTGCGCCGTCGGGTGTTGGGCGGCGGGTTGGCGTCGCGTCTGCTGCGCAATGCCCACGGCCTGGAAATCAACGTGCTCGACAGCGAGTCGCGTCCCGATCAGGCGCAGTCCACCTCGCCGCGCAATCTGGTCTGGTTCGATTACGCCCTGGCGCTGTTCGCCACGGTCGGCGCCAGCGCGCTGGCCTGGGCGGTGTCCAGTTGGCTGGCGCTGCCAAACATCTCTCTGGTGTTTCTCGCCGCCGTGCTGCTGGTGGCCGTGCGCAGCAGCGTCGGCCCGGCGATGGTCTGTTCGGTGCTGTCGTTTCTGGCGTATGACTTTCTGTTCATTCCACCGAATTTTTCCCTGAGCATCCAGCGCGAAGAAGACGTGCTGACGCTGCTGTTCTTCCTGTTGATGGCCGCGCTGACCGGCAATCTCGCCGCTCGTCAGCGTCGCCAGTTGCAAGCGCTGCGCGACACCCAGGAGGAAACCAGCGAACTGCTCGACCTGTCACGCCGCCTGACCGCCGCCACCGATCGCCAGGCGGTGCTCAGTGCGGCCGATCATCATCTGGCCGGCTGGAGCGAGTTGCAGCTGTGCGTCCTGGACAACGACCGCGAGCAGGGGTGGAAGGTGGAAGTCGGCGGGCCCCTGGAGTTTTCCGAGTTCGAGCGCGCGGCGGCGGACTGGGCCTGGCAGCACGGGCAACCGGCGGGCAAGGGCACCGGCACGCTGCCGTCGGGGAGTTGGTGGTGGCTGCCGTTGTGGGTGGACGATGCGCCGCTGGCCTTGCTGGGGATTCGTGCGAAACAGGGCCAGACTTTTATACCTCAGCGTCGACGGTTGCTCACGGCGCTGAGTCAGCCACTGGGTCAGGCCCTGGCCCGGGCGCGTCTGGCCGAAGACCTGGAAGCCGCGCGTTTGCATGGCGAGACCGAACAACTGCGCAGCGCCTTGCTGGCCTCGGTGTCCCACGACCTGCGCACGCCGCTGACCGCCATGCGCGGCAGCATTGACAGCCTGCTGGCGCTGGGCGAGGCGATTCCGCTGGAAGACCGCCGCGAGTTGCTCGAAGGCACCCGCGACGAGGCCGAGCGCCTGGACCGTTACATTCAGAACCTGCTGGACATGACGCGCCTCGGCCACGGCGCGCTGAAGCTGGCGCGGGACTGGGTCTCACCGGGTGACATCGTCGGCAGCGCACTCAATCGCCTTCGCGCCGTCCTCGCGCCGCTGCAGGTCATGACCCAATTGCCGGCAGAGCTGCCGCTGCTGTATGTCCACGCCGCGCTGATCGAGCAGGCGTTGATCAACGTAATCGAAAACGCCGCGCGCTTTTCGCCGGTCAATGGCCGTCTGCAGATGGCGGTCAGTGCGCAGAACGAAGAGATCGTCTTTGCCGTCAGCGATGAGGGGCCGGGAATCCCGGAGAGCGAACGGGCGAAGATTTTCGACATGTTCTACACCGCCGCGCGGGGTGACCGAGGCGGCCAGGGCACGGGGCTGGGGCTGGCGATCTGTCAGGGCATGGTCGGCGCCCATGGCGGACGGATCAGCGTGGGCGATGGCATCGACGGTCGCGGCACCTGTATCAGTCTGCATTTGCCGCTGCAGGCGCAGCCTGAAGCGGAAATGGACCAGGCGGTCTGAAACCGTTTTGCGCTACGCTGACGGACCTTTGTGACGGCCCTTTTTTCTAATGACAGGACACCCATGAGCCAGACGGCGACCATTCTGGTGATCGATGACGAGCCGCAGATCCGCAAATTCCTGCGCATCAGCCTCGCGTCACAAGGCTACAAAGTGCTGGAAGCCGGGACCGGCAACGACGGCCTGACCCAGGCCGCACTTAATAAACCTGACTTGCTGGTGCTCGACCTGGGCCTGCCGGACATGGACGGGCAGGATGTGCTCAGCCAGTTTCGCGAATGGTCGGCGGTGCCGGTGCTGGTGCTGTCGGTGCGTGCCAGCGAGGGCGAGAAAGTTCGCGCGCTGGACGCCGGTGCCAACGATTACGTGACCAAGCCATTCGGCATTCAGGAGTTCCTGGCGCGGATTCGCTCACTGCTGCGCCAGGCGCCGGACGGCGGCCAAGTGGAGTCGGCGGTGCTCATTGGCCCGCTGAACATTGACCTGGCCTATCGGCGGGTGTCCCTGGGCGATGTGGAAGTCGCCCTGACCCGCAAGGAATACGCGGTGCTGGCGCAACTGGCGCGGCATCCCGGTCGGGTCATTACCCAACAGCAACTGCTTAAGGACATCTGGGGCCCGACCCATGTCGAAGACACCCATTACCTGCGCATCGTGGTGGGGCACCTGCGCCAGAAACTCGGCGACGACCCCGCCGCGCCACAGTACATCGTCACCGAGGCGGGGGTTGGGTATCGGTTGGTGAATGGGTGAAGCATCGTTTTCCCCCGATCGGCCGCGTACACCTGCGGGATTGACTGTGAACTCGACTGTGGAACCGGCTTTAGCCGGGAAACCGTTGGTGATCAAACCACATGATTGATGGTGGTCATGGGGGCCTCTTCCCGGCTGAAGCCGGTCCTACTCAGGTATTGCGTCCAGTCTGCGAGTGGCGTTGACCTCGACCGTAGGACCGGCTTTAGCCGGGAAAGCGTTGGAGGTCACACCGCGTGATTGATGGTGGTCATGCGGGCCTCTTCCCGGCTGAAGCCGGTCCTACTAAAGCATCGCGTACACCTGCGGGACTGGCATTGACCTCGACTGTAGGACCGGCTTTAGCCGGGAAAGCGTCGGTGGTCAAACCGCGTGATTAATGGCGTTCATGGGAGCCTCTTCCCGGCTGAAGCCGGTCCTACTAAAGCATCGCGCACACCTGCGGGACTTGCATTGACCTCGACCGTGGGGCCGGCTTTAGCCGGGAAAGCGTCGGTGGTCAAACCGCGTGATTAATGGCGTTCATGCGGGCCTCTTCCCGGCTGAAGCCGGTCCTACTAAAGCATCGCGTACACCTGCGGGACTGGCATTGACCTCGACTGTAGGACCGGCTTTAGCCGGGAAAGCGTCGGTGGTCACACCGCGTGATTGATGGTTGTCATGCGGGCCTCTTCCCGGCTGAAGCCGGTCCCACTAAAGCATCGCGTACACCTGCGGGACTGGCATTGACCTCGACTGTAGGACCGGCTTTAGCCGGGAAAGCGTTGGAGGTCACAGCGCATGATTGATGATGGTCATGCGGGCCTCTTCCCGGCTGAAGCCGGTCCTACTAAAGCATCGCGTGCACCTGAGGAACTGGCGGTGACCTCGACTGTGGGGCCGGCTTTAGCCGGGAAAGCGTCGGAAGCCACGCCTTTAATGCTCCTGCTCATACCGATCCAGCGTTTCTCTGGCGATCTGCCGCCCGAGCGCGATCAGCTCCGGGGCTTTGTAGAATTCGAAGAACCGGCACACGCGTTTCGGCACGTTGATCAGGATGTCGGGCGGGTAGCCGGCGATTTTGTATTGCGCCAGGGACGTCTGCATCACCTCGAAGCTCTGGTTGATCAAATCCAGCAGCGAGGCGGGGCCGACGTTGTCGATGATGATCGAGCCGCTGGCCGATCTCGGCGCCCCGGCCTGGGTGGGCGCGGCGGAGGGTTGCTGGCCTTGGGGGTCGGCGGATTCGATGTCGGCCATCAGCCACGGATTGCCCGTCAGCACGGCGGCACTGGGTTTCAGCCGTTGCTGCGCCAGACGCAAACCATCCTCGCCGGTCAGGTCCAGCCTGCGGCGGAACGGCAGGTGCGAGCCGATGGACGTCATCAGGCCGTCGAAACGCTTCTTCACCGCCGGCGGGCGCTCGATCACCGGCAACGTGTAATGCTTCTGGGTCGTGGAGTTGAGGTTGACCGCGACGATCAAATCGCAATGGCTCGACACCACCGGCACAATCGGCAACGGGTTCAGCAGGCCGCCATCGACCAGCGTGCGATTGCCCTGGACCACCGGGGTGAACAGGCTGGGGATCGCCGCCGAGGCGCGCATTGCCGAATGCAGGTTGCCTTCCTGAAACCAGATCTCCTGCTGGTTGGTGAGGTCGGTGGCCACGGCGGTGTAGGGGATGGGCAGGTCCTCGATGTTGATCTCGCCGACGATGTCGCGAATCTTGCCGAACACCTTCTCGCCGCGAATCGCCCCCAGCCGGAAACTCACGTCCACCAGCCGTAACACGTCCAGGTAATCCAGGCTTTCGATCCACGCCTTGTACTCGGGGAGCTTGCCTGCCGCGTAGATCCCGCCGATCACCGCGCCCATGGAACAGCCGGCGATGCAGGCGATGTCATAGCCGCGGTGTTCGAGCTCTTCGATGACACCGATGTGCGCATAACCCCGTGCGCCCCCGGAGCCCAGAACCAGCGCGATGCGTTTATTCATGTGCGGTTTCCCACTGTCAGCGTTCAGGCGGCGCGCAAGGCGGCCGATTCATCACACACCAGCGTAACGCCAACCGCGCGAAACGGGTATTGTGCATCGCCCCGGCGTGGCACTTTTGCATCGCCGCACCGTCAAAGCCGCATCGTCGATTTCCTTAGTTGAGGTAACACCCATGAAAGCCTGGATCTGCCTGCCCCTGTTGGCGTTGGTTCTCACCGGTTGCGCCGGCAAAACGGCCTACCGCGACAGCTGCGCCACTAACCTAGACGCGGCCTGGCACGAGCTGGATCTGGCCAAGGCCGAAGGGTTCGCCGGCACGGTCAGCTACTCCAAGGCCCTGTCGCTGCTGACCGGCGCCAAGACCCAGCAGCAGTTCGAAGCCTTCGAAGGTTGCTCCGAGAAAGCCGAGAAAGCCCGTTTCTACATCCGTGAGTCCCGCGCGGGTCGCTGAGATCGTTCCAAAGTCCGCAGCCATCAAGCGGTCTCCCTGAAGGAGTGAGCTTGCTCGCGAAGCCTGCTGTCAGTCGCCATCTAGCTGGCTGAGATAACGCGGATCGCGAGCAAGCTCACTCCTACAGTCCTGTTTCGCTCCACCCTGATGAATCCCTCCCTCCCGCTCTAGCGAAAACGCCTACGCTGACCTTACAGTGGCTGCACGTCTGGCATCGTTTGCAGTCCTATTAGCCATGAGCAGTCGCCTGGGGAGGCCTTCCGATGGGCAGAAAACTGGATGCGTGTCTCAACGCGATCAATGAAGTGGTGCTGGGCAAGGAACCGCAGGTCCGCCTGGCGCTGACCTGCCTGCTGGGCGGCGGGCACTTGTTGATCGAAGACTTGCCCGGCATGGGCAAAACCACCCTCAGCCACACCCTCGCGCGGGTGCTCGGCCTGAGCTATCAACGCATTCAATTCACCTCCGATCTGCTGCCGGGCGACATCCTTGGCACGTCGGTTTTTGATCGCGACACCGGGCAATTCACCTTTCACCCCGGGCCAATCTTCGCCGAGCTGGTGCTGGCCGACGAAATCAACCGCGCGACGCCCAAAAGCCAGAGCGCGCTGCTCGAAGCCATGGAAGAGGGCCAGGTCACCATCGAGGGCGCGACCCGTTTGCTGCCCGATCCGTTTTTTGTCATCGCCACCCAGAACCCGTTCAGCCAGGGCGGCACCTTCGCCCTGCCGGAATCGCAACTGGACCGCTTCCTCATGCGCCTGTCCCTGGGCTATCCCGCGCGGTCGGCGGAGAAGGCCCTGCTGCTGGGCGAGTCCCGTCGCGATCTGCTGCCGCGCATCGAGCCATTGCTGGACCACGCTGAGCTCGCGTTGCTTCAGCAGCAGGCGCGGCAGGTGCGGGCCAGCGACGCCTTGGTCGATTATGTGCTGCGGCTGGTCGATGCCACGCGCAGCCAGCCGCAATTTGCCTACGGCCTGTCACCCCGCGCGAGCCTGGCGATTCTCTCGGCGGCGCGGGCCTGGGCGCTGCTCGCCGGGCGCGATTACGTGATTCCCGAAGACGTGCAGGCGATTCTGCCTGCCGTCATCAGCCACCGCCTGCGCGAGCGCACTGACCCGACCGGGCACGGCGGCGGCGCGCTGGTCCAGTGGCTACTGCGCGAGGTGCCGGTGCTGTGATCGAACGCTTCAAACCGGTCTGGCAGCGCTGGGTGGGGCGTCGAATCCCCCCGGCGTCGCGGGTCGAACTGGATCACCGCCGAATCTTCATCCTGCCGACCCGGGTCGGCGGCACTTACGCGCTCATTCTATTTCTGCTGTTGCTGGTGTCGATCAACTACCAGAACAGCCTCGCCTACGGCCTGACATTCCTGATGCTGTCAGTGGGCGTGCTCGCCATTCTGCACACCTACCGCAACATCAGCGGACTGGTGCTGAGCGGCGGTCATGCGCGTTCGGTATTCGTCGGCGAACCGGTGCAACTGCGCCTTCGTCTGGAAAGCACCGGCCATGGACATCAGGCGATTGCCCTGGGTTGGGACAGCGAACAACTGGAGCAGACCGACGTCGAGGCCGAGCGCCTGGTCGAAGTCGGCCTGACCCTGCCGGCGCTCAAGCGCGGCTGGATGCGGGCCCCGCGTTTGCGTGTGGAGAGTGTGTTTCCGCTGGGGATTTTTCGCGCCTGGAGCTGGCTGGACCTGGAACAGACCGTGCTGATCTACCCGCAACCAGTGGTCGGAACCATGCCGCTGCTGCAAGGCGTGCAACCCCATGCCGAGGAGGACGGCCACGCGACGACGGGCCCCGGCGTCGATGACTATCAGGGCCTGCGCCTGTGGCAGCCGGGCGACTCGATGCGGCGCATGCACTGGAAAGCCTGGTCGCGGGGGCAGGGGCTCATGGTCAAGGAGTTCAGCGACCTCAGCGGTCACGACCTGTGTCTGGACTTCATGGCCTTGGGCGGTGACATCGAGGAGCGGCTGTCGCGCCTGTGCTACTGGGTGCTGGAATTGTCCCAGCGTCAGCAACCCTTCGCGCTGCGCCTGCCCGGTTTCATCTCGGCCGTGGACAGCGGCGACGCCCACCGCGAAGCCTGTTTGCGCCAGTTGGCGCTGTACGGGGTGCGGGCATGACGGGGCCGATAAAGAGTGCTGCGCGATGACGTCCTCAAGCCTGGCGAAACCGATTCCGCGGGTCAGCCTCAACTGGTTGCTGATCGCTCAGGCGCTGGTGATCGTGCCATTCGCCTTGCATGTGCCGGTGGCGTTGATCGTGTTGTGGCTGGTCTGCTCGTTCTGGCGCATCCAGATCTTCCGCATGCGCGTGCGTATGCCCGGCACCTGGATCAAGTCGGGACTGCTGGTCGGCACCGCCGGGGGCATTTACCTGGCGCGGGGCAGCTTGATCGGCCTGGATGCGGGGGCGGCGCTGCTGATCGCCGCGTTCATTCTGAAGATGCTGGAAATGCAGAATCGGCGTGATGCGCTGGTGTTGATCTTCCTCGGCTTCTTCTGCATCGCGGTCGGTTACCTGTTCGAAGACTCGCTGCTCTGGGGCCTGTTTACCCTGCTGCCGATCACCACGCTGCTGGCGGCGTTGATCGGCCTGCAACAGTCCGGCATTTCCGGGAAGCCTGCCGCCACGCTCAGGCTGTCGGCCAAATTGCTGCTGCAGGCCGTGCCGCTGATGATCCTGCTGTTTCTGTTCTTTCCCCGTCTCGATCCGCTGTGGTCGCTGCCGCAACCGAGCAACAAGGCGCTGACCGGGCTGTCCGACAGCATGGCGCCGGGGGACATCGCCGAGCTGAGCAAGTCCGCCGAGCTGGTGTTTCGCGCAAGTTTTGACGGCCCGCTGCCGCCGCGCAATCAGCTGTACTGGCGCGCGCTGACCCTGGAGCAGTTCGACGGCAGACGCTGGTCGCAGTCCTCGCGGGCGCAAGTGCCGGACGCGCCGCTGTGGCGCCGGGAAGGCGAGCGGGTCAGCTACAGCGTGGTACTGGAGCCGACCGGCAAACCGTGGCTGATGACCCTCGACGTGGGCCAGACCGATCTGGCCGGCGTGCGCCAGATGAGCGATTTCCGCTGGCAGCGGCGGCGACCGGTCGAGCAATCGATGCTCTACAACGCCGAATCCTGGCCTGACGCGGTGCGCGAGACCGTGCTTAGCGACGGCGCCCGCGTGCAGGCCCTGCAACTGCCGGCCAAAGGCAATCCCCAAGTGCGCGAGTGGGCAGCGGACCTGCATCGGCGCCATCCCGGCACCGACGCCGTGGTGGACGCGCTGCTGTCGTACTTCACCTCGCAGCCGTTCCGCTACACCCTCAAGCCCCCCGCGCTGGGCGCCAACAGCATCGATGACTTTCTGTTCGGCAGCCGCGCCGGTTTCTGCGCCCATTACGCCGGGGCCATGACTTTCGCGTTGCGCGCGGCAGGCGTGCCGGCGCGGGTGGTCGCTGGTTATCAGGGCGGCGAGTTGAACCCGGACGGCAACTACCTGACCGTGCGCCAGTTCGACGCCCACGCCTGGGTCGAATACTGGCAACCGAACGTGGGCTGGCGCAGCGTTGATCCCACCGCAGCGGTGGCGCCTGCCCGGGTCGAGCAGGGGCTTGAACAGGCGCTGGCGGCGGACGAAGACTTTCTCGGCGATTCGCCAATGTCCCCGCTGCGCTATCGGCACCTGGCCTGGGTCAATTCGATTCGCATGGGCTGGGACAACCTCAATTACGGCTGGCAACGCTGGGTGCTGGGCTATCAGGGGCAGCAGCAACTGCAAGTGCTCGGCCGCTGGTTTTCGGGGTTTCAGGCACCGGTGTTCGCCGGCGGTGCGGCGGTTATTCTCGGGCTGCTGGCGCTGTGGCTGTTCAAGCCGTGGCGGCGCGAAAGCGATTCGCAGCTGCGCCTGTTCAACCATTTCGAACGTCTGCTCGCCCGGCAGGGTCTTAAGCGTCAGCCGGGTGAGGGTGCTCAGGCCTTCTCCCAACGTGCTGCCGCGCAACTGCCGGCGCACGCCGGGGCGATCAGGGATTTTGTCGACGAATTCGAAGCCCAGCGCTATGCCGGGGCGGACGGCTCGGTCGGTACCCTGCGCCAGCACCTGAAATCCCTGCGCCGCAGCCTGCCGTGGCGTTTGTCCGCTGTGAGGGACAAGCGGCCGTAAGTCATCAGACATTCATCTTCAACCAAGGAGTGTTTCATGTCAGCGATGGTCGATCACCTGGTCGCCGAGATTATCGGCCTTAACATCAAACTGCTTGCCTGCCACGCGCGGCTGGAAGTCTCCACCGACAGCGAAGCGCTGCACGACCTGCGCACCAACGTCCGCCGCCTGCGCAGTGTCTTGCGCCCGCTGCGCGGTCTGCCAGGGCTGGATCAAGTGGAAGCGGCGGCGAAGGAGGTCGGTGCGCTGACCACGCCCTTGCGGGACATGCAGGTACTGGCGGCGTTCCTCGAGGAACAGGGTCTGCCCCAGGCCGCGGCCAAGCGCGATCAATACCTGAAAACCGCGTGCCCGAAAGTGGCCAGTTCGGCGGAGCTCAATCGGCTGTTCGGCGTGCTGGACCAATTGCCAGCCCTGCTGCGCACCCAGGAACGCCACGGCCTGCTCGATAAATTGCGCCAGCGCATCGAAAAGCGCCTGGACAAACAGTGGAAGCAACTGCGCGAAGCCATGGGCGACCCTGCCCACGACCGCCATCGCCTGCGGCTGTTGATCAAGCGTGTGCGTTACGCCGGTGAGGCTTACCCTGAACTCAGTCATCAGCCGAAGAACATGGAGCGCCGGTTGAAAGCGGCCCAGGGCGCCCTGGGCGACTGGCACGATCACCTGCAATGGCTGGAGCAGGCGCGGCATCAGGCCGATCTTTCACCTTGCGTGGCCGGGTGGGAATTGGGCATTCATCGTGCCGAGCAAAAGTCTGACCAGGTGCTGGAACGCTTGTACAAGGCTTGCTTTGGTAAGCATTCCTCGCGTTAAGGGCCCTCGCGCAGGATTGTCCAGCGCAGCCTTTTAACCGTCTCGTCCGCAGGATTGGCGTTTATAAACCCTGTCCTGCGGCAGCTGCCTCGCTACCATTTGCACATCCCGCCTGCCACCCTGGAACGTCCATGAAATTCTCCGAGCTGCTCGACGCCGTCCGCACCCGTCCCGAATCCGTCAGCATCCCCGCCTCATGGGCCCAAGGGCGTGCCTGCTTCGGCGGGCTGATGGCCGCGTTGATGTATGAAGCGATGCGCGCGAAGGTCTCTGCCGAGCGGCCGGTGCGGTCGCTGGCGATCTGTTTTGTGGCCCCGCCGGCCATCGACACGCCGATCTCGTTTGACGTGGAGATCCTCCGCGAGGGCAAGGCCGTTAGCCAGGTGGTGGGGCGGGCGATGCAGAACGGCGAGGTCATGACCCTGATTCAGGGCAGCTTCGGCGCCCCACGCGAGTCGATGATTTCGGTGCAGGCCGAGCCAGCGCCGGTGTTCACACCGGTGGACGAGATCCAGCCGTTTCCGTTTGTGTCAGGGGTGATGCCGGAATACCTGCGCTTTATTGACCTGCGCTGGGCGCTGGGTGGCCTGCCTTTTTCCAATACGCCGTCCGGTGCGATTGGCGGTTACGCGCGATTGCGTGATGTGGAAGAGGAAACCTTGACCGAAGCGCACCTGCTGGCACTGGTCGACACCTGGCCGCCTGCGGTGCTGCCGCACCTGAACAAGCCGGCACCGGGGAGTTCGTTGACGTGGACAATCGAGTTTGTACAGCCGTTGCCCGCCATGACCACCCATGACTGGACGCAGTACCGAGCGGTGATCGAGCATGCCCGCGATGGCTACGGTCATACCGCGGCGGCGTTGTGGACGCCGAAAGGGGAGTTGGTGGCGATCAGTCGCCAAACGGTGACGGTTTTCGGCTGATCAGTCGTGCATGCCGCGAGTTTAGTGACANCCTCGGGCTTTGATGGCTTGGGCAGCGACCAGACCCAGCACGCCGATGGCGGCGGAGGTCAGGCTGCCGTTGAACGCGCCGTCGAGCAGCAACAGCCCGGAGACGATGGCCAGCGGAAACGCCAGGGACGACAGCACGACATGGGACGGCAGGCCTTCCTTGCGCGATGGGTGAAAGAATTCGCCGATGTGAAGATCCGTAATGAACTTGGGCATGACGCTTACCTCGGTGAAACATTAACAAGAAGTGTTTTCGATTGAGGTGAGAATAGGCCCGGAGTTTTACTTCGGCGAATCGAGGATTGCTATCAGCCTGATAGGCAGCATGCCTCTGAGTAATCGCAGCCGCGCGAGGCAATCAGCCCTGTAATTTCAGCTGTCCGATGGCGGTGTTCAAGGCGCCCGCCAGTGTCGCCAGCTCATCGCTGGTGCCGGCCGAGTCCACGGTCTGCCGGACGGTGCGCTCGGTCACGTCGCGGATGCTCACGACGGCGCGGTTCATTTCTTCGGCCACCTGGCTCTGTTGTTGCGCGGCCACCGCAATCTGAGTGTTGCTCTCGCGCATCTGCGCCACCGCTTCAGTGATCGCCGTCAGCGCCTGACCAGCTTCCCGCGCGCGCTGCACGCAGTCGTCGGCCTTGTGCGAGCTCTCCTGCATGAAATCCACCGCATCGCGGGTGCCCGCCTGCAGGGTGCAGACCATGGTGGTGATCTCGTCGGTGGACGTCTGCACCCGACGCGCCAGATGCCGCACCTCGTCGGCCACCACCGCGAAGCCGCGTCCCATCTCGCCAGCGCGGGCCGCTTCGATGGCGGCGTTGAGGGCGAGCAGATTGGTCTGTTCGGCGATGCTGTGAATCACGTTCACCACACCATTGATTTTCTGACTGTCCTCGGCCAGCCGCTGGATCATCCCGGCCGTCTGTTGCACCCCGCTGGACAGTCCGGCGATGGACGTCTCTACGCGATCAACCACGGCTTTGCCGGTGCCCGCGAGCTTATCAGCGTTCCGGGATTGATCACGGGTGGCGCCGGCGTGTTGAGCGATGTGGTGGACGGTGGCGGTCATTTCATTGATGGCCGTTGCCACTTGGTCGGTCTCGCTCTGCTGGCCGAGCATGCCCTGGCGCACCTCGCTCATGCCCGACGCCAGTTGGCCCGCGCCTGCATCCAGGCGGGCGGCGGAGTGGGCCACGGTGGTGACGATGCGTTGATAACCGGCCTGCATGGCGTTGAAGGCCTTGGCCATCTGCCCGACTTCATCTTCACCGGCGAGTGGCACGCGCGCCGAGAGGTCGCCGCTGCGTTCAACATGCAGCATTACGTCTTTGAGGGTGTTGAGGTGGGTCAGCAGAAAGCGGATCAGCAGTTGCGACGCGCCGAGCATGGCGAGCATCAGAATGAACACCGCGACCGCGTACTGGACAAAGCGCTCGCCCACCAGTTGCAGCAGGTGTGGCGCAGCGGCGAGCACAGCGATGCGTTGATCACCGCGCTGGATGACATAGGCGCCGATCAGAGGCGTACCGTCTGTGTCGGCCTTCAGGTCGGCCCAGCCGGTGACCGTGCTCAGGGAGGGCAGGGGCTGACCGTTGAACATCGGCACCTGTCCCGCTGGATACGTCAAACGGTGGGCCGCCGCTGGCAGTGGTTGCCCGGCGGGCCAGGCGCTCAACAACTGCGCTTCGGCCTGCACGGCGGCCCTGGCGTCGTTGGCGCGGGTTTGTTGTTCCAGCTGCAGGGCGTAAAGCACCAGCAACAGCGTGGTGAAAAACGCAACGGCGTTGACCGCCCAGAACTTGTATTTCAGCGAAACATTGCTCAGCCAGCGGGCCATGGTGGAAGTCTTCTGTGGGTGCACGAGATAAGGCAAGGTGCCATCATTTTGTGCTCTTTGAAGACGCGAAGCGTTGATCTGGGTCAATGGGTGTTTATGGGATGACTCGTCAGACGGCGCGCCTGCAACTTCGGCCTGCGAAACATGCCGGCGCCTGTTTCGACTGTTACGACGCTTGAGTGGCAGCTTCCACCACCGGCAACGCAAAAAACGCCCGTGCGCAATCAGTGGTGTGGGCCGCGACATCCTCCGGGCTCTCGCCTCGATGCAGCGCCACTTCGCGAAGAACCTCGGGCAGATAGGCCGGTTCGTTGCGGCCGTTCTTCGGCTTGGGGCGCAAGGTGCGGGGCAGCAGGTAGGGCGCGTCGCTTTCCAGCATCAGGCGGCCGCGCGGAATTTCGCGGACCAGCGGGTGCAAGTGCGTGCCCCTGCGTTCGTCGCAGATCCAGCCGGTGATGCCGATGTGCAGATCCAGGTCCAGATAGTTGAACAGCGCGCGTTTTTCCCCGGTGAAGCAATGCACCACCGCCGCCGGGAGCTGGTCGCGGTAGTCCCGCAAAATGGCGAGCAGGCGCTCGTCGGCGTCGCGCTCATGGAGAAACACCGGCAGCTGCAACTCGACAGCCAATGCCAGATGCGCTTCCAGGACTTTTTCCTGCTGCGGGCGAGGGGAGAAGTCGCGATTGAAATCCAGCCCGCATTCACCCACGGCGCAGACCGTCTTTTCACGCAACAGGGCCCTGAGCTGGTTTTCGGTTTCGCCCGTCCAGGCGCTTGCCGAGTGCGGATGAATGCCGGCAGTGCTGAACAATCGCTCGGCGCTTTCATCAAGCTGGCGCGACAACACAAGGGCGTTTTCGCTGCCCTCGACGTCGGTGCCGGTGAGGATCAACTGACCGACGCCGGCGGCGTACGCGCGCTCCACCACCTCGCGTTCGCGGGCGGCGAAGCTGGGGTTGGTCAAGTTGACGCCAATGTCTATTAGTTGCATGGTGCTACCTCAGGCCAGAGGCCGAGAAGAATAACAGAGCGATTGAAGCGATAAAAAACAAGCAGGCTCAACTGCTTGGAATACCCGAAGCCTGTGATCCCGTTTTGTTGACGCACGCCGCGATGCACGCCGCGAGCCGGTCAGCTGCGCGACGCAGACTTCAAGCCCGTCTTTTTCGGCCTTTCGTCGGAGCGTCAATGATCCGAGCGTCCCTGTTTTCCCTGATGTGCGTCATGGCCGTGCCCGGCCATGCGTCGCCGCGACCCGCCGGCCCGCCCGTGGTGATCAAGAAGAATCAGGTGCGCGACCTGCCGGCAATCCGCAGCGGCAAAGTCCTGCGGGTGCTGGTCAATCAGAGCCGTAACAGCTCCGCTGAAGTTCAGGGTGAGCCCGTGGGCGTCGAGTGCCGTCGCTTGCAGGCGTTCGAAACCTACCTCAACAGCCATGCCCGCGACGGTCAGAAAATCTCCCTCAAACTCATTCCCAAAGCCAAGGACCAATTGCTTGCCGCGCTCCAGCGGGGCGAAGGTGACATGGTTGCGCCGGGCGAACTGCTCGACGCCAGCGCCGCGCATTACGTTGACGCGTCTGAACCGGTGGTGGCCCAGGTGCCGCTGGTGGTGGTCGGCGTCAAGGGTGAGCGGGGCTTCAGGCATCCCGAACAGCTTTCGGGCCGCACACTGATGCTGACCAGCGGCAGCGCCGCCGATGAAGCCATTCTTCAGCTCAACCAGAAACTGGCCCTGCGCAAGTTGCCGCCGGTGAAGATCGAGTGGGTCGACCCGAGCCTGGCGGTGGAAGACGTGCTGGAAATGGTCCAGGCCGGGGTTTATCACCTGACCGTGGTCGAGCAACCGATCGCCGAGCGCTGGGCCAAAGTGATGCCGAAGCTGCGCATCGACCGCGCTGCGGCCTTGAGCGATCCGGGCGACATGAACTGGTTTGTGCGCAAGGACGCGGTGGTGTTGCGCGGCGCCGTTGACCGTTTCCTGCAAACCTACGAACCGCCGCGCAATCAGGACGCCGCCTTCCAGACCGCCTACAAGGACCGCTACCAGATCCACAATCCGCTGGCCCGCGAAGACCGTCAGCGCCTGGAAAAACTCCGCCCCACGCTGCAACTGCATGCCGACAAACAGAAGATGGACTGGCTGGACCTCGCCGCCGTGGCGTTCAAGGAATCTTCCCTCAACCCGGTTGCCAAGGGCGGCAGCGGCGCCACGGGCCTGCTGCAGATTACGCCGTCGGCCGCCCAGCGCGTCGGCGTCGACAATATTCATGACCTCGACGGCAACGTGCAGGCGGCGAGCAAATACATGGCGCTGCTGCGGCGCAAGTTTTTCGCCAGCCCGAAAATCAACGAGCGCGAGCGCATGGCCTTCACCCTGGCCGCCTACAACCTCGGCCCGGAGCGGGTGCAGGCCATGCGCGCGGAAGCGAAGCGCCAGGGGCTTAACCCGAACCAGTGGTTTTTTCAGGTCGAGCGCGTGGCGATGGAGCAGGGCGGCAAGAACGTCGTGAGTTACGTTAACAGCGTCAACAAGTACTACCTCGCATTTGATCAGGCCCGCAGTTCACTGGAGCGTCCGGCGACGCGCTGAAAGATCTAATAGTTCGATAGGTATGGCGCGTATTTTGCGATTCTCATATTTATAGAACCGATTAATATGGCGCCATTCTCACATCACTCGGAATGCCCGCCATGAATGCTCAACTCAAATCAATCTTCAACACCCACGCCGGTTTCGGCATCACCGGTCTGCGGATCCTTATCGGCATCATCCTCATGGCCCACGGCAGCCAGAAGCTGTTCGGCCTGTTCGGCGGCTATGGCCTTGAAGGCACCGGCCAGTACATGGCGAGCCTGGGCCTGAACCCTGGCTACCTGATGGCGTTGATGTCCGGCAGCGCAGAATTCTTCGGGGGTCTGGCGCTGTTCCTTGGCCTGCTGGCACGGCCTGCGGCGTTGGTGGTGATCGTGATGCTGGTGGTGGCGATCCTCACGGTGCACATCCACAACGGCTTGTTCATGGCCAACAACGGTTACGAGTTCGGCCTGGCGTTGATTGCCGGCGCTGTGGCGGTGCTCTTCGAAGGCGCCGGTCGCCTGTCCCTGGATCGATTGATCGCACGTCGCTGATTCCCCGGCCAGCTTCCTGGCAACCCAATCCCGGCCTCTGGCGACGCCGGGATTTTTTTTGCGCTCGGTTCAGCCAACAAACGACAGGAGCCGCTGATTGACAATGCCCACGCCGCTTCTCTAGGATGCCGTTCATGCGCCGATTTAAACAGCTACTTGCGGGGCGCCGGGTGACGGTCATTCGTCATCGAAATTCCGCTAAAGCGCTGGTTCGGTGTTGCCTCTCACCGCTGCCCAGCGGACCAATGAGGCAGAGAAAACGACACTATGAGCAGTCACTCCCACCCGCGTCCCCTCGTTCGTCTGGCGCCCATCGCCAGCCAGTTCAATCGTCGCAATCCGCAAATCCTTCTGGGCGGTGCCCATCAGCCGACGCTGCTGCGTTACCTCGACGGCTGGCCGCGTCGCCAGGGCGGCCCCCACGCTTTCCTCATTCAATTCATCGAAACCCACGACGCCCTCGAGCGCTTCAGCAACGATCAGTTTGATCTGGCGGTCATCCAGGCGCCCACGGCCGAGCGCGCGGAGGCGGTGATTCACCAGCTGATCCGCGTCGCCCGCCAGGGGCTGATCACCCGCTGCTGATCACCCGACGCTGGCGGCTCGCCGCTTGGGCTGCAGCGGCAGATCGGGATGGCGCACAGTGAAGCGGGCACGCACACCATTGGCGTGACGGCACTGAGCGATCAGGGCGCTGCGCAGGGTCCAGTCGGTGTTAATGATGTAGAAATTCTGAATGAAGCTGTTCTCGTCCGTCGATTCGAACCACTGATCGATCTTTCGGCTCAGGTCACTGGGTGCGTGCAGCGGCAGCGAATACTTGGCGCACTGGATGGCGGTCAGGCTGAACTCGGGTTTGTACTCCACCGCGACTTCGTTGATGAACGCCTTCAGGGTGTTGGTGTTGAACAGGTTCGCCCCGGGCCAGCGTTGCTTGACCCCGGGCCACAGCAGCTCGTCACCCGAACTCCGGTTGTAGGCCAGCACCACGTTCTTGCCCGGGTGATCGTTCCAGATGTCTTCCAGGGTGAGTTGGCGCAGGGTGCGCGGCACTGTCCTTGTGCCCAGGGTTGAGGTGAGCAGGCCCTGAAATTCCCGATGGGTCAGTTCGGTGAAATCCTTGAACTGGTGGAAATCCAGCACAACGATTTCACGCGCCGGGGAGCCGTTCTGCTCCAGTTCTTCAAAAAAGCCCTGGACGCACGCCAGAATGTCCCCGGCGACCGTGCGCCCCGACGAGGTCAGGTGAAACAGCTGAAAACGCCGCGGGTCACCCGTTTCGTACTTTGAATAAAACGCCACGCGCAAATCCAGCGCGCGCACCCCCTGGCGCAGTTGTTCCAGGGGCGCGACGTCCTGGGCCATCTCCTGGGGTACGGCGAAGTTGGGGGACAGCTTGTCACTGCCGGAATTGTGGGCGCCGGGCAGGATGAGTTGGTCGATGCGCAAGCGGCCGAGTTCAGCCGTTTGCGCCATCCAGTCGACATGGGGCGGGCGGGATGCAGCGGATGAGTTGAGGGGCATACAGTCATTCCTTGACGTGTGATGGAGCTCCGCGGGCGGAGTTGGGTGAGCGGTCATTCGCTCGGAAAGTCCTTTTCTGGAGTGTGGCCGTCGCGTCACCGACGTCAACCAAGGCAGTTCTTCAGGTCTGTTACCCGATGTGAACGGCGGCGTGTGCTTATCTGACTTTCAGGACCACGCGGCCGCGCACCGGGTGCCCGTCGAGGTGGTTGTGGGCCTTGCCGAACTGCTCGAACGGCCAGGTGCGGTGAATGTCCGGCTTGAGCAGGCCTTTGGCGGTCAGTTCGTTGATGGCGTCCAGTGCCCGTTGCAGTGCGGGGCCGTTCTGCTCGATGCCCAGCTCCGGCTTGCCGGTGAAATTTTCGAGGCAGTGCACGTGGAAGCGCATGTTCTTGCGAAACGCCTGCTGCGCCGGGAAGGGTGTCTTGTTGCCGCCGCGCAGGCCGTACAGCACCAGGTTGCCGCGGGGCGCCAACACGTCGCCGAGCATCGACATCTGCATGCCGCCCAGTCCGTCGAACACTGCTTCGATGCCGTGGCCGTGGGTCAGCGACTCGATGCGCAAGCAGATGTCGTCCTCGTCGGTGACGATCACCCGATGGGCGCCGTTCGCCAGCAGGTATACACGGTCCTCCGCGTGGGGCGTCGCGGCAATGACCCGCAGCCCCAACGCTTTGCCCAACTGCACGAAGGCAATTCCGGGGCTGTAGGTCGCGTCGGTGACCAGGACGGTCTGGCCGGGTTGCACGTTGGTCAGCTCGACGAAGGCAAACCAGGCCAGCAGCATCGGCGTGTAGTGAACGCTGGCTTGCACCGGTGTCAGTGCGTCCGGGTATCGGGTCAGCGCGTTGTGCGGCACCATCACGTGGTCGCCACACACCGGGTACTGGTTGGCGCTCATGGCTTTGAAGCTCGCCACTTTGTCGCCCACTTTGAGATCGTTCACGCCAGCGCCGACGGCTTCGACGACGCCGGCCATTTCGCTGCCCAGCCCCGCTGGCAGTTGCACCGGTGCCAGTGACAGGTTCTGCCGCCACAACACGTCGTCCCAGCTGATGCCGATGGCTTCTGCACGCACCAACACTTCCTGTGGGCCGGGGGACCGGTCAGGCAGCTCCTCGCAACAGAGCACATCGGCTTTGCCGAAGCGATGAAATTTGATGGCCCGTGACATTGTCGACCTCGATGCCTGTCGTTGAGTGTTGCAACGACTGTATCGATGGGGGCAACGGGGCACTATTTCTGTCGGTCGATAGCCGACATGCCCGCTATCAATTCGCGTTGAGAACGTCGCTGGCGTGAGCGCTTATTTGCCCCAGGCGCGCAACGCATGTTCGACGAACTGCCGCACCTTGGGCAGGCGGTAGCGGTCCTGGGGGTACATCAGCCACAGCGTGCGGCTGGGCGGCTGGTAATCCTGCAGCAACGGCACGAGCTTTCCGCTGGCCAGGTCCTCGCTGATAAGCACGTCAGGCAGCATCGACACGCCCATCCCGGCGAGCACGGCCTGGCGCAGCGCCGGCGTGCTGTTGACGATCATCGAGCCCGACACCGGCACTTCCATCACGCCGTCGGGGCCGGTCAGGCGCCACAGTTTTTCGGCGGCACGCCAGTCGTCACCGGCGGGGTAGGCGAACGCGAGACAGTCGTGATCACGCAGGTCGTCGGCGGTTTTCGGGGTACCCCGACGTTTTAAGTAGGCGGGGGCCGCGCAGATGGTCAGGGTGTAGTCCTGCAGTGGCCGGGCGATCAACGCCGATGATTCCGGGGTGCCGAGGCGGATGGCGGCGTCGAAGCCGTGCTCGATCAGGTCCATGGTCTGATTGCTGAGCACCACCTCGACCTTGATCTCGGGGTAGCGTTGAACGAAATCGCTGAGCAGCGGCGCCAGGCGTTCGGCGCCGAAGGCCGGCGGGGCGGTGACGCGCAAGGTGCCGCTGGGCTCGGTCTGGGCCTGTTCGGCCATGCGCTCGAAGTCGTTGACCAGCCCCAGCACTTCGACGCAACGCCGGTAGTATTCCAGGCCAAATTCAGTGAGGTTTTGCCGGCGCGTGGTGCGCTGCAAGAGGCTCACACCCAAGCGTTGCTCCAGGGCTTTGAGGTGGTTGCCGACCATGGTCGTCGACATTTCGCACTGGCGCGCGGCCGCGGTCATGCTGCCGCCTTCCACCACTTTGACGAACACCGTCATCGCCAGAAACACGTCCATTATCAAGCCCTGCTTTAAAGTCACTGAAGGATGGCGATCTTTATACATCAGAACGGGCTAACGATACTGGCCTCACTTACCCGTGATGGAGCCACCGACATGACCGCCGCCTGCCTGATGAACACCTACAAACCCATGCCCTTGAGCTTCATTCGTGGCGAAGGCGCGCGGCTGTGGGATGACAGCGGCCGTCAGTACCTGGACGCTGTCGCGGGTGTCGCCGTGACCAACGTCGGTCACAGCCATCCGCAGATTGTCGCGGCGATCAGCGAGCAGGCCGGGCTGCTCTTGCACACGTCCAACCATTACCGCATCGACTGGCAGCAGAAGCTGGCGCAGCGCCTGACCCGGCTGTCGGGGCTGGAGCAGGTGTTTTTCAACAATTCCGGCGCCGAGGCCAACGAGACCGCGCTCAAGCTGGCGCGTCTGTATGGCTGGGCCAAAGGTATCGAGCACCCGCTGGTGCTGGTGATGGACAACGCCTTTCACGGCCGCACCCTCGGCACGTTGTCGGCCAGTGACAACGGCGCCGCGCGGCTGGGTTATCAGCCGATGTCGGGGGCGTTCGTGAAGGTGGCGTTCGGCGACATCGTCGCGGTTAAACGAGCAACGCGGGTGTATGGCGAGCGCATCGTTGCGGTTCTGGTTGAGCCGATTCAGGGGGAGGGTGGCGTGGCGTTACCGCCGCCGGGGTATCTGAAGGCGCTGCGCGATCATTGCACGCAAAACGGCTGGCTGATGATGCTGGATGAGATTCAGACTGGCATGGGTCGGACGGGGCGTTGGTTTGCCTTTGAGCATGAGGGGATCGTGCCGGATGTGATGACGCTGGCGAAGGCGTTGGGCAATGGAATTCCCATTGGTGCGTGTCTGGCGACGGCGGCGGTGGCGCGGTTGTTCACGCCGGGCAGTCATGGCAGTACGTTTGGCGGTAATCCGTTGGCGTGCCGGGTGGGTTGTACGGTGTTGGATATCGTTGAGGGGGAGGGGCTTTTGCGTAATGCGGCGGTGCAGGGTGAGCGGTTGTTGGCGGGCTTGCGCGTTGCGCTGGCGGGGCACCCTGATGTGGCGCAGGTGCGGGGGATGGGGTTGATGATCGGGGTTGAGTTGACGCGGCCGATTCGGGATGTGTGTCTGGTGGCGGCGCGGGAGTATGGGGTGTTGATCAACGTGACGCGGGGGCAGACGATTCGGTTGTTGCCGCCGTTGGTGGTCGATGGGGATGAGGTGGACCGGATTGTGGCAGGCGTCGTGGGCGCCCTGAAAAGGGACTGATTTATTTACGGACTCTGAAAGGGGACTGATTTATTTACAGCGCTTCATCGTAAATTAATCTGTCCCCGGTTTTAGACCTGCGGCGGGGCTCATGAAGACCAAGGGCGTCAGCCTGGGGGCAGACTGTTTCGCCTTCGGCGAGTTACTTGGAAAAGCACCCCAAGTAACCAAGGGTGCTTGCTCCTGGT
>NZ_JACYUI010000021.1:0-33687 GCF_014841665.1 Pseudomonas sp. CFBP 8772 | reverse complement strand
ACAACCTGCTGTCAACTGCCTTTTTCACCGCTGTCGATTCAAGCATCTGAACCGAAGCACTCCTCGCTGCTTACTTCGCCCAACTCTTTGATTATCAAGGAGTTTTCCGTTTCGTCTGCGCCGGAAGTGGGGCGAATTATAGACAGATCCAGAGATGCGTCAAGCACTTATTTAAACTTTAGTGGGAACACTGCTGCTCTTAACCTGGCGACGCTGTATACGCTTAGCAATTGCGGGGATCCGCAGCACCAGAAGCAACGCGCCAATCGTTGCATATACAGCCCACTCTTTCAGATCCGCCCGCACGATCCACAGCATATGCAGCAAACCCAGGCCCAAAATCAGGTAACTGAGCCGATGAAGTTTCTTCCAGCGCATTCCCAAACGGCGCTGGCTATAGCGATTGGACGTGACCGCCAGCGACAACAGCCCCAGGAAACCCAGCGCCCCGACAATAATGTAGGGCCGTTTGACCAGTTCTACGCCCAACTGCGCCCAGTCAAAGCCCAGGATAAAAAAGCCATAACCCAGCATGTGCAGAGACACATACGTGAAACACCACAGCCCCAGCTGCCGGCGAACGGCGATCCATCCGGGCCAGCCCGTCGTGCGCTGCAATGGGGTCATCGCCAGCGTAATCAAAAGCAGGATCAACGTCCCCAAGCCCAAGCGATCAACTAGTACCTTTCCAGGATCAGGCCCCAAAGCAAAAATCCACGCCTGGTAGAGCCAATACAGGGGGACCAAAGCCGCTGCGACGAACACCGACACACGCCAGTAGATGAAACGCATCAATAGTTTTTCCGTAGGTCCAGGCCTGTATAAAGAGAAGCAACCTGCTCCCCGTACCCGTTAAACATCTCGGTCTGGCGAATATTCGGGCTGAACAGCCCGCTGGGCAGACGCCGCTCGCGTGCCTGGGTCCAGCGTGGATGATCAACCGTCGGGTTCACATTGGCATAGAAACCGTACTCGCTTGCCGCAATGCTTTGCCAGGTCGTCTTCGGTTGCTCGCTTGTCAGACTGATGCGCACGATGGACTTCACGCTTTTAAAGCCATATTTCCAAGGCACCACCAGACGCAACGGCGCGCCGTTCTGATTGGGCAGTTCCCTTCCATACATGCCCACCGCCAGAATCGCGAGCGGGTTCATCGCCTCATCCAGACGAAGCCCTTCTACATAAGGCCAGTCGATCAACGCAAAGCCGGAGCGCTGGCCGGGCATGGTCTTCGGGTCCTGCAGCGTTTCAAACCGGATGTATTTGGCATTCGCCGTCGGTTCAACCTGCTTGAGCAGCTCGGAGATCGGGAAGCCCAGCCATGGAATCACCATCGACCACGCTTCTACGCAGCGCAGACGATAGATACGCTCTTCCAGCTGATAGGGCTTCATGAAGTCTTCCAGTGCGTAGCGGCCAGGCTTGGCCACCTCCCCGTCAATGACGACGCTCCACGGTTCGGTTTTCAGCGAGCCGGCGTTTTGCGCGGGATCACCCTTGTCGGTGCCGAACTCGTAGAAGTTGTTGTAGTGGGTCGCGTCCTTGAACGGCGTAATCGTCTCGTCCTTGACGGTAACGGCTTGCCACTTCGTTGAAGGTAACTTGCCTTTGAACCAATCAGGGGCAGCGCCGGCTTCGACGTCGGTATAGCGCGAGGCTTCTTCGGCTTGCGCCCAGCGAGGCATTGCGCTGACGGCGAGCCCCGCAAGACTGCTTCCGAGCAATGCGCGACGCGAGAGATAAAAGGATTCGGGTGTGACATCCGACTCTTTGCAATCGGACGTAGAGGGGATCTTGATCAGCATGATGACTCCGCAGCTATGGAGAACTGAAGCATCTATAGCGGCGGAGTATGCGGGAAATAACGGTCGGCGAACTACCTCTGGCGACGTAGACGCAGCAGGTACTGGATAGGACCGGAAGCTGCATATCCAAGGAAAATTAGCAGCAGAATGCGCGGCGGATCACTGAACACCACAGCGAATACCAAAACGACGGCCAGAATCGCAACAAACGGCACCCGCCCTTTCAGATCCAGCTCTTTGAAGCTGTTGTACTTGATGTTGCTGACCATCAGCATGCCCGCTGCCGCGACCAATAGTGCAACCAGAAACGACAGTTTCGAACCCTGGATGCCGTAATCGCTGAACGCCCAGACGGTGCCCGCGACAACGCCTGCGGCGGCAGGACTTGCCAGGCCAATAAAGTAACGCTTGTCCGCCTTGCCCACCTGGGTGTTGAACCGGGCCAGACGCAACGCTGCCCCCGCCACATAGATGAAGGCGACCATCCAGCCGACCTTGCCCATGTCACCCAGCGCCCAGCCAAACGCCAACAGCGCCGGCGCCACGCCAAAAGCAACCATATCGGACAGCGAGTCGTACTCTGCGCCGAATGCGCTCTGGGTGTTTGTCATCCGCGCAACACGGCCGTCCAGACCATCCAGGACCATGGCAACGAAGATGGCGATGGCGGAAAACGCGAAGTATTTGCTCGCGCTCGCCTGATCACCCGCGCTCAATGCACTCTGCGCACTCATGGCGCTGATGATTGCGTAGAAGCCGGCGAACAGGTTCGCAGTGGTGAACAGATTGGGTAGCAGGTAGATGCCGCGATGGCGCACTTGGCGCCCCTCGTCGTCGTGACCCTCTTCAATGTGTTCATCAATCGGTAGCAGGCTTTCGGCGTCAGCAGCCTTGTTCGGCTCTTCGGGACGTTCGCTCATGGACAATACCTTGCAGCTGAAGAATTTCGACAAATGCTTGTGGCCTCTGGGCCGACAAACGATGCAGCTTTATACCAGATGAGCCCCCATAACGAAAAAACGCGACCCGAGGGCCGCGTTTTTTACTGCAGGAACCTGATCGGTGATCTTAGTTCTTGGCTTGGTCGACGATCTTGTTCTTCGCGATCCAAGGCATCATCGAGCGCAGTTGCTCACCGATGATTTCCAGGCCGTGCGCCTTGTTGTTGCGACGCTTGGCGGTCATCGACGGGTAGCCGCTGGCGCCCTCGGCGATGAACATTTTGGCGTACTCGCCGTCCTGGATGCGCTTCAGAGCGTTGCGCATGGCCTGGCGGGATTCGGCATTGATGACTTCCGGGCCGGTAACGTACTCGCCGTATTCCGCGTTGTTGGAGATCGAGTAGTTCATGTTGGCGATGCCGCCTTCGTACATGAGGTCGACGATCAGCTTCAGTTCGTGCAGGCACTCGAAGTAAGCCATTTCCGGCGCATAACCGGCTTCAACCAGGGTCTCGAAACCGGCTTTGACCAGTTCAACAGTACCGCCACACAGAACGGCTTGCTCGCCGAACAGGTCGGTTTCGGTTTCGTCCTTGAAGGTGGTTTCGATGATACCGGTACGGCCGCCGCCAACACCCGACGCGTACGACAGAGCGACGTTCTTGGCGTTGCCCGAGGCGTCTTGGTAAACGGCGATCAGGTCAGGGATGCCACCGCCTTTGACGAATTCTGTACGCACGGTGTGGCCTGGTGCTTTTGGCGCGATCATGATCACGTCGAGATCGGCACGAGGAACAACCTGGTTGTAGTGAATCGCGAAGCCGTGGGAGAAGGCCAGTGTTGCGCCCTTCTTGATGTTCGGCTCGATTTCGTTCTTGTACAGCTGGGACTGGAATTCGTCCGGGGTCAGGATCATGACCAGGTCTGCAGCGGCGACGGCGGAAGCCACGTCAGTCACTTTCAGGCCGTGAGCTTCAGCTTTGGCGACAGTACCCGAACCCTTGCGCAGGCCAACAGTGACATCAACGCCGGAGTCTTTCAGGTTGCACGCTTGAGCGTGGCCCTGAGAACCGTAACCGATGATGGCAACTTTTTTTCCCTGGATGATCGAAAGGTCGCAGTCTTTGTCGTAATAAACTTTCATGAAATTCCCCTGATAACTTGGCCGCAAGGCCATTTGCAAAATTAGGTTAGATGCTCAGCACTTTGTCGCCGCGGGCAATGCCCGTGACGCCGCTTCGTACGGTTTCCAGAATGGCAGTAGTGCCAATCGCCTGGATGAAGCTGTCCAGCTTGTCGCTTGTCCCGGTCAACTGCACGGTATAGACGCTGCTGGAGACGTCGACGATCTGGCCGCGGAAAATGTCGGTAGTGCGCTTGATCTCGGCACGCTGGGCGCCAGTGGCTTTCACCTTGATCAGCATCAGCTCGCGCTCGATGTGGGCGCTTTCCGACAGGTCGACCAGCTTGACCACTTCGACCAGCTTGTTGAGGTTCTTGGTGATTTGCTCGATCACTTCATCTTGGCCAACGGTGGTCAGCGTCAGACGCGACAGGGTCGGGTCCTCGGTTGGCGCCACTGTCAGGCTTTCGATGTTGTAGTTGCGCTGCGAAAACAGGCCGACCACACGAGACAGCGCACCCGGTTCGTTTTCCAGCAATAGCGAAATGATGTGGCGCATGGTTATGTCCGCTCCGTCTTGCTCAGCCACATGTCACGCATGGACCCGTCTCTGATCTGCATCGGATAGACGTGCTCGCCGACATCGACCTTGATATCGAGGAACACCAGCCGATCTTTCATGGCGAACGCTTCTTCCATCTTCGGCTTCAGGTCCTTGAGATCGGTGATGCGCATGCCGACGTGCCCGTAAGCCTCGACCAGCTTCACGAAGTCAGGCAGCGACTCCATGTAGGAATGCGAGTGACGACCGCTGTAGCTCATGTCCTGCCACTGACGGACCATGCCGAGCACGCCGTTGTTGAGCAGGATGATCTTCACCGGCAGGTTGTACTGCAGACAGGTCGACAGCTCCTGAATGTTCATCTGAATGCTGCCTTCGCCGGTGACGCAGGCGACATTGTCATTCGGGAAACTCAGCGCAACACCCATCGCGGCCGGCAGGCCGAAGCCCATGGTGCCGAGGCCGCCGGAGTTGATCCAGCGATTGGGTTTGTTGAAGCGGTAGTACTGAGCCGCGAACATCTGGTGCTGCCCCACATCGGAGGTGACGTAGGCATCGCCTTTGGTCACTTCGCACAGCGTCTCGATCACAGTCTGCGGCTTGATGACGCTTCCGTCGCCACGGTTGTAAGGGAACAGGTCACCGCCGGCGCGCCATTCTTCGATCTGCTTCCACCACGTCGCGACCGACTCCTTGTTAGGGGTTTCGGCGAGCTCTTTGAGGGTCGCAACCATCTCGGTCAGCACGCTCTCGACCGGCCCGACGATTGGCACGTCGGCCTTGATGGTCTTGGAGATGGACGCCGGGTCGATGTCGACGTGAATGATTTTGGCGTTCGGGCAAAATTTCGCCGGCCCGTTGATCACGCGATCGTCGAACCGCGCGCCCACCGCAAGAATCACATCGGCGTGGTGCATCGCCAGGTTGGCGGTGTAGCTGCCATGCATCCCCAGCATGCCGACGAACTGGCGATCGGTGCCTGGATAAGCACCCAGGCCCATCAACGTGTTGGTGACCGGAGCGTTCAATTGCTGCGCCAGTTCGGTCAATGGCGCCGAACCGTTGCCCATGATCACGCCGCCGCCTGCGTAGATGACCGGGCGCTTGGCCGCGACCAGCATTTCCACGGCCTTGCGGATCTGGCCGGAATGGCCGCGGACCGCCGGGCTGTAGGAGCGCAGCTTGGCTTTCTTGGGGAAGATGTATTCGAACTTCTCTGCCGGGTTGGTCATGTCTTTCGGGATATCGACGACGACAGGACCAGGACGACCGGATTGGGCCAGGTAGAACGCCTTCTTCAGGACTTCCGGGATCTCCGACGGGTGTTTGATCATGAAGCTGTGCTTCACGATTGGCCGGGAGATACCGATCATGTCGGTTTCCTGGAACGCGTCGGTACCGACCATGTTGCTCGGGACCTGACCGGACAGCACCACCATTGGAATCGAATCCATGTAGGCGGTCGCGATACCGGTGATGGCATTGGTTGCGCCGGGACCCGAAGTCACCAGCACAACGCCTGCCTTGCCGGTGGCGCGGGCGTAACCGTCAGCCATGTGAGTCGCGGCCTGTTCGTGACGAACAAGGATATGGCTCACAGCCGGTTCTTTGAACAGCGCGTCGTATATATGCAGGAGGGCACCGCCAGGGTACCCGTAGATGTGCTCTACGCCTTCGTCACGCAAAAAGCGGACGACCATTTCAGCGCCAGATAAAAGCTCCACGTTGTTCACCTCTAAAACGCCAGAATACCGTCCACACAAGCGAGGAGACGGGTCTTAATAGGTTTACTGCAAAGCAGAGCATGAGCGACGGTGGTCGCCGACTACGTCAGCACTGACTGAGCAAGTATTGGGATCGCCCCTTAAGTGTTTCGGGGTCTTCCCACCCAGCGCGAGGTAACGCGTTGCGGGTGTTACGGGTCGGCGCGGGTGTGCGCCTCATGATCTACCGAGACGGTCTGCTTCTGGCAGTCCCTCTACAGCGAACTTTGGATTGTTCGGATTCGCCCCTCTCAAGTCAAGTCATCGATGCGCTTTCTTCGTCCACTGCCCGCCAAAAGGCACCGAATGAGGTCGCAGCGCGCCGCTTGTGATAGGTTTCCGGCCATTGCCACAGAAGTAAGGAACCGGGAATGCGCTGGATGATTCTTGCAGCGACGCTGACACTGGCCGTCGCCCCGGCGGTCGGCCAGGCCGCGCAGATATACAAATGGGTGGACGCTCAGGGCGTCACGCATTTCGACGCCCAGCCGCCTGCCGGGCAGACAGCACAGGAAATCAATACAGGGAGCCCCGTCTCCGCCCCACCTGCCCCGCCGCCGCAGAACCAGGAGGGAGCACGGGAGCAGGAGGCGGTCGATGCCAAGGTCAGAAAACAGGTTGCCGCCCAGGAAGCCAAGCGCAAGGAAGCGTGCGACGAACAGCGAACCAACCTTGCCCAACTGCAGAACAACCCTCGGGTACGACAGGAGGTGAATGGCGAGTTCAGGCGTTTCACGGAAGAAGAGCGGCAGGCCCGCATCGTCGAGGTCAAGCAGTACCTCGACGATCAATGCAACTGAGGGTCAGACCGCCTCGGTAATCAACCGGTCGAAGTCTTTCAGCAGCGCCAGCAAGTTGCGTGCTTCACGGATACGGCTGGCGTATACCATCTCCGCCATTTCCAGAATGCCGGATGCCGTGGGCAACGGCATATCCTGCTCAAGGATGATCTTCATGCGTGGCAGGAAGATCCATTGCAGCCACTGATCAAAATCCAGCGTGTCGACGCAGAAGGGTTCACGGCTTGACAGCGACTCGTCGCTGGGCGGCACTTCCTTCCACCATCCCAGGACTCGCAATTCGCGCTCGATCAACAGCAATTGGTCAGCGATTTTCGGAAAGCGTTTATCCATTGGCTTTCTGCCGCGCCAACGCTGCACCGGCGGCGTCACCCTGCTTTTCCCGCGATTGGGCAATCAGGCCCCAAAGACTGGCTTGAAGGCTCGCGCGACCGTTGGCGTAGGTCAGAGCACGACGGGCCAATTGCTCAGCCTGAGGCGCATCGCCCTGGGCCAGACGCACTTGCGCCAGACGGTAGAGGACCTGAGGCTCACGGGGGGCAACACGTTGAGCACGCTCAAGGCTCGATGATGCGCCGTTGAGATCGCCACCGGACTGCTGCTGCTGAGCGGTGGTGAGCAACGCCAGCACCGGCCCATCCAGTTGCTCGTCTTCTGACAACCCGCCGCTGGACGCAGACGGAATGCCAGTCGGCGCCGAGGCCGGCATGTTGTAGGTATTGCTGCTCGCTGGCGGCGGTGTGTACGTATTGTTCACTGGGGCCTGATTAACCGGCGCAGTGCTGATCGGCGCCGTAGCGGGTGGCACGAACGTCGAAATAGGCGCACCACTGGCGTTGGCGCCGCCGGGTACCATGACCGTGACACCAGAATCTTCCTGAATCGTCTGCGACTGCGCGGGTGCCTGTACCGGCGCGCGATAGGTGTTGCTGCGAGTAGACGAAACGCGCTCGCCGTTTGAAACGCGTGACCCTGAATCGACCACCGGAATCGCACTGCGCGTCTGGGACGCGCAACCGTTGAGCAAAGCCAGAGCCGTTACAGCCGGAATCCACCACTTGTTCACGTCACATCCTCTTTGCTTAATTCAACCAGGCTTAGTTCAACCAGCCCTTGACCCAGTCCATCACCGAATCGGCAGGCGCTGCTGCCCCACCGCAGGTCGGGCCGGGTTGCGGCTCACTGCCGCGAATATACGGCATCTGTACGGCGTTCGGGCAGCTGGCGTCGGTGCCTTCGCCGGTACTGGCATTGACCCAGGCCTGCACGACGTTATCAGGCATCGCCATGTCCAGCGGCAGCGGATCGGCTTTCTTCATGAAGCTGGTCCAGATCTGCAGTGCGCCGGTGGCCCCAGTGAACGGCGTCTTGCCGTTGTCGTCGCGGCCCATCCAGACGATCGCCAGCAAGTCCTGGCTGAAGCCGGCAAACCAGCTGTCGCGCGAGTCGTTGGTGGTACCCGACTTACCCGCCAGATTCAGCGTGCTCGGCAGCACGTTGTACACCGATTTACCGGTACCCTCGCGCATCACCCGCTGCATGGCGTTCTGCAGCAAATAGATCGAACCCGGGTCGAAACGTTGCTGAATCTGGAACGGGTAGCGCTTGAGCGGCTCCCCTTCGGCGGTCAGTACGCTGCGAATCCCGCGCAACGGCGTGTTGAAGCCGCCGCTGGCGATGGTCTGGTACATCGTCGCCACTTCGATCGGCGTCAGCGCGCCAGCCCCCAGGAGCATCGACGGGAACGCCGGCCACTCGCGAGTGACGCCCAGCTTGGTCAGGGTTTTGAAGACATTCGGAATGCCCAGGTCCAGACCCAGCTTAGCGCTGGACAGGTTGTAGGAATGCGCCAGGCCCTGATACAGGAAAATGTTGCCGTGGGCTTTGTGATCGTAGTTCTGCGGTTTCCAGATCTGGCCGTCGGCGCCTTTCACCTGAAAAGGCTCGTCGGGAATCCAGCTGGTCAGCGAGTACTGCTGCGGACGCTCGAGAGCGGTCAGATAGATGGCCGGCTTGACCAACGACCCGATCGGCCGAACGGCATCCAGCGCCCGGTTGAAACCCGCGAAGCCTGCCTGGCGGCTGCCGATCAGCGCCTGGACTTCGCCGGTCTCCGGATTGGTCACGACCATGGCCGTTTCCATCTCGTCCGCGCCTTTGCGGCCCGAAATCCTGGCGAAGCTTTCACGCACGGCAGCTTCGGATTTCATCTGCAGAATAGGGTCGAAACTGGTGAAGATCCGCAGGCCCTCTTCGGTCAAGTCCTCGTCGCGGTAGTCCTGACGCAGCTGGCGTTTGACCAGATCAAGGAAGTCCGGGAACGAGCTGTCGGCCAGCGATCCGACTTTGCTCACGCCAAGCGGCATCTTCTTCGCAGCCGCAACCACTTCGGGGGTGGCGACACCCTGTTGTTCAAGCAGATCGAGGACCAGATTGCGACGCTCCAGCGCACGCTCGGGATTGCGGCGCGGGTTGTAATACGAAGGCCCCTTGACCAGACCGACCAGCAAGGCGACCTGATGCAGCTTCAACTCCGACAGCGGCTGACTGAAGAAATACTGACTCGCCAGACCAAAGCCGTGGACCGCGCGCTGGCCGTCCTGCCCCACGAACACTTCGTTGAGGTAGGCTTCGAGAATCTCCTGCTTGCTGTAATGAATCTCCAGCAGAACTGCCATCATTGCTTCGGTCAGCTTGCGGGTGATGCTGCGCTCGTTGGTCAGGTAGAAGTTCTTGACCAGTTGCTGAGTCAGCGTCGATCCGCCCTGGCGCATCTGGCCAGCGGAAGCGTTGATCCAGAAGGCTCGCAGGATTCCCTTCGGCGATACGCCGAAGTGATGGTAGAAATCCCGATCTTCGACGGTGACGAGCGTGTCGAGCAAATAAGGCGGCGCCTGATCGAGCTTGATCAGAATCCGGTCTTCGAGATTCTTCGGGTACAAGCCGCCGATCATCAGGGGCTCAAGCCGCGCGACAGCAAGCTTGGCGCCATTGGCGGCGCTCAGTTCCGCGACGTAATCGCCGGAGAAGCGCACATGGATCTGCTGAGCCGGATCAGCGCCTTCATAGAACTGGAAGCCGCGGGTGTTGAGATCGACAGTGTTGCCGTTGACCGCGGCAGCGCCCGGCCCGTTGGCCACACCTTCACGACGATAGCCCAGCGCATCGAGCTCCAGAAGGAAGTCATCGCGTGAAAGCTTCTGGCCGACGAACAGCTCCAGTGGCCGTGCATAGACCTTGGCCGGAATGGTCCAGCGCTTGCCGGAGAATTTTTCCTGGACGATGGAATCCAGGTAAACGGCGAAGCAGCCAAGGATCACCAGCCCGACAAGACTGAGTTTCAGGGCCCAGCCCAACAGGCTGCGCAGGCGGCTGTTGGTGGGTTTGGGGGATTTTTTCGGGGTGCGGGATCGGGTCATGGCGGCGGATTATACGCACTTTCAAAGCCCCCGACAGACCGCCCTTTAAGCGGTTTGCAGCAATGGCTCCAGCGGCCATAATGGCCGCCTTTCGCTACTTCTCTATCGCCTTATCACCTTTCAAGGATCGTCCGTGAGCCAGACACTGATAGCCGCGCTGCAAAACCCCGCCCTGTTTCCTCACCCGGTCGAACAGTTTCAGGTCATCGAGACGCATATTTCCTGGGTGCTCCTCACCGGCCAGTACGTCTACAAGATGAAGAAGCCGGTCAATTTCGGTTTTCTGGACTTCACCAACCTGCCGGCGCGCCAGCATTTCTGTGAGCAGGAGCTGATGCTGAACCAGCGCCTGACGGACGATCTGTACCTGGAAGTGCTGCCTGTTACCGGCAGCATCGACGCTCCGCAGCTGAATGGTGAAGGTGAAGCGATCGAGTACGTGCTGAAAATGCGCCAGTTCCCGCAGGACGGCTTGCTCAGCACCTTGCAAGCAAAGGGCGAACTGACCACCGCGCACATCGACGACATGGCCCGGCAGATCGCCGAGTTTCATCGCAAGTCGCCCAAGGTGCCGATGGAAAACCCCCTCGGCAGCGCCGACAGCGCAATGGCGCCGGTCACGCAAAATTTTGAGCAGATTCTGCCCTTCCTCAGCGAAAAGTCTGACCTCATCCAACTTGAAGCGCTGGAGGCATGGGCGAACAGCAGTTTCGAGCGCCTCAAGCCATTGATGAACCAGCGCAAGCTCGACGGATTTGTCCGCGAGTGCCATGGCGACATCCACTTGGGCAATGCAACGCTGATCGATGGCAAGGTGGTGATTTTCGACTGCATCGAGTTCAACGAGCCCTTCCGCATGACAGATGTCTATGCCGACATCGGCTTCCTGGCCATGGACCTTGAGGATCGCGGCCTGAAAAGCCTTTCCCGCCGATTCGTCAGTCAGTACCTCGAACTGACCGGCGACTATGCGGGCCTTCAGCTTCTCAATTTCTACAAGGCCTACCGGGCACTGGTCCGCGCCAAAGTGGCGCTGTTTAGCCTGAATGCCGACGCCGATCAGGTGCAACGGGCCGCGACACTGCGCCAGTATCGCAATTACGCCAACCTGGCCGAGAGCTATAGCGCGATTCCGTCGAATTATCTGGCCATCACCCATGGCGTTTCCGCGGTCGGCAAAAGTCAGGTTGCGATGCGCCTGGTCGAAGCGCTGGGGGCGATCCGTCTGCGTTCAGATGTCGAGCGCAAGCGTGCATTCGCCGACCATGAAGATCTGTATTCTGCCGACGTCAGCGCGGCTACTTATCAGCGTCTGAATGAGCTGGCGGGTGTCGTGCTCCGCGCAGGCTTGCCAGTGGTCATCGATGCAACCTATTTGAAGCTCCCGCAGCGTCAGGCGACTGCGCAGATTGCCGAGGCAATGGGCGTTCCTTTTCTGATCGTTGACTGCGCCGCGCCAAAAGCGGTTATCGAGGGTTGGCTGGCGCAACGTCGGGCACAAAATGATGATCCTTCGGACGCAACCATGGAAGTCATTGAAGCGCAGCTGGCCAGTCGCGAGGCGCTGACCGCTGATGAAATATTGCGCAGCCGCCACGTCGAGACCAACGTCAGTGGTGATCTGGACAAGCTGGTCGCCGACATTCGTCAGCATCTGCCGGGGCTCTGATAGCCCGCATCCGCCAGCGGTCGAGTCGTGATGGATAACGCTTCACGGCTCGACGTAGGTGGCATTATAGTGGCGTCAGAATACCAACAATGGAGACGTCAAATGAACCAGCCCAAACAGCTCGACTCGCCTCTGTTCGCACTGTTGCGAAAAGACGATGTGACCGCCTTCAACCTCGAGCGCCCTAAGCAGGGCCCTGTTGATCTGTCTGGTGGCGATTTCCGCGGCCTGGATCTGCGTGAGATCGACGCCGACCGCATCGACTTCACTGATGCTTACTTCAGGTCGGCGGACTTGCGCGGCGTTGACTTCCGGACGAGCCAACTTGAAGGTGCAAGCATCGCCCATGCACAGATATCCGGGGCGTACTTCCCGCCAGAGCTGAGTGCTGACGAGATCCTTATGTCAGTCAATTTCGGTACTCGCCTGCGCTATCGCACCCGCTAAGCCTCGCTTTAACCTCTCGCCCTGCATGCGCCGCCATGTCGGGCCTGCCCTCGCCTGCTTATCCAATCCAACCTGATCCTACCGTTCGGCGGCGTACGCCGCGTTCGAGTGGTAACACTCTGCAGATTGATTCGGCGTCGTCTACGCTAAACGGCATGGCTCGCCTTTTCAGTTTATGTCGAGCCTATGGAGAAGTTATTACATGGAACCACAGGATGGGTTAGCACATGGATGACGAATTGTTGGGCATGAAGAACCTGGGGAGGACCTCGGTTCAATGGCTTCACGCTGCGGGTATTCACACGATTGCTGATCTGCGGCGACTCGGCGCGATTCAGGCTTACCGGGCCGTTCAGGTCAGGGGATTCCGGGCCTCGAAAGCGCTGCTCTACTCACTGGAAGGCGCGCTGTCAGATCGCCCTTGGGCCGAGCTGCCCCAAGCGCACAAAGATTCCATGGACACTGAACTGAAGAACGCCAGTTCTGGGCTAATCCGGGAACGCCACATTACATAAGCAAAATAGTCTGCAGAACACTGTTGACTTACAAATGAGAATCACTATGATTATCACATCCGGTCGCGAGACTGGTCGATAACCTGAAAGGCTCCTTGGTTCGGACTCTCAGATTATCTCCTCATCAGGCTAATCACGGTTTTTGACCCGGCTCTTTGCCGGGTCTTTTTTTGCCCGGGATTCAGGCCCCTACTCCCAAGTGGCCCAACAAATCATCCAGCAGGCTGGTCGCCCCGAGCCGCAGTCTCCCCTGCTCAAGCCAGCGTGGGCCGAATCGTGCCTTGACCAGATCCATGTGAACCCGCGCTTCCTTGAGCGTCCGTACATTCCCGGAGACGTTGATGCCCACATGCGCGCCTGACTCGGCGATGGCCGCAATCAAAATCCGGCTGGCCTGGGGTGTCGCGTTGAGGACCTGTTTCCCCGTACTGGTTTTCAGAAAGTTGGCGCCCTCCTGAATTGCAACACAGCTTGCGCCGTGAATGACCTGCGGATCACGCAGCACGCCGGTTTCCAGCGTGACGGTCAATGCAGCACGACCGCATCTGGCTTTACAGGCGTTAATGATGTCCGCGCCAATCTGTCTGTCCCCGCCAAGCAGCGCATGGAAGGGATAGACCAGATCGATTTCGTCGGCACCCGCGAGAATTGCCGCCTGGGTTTCCGACTCGGCCGAGCTGACAGAAGGCGAACCGCTCGGAAAGTTAACCGCGGCCACGACGCTGACCTCCCGCGCATGCAGGCTGTCGAGGGTGCGCCGCGCCAGTCCTGCGAATCGGGGCATTACACAGACGGCGGCAACATGCCCCACAGGTGTCAGGGCTCGATGACACAACGCAATGATCTTTTCCGGCGTGTCATCGGCA
This sequence comes from Pseudomonas sp. CFBP 8772, assembly GCF_014841665.1. Taxonomy (NCBI): domain Bacteria; kingdom Pseudomonadati; phylum Pseudomonadota; class Gammaproteobacteria; order Pseudomonadales; family Pseudomonadaceae; genus Pseudomonas; species Pseudomonas sp. CFBP 8772. Next base: position 19,777 of record NZ_JACYUI010000021.1, on the reverse strand, counting down.
TTCAACGAAGCCAATTCCATCAGGCCTATAGCCAGTTGCGCCAATGACGCATCGACCGCATGCACGTCAATCGCTTCGTTTAAGTCGTTCATTACACATCCTCGATACCTTGGCTTGAGGCGACGATAATCGAGAACGGCTGTGCCTGAACGGTCACAAAGACGCAAAAGAGCAGGCCTACGTGATTACAGGAATTGTCCGAAGGACATTGCCCGCACAGGCAATGGAAACGGGCTGCTGCATCGGTAAAGGCAGCTGATGCACATCGACACGAGCCCATTCAGCGAGCGATCACCAGCGGATGCCCACGCTCGGGATGAGGCTGCACCAGAACATCCAGACCGAACACCGACTTCAGCGCCTCAGGCGTGAGCACGTGCTCTGGTGTGCCGGATAGATGTGCGCGCCCTTGCGCCAGCAGCAACAGCTGATCGCAGTAACGGGCGGCCAGGTTCAAGTCATGCAGGATCACCATCACCGCGCCGCCACGGTCGGCGAAGGCACGAACGGCCAACAGCGTGGTGTGCTGATGCAGCGGGTCGAGCGCCGACGTGGGCTCGTCCAGCAAGAGAATCTGGCCCTCCTCGCCCGGCCACACCTGCGCCAGCACCCGTGCCAGGTGAACCCGCTGACGCTCGCCGCCCGACAGCGTCAGATAGCTGCGACCGAGCAGGTGAAGCCCATCGGCCGCCGCAAGGGCGTGCTGGATGATCTCTCCGTCACATTGCTGACCGCTGTCATGGGGCAAGCGGCCCATCGCAACCACTTCCTCGACCTTGAACGCGAAATCCAATGTCGAGCTCTGCGGCAGTACCGCCAGCCAGCGCGCCCGTTCGTGGCCGCGCCATTGACTCAGGGGAATGTCGTTCAGCACCACGTGACCGTGAGTCGGGGCAAGCTCGCCGCACAGGGCAGCCATCAGCGAACTTTTGCCGGCCCCATTGGGGCCCAGCACGCCGAGCATCTGACCGGGCGCCAACGCCAAGTCGATGTTGGCGACCACCTGCTTGCCATCGCGCACGATGCCGAGGTCATTAGCGATCAACATCAGCGACGGCCTCGAACCAGCAGGAAAAGAAAAAACGGCGCGCCAAGGAACACGGTAACGATTCCGATTGGCAGCTCCGCCGGCGCCATCACCAGTCGGGCGAAGATGTCTGCGAAGAGCAGCAGTGTTGCCCCTGCCAGCGCTGAGGCGGGAAGGACAACGCGGTGGTCCGGCCCGGTCAGGAGTCGCACCAGGTGCGGCACGATCAGGCCGATGAAGCCGATCAGCCCCGCCGCTGCGACGGCAGCCCCGACGCCAAGGGCGATGCACAGAATCAGCTCACGCTTGAGGCGTTCGACCTCGATGCCCAGATGGCGCGCTTCCGATTCTCCAAGCAGAAGCGCGTTGAGCGCCTTGGCTCGGCGCGGCAGCCAGAGGATCACCGCCGCGCAAACCAGCAAAAGAGGCCAGAGCCGTGCGTAACTGGCACCATTAAGTGTGCCCAGGTTCCAGAACGTCAGCGTCCGCAGACTGGCGTCGTCGGCCATATACGTGAGCAGGCCGATGACTGAGCCGGCCAGCGCCGTCATTGCTACACCCGCCAGCAGCATGGTGCTGACGCTGGTTCGGCCGTCGCGGCGTCCCAGCTGATGGACGATTGCGGTCACGCCAAGCCCACCGGCAAATGCGCAGACTGACAGCAAATACGGCTGGAACGGCTCAGGTAAACCGCCCAGCGATGCTCCGGCAACGATGGCCACCGCCGCGCCCAATGCCGCGCCACTGGAAACCCCGACCAGACCGGGGTCGGCGAGGGGATTGCGAAACAAAGCCTGCATCGCCACGCCCGACAAGGCCAGCACAGCCCCCACCGCCAGCCCGAGCAACGTACGGGGCAGGCGGATCTGGCCCACGATCAGCTCCGCCTGCTGCAAGTTGTCCTCCGCCAAGGGCATGCCCATCAGATGAAGAACCGCGCGCAAAGTATCCATCATCGGCAGGCTGACAGGCCCGAGCGCGAGGGACGCCCACATCGCCAGCAAACAGGCCAGGCTCAGCGCGATCAGTTGAGAGGTGAAGCGCATAAAAAGGTGCGTCCCCTATAAAGGAAGGCGCAGTCGATCACCTCAAGGCGCGACTGGCTGGATTTCGTTCATCGACTGGCGGGTTCGACTGCTGGCAGAATGCGCAGCCTGCCAGGGCCAGGAATTTGATGATTATTTGCATTTGAGCGTCAAGCGCCAAGGAGACCATGCTGAAATACCTGTGCGACAGCGCTGCGCTGATGGAAGGCAAAAGCCTCGGGTTCGAGGTTGATGAACTCAGGATTCTAGCCGTCCGGCGAGCGGGTCAAGTGTATGTGTACGCCAATCGGTGCCCCCATCGCGGGGTGGCGCTGGAATGGCAGGCCGATGAGTTTCTCGATGCCAGCGCCAGTCTGATCCAGTGCGCCACTCACGGTGCCCTGTTCCTCATCGAAAGCGGCGAGTGTGTAGCCGGCCCCTGCGAGGGCAAGTCCCTCAGGGCTATCGCCTGCGACGAGGACGCTCAGGGCATCTGGATCAACCCGGTGGCAGCGGACTGAGCGGGCGCGTCTGGGTGAGGTGAATCTCAAGACGCCGATCAATGCGCACCTCGTCAGGGGTGAGCGCCACGCCATACGCAAGGACTTCAACCCCCGCCGCATTTGCGTCAAGTAAGGCAGCAGCATAGGCCGCGTCGATTTCGGCAGCGGGCCGCACGGCATCAATGCCTGTCAGGTTCACGCAATACAGCAACACCGCACGCACGCCTTCCCGGGCCAGGGCCGCCAGTTCGCGCAGGTGCTTCGCGCCGCGTTGAGTGACCGCGTCGGGAAACGCAGCGACACGGCTGTCATCAAAGCCCAACGTCACGCTTTTGACTTCCAGGTACAGCGGGCCCTCTGGATAATCCAGCCGGAAGTCGACGCGGCTGTTTTCCTGACCGTAGGCAACTTCGCGCTTGAGCGCCGTAAACCCCGCCAATTCCGTGATTACGCCGGCCAGAAGTGCTTCTTCCACCAGCCTGTTGGCGCGCGCAGTGTTAACGCAGGCGAGCCGACCCTGTGGGGTTTCGGTGATTTCCCAGGTGCCCGGCAACTTGCGCTTGGGGTCATTGGACCTGCTGAACCAGACGCGGCCCCCCGGCATCATGCAATTGAACATGGAGCCCGTGTTGGGGCAGTGAATCGTCAGCAGTTCGCCGCTGGCGGTTTCGATGTCGGCGAGGAAACGCTTGTAGCGCTGAATCAGCCGGCCTTCTTCAAGGGGAGGAGAGAAACGCATCAGCCTTGCCAGCTCCGAAGACCACGGCCTATACGCTCGACCGCTTCCTGAAGGCGAGGCAGGCTTTGGGTGTAGGCGAAGCGCACATGGTGGCCGGCGCGGTACCGACCGAAATCCAGCCCGGGTGTGAACGCCACGTGCTCGGTTTCCAGGAAGTGATGGCAGAACGCGAACGCGTCGCCGCCGAACGCGCTGATGTCTGCGTATAGATAGAAGGCGCCCTCGGGTTCCACGGCAATGGTAAAGCCCAGTTCGCGAAGCGCCGGAAGCAGGAAGTCGCGACGTCGGGCGAACTCGGCACGACGTTGCTCGAGGATCTCCAGGGTCTGTGGCTCGAAACAGGCAAGTGCCGCACTTTGCGCCATGCTCGGCGCGCTGATGTAAAGATTCTGCGCCAGCTTTTCCAGATCACCGACCGCCGCCTCGGGCGCAACCAGCCAACCGAGTCGCCAACCGGTCATACCGAAATACTTGGAAAAACTATTCAGCACGAAGGCGTCATTGTCGACTTCCAGCACGCTGCTCGCGTCGGTGCCGTAGGTCAGACCGTGATAGATCTCGTCAACCACGAGGTGGCCATCCCGCGCCTTGAGCGACGCCGAAAGCGCGGCGAGTTCGTCCCGGTGCAGCAAGGTCCCGGTCGGGTTGGCCGGGGAAGCCACCAGCGCACCGACGCTGTCCTCGTTCCAGTATTGGGCGACCAGATCGCCCGTCAGTTGATAACGCACGTCCGGGCCCACGGGCACCAACTGCGCGGCGCCCTCCACCAGGCGCAGAAAATGCCGGTTGCACGGGTAACCCGGATCGGCCAGGAGCCAGTGTTTGCCGGGATCGACCAGCAGACTCGCCGCCAGCAGCAACGCACCGGAACCGCCCGGCGTAATCAGGATCCGGCCCGGATCGACATTCACGCCGTAACGCTGCGCGTAAAAGCCCGCGATCGCCTCGCGCAATTCCGGCAGACCACGGGCCGCCGTGTAACGGGTCTTGCCAGCGGCCAACGCCGCCTGACCGGCCTTGATGATCGGCTCGGCCGTGGTGAAATCCGGCTCGCCGATCTCCAGGTGGATAACGTCATGCCCGGCCGCTTGCAGTTCATTCGCCCGCGCCAGCAGCGCCATGACATGAAAGGGTTCTATGGCGCGGCTGCGCGCACTGTAGGGCTGTGGCATGGGCCTTCCTTTGGTGAGGGGTGGCGAGACAAGTGGCCGATTCTACTCATCCGCCCGAGCGGGCTACAGCGTTTATCCGCCTTGACGGCAGTGACTTGCAGCCGACAGTCCGGAAAACCCGGGGCTTGCGGGCGCAGGGACTAAACTCGACGCGCTGCAAAATAGATAAAACCGGGGGCTCAGCCTGTGGTCATAGTCCACGTGCGTGTTGCAGGCCATCCTCGACAACCGGGAGTAGCGCGCTCCGATTCGATCTGGTAAGTTCGCCCGCTTGCAGCCGCAGGGCCGGCAGGTGTCGGCGATGGATCTTAACCTGTGTAATGGCTTAGAAGAGTGAGAGGCGGTCCGTTCATGCCCACCGAAGAAAAGCAAAAGAGCACCCCGGCAATCAGTGGTTTCGAACCTTACGTTGCGACGAAGGGTGAGGAATACATGGGCGACCCCATGCGCAAGCACTTCACCAAGATCCTGTCCAAGTGGAAACAGGAGTTGATGGTAGAAGTTGACCGCACGGTTGTTCACATGAAGGACGAGGCGGCTAACTTCCCTGACCCTGCCGACCGTGCAAGCCAGGAAGAAGAATTCGCACTGGAACTGCGCGCCCGTGATCGTGAGCGCAAGTTGATCAAGAAGATCGACAAGACGCTGCAGCTGATTCAGGACAAGGAATACGGCTGGTGCGAATCGTGCGGCGTCGAGATCGGTATCAAGCGCCTTGAAGCCCGCCCAACGGCCGATATGTGCGTTGACTGCAAAAGTCTCGCTGAAATCAAGGAAAAACAGGTCGGTAAATGATCCTGTTGATCCAGTAAAAAGGACGCCTCGGCGTCCTTTTTCGTTTGTCTGAAGACCGACCGGGCACCCGACGGCGTGGGCTGGAAAGCGCCCTACCGGGGCGTAGCGCTTTCCCACACGCCATGACATGTCCTCCGGTATTTCGTACGTTTTATTTCCAGTACCATCAGCGCCCATGAAAACCCCTTCTTATATAGGGCGCTTTGCGCCAACCCCCAGCGGTTATCTGCACTTCGGTTCTCTGGTAGCAGCCCTGGCCTCCTATCTCGACGCCCGCTCGGTCGGTGGAAAATGGCTGATGCGCATGGAAGATCTCGACCCTCCCCGCGAGGTCCCGGGTGCCCAGGCAGGAATACTCCACACCCTCGAAGCCTACGGATTCGAATGGGACGGCGAACTGGTCAGGCAAAGCGACCGGCACGAGGCTTACCAGGCAATCATCCATCGGTGGTTCAGCCAAGGCCTCGCTTACGCGTGCACCTGTTCGCGCAAGCAACTGGAAGGCTACAACGGCATTTACCCGGGTTTTTGCCGTAATGCGGGCCACCCACCCGAGGATGCGGCCATCCGGATTCGGGTGCCTGAGCTGGAATACCGCTTCGAAGACCGGGTGCAGGGGGAGTTTCGTCAACATCTGGGGCGCGATTCGGGAGATTTCATCATTCGTCGCCGGGACGGGTTTTACGCCTACCAGTTGGCGGTTGTCCTCGACGACGGCTGGCAAGGAGTGACCGACATCGTACGCGGCGCAGATCTGCTCGATTCCACGCCACGTCAGCTGTACCTGCAAGAACTGCTGGGCTTGCCGCAACCGCGCTACCTTCATGTACCGCTGATCACCCAGCCCGATGGCCATAAGCTGGGTAAGTCCTACCGATCGCCGCCACTGCCGCCGGACCAGGCCACGCCGTTGCTGCTCCGGGGGCTGCGGGCCTTGGGCCAAGAGACGCCAGGTGAACTGGATGACGCTACACCTCGAGAGGTACTGGATTGGGCCGTTGCCCACTGGAACGCCGATTCGATACCCCGCCTAGGTGCTATCGAGGAAGCTCGAATAGACTGAGCTCGCGCCACCGATTCATGTTGAGGGAGCACAAAGCTGGCGGAAACGTCGCTTGCAGCCCCATCGCCATCCGTTACCATGCCGCTCCGTCATCGTCTGGTCAGTCAACCTGGGAGGCCAAATGTATATTTATCGATTGGTCCTGCTGCTGGTGGTGGGCATCTATCTGTTCTCCCCCGCCATCATGGACTGGTGGATCGACGCCACGGGCGCCTGGTACAGGCCCTACATGCTGTGGCTGATCCTGATCGTTGTGACCTTCATTCTGCAGAGCCAACGAGATGCCGATGAGCTTTAGCCTGACCCAGATGATTCTGGTCAGTGCCGCCTACCTGACGTTGCTGTTCGGCGTTGCCTGGGTCAGTGAACGTGGCCTGATCCCGCGCTGGATCATTCGTCACCCGTTGACCTACACGCTGTCACTTGGCGTCTACGCCAGTGCGTGGGCGTTTTACGGCACGGTGGGGCTGGCTTACGAATACGGCTACGGTTTTCTGTCGAGTTATCTGGGGGTGTCCGGCGCTTTCCTGCTCGCCCCCGTCCTGCTTTACCCCATTCTCAAGATCACCCGCACCTACCAGCTCTCATCACTGGCTGACCTGTTTGCGTTCCGCTTTCGCAGCACTTGGGCGGGCGCGCTGACGACCATCTTCATGCTGATCGGCGTCTTGCCATTGCTGGCACTGCAAATCCAGGCCGTGGCCGACTCCATCGGCATTCTCACCCGGGAACCGGTGCGCAACTACGTGGCCTTTGCGTTCTGCGCGCTCATCACGCTGTTCACTATCTTCTTTGGCTCGCGTCACATCGCCACCCGGGAAAAACACGAAGGGCTGGTGTTCGCCATCGCCTTCGAGTCGGTCATCAAACTGGTCGCCATCGGCGGCATCGGTCTGTACGCCCTGTACGGCGTGTTCGATGGACCGCAGAGCCTGGAGCAATGGCTGCTGCAAAACCAGAGCGCACTGGCGGCGTTGCACACACCCCTGCAGGAAGGCCCATGGCGGACGCTGCTGCTGGTGTTCTTCGCCTCAGCCATCGTGATGCCGCACATGTATCACATGACCTTCACTGAAAACCTCAACCCCCGCTCGCTGGTCAGCGCCAGTTGGGGTCTGCCCCTGTTTCTGCTGCTGATGAGTCTGGCGGTACCCCTGGTGCTGTGGGCAGGGTTGAAACTGGGCGCCACCACCAGCCCTGAATATTTCACCCTGGGCATCGGCATCGCCGCGCACAGCAAGACCTTGGCGTTGCTCGGCTATATCGGGGGACTTTCCGCAGCGAGCGGACTGATCATCGTCACCACGCTGGCGTTGTCCGGCATGGCGCTGAACCACCTGGTGCTGCCGCTTTACCAGCCGCCAGCCGAAGGCAATATCTATCGCTGGCTGAAGTGGACACGGCGCGGCCTGATTGTCGCGATCATCATGGCCGGCTTTGGCTTCTATCTGTTGCTCGGCGCCAAGCAGAATCTGGCGAATCTGGGCATCGTCGCCTTCGTGGCCACATTGCAATTTCTACCCGGTGTGCTGTCGGTGCTGTACTGGCCGGCCGCCAACCGACGCGGTTTCATGGCGGGGCTCATCGCAGGCATCGCGGTCTGGACCATCAGCATGTTGCTGCCGCTGATCGGCGACTTCCAAGGGTTCTACATCCCGCTGCTGAACATGATTTACGTGCTGGATGACACCAGCTGGCACATGGCAGCCATCGCTTCTCTGGCGGCCAACGTGCTGGTGTTCACCCTGATTTCACTGTTCAGTAATCCCAGCCCCGAAGAGGCAAGTGCGGCCGAGGCCTGCGCGGTAGACAACGTTCGCCGCCCACAGCGTCGCGAACTGCACGCCGCCTCCCCCCAGGAGTTCGCCACCCAGCTGGCCAAACCCCTGGGCGCGAAGGCTGCGCAGAAGGAAGTCGAACAGGCGCTGCGGGATCTTTATCTGCCATTCGACGAGCGCCGCCCTTATGCGCTGCGGCGTTTGCGAGACCGTATCGAGGCCAACCTCTCCGGCCTGATGGGGCCGAGTGTTGCGCAGGACATGGTCGAGACGTTTCTGCCGTACAAATCCGGCAGCGAGAACTACGTCACCGAGGACATCCACTTCATCGAAAGCCGCCTCGAGGATTACCACTCCCGCCTCACCGGCCTGGCGGCAGAACTCGACGCCCTGCGCCGTTATCACCGCCAGACCCTGCAAGAACTGCCGATGGGTGTGTGCTCCCTGGCCAAGGATCAGGAGATCCTGATGTGGAACAAGGCCATGGAAGAGCTGACCGGCATCGGCGCTCAGCGCGTCGTCGGGTCACGGCTCGAGACCATCGTCGATCCCTGGAAGCAGCTGCTGCTGGGTTTCATCAACGTTCCTGACGAACACTTGCACAAGCAGCGCCTGGGCCTCGACGGTCAGACTCGCTGGCTCAACCTGCACAAGGCGGCCATCGACGAGCCGCTCGCGCCGGGTAACAGCGGGCTGGTGATTCTGGTGGAAGACCTGACCGATACCCAGATGCTCGAGGACAAACTCGTGCACTCCGAGCGGCTTGCGAGCATTGGTCGACTGGCTGCCGGCGTTGCCCACGAAATCGGCAACCCGATCACCGGCATCGCCTGCCTGGCGCAGAACCTGCGCGAAGAACGCGAAGAAGACAGTGAGCTGACGGAAATCAGCAGCCAGATTATCGAACAGACCAAGCGCGTCTCCCGCATCGTGCAGTCACTGATGAGCTTCGCCCACGCCGGTGGACATCAACACGCCGACGAGCCCGTGTGCCTGGCGGAGGTGGCGCAGGATGCCATTGGTCTGCTGGCGCTGAACCGGCGCAATTTCGAAGTGCAGTTCTATAACCTGTGCAACCCCAACCACTGGGTGGACGGTGATCCACAACGTCTTGCACAGGTGTTGATCAATCTGCTGTCCAACGCCCGCGACGCATCACCCGCCGGCAGTGCAGTGCGCGTGAAAAGCGAGGCCTCCGAACACACGGTCGATCTGATCGTCGAAGACGAAGGCAGCGGCATTCCGAAAGCCATCATGGACCGCTTGTTCGAACCTTTCTTCACCACCAAGGATCCGGGCGAAGGAACAGGACTGGGCCTCGCGCTGGTCTATTCCATCGTTGAAGAGCATTATGGACAAATCACCATCGACAGCCCGGCTGACCCCGAGCACCAACGCGGAACCCGGATTAGGGTGACCTTACCGCGACATGTCGAAGCGACGTCCGCCGTGAACTGAGACCGTCGAGAGAACCGAATCAATGCCTCACATTTTGATCGTGGAAGACGAAACCATCATCCGCTCCGCCCTGCGTCGACTGTTGGAACGTAATCAGTACCAGGTCAGCGAAGCCGGATCCGTGCAGGAAGCTCAGGAACGTTTCAGCATCCCTTCGTTTGACCTGATCGTCAGCGATTTACGCCTGCCCGGCGCCCCCGGCACAGAGCTGATCAAGCTCGGCCAGGGCAAACCCGTGCTGATCATGACCAGTTACGCCAGCCTGCGCTCGGCCGTGGACTCGATGAAAATGGGCGCGGTGGATTACATCGCCAAACCCTTCGACCACGACGAAATGCTTCAGGCCGTCTCGCGCATCCTTCGTGATCGCCAGACGCTGCAAAGCATGCAGGCCGAACGCGCCGCCACCGCAAAAACTGCGACGGGCGACAAGTCCGGTCCGGACAACAGCAACGGCGAGATCGGCATCATCGGCTCGTGCCCGCCGATGCAGGACATGTACAGCAAGATCCGCAAAGTCGCACCAACCGACTCCAACGTGCTGATTCAGGGCGAGTCCGGTACGGGCAAGGAACTGGTGGCCCGCGCGCTGCATAACTTGTCCCGTCGCGCCAAGGCCCCGATGATTTCGGTCAACTGCGCAGCGATTCCGGAATCCCTCATCGAATCCGAGCTGTTCGGCCACGAAAAAGGGGCGTTTACCGGTGCCAGTGCCGGTCGTGCCGGTCTCGTGGAAGCCGCGGATGGCGGCACGTTGTTTCTCGATGAAATCGGCGAACTCCCGCTTGAGGCGCAGGCCCGCCTGTTGCGCGTCCTGCAAGAAGGCGAAATTCGCCGGGTGGGCTCGGTGCAGTCGCAAAAAGTCGACGTCCGCCTGATCGCAGCGACTCACCGCGACCTCAAGAGTCTGGCCAAAGTGGGCCAGTTCCGCGAAGACTTGTACTACCGCCTGCACGTGATCGCGCTGAAACTGCCCGCGCTGCGTGAACGCGGGTCAGACGTCAATGAAATCGCCAATGCGTTCCTGGCGCGGCAGAGCCTCAAGGCCGGTCGTAGCGACTTGCGTTTCGCGCCGGATGCCGAGCAAGCGATTAGACACTATTCGTGGCCCGGTAACGTGCGAGAGCTCGAGAACGCGGTCGAGCGCGCGGTAATTCTGTGTGAAAGCCCGGACATTTCTGCCGAGCTGCTGGGCATCGATATCGAGCTGAGCGACCTCGACGTCAACGAGTTCATCGGCCTTGCACCCCAAGCGTCAGGCTCGTCGAGCTCCACGGCTGGTGAGCCGACCGAGGACTTGTCGCTGGAGGACTATTTCCAGCACTTCGTTCTGGAGCATCAGGACCACATGACCGAAACCGAACTGGCGCGCAAGCTGGGCGTCAGCCGCAAGTGCCTGTGGGAGCGTCGCCAACGCCTGGGCATTCCGCGACGCAAGACCGGAGTGGCCAGCGAAACGTGAGCGCATCTTCGCGCAGGCTCTGGCACGCGGGTTACGCGCCATGTGAAAAAACTGTTACCTCATAAATGGTGACGTAACAAAACCGGGGCGTACGGTAACGAACCCCCGGTTTTTTTTCGCCCGTGCAAAATAGCGTCAATTTGCCACACCCTTGGATTCCGCGGCGTGTAGCCTGTTTTTCAAAAGTTGGCACAGGTACTGCTATATGTATTCGTACAAGAACAACAAAAATCAGTCACCCGAAACACCGACATAATAAAAACAAGACGAAACGACTCACGCATAACAAGAACAACACGGCGGAGGCGCAGCTAACTGATTCTTTTGGAGAGGCGTTGCATTTGGGACTTGTCCCGCAACCAGGCCGAGAACAACAAAAACTACCCTTAGGTAGAGCCTGAACTGGTTGGATCGATAGATCACTGCCGCACAGCGACCAAAGCAATCCGTTTGCTCTTGACTCCCGATTGGGAGGTTTCACAGGCGAAAGCCGTGAATTGGGCGGTCAACAACAATAAAAAGCCCATCAGACAATAAAAATAAGAGCACGCACTTTGGGGGAGCTTCGGCTCCCCCAGTAGCATCTGCAATAAACCCCGTCCTGCTCGCCCCCCCTTGCACCCATTGTGCAGTCCGCCCACAGGCGCCTATCGAGCTGCCTCCTACACCATCCCTCGACTAAATGCTAGAATCCCCGCCCATCGTGCGGTCACTCTTCGAAATTGGCCGAATATTCCTTCAAACAGTGCCTCCCATGCTGAAGAAGCTGTTCCAGTCATTCCGTTCCCCACTGCGCAAGCCGCAGCAACATGTGCGCACAACGCCTGAAGTGCTCAGCGGTAGCCAGCATTCGTTGCAACGCAATCAATTCAGCCGCTATGCGGTGAATATCGTCGAGCGCCTGCAGACCGCCGGCTACCAGGCCTATCTGGTCGGTGGCTGTGTCCGCGACATGATGCTCGGCATCACGCCCAAGGATTTCGACGTCGCCACCAGTGCCACGCCCGAGCAAATCCGCGCCGAGTTTCGCAACGCCCGTATCATCGGCCGCCGCTTCAAGCTGGTTCATATCCACTTCGGCCGTGAAATCATTGAAGTCGCGACCTTCCGCGCCAATCACCCGATCGATGACGAAGACGAAGACAGCAACCAGTCTTCGCGCAACGAGAGCGGGCGCATTCTGCGTGACAACGTCTACGGCACCCTCGAAGACGACGCCCAGCGCCGGGACTTCACGATCAACGCCCTGTATTACGATCCGGTCACCGAGCGCGTCCTCGATTACGCCAATGGCGTACACGACATCCGCAATCGCCTGATTCGTCTGATCGGCGACCCTCAGCAGCGTTACAAGGAAGACCCGGTGCGCATGCTGCGGGCCGTGCGTTTCGCCGCCAAGCTGGATTTCGGCATCGAGAAGCACAGCGCCACGCCCATTCGCCCGCTGGCGCCGATGCTGCGCGACATCCCTTCGGCGCGTCTGTTTGAAGAAGTGCTGAAGCTGTTCCTATCGGGTTATGCCGAGGCGACGTTCGAGATGCTGGTCGATCTCGAACTGTTCGAGCCGCTGTTCCCGGCCAGCTCCAAGGCCCTGGAATACAACCCGACTTACACCCACACGCTGATCAGCGAGGCGTTGGCCAACACCGATCTGCGCATCAAGCAGAACAAACCGGTCACACCGGCGTTCCTGTTCGCTGCCCTACTGTGGCCTGCCCTGCCCGCCCGCGTGCTGCGTCTGCAAGAGCGCGGCATGCCGCCGATCCCGGCCATGCAGGAAGCGGCTCACGAACTGATTACCGAACAGTGCCAGCGGATCGCGATCCCGAAACGCTTCACCATGCCGATCCGCGAGATCTGGGACATGCAGGAACGTCTGCCGCGCCGATCGGGCAAACGCGCCGACCTGCTGCTGGAAAACCCGCGCTTCCGTGCCGGCTACGACTTCCTGTTGCTGCGCGAATCCGCTGGCGAAGAAACCGACGGCCTGGGTGAATGGTGGACCGACTATCAGGACGCCAATGATTCCGGACGCCGCGACATGATTCGTGACCTGGGCAGCAAGCCCGATGCCACCGGCCAAGGCCCGCGCAAACGTCGTCGCAGCAGCAGCGGCAAGCGCAAACGCGCTGGCGTCGACGGGGCGGAATAACACCCGATGATCGAGCGCGTTTACGTCGGCCTGGGGAGCAACCTGGCCGACCCCGCCGAACAGTTACGCGAAGCGATCAAGGCCATGGGCCTGTTACCGCAAAGCGGTCTGTCTGGCGTTTCCTCTTTCTATGTCAGCGACTCGCTGTTGCCGGGTCAGCCGCGCTACACCAATGCGGTGGCTGCGCTCGACACCTCGCTCCCCCCGCTGGCGCTGCTCGACGCCTTGCAAGGCATCGAAAACGATCAGGGCCGCGAGCGCCTCGAACGCTGGGGGCCGCGCACGCTGGACCTCGACATCCTGTTGTTCGGCGATCGCCTCATCGATGAGCCGCGACTGAAGGTGCCGCATTACCAGATGCAGGCGCGCGCGTTTGTGCTGTACCCACTGGCCGAGCTGGCACCGGGCATCACTCTCGCTGATGGCCGCGCGCTGAATGATTTGCTTGCCCAGTGCCCGTTCGAAGGCCTGGAACGATCGCCGAGCTGAAGCTGTTCTGCGGGCAGGTTCAAACCGGTAACACCCGGAATTGACTTCCCGCCCCCTCCTCACGAAGATAAGCGTCCCAAAGCCGGACGACCGGCCAAAAGGCGCGGATCAGGCCGTTGCAAACATCGCAAAACGACGATGTGCCTGCCTCCCAAGATGAATCACGCGTTGCTCGCCGCAGTATTCACAGCGCCTGAATGAGGACTTTCCATGCCCGATATCACCGTTACGTCCCTGCTGGCTCTGAAGCAAAAAGGTGAAAAAATCACCATGCTGACCTGCTACGACGCAACTTTTGCCCACACCGCCAGCCAGGCCGGTGTGGAAGTGCTGCTGGTCGGCGACTCGCTGTGCATGGTCCTTCAGGGCCACGACAGCACACTGCCTGTCACCACCGCCGAGATGGCGTACCACGTGGCCGGCGTCAAACGCGGCAACCAGGGCGCGCTGATTCTGGTGGATCTGCCGTTCATGTCCTACGCCACTCCTGAGCAGACCTTCGCCAACAGCGCCACGCTGATGCAAGCGGGTGCGCACATGGTCAAGATCGAAGGCGCGGCGTGGCTTGCCGACTCGATCCGGCTGCTGGCCGAGCGCGGCGTTCCCGTCTGTGCACACATGGGCCTGACGCCCCAGGCGGTCAACGTGCTGGGCGGCTATAAAGTGCAGGGTCGGCTGGAGTCGCAGGCGCGGCAGATGCGGGCCGACGCGATTACCCTTGAGCAGGCCGGCGCCGCGATGATTCTGCTGGAATGCGTGCCCAGCGAGCTGGCCCAGGAAATCACCCACGCCGTGAAGATTCCGGTGATCGGGATTGGCGCCGGCAGCGCCACAGACGGTCAGGTGCTGGTGCTTCACGACATGCTCGGCCTGTCGATCACCGGACGTGTGCCCAAGTTCGTGAAGAATTTCATGGCCGGTCAGCCGGACATCCAGTCGGCGATCGCCGCGTATGTCAGCGCGGTCAAAGACGTCAGCTTCCCCGCTCCAGAACACGGATTCTCGGCATGAACACAGTTAAAACCGTTCGTGAGTTGCGCGCGGTTGTCGCACGCGCACGCAGCGAAGGCAAACGCATCGCCCTGGTGCCCACGATGGGCAACCTGCACAGCGGCCATATCGCGTTGGTCACCAAAGCCGTTCAACGCGCTGATTTCGTGATCGCCAGCATCTTCGTCAACCCGCTTCAGTTTGGCCCCAACGAAGACCTGGCGTCGTACCCGCGGACCCTGGCCGCCGATCAGGAGCAGTTGCTTCAGGCCGGGTGCCACCTGTTGTTCACACCGACGGTCGATGAAATGTACCCCCATGGCATGGCCGATCAGACCATCGTGCGCGTGCCGGTGGTGTCAGAAGGTCTGTGTGGCGGCAGCCGTCCTGGTCACTTCGACGGCGTTTCGACGGTGGTCAGCAAGCTGTTCAACATGGTGCAGCCGGACATCGCGATTTTCGGTCAGAAGGATTTCCAGCAGCTGGCCGTCGTCAACGCACTGGTGCGTGACCTGAACATGCCCATTCAAATCATCGGCGAACCCACCGTGCGTGCCGCCGACGGCCTGGCCCTGTCGTCGCGCAATGGCTACCTGACTGAAGCCCAGCGCGCTGCAGCGCCTGCGTTGTACCGCGTCATCAAACAGATCGGCACGGCGTTGCAGAATGGCGAGCAGGATCACCAGCAGTTGATAGGCGAGGGTGTGAAAGCGCTCGAAGCAGCGGGCTTTCGTACTGATTACCTGGAGATTCGCAACGCGGTCAGTCTGCGCCCTGCGACCCCGGATGATCATGATCTGGTTGTGCTGGGCGCGGCGTTCATGGGCAAGACGCGCCTGATCGACAACCTGCATCTGGTCAAGGAATAACCTGCACACCCGGCTGAAGGACGCGCCCGGTCATGTGTAAAGCAAAAGTCACGTGATCGGATGACCATCTGCGCCTATGCTCACTGCGCAAACCCGTTGTGGAGCGCAGGCCCTGGCCTTCGCAGGGCGCTAGTGATGAACTTAGCCAGACCCGCAATGCCATACCGATACAGTTCGTGTCAGACAAGCAACTCTACTCTGTGAGAAAAAGTACCGAGCAAAGGTAAAGCAAGGCGCAGACATCGGCGTTGCCTGGGACTAGTCTCTGATGCACCCACGAATTCATGTCCAATCCTGCTTTTCAGCGTCCAAAAGGCAGTTCAAGTACAAGGAAACCCGCAGCGATGGCGTACTACCGCACTCCTCATGACGTCACTACCCTGCCCGCCTGGCAGGCGCTCAAAGATCACCGCGAAGCGATGCAGAATTTCAGCATGCGCGAAGCGTTCAACGCCGACCCGAAGCGTTTCGACGAATTCACCCTCAGCAGTGCCGGTCTGTTTCTCGACTACTCGAAGAACCTGATCACCGCCGAGACGCGCCAGTTGCTGGTCAATCTGGCCAACGAAGTCGGCCTGAAAGAAGCCATCAAGGCGCAGTACGACGGCGAGCTGGTCAACGCTTCTGAAGGTCGCCCTGCGCTGCACACCGCGCTGCGTCGTCCGGTGGGCGACAAGCTGCTGGTCAATGGCGTCAACGTCATGCCGGAAGTGCACAAGGTGCTGAACCAGATCACTGATCTGGTGGGGCGCATCCACGACGGTCTGTGGCGCGGCTACACCGAAAAGCCAATCACCGACGTGGTCAATATCGGCATCGGCGGCTCGTTCCTCGGTCCTGAGCTGGTGTCGGAAGCGCTGTTGTCCTACGCGCAGAAAGGCGTTCGCTGCCATTACCTGGCGAACATCGACGGCACCGAGCTGCACGAGCTGACCCAGAAGCTGCGCGCCGAAACCACGCTGTTCATCGTTTCGTCCAAGACCTTCACCACCCTCGAAACCCTGAAGAACGCCACCGCTGCCCGCGCCTGGTACCTCGCTCAGGGCGGGTCCGAAGCCGAGCTGTATCGCCACTTCATCGCGGTGTCGAGCAACAACGCCGCGGCGGTTGCTTTCGGGATTCGTGAAGAGAACATCTTCCCGATGTGGGACTGGGTTGGCGGCCGTTACTCGCTGTGGTCGGCCATCGGCCTGCCTATCGCGCTGGCGATCGGGATGTCCAACTTCAAGGAGCTGTTGTCCGGCGCCTACACCATGGATCAGCACTTCCAGAACGCCGAGTTCGAAGAGAACATGCCGGTGCTGCTGGGCTTGCTGGGTATCTGGTATGGCAATTTCTGGGACGCGCAAAGTCACGCGATCCTGCCGTACGACCATTACCTGCGCAACATCACCAAGCACCTGCAACAGCTGGACATGGAATCCAACGGCAAGAGCGTTCGCCAGGACGGCGTCCCGGTCAAAACCGACACGGGCCCGGTCATCTGGGGTGGCGTGGGCGCGAACGGTCAGCATGCATATCACCAGTTGCTGCACCAAGGCACCCAGATGATTCCTGCCGACTTCATCGTGCCGATCGTCAGTTTCAACCCGGTGTCTGACCACCATCAGTGGCTGTACGCCAACTGCCTGTCCCAAAGCCAGGCCTTGATGCAGGGTAAAACCCGCCCCGAAGCGGAAGCCGAACTGCGCGCCAAGGGCGTACCGGAAGAAGAAGTGCAGCGTGTCGCGCCGCACAAGGTCATTCCGGGCAACCGTCCGAGCAATACCATCGTCGTCGAGCGCATCAGCCCTCGCCGCCTGGGCGCACTGGTCGCGATGTACGAGCACAAGGTGTTCGTGCAAAGCGTGGTCTGGGGCACGAATGCCTTCGATCAATGGGGTGTCGAACTGGGCAAGGAGCTGGGCAAAGGCGTTTACAGCCGCCTTGTCGGCACCGACGAAACGGTCGCTGAAGACGCTTCGACCCAGGGCCTGATCAACTACTTCCGCGGTCGTCACCGCGGCTGATCTGCCGTCCTGTAACACCCTCGAAACCCGCTGTCTCGCAAGAGGCAGCGGGTTTCGTGCGTCTGGGCTTCAGTCTTCCAAATCAGGCAGCGCCACAACGATGTGAACCGGGCGACAAAGGGCTTAAATTATCATCGTCATTCATGCAACCATGCTCTCCCTTGATCCGGCTGCCCCGCTGTTTTCTTCACCTTTTCAAGCCCGGGCTCGCGCCGCGTCGCACACCATTGAGGATTCGCACCATGCAAGACGTCGTAATCGTTGCCGCTACCCGCACGGCTGTGGGCAGTTTCCAGGGTTCGCTGGCGAATGTTCCCGCGGTGGATCTCGGCGCTGCCGTCATCCGCCAACTGCTGGAGCAGACCGGTCTGGACGGCGCACAGGTCGATGAGGTGATCATGGGTCAGGTGCTGACGGCGGGTGCCGGACAGAATCCTGCACGTCAGGCCGCGATCAAGGCGGGCTTGCCGTTCACGGTGCCGGCCATGACGCTGAACAAGGTCTGTGGCTCGGGGCTCAAGGCGCTGCATCTGGGGACGCAGGCGATTCGCTGCGGCGACGCGGAAGTGATCATCGCCGGCGGCCAGGAAAACATGAGCCTGTCCAACTATGTGATGCCGGGCGCGCGAACCGGTCTGCGCATGGGCCACGCGACGATGGTCGACACGATGATCAGCGATGGCCTGTGGGATGCGTTCAACGATTACCACATGGGCATCACGGCCGAGAACCTGGCCGATCAATACGACATCAGCCGTGAGGCGCAGGATGCGTTTGCTGCGGCGTCCCAACAGAAAGCAACTGCCGCCATTGAAGCCGGGCGCTTCGTGGATGAGATCACCCCGATCCTGATTCCTCAGCGCAAGGGCGATCCGCTGTCTTTCAGCACCGACGAGCAGCCTCGTGCGGCGACCACTGTCGAGTTACTGGGGAAGCTCAAGCCCGCGTTCAAAAAGGACGGCTCGGTCACGGCAGGCAATGCCTCGTCGCTGAATGACGGCGCGGCAGCGGTCATTCTGATGAGTGCCCGAAAAGCAGAAGAACTGGGCTTGCCGGTGCTGGCGCGGATTGCCGCTTACGCGAACGCCGGCGTCGATCCGGCGATCATGGGCATCGGCCCGGTGAGCGCAACCCGCCGCTGCCTGGACAAGGCGGGTTGGTCGCTGGAGGAGCTCGATCTGATCGAAGCCAACGAAGCCTTCGCGGCGCAGTCTTTGTCGGTTGGCAAGGAATTGGGCTGGGACATGAACAAGGTCAACGTCAACGGCGGCGCCATCGCCATCGGCCACCCGATCGGCGCGTCGGGCTGCCGCGTGCTGGTGACGCTGCTGCACGAAATGATCAAGCGCGACGCGAAGAAAGGCCTGGCGACGCTGTGCATTGGCGGCGGACAAGGCGTGGCGCTGGCGTTGGCGCGGTCTTAACAATCTGGGCAGTACGTGCGTAGGACCGGCTTCAGCCGGGAAGAGGCCGGTGTGAACGCCCTCAATTTTGCGGTGTGACGACTGACGCATTCCCGGCTAAAGCCGGTCCCACAAAAAGCACGCGCTCGGTCAGTAGGACCGGCTTCAGCCGGGAAGAGGCCGTTGCGGACACCCGCAGTTTTGTGGTGTGACGACTGACGCATTCCCGGCTAAAGCCAGTCCCACAAAAAGCACGCGCTCGGTCAGCAGGACCGGCTTCAGACGGGAAGAGGCCGGTACGGACACCCGCAGTTTGCGGTGTGACGCCTGCACCATTCCCGGCTAAAGCCAGTCCCACTAAGAGAACGCGGTCAGTCAGTAGGACCGGCTTCAGCCGGGAAGAGGCCGGTGCGGACACCCTCACTGTTGCGGTGCAGCGAATGACGCATTCCCGGCTAAAGCCGGTCCTACTAAACGCACGCGGTCAGTCAGTGGGACCGGCTTCAGCCGGGAAGAGGCCGGTGCGGACACCCTCACTGTTGCGGTGCAGCGAATGACGCATTCCCGGCTAAAGCCGGTCCTACTAAACGCACGCGGTCAGTCAGTGGGACCGGCTTCAGCCGGGAAGAGGCCGGTGTGAATGCCCTCAATTTTGCGGTGTGACGTCTGACGCATTCCCGGCTAAAGCCAGTCCCACTAAGAGAACGCGGTCAGTCAGTAGGACCGGCTTCAGCCGGGAAGAGACCGGTGTGAACGCCCTCAATTTGTAGTGGTCAACTAATTCCGGACACCTCGATAGGTTGTTTCAAGGCCACCGTCCGTTCGTAAACGGTCGGTGGCAGA
>NZ_JACYUI010000020.1:0-51699 GCF_014841665.1 Pseudomonas sp. CFBP 8772 | reverse complement strand
TCAGGCCGGCCTGGTAAGAGCACGGCCTGCCTAACGGCAGGCCGTAACCGGCCCGCACACAAAAAATCTGACAGTCCCAAGTAACCAAGGGCTTGTGCTCCTGGTTGGGCTCCTCCTTCGTCGGAGTACCCTCACTCCGGTCTCGCTCCGTGGGCCCGCGCCGAACGGACATCCATGTCCTGACGGCGCTCTCGCCGCATCCATGCGGCTCGGCCCACTCCGCGAAACCTGCGTTCAGCCTGCACCCAAGTCGCGTTCTGCGGTGTCTGGGCTTTTTGCGTATGAAGATCAAAATCAACAGCAAAAGCTTCCCGGCTGAAGCCGGTCCTACAGGGTGGATGCGGTGCTTTTAGTGGGACCGGCTTTAGCCGGGAAGAGGCCCGTGCAGGCGCCCTTAATCCATGGGTGTAACGCATCGTCTTCCCGGCGATGCCGACCCCACTATGACGGTGTGGCCGCGCGGGTTTTTACGGGGCAGATGACGCGGTGCAGGTTGAGGGCGGTGTTGATGATGCCGATGTGGCTGAAAGCCTGGGGGAAGTTGCCGAGCATGCGGTTTTGCTGGGGGTCGTATTGTTCGGCGAGGAGGCCGACGTCGTTGCACAGACCGCACAGGCGTTCGAAGAGGAGTTGGGCTTCTTCGTCGCGGCCTTGGAGCACGTAGACGTCGGCGAGCCAGAACGAGCACACCAGGAACGTCCCTTCGCTGCCCGACACGCCATCGGTGCTGCGCTCGCTGTCGTAGCGCAATAGCAGGCCGTCTTTCATCAGCGATTGTTCTATCCGCGTGACGGTGCCGGTGACGCGGGGGTCGTCGACGGGGAGGAAGCCGGTGAGCGCGATCTGCAGCAGACTGGCGTCCATTTCCTGGCCGCCGTAGGTCTGCACGAAGCTGCCCAGTGCGGCGTCGTAACCGTTGGCGCAGACGTCGGCGTGAATCTGATCGGCAACCTGCCGATAGTGCTGTCCCCGCTCGCGCTCTTCCGGGTCATCGCTCTTGGCCAACACCCCGGCATTGCGGTCGAACGACACCCAGGCCATGACTTTGGAATGGGTGAAGTGCCGCGGCGCCGAACGGATTTCCCAAATGCCGGCGTCCGGTTGATGCCAGACTTTTTCCAGAAACGGCATGATCACTTTCTGGATTTCCGTGCCGCGCGGCAGCGCCGGCAATCCGTTTTTAAGGGCTTGGGTCATGGCGTCGGCGACTTCGCCGTAGACGTCCAACTGCACCTGACTGGCCGCGCCGTTGCCCACCCGCACCGGACGCGATTGCGCGTAACCGGCCAGCCAAGGCAATTCATACTCCAGCAAACGTCGCTCGCCTGCCAGGCCGTACATGATCTGGACTTGATCCGGGTTGCCGGCGATGGAGCGCAGCAGCCAGTTGCGCCACGCAGTCGCTTCTTCGAAATAGCCCAGGTTCATGAACGCCAGCAGGGTCATGGTCGCATCGCGCAGCCAGCAGAAGCGGTAATCCCAGTTGCGCTCGCCGCCCAACTGTTCGGGCAGCGACGTGGTCACCGCTGCGACGATCCCGCCGGTGGGCGCGTAGGTCATGGCTTTGAGGGTGATCAGCGAACGTTTGACCTGGTCCGTCCAGGGACCGACATCCGGGCAGCGGTCAGAAAAACCCCGCCAGAACGTTTCGGTCTGCTGCAGCGCCGACTCCATATCGAAGCCCCCACGCACCGGCTCGTGGGAGACCTGCCAGGACAACGCGAAACCCAGCCGCTGGCCTGCTTCAACGCTGAACAGGCTCTCGGTGTGGTGGTCCATCGGGTGCAGTTCGGCAGGCGTGCGCAGCACCAGCATGTCCGGGCCGGCAACGGCGGTCATCGTGTGCGGCTCGCGCTTCTCGACCCACGGCACCGTGCTGCCGTAGTCAAAGCGAATCGCCAGGTCCATGGAGAAATCCACGCGCCCCTCCACGCCGACGACGATGCGCACCACGCTGCTGTCGATCTCCATGGGCATGAAATCGATGAGCAACGCCTGTCCGGTGTCGGTGGTGAAGAGGGTTTCGAGAATCAGTGTGCCGTCGCGATAGCTGCGGCGCGTCCGGGCGCGGCCGTCAACCGGGGCCAGCTTCCAGCGCCCGTTGTTGCTGTCACCCAGCAGCGCGGCGAAACAGGCTGGCGCATCAAAGCGCGGGAAACACAGCCAGTCCAGTGACCCGTCGCGGGCCACCAGCGCGGCGGTCCGGCAGTTGCCGAGCAGCGCGTAGTCTTCAATCAACACAGCCATCGGGCGGTTATTCCTCTCGGTGAGCACGTTAGTGTTGTTGTGCGCCGTGCCCTTGAGTAGCTGAACCCATGAGTAGCAGCGCAATCGCCGCCCCGAATCAACGGGGCAGGATGTATCGCTCGATGGCCCTGGCCAGGCCGTCATCGGCATTGCTGTCGGTAACGTAGTTGGCTTGGGTCTTCACGCCCACTTCGGCCTGCCCCATGGCAATCGACAACCCGGCGCGCAGGAACATCGCCACGTCGTTGCCCGCATCGCCGATCGCGGCGGTGTGGGCCAGCGGGACGCCCAACGCATCGGCCAGCGTCTCAAGGGCAGTGCCCTTGTTGGCGTCCAGTGCGGTGACGTCGAGGTAATAGGACTGCGAACGCGCCGCCAGTGCGGACTCGGCGATCAGCGGGTTGAGCTTGACCTCCAGGCGCTTGAGCAGCTCGAAGTCCTTGCTCGCCGCGACGATCTTGTCGATGCGGTCCAGGTAGTCGTCGAAGCTGGCGACGTGGACGAAGTCGTAGCCCAGCGTGTTGCGCTCGTGGTCGACGTAATCCCCTTCGGGATTGAGCAGCAGCCACTGGTCGTCGGCGAACACCCAGACCGCCACCGCCTCGCTGGCGAACAGCTCGAGGCTGGTGCGCGCCGCGGCGGCATTGATGCGGTGGGCCTTCAGCAGGCTGCCGTCAGGATTGATGATGTTGGCACCGTTGAACGCCACGGTCGGCAGCGTGATGCCCAGGGCTTCGATCTGCTGCCGCATGGCCCGAGGGGGCCGGCTGCTGGCGACCGAGAAATGAATCCCGGCCTCCTGCAGCTTGCGCACCGCATCGATGTTGGCCTGGCTCAGGCTGTGATCGGGGTGCAGCAGCGTGCCATCGATGTCGGACAACATGAACTGGATGAGGGACTGCGAAGCGTCACTCATCCCAGGCGCTGCCATGTGCGGCCGTCACGGGCCAGCAACTCATCGGCCTCCGAGGGCCCGTCCTCGCCCGCGTGATAGAGGTCCACCTGCGGATCCTTGGCCCAGGCATCGATGAACGGCTGCACGGCACGCCAACCGTTTTCAATGTTGTCGGCACGCTGGAACAGGGTCTG
The DNA here is from genome assembly GCF_014841665.1 of Pseudomonas sp. CFBP 8772. Classification (NCBI taxonomy): domain Bacteria; kingdom Pseudomonadati; phylum Pseudomonadota; class Gammaproteobacteria; order Pseudomonadales; family Pseudomonadaceae; genus Pseudomonas; species Pseudomonas sp. CFBP 8772. Next base: position 48,363 of record NZ_JACYUI010000020.1, on the reverse strand, counting down.
GTCACCGGTCAGGCAGTCGTAGATCAGGGTTTCGTACCCGGTCGACGGCTGCATCTCGAAGAAGTCCTTGTAGGCGAAACCCAATTCAATGGTCTGCATGTCGAGGGTCGGGCCGGGCTTCTTCGCCTGCAGATCGAACCACATGCCTTCGTCAGGCTGGATCTGGATCTTGAGGAAATTCGGCGCGACGCTGTCGACATCGGTGTCGCGAAACTGGGCATACGGCGCAGGCTTGAAGCAGATGGCGATCTCGGTGTCGCGCACGCTCATGCGCTTGCCAGTGCGCAGGTAGAACGGCACGCCCATCCAGCGCCAGTTATCGATCATGACCTTGAGTGCGACGTAGGTCTCGGTGTTGCTCTCGGGATCGACACGGTCTTCCTGGCGGTAACCGGTGACGGGCTTGCCGTCGATGTTGCTCTCGGCGTACTGACCGCGCACCGAATTGGCCAGCGCTTCCATTTCCGACCAGGGCCGGATCGCGCCGACCACCTTGGCCTTTTCGCCGCGCACGGCATCGGCACCGAATGCAGCCGGCGGCTCCATCGCTACCATCGCCAGCAGCTGGAACAGGTGATTGGGCACCATGTCCCGCAGGGCACCGGTGGTTTCGTAGAAGCTGCCACGGGTTTCAACGCCCACGGTTTCGGCTGCGGTGATCTGCACGTGGTCGATGTAGTGGTTATTCCAGAACGACTCGAACAGGCCGTTGGAGAAACGGCTGACCAAAATGTTCTGCACCGTTTCCTTGCCCAGATAGTGGTCGATCCGGTAGATCTGCTTCTCGCTCATGACCTTCAGCAAGCAGTTGTTCAGGGCCACCGCACTGGGCAGATCGTGGCCGAACGGCTTCTCGATCACCACGCGACGAAAGCTCTCGTCGTCCTCGACCATCAGCCCGGAAGAGCCCAGACGCTGCGTCACCTCACTGAAGAAACGCGGCGCAGTCGCCAAGTAGAACACGGCGTTGCGGGTGCCCGTGCTCTTGATCTTCGCGTCGATGTCCGAATACGTGGAATCGTCGAGAAAATCGCCGGTGATGTAAGTGATGCGCTTCGACAGGCTGCCCCACAGCGCCGGATCCAGAGGCTCTTCGCCGCCCTGGGCGACCTTGCTGGCCGCCTCCTGACGTATGAAGTCTTCGAGCTTCTTGGCGAAATCGGCATCGCTGACGGTGTTGTGGTCAACGCCGACGATGTGCAGGTCCTCCCCCACCAACCCGTCGCGAAACAGGTTATAGAGGGCCGGCATCAACAGCCGTTTGACCAGGTCACCATGGGCGCCGAAGAGGAACAGCGTGGTCGCCGGAGCGACCGGCGCATTCTGCTTGCTGCGGGATAAACCCATTATTTTGGTTCCTTATGACCACCGAATCCAAAACGCATGGCGGACAGCATCTTGTCGCCGTACGTGCTTTGTTGACGGGAGCGGAAGCGGGCGAACAGCGAAGTGGACAGCACGGGAACCGGTACCGCCTGCTCCATGGCCGCTTCGATGGTCCAGCGGCCTTCACCGCTGTCGGCCACGGAACCGGAATAGGCGTTGAGCTGAGGGTCGGTGGCCAGTGCGTCGGCGGTCAGGTCGAGCAGCCAGGAAGACACCACGCTGCCGCGACGCCAGACTTCGGCGATGTCGCCCAGGTTCAGGTCGAAGCGCTGTTCAACCGGGAGGTTGTCCGAATTCTTGGTCTTGAGGATGTCGAAGCCTTCGGCGAAGGCCTGCATCATGCCGTACTCGATGCCGTTGTGGATCATCTTGACGAAGTGCCCGGCGCCCGGCGGACCGGCGTGGATGTAGCCGTGTTCGGCACGCGGGTCGGCGTCCTTGGCACGGTCCCTGGTGCGCGGGATGTCGCCAATGCCCGGGGCCAGGGTCTTGAAGATCGGGTCAAGGCGCGTGACGACGTCGGTTTCGCCGCCGATCATCATGCAGTAGCCGCGTTCCAGACCCCAGACGCCGCCCGAGGTGCCGACATCGACGTAGTGCAGGTTCTTGTCTTTAAGGGCGAGGGAGCGACGGACGTCGTCCTTGTAGAAGGTGTTGCCGCCGTCGATGATCACGTCGTCGGCATCGAGCAAAGTGGCCAGCTCGTTGATGGTGTCTTCGGTTGGAGCGCCAGCAGGCAACATCACCCAGACGGCCCGCGGTTTTTCCAGCGCCGCAACCAGTGACGCGAGGTCATGGGCTGGCGTTGAACCTTCGTTGGCGAGCACGGTGCGAGACTTCTCATCGCGATCATAGACCACAGTCGTGTGGCCATTGAGCATCAGTCGACGTGCGATGTTGCCGCCCATGCGGCCTAGTCCAACAATCCCGAGTTGCATGTAGAGGTGCTCCTTAATCAAATTCAGAGGTGCCTCAGTTTATAGCCCAGTGCCGCATAGTGGGTTAGTCCGGGGAGGCAAACTATGGTTTCCCGGTGAAAAAAGTTTCATGTGCAGGGGCACAGAGGTCTGCAAGACTGCCCTATGACGCACGTTTTCGCGATCAAGAAACGTTCGCGACAATCAAAAATAAAAAAGTTCCTTTTTTACGCAAAAGAAATCAGAATCCCGGCCGATAGAGGTAGTGAGCAGGACATGCCAGGTAGCAGGCGTCCTTGCTTGAACCTTATGAAGTTGAATCCGCCATTTGCGAGGTGTGCAATGGGCACAGTAATGACAGCCAACGCTCCACAGACCCTTTACGTCACAATCCGTCGTGACGAGCTGCGCCAGCTCAGGGAAGAACGCGCCGTATTGCAGAAGAAAGTCGCCCAGCTGACTTCGATGCTGCAGCACGCCCAGCTCATCGGCAGCAGCAACGCCCTGCACGCCTGATCCGCGACACCCCTCCTCCCAAGGCAAGCCTGATCTGCAGGCTTGCCGGCGCATCCCTCGCACTCCCCTGCCTGTACTCGCAATGCCGCGCGCTCGACGCCCCTTTCGACCCTCCGTCGGACCCGACACACGTTGTTACGTTCCCCGCCTGGACTGCGATTGAGGCCCATAGCCGGTTTCACCGTTTTCGCAACGCCCCGCGTGACAAAATTTTCACCCGCCTGAAAACATACTCCCGACCCTTAACAGGTTGGTTGCTGGCCAATTGCTGGCACTGGAATGAGTTCAGGCGGTGTTCTGCCGCCTGAAAAGGTCTATAGCGGAGCGCTTGATGACAACGATGAAACGGAGCACTGCGACTCCGAAAGGGTTCGACTGGGCGGGCATCATCTGGCTGTTCGTGTTTTTCTGGTACTTCTCGGGCATCACTCAGCTGCTTATTCAGCTAACCGGTATCACCGGCTTTGCCGGCTTCCGTCAGGCGTTCGTGATCAGCGGCATCTGGCTCGCGCCCATGCTGATGTTCCCGCAAAAGACCCGGGTCATGGCGGCCGTCATCGGGGTGGTTCTGTGGGCCTGCTCCATGGCGAGCCTGGGTTACTTCTTCATTTACCAGCAGGAGTTTTCCCAGAGCGTCATCTTCATCATGTTCGAATCGAACATCTCTGAAGCCGGCGAATACATGACCCAGTACTTCGCGTGGTGGATCGTGCTGGCGTTCATCGCCCACACCGCGTTCGCGATATTCCTGTGGACCCGCCTTCGCCCGGTGTACATGCCGCGTCCTCGCGCGTACGCCGTGGCCGCCGCACTGTTGATCGGCATCATCGGTTACCCGCTGGCCAAGCAGTTCGCCCGCCACGACGACACCGCCTCGGCCCTCGAAGCCTTCGAGTCGCGCATCGAGCCGGCGGTGCCATGGCAGATGATCGTCGCCTATCACCGTTACACCCAGCAGCTGGATGGCATGCAGGACATGCTGACCAGCAGCAGCAACATCGCACCGCTGAAAAACCTCAAGGACGCCCAAGCGAACCTGCCCACCACCCTGGTGCTGGTGATTGGCGAGTCGACCAACCGCGGGCGCATGCATCTGTACGGCTACCCGCGCCAGACGACGCCGAACCTGGACGCCATGAAGGACCAGTTGCAGGTGTTCAACAACGTCATCACCCCACGGCCTTACACCATCGAGGCCCTGCAGCAGGTATTGACCTTCGCCGACGAGGAAAACCCGGACCTTTACCTGAAGACGCCGTCCATCGTCAGCGTGATGAAACAGGCGGGCTACAAGACCTTCTGGATCACCAACCAGCAGACGATGACCAAGCGCAACACGATGCTGACCACCTTCTCCGAGCAGGCTGACGAGCAGGTCTATCTGAACAACAACCGCAACCAGAACGCCCGCCAGTACGACGGCGACGTGCTCGCGCCGTTCGCCAAGGCACTGACCGATGCCGCGCCGCGCAAACTGATTGTGGTTCACCTGCTCGGCACGCACATGGCTTATCAGTACCGCTTCCCGGAAGAATTCGCGAAATTCAGCGGACGTGAGGGCGTGCCGGCGGACATCGATGACAGCAAGCTGGAGTTCTACAACAGCTACGACAACGCCGTGCTGTACAACGATTTCGTGGTCTCCAGCCTGATCAAGGAATACGGCAAGGCCGACCCGAACGGCTTCCTGCTGTACCTCTCGGACCACGGCGAAGACGTCTATGACTCGCCAGGCCGCAATACCCTGGGCCGCAACGAGAACAAGCCGACGATCCCGATGTACACCGTGCCGTTCATTGCCTACGCCTCGCCGAAGTGGAAGCAGACCCATGACTGGAATTTCGAGAGCATCCACGACCGTCCTTACACCAGTTCCAACCTGATCCACACCTGGGCGCAACTGGCAGGGCTGAGCTTTGATGAACTCGATACCACCAAGAGCCTGGTCAGCCTGGACTTCAAGGCGCGCCCTCGACTGATCGGCGACCCCTATGCGCCGAAGGGCTTGAGTGACTTTGCCCACATGGAGAAGGCCGCCAGCCAGCCCGGCGCCATGCCTCAGGTGGTGAACAAGTAATAGAGGCGAAGTAAGGTTCGCTCCAAACGAAAAGGCCTGCGCAATGCAGGCCTTTTTTGTTTCCGCCGGGATGAGTAGGCGTCAGCGGAGGTTATGTTGACGGCGTCTGGCGCAACAGTACGCGGGTCACCCGCCGCTCCTGCACTTGCACGACCTTGATGTGCCAGCCTTCCCATTGCAGCTCATCACCTGTCACCGGCAAGCGATCCAGCAGGCTCACCACCAGTCCGGCCAGGGTCTGGTAGTCCCCGGTCGCCCGCGCCTTGAAGCCGATGCGTTCGCGCAGGTGGCTCAGGTTCATGGCGGCGTTGACCAGCACGCCCTCGCCCTCTTCGATCAAGTCCGGGCCCTCGATTTCACTGGCGTCCGGCAGCTCGCCGGCGATGGATTCGAGGATATCGGTCATGGTCAGGATGCCGGCGAAATCGCCGAATTCGTTGATCACGAACGCAATGTGCGTGGACTGGGCGCGCATCTGTTCCAGGGCGTTGAGGATCGAGAAACTCTCCAGCAGATTGAGCGTCGGTCGAGCCAGGTGTTCGATGTTCGGCTCGGCACCGGACAGCCAGGCATTGAGCATTTCCTTCTTGTGCACAAAGCCCAGCGGCTCGTCGATACGGCCCCCGCGGATCAACGGCAGCCGTGAGTACGGTGAGTTGACCAGTCGCTGGCGAATGCCTTCCGGCGTGTCATCCAGATCGATCACGTCGACGTCGTTGCGCACCGTCATCACACCGCGAATGGGCCGCTGAGCCAACTGCAGCACGCCGCTGATCATCACCCGCTCGCGGCGATCGAACACCACCTCTTCGCTGTCGCCATCGAGCATGTCGGCGATCTCCTCACCGACCTCCTCGGCACTCGGCCTGCGGCCACCCAGCAGGCGCAACACGGCGTGGGCCGTGCGTTCGCGGCGCGGCAGGTCGCCTTTGACGCTGCGCTTGCGACGGGCACGGGCAATCTGGTTGAACACCTCGATCAGGATCGAGAAACCGATGGCCGCGTACAGATAGCCCTTGGGAATATGGAACCCCAGGCCGTCGGCGGTCAGGCTGAAGCCGATCATCATCAGAAAGCCCAGGCACAGCATGATCACCGTCGGGTGCGCATTGACGAAGGCGGTCAGCGGCTTGCTGGCGATGATCATGATGGCGATCGAGAACACCACGGCGATCATCATGATCGACAGCTCATCGACCATGCCCACGGCGGTGATCACAGCGTCCAGGGAGAACACCGCATCGAGCACGACGATCTGCGCGACGATGGGCCAGAACAGCGCGTAGGTCGTACTGCCGGCCCGCTGGGCGACGTGGCCTTCCAGCCGCTCGTGCAATTCCATGGTCGCCTTGAACAGCAGGAACACGCCGCCAAACAGCATGATCAGGTCGCGACCGGAAAAGCTCTTCTCGAAAATCTCGAACAGCGGCTCGGTCAGCGTGACCATCCACGAAATGCTCGCGAGCAGGCCCAGACGCATGATCAACGCCAGAGACAAGCCCAGCACCCGCGCGCGGTCGCGCTGCTCAGGCGGCAACTTGTCGGCGAGGATGGCGATGAACACCAGGTTGTCGATGCCGAGCACCAGCTCAAGCACGATAAGGGTCAACAGGCCAAGCCACGCCGTGGGATCAGCAATCCATTCCATGGGTCAGCGCTCCTTCTCGATCAATGGGACAGACACGAAAACGCCCGACACACGGCAAAGTGGGTCGAGCCAGATAGAAATCTTGTTTAAGGGTGATGACGCGGAATGAACGCCTGGAATCCTGTTCGAAAGGGACCGGCGACTGGGAGGTTCCAGAGAGAGCGACATGTGAGTCCTGAAAGCAATACGGGAGGCGATCCTATCGCGCTCTCGGAATCGCCTTACAGGACAGAACTGTTACAAAGGATTTGCGCATTATTGCGTGCGTTTAGCGGGAGCGTGAGTGAATGCATTATTGCGTGCGTTTGCAGGAGCGTGAGTGAACGCCTTGGTAGGACCGGCTTCATCCGGGAAAGCGTCAGGCGTCACGCCGCAAAATTGAGGCTGTTCATACCGGCCTCTTCCCGGCTGAAGCCGGTCCCACTAACAGCGCTCAGCTACAGCGCTTTTTGCCAAAACAACGCTCGCCCCATCTGCGGGTCCAGCTGGTAGTCGGCGAAACCGAGCTTGCGGTAGGCGCCTTTGGCGGCTTCGTTGCCTTCCAGCACTTCGAGGGTGATTTTGCAGCAGCCGCGCTGGCGGGCGATTTCCTCGACCTTCGCCAGCATCTTCTGACTGATGCCCTGCCCTCTGGCCGAGGCGATCACTACCACATCATGGACGTTGACCAAGGGCCGGCAGGCGAAGGTCGAGAACCCTTCGAAGCAGTTGACCAGGCCAACCGGCTCGCCGGCGATGAACGCCAGCACGCTGAACGCATGGGGGCGCTTGGCCAGTTCGATCGCCAACTGCTGACGAGTGTCCGTGGACAGCGACTTCCCACCGCCCATCGCGTCCTCGGCGTATTGATTGAGCAGAAACCCGATGGCTTCAGCGTGAACCGAATTGCTATAGCTGGCTTGCAGTACCAGAACCTCAGGGGCTTGCATTGACTTCCTCTACCGCTGGAGAAACCTCAACAGGCGCTCGACTCAGTGTGCCGACGTGCCGCGTGGCGCCGATTCTAACGCCCTGGCCGCAAAAATATCCTTATACAGAAGTAGGAAATGTCTCTGATCGGTCAGGATTTGTTCCGGCACGCACCGAGAAAAGGCAGCGCTATCGAAATGTGCGTCCCGCGTCCCACAAAGGCGCAGGCCCTGCGCGGGAGTAGACCATCGGCACGATGATTGTCCAACAATCCGACCGGCGGCACCCCGTTATACGGGCCGACACCCCATGCTCCACAACGGCGCATTCCGGGGCTTGCAGATCGGCAGAACTCCCCGAATGACAGGATGCGCCGGATCGCAACCCCGCATGCCAGACACGGCCCGGAAAAATTGTCGAAACTTCTACACAGGCGCCGGGGTCATGTGAATAGAGCAACTATGCTGTTGAAAAATCGAAGCAGAGTACGCTTTCACCTTGTTCCTTTATCTGCAGTCGGTAAATGGGTATCGATCTTGCGTAGGTCTTGTGTGCCTGGCCATAGGAAATGGCCGCTTACAACTAAGTGCTGTACCAACACTGCATATCGAACTGGAGAAAACGATGATTAGTGCCGCTGTCAAAACCCAGAAGGGAGAGAGTTTTAATCAGCCGGCCAGCGAGCTGACCCATCTGCCGGTCTTCGCAACGACGAGCGCACCTGTGCTGCAACTGCCTCCTGTTCAACCAGTGGTTTCTTCGGTTACCCGCAAGAAAGTCCTGTTCGTGACTTCAGAGATGGCCGACCTGGTGAAAACCGGCGGCTTGGGCGATGTGTCTGCCGCACTGCCGCGCGCCATGCGCCACCTGCACGATGTACGCGTGCTGATTCCCGGCTATCCACAGGTCATCAATAGCGGCAATCCGATCCACATCATCAGCGAGCTGCCCGGCCACGCCGCGCTGCCTCCCTGCAAGATCGGCCGGATGGACATGAAAGACGGTCTGGTCATCTACGTCCTGATCTGTCCCGAGTTGTACGAGCGTGAAGGCACGCCCTACGGTGACAATGACGGCCGCGACTGGTCCGACAACCACATCCGTTTTGCCCGCCTGGGCCTGGCGGCCGCCGACTTTGCAGCCGGCGCGGTCAAGACCCAATGGTGCCCCGAGCTGGTTCACGCCCACGACTGGCCAGCAGGCCTGGCGCCGGCGTATATGAAATGGCGCGGTCAGACCACGCCGTCGATTTTCACCATTCACAACCTGGCGTATCAGGGCTTTGTGAGCATTGCCTCCAGCCGTGAGTTGGGCATTCCGGACTCGGCATTGAACCCGGAGGGCATGGAATTTTACGGCCAGCTGTCGTTCATCAAAGCGGGCATGGCCTACTCCAGCCACATCACCACCGTGAGCGCGACCTACGCCAAGGAAATCACGACGGCAGATTTCGGCTGCGGGCTCGAAGGTTTCCTGCAGAGCAAGGCCGACCGCGGTCAGCTCAGCGGCATCCCCAACGGCATCGACGAGAGCTGGGACGCGGCCACCGACGAACACCTGATTTGCCGCTTCGCCCCGAATGAGTGGACCCGCAAGGAAATCAACGCTGACTACGTGCGCGAGCTGTTCGAACTGGAGCCGTCCACTGGCCCACTGTTCGCCGTGGTCTCCCGTCTGGTTTACCAAAAGGGTCTTGACCTGACCATTGGCGTGGCCGAGCACATCGTCAACAACGGCGGCCAGATCGCGATCATCGGCCGTGGCGAGCCTGAAGAAGAAGACGCCATGCGCGACCTCGCCGCCCGTTTCCCGGGTCAGGTCAGCGTCCGGGTGGGCTTCAACGAAACCGACGCACGTCGCATGTTCGCCGGCAGTGACTTTCTGCTGATGCCCTCGCGTTACGAGCCTTGCGGCCTTAGCCAGATGTACGCACAGCGCTTCGGCTCGCTGCCGGTCGCACGTCGCACGGGCGGCCTGGCGGACACCATTGAAGACGGCTGCACCGGCTTTCTGTTCGACGAATCCACCGTCGAAAGCTACACCGACGCCCTCACCCGCGCCTTCAAGGTCTTCGAAAGCCCTCTGTTGCTCAACGCCATGCGCTGCCGCGCCATGGCCGCTCCGTTCGATTGGCACAAAGCGGTAGAACCCTACGCTGATCTGTACCAGGAGCTGCTGAAAAAGAATGCGGTCGCGGTACTGCACTACTGATAACTCAATGATCAAGGAATTACGGATGCCTTCGCGCACGGATCAAAACTGGCGCCACGGCGCCGTCATGCTGGATCAACAACACACCCGGTTTGCCCTCTGGGCACCGGATGCCAAAAACGTCAGCGTCGAATTCGAAAATGGGCCTGCCCAGGCCCTTCAGCCAGAGCAGGACGGCTGGTTCGTTCTCGACACCGAGTGTGTTGCCGGCACACGCTATCGCTACAACGTCACCCTCGATGCACAAAACAACCTCACTGTTCCTGACCCGGCTTCCCGGGCGCAGGACGGCGACGTGCATGGTTACAGCATCGTTGTCGACCAGGCCGCCTATCAGTGGGAAAACACCGAGTGGCAAGGCCGGCCCTGGCACGAGGCCGTCATCTACGAGCTGCACGTCGGTGCACTGGGTGGCTATGAGGGCGTTGAAAAGCACCTCCAGCACTTGGTCGATACCGGCATCACCGCTATCGAGCTGATGCCTATCGCGCAGTTCCCGGGGAACCGTAACTGGGGCTACGACGGCGTGCTGCCTTATGCTGCCCAGTCCTCCTACGGCACGCCCGACCAGCTCAAGCACTTGATCGATACCGCCCACGGTCTGGGCCTGGCTGTCATTCTCGACGTGGTCTACAACCACTTCGGCCCGGACGGCAATTACCTCGGCGCCTATGCCAAGCACTTCTTCCGCAGCGACAAGAAGACCCCGTGGGGCGACGCGATCGATTTCCGCCGCCGTGAGGTGCACGACTTCTTCATCCACAACACCATGATGTGGCTGCAGGACTATCGGTTCGACGGCCTGCGCTTCGACGCTGTGCACGCCATCGAAGACCCGACCTTCCTGCAAGACCTGGCCAAACACGTACGCGATGCAATCCCGTCCGAACGTCACGTCTGGCTGACCCTGGAAAACGAGTTCAACGAAGCCGGGCGCATGGATCAGGGCTACGACGCCCAGTGGAACGATGACGGCCACAACACGCTGCACGTCCTGCTGACCGGCGAGACGGACGCGTACTACACCGACTTCGCCGAGAAGCCTACGCAGAAGCTTGCCCGTCTGCTGGGTGAAGGCTTTGTCTATCAAGGCGAATCCACCCGCCATGGTCACGCCCGGGGCGAACCCAGCGGCCACCTGCCGCCGACTTCCTTCGTGCTGTTTTTGCAGAACCACGACCAGATCGGCAACCGTGCCTTCGGCGAGCGCCTGGTCCAGCTGAGCCCGCCGCAAGCATTGCAGGCGGCGACCGCACTGTTGCTGCTTTCACCGATGGTGCCGCTGATGTTCATGGGCGATGAATGGGGCGCGAGCGAACCGTTCCTGTTCTTCACGGACTTCCATGACGAGCTGGCAGACGCGGTGCGCGAAGGCCGTCGTGGCGAGTTCAAGGATTTTGCCGCGTTCAAAGACCCGGCCAAGCGCGAACAGATCCCCGATCCCAACGCGCTGAAGACCTTCGAAGCCTCGCGCCCGGCGTTCGATGCGCTGCTGCTGGAAACGGACAAGGGTCAGGACCATCGCAACTGGCTTGAGCTCTACAAAACGTTGCTGCACATTCGCAAGACCGAACTGTTCCCTCGCCTGCACGGCGCCAGCGCGTTGGGCGTGAAAGAGCTGGGCGACAAAGCCGTCAGCGCACGCTGGACGCTGGGCGACGGCAGCGAGCTGCGCATCGACCTGAACCTCGGCACCGAGGCGGTCGACACCGATGATTACAGCGGCTACAGAGTGCTTCATCAGTCCCACGCCAAGTCCGCAGAACTTTCCCCATCCGCCACCCTCAATCCATACACGGCCATTGTCAGCCTGAAATCGAGTGATGTTGTGGAGGAACAGGATGAGCAATGAGCAACTGGAAACACTGGCGGCCCAGGCGGGCCTGTCGGTTGACTGGAAGGACGCCAACGCCAAACCGCAACACGTGAGCCCCGAGGTCCTGCGCAAGGTCCTCGGCGGTCTGGGGTATCCCGCCGAGACGGAAGAAGACGTCGAAGCCAGCCTCAAACGCCTGAACGAAGAAAGCCAGCCGGCCACCCCGCCACCGTTGATGACCGTCGACCATGGCAAGGATCTGGACCTGTCGAGCTGGTTCGCGCCAGCCACCGCGTTCAAGCTGACGCTGGAGGACGGCTCGCTGCTCGAAGCGAAGCTGACCGACAAGGCCGCCCTGCCAGGGTTGGCCGCCGTCGGCTATCACCAGCTGGAAGTGGATGGTCAGCAGTTGACCATCGCCGTTGCGCCGAAGACCTGCTACAGCCTGACCATGGCCCGCAACGACTCCATCGCCCGCGACTGGGGCCTGACCACGCAGCTGTACTACCTGCGTCGCGACGGTGATGGCGGTATCGGCGACACCCAGGGGCTGGAAGCTTTCGTTCGCGATGCCGGCGCACGTGGCGCCTCGGCCGTGGCCATCAGCCCGGTTCACGCGATGTTTTCCAACGACAGCGAGCGCTACAGCCCCTATTCGCCGTCCAGCCGGTTGTTCCTCAACGCGCTGTACGCAGCGCCCGGGACCATTCTGGGAGACCGTGCGGTTGAAGTCGCGATCGAGAAGGCTGGCCTGGCCGAGGAATTCAAGCGCCTCGAAGGGCTTCAGCTGATCGACTGGCCGGCCGCGGCAAAGGCCAAATGGACACTGTTCCGCGAGCTGTATGCCGGCTTCACGGGCAGCGATCACCCTTTCCATGAGGACTTCAACAGCTTCCGCCGCGCAGGCGGTGAAGCGCTGGAAAACCACTGCCGCTTTGAGGCCTTGCGTGATGTCGGCGATGAACTGGGCATCGGCGGCAACTGGCATGAATGGCCGGAGCAGTACAAAGATCCGAAGAACCCCGCCCTCGACGCCTTCGCCGCCAGGCATGAGAAAGAGATCGGCTTCCACGCGTTCGCCCAGTGGCTGATCGCTCGCGGCCTTGAGCGCGCGCAGACCGCGGCGCGTTCGAGCGGCATGAGCGTCGGCTTGATCGGCGACTTGGCGGTGGGTGCCGACGGTGCCGGCAGTCAGGCCTGGAGCCGTCAGGATGAGCTGCTTTCCGCGCTGACCGTCGGCGCCCCGCCGGACATTCTCAATCGCTCGGGCCAGAGCTGGGGCATCTCGGCGTTCTCGCCGACGGGCCTTAAGCGCAACGGCTTCCAGGCGTTCATTGAAATGCTCCGCGCCAATTTCGCCCACGTCGGCGGCCTGCGCATTGACCACGTGATGGGTCTGCAGCGCCTGTGGGTCGTGCCGATGGGATCGCCTGCCAGTGAAGGTGCTTACCTGAACTACCCGCTGGACGACATGCTGCGTTTGTTGAGCCTGGAGTCCTGGCGGCACGAAGCGATCGTTCTCGGCGAAGACCTCGGCACCGTGCCCGAAGGCCTGCACGAAAAACTGTCCGAGCGTGAAATCCTCGGCATGCGCGTGCTGTTGTTCGAACAGGATGATGCGACGTTCAAGCCGATCACCAAATGGTCCAGAGACGCACTGGCGACCACCAGCACCCATGACCTCCCTACCCTCACCGGTTGGCTGAGCGAGCTGGACATCCAGTGGAACAAGACCCTCGGGTTTGTCGACGACGAAGCCGAGCAGAAGATGCGTGACAGCCGCGAGCGTGAACGCCAGGGGCTGGTCAAGGCACTCAAGCAGAATTACACGCTGCCAACCGGCGGTGACGACATCAGCGCCGCCGACATCATCGACCACAGCATCGCTTACCTCGGCCACACCCCGGCTCCGTTGGTGTTGCTCCCGATCGAGGACGCCCTCGGTATCGAGGAGCAGGCGAACTTCCCCGGCACTATCGACAGTCATCCCAATTGGCGACGTCGGCTCAACGGCGACAGCGGTTCACTGCTGGACAACGCCGATGCAGCGCGACGCCTTGAAATTCTGGCAGCGGCACGTAAACAAGCCGCGGAGCGTGATCAAAAATGAGTACCCCTCTTAAATCCCTGCGCGCCACCCAGCGTTTGCAGTTCCACAAAGACTTCACGCTGGACGACGCCACTAAGCTGGTGCCGTACTTCGCCAGCCTGGGCATCAGCCACATTTATGCCTCGCCGTTGCTGAAAGCCCGCGCCGGTTCCATGCACGGCTACGACGTGGTCGATCCACGGGTGATCAACCCCGAGCTGGGCGGTGAGCCGGCGTTGCTGCGCTTCGTCGCGGCGCTGCGCGAGAACGGCATGGGCCTGATTCTCGACATCGTCTCCAACCACATGGCGGTCGGTGGCAATGACAACCCGTGGTGGCTGGACCTGCTGGAATGGGGTCAACGCAGCCCGTATGCCAAGTTCTTCGACATCCAGTGGAATTCCCCGGACCCGCTGCTCAAGGGCCAACTGCTGCTGCCGTTCCTCAGCACCGACTACGGCACCGTGTTGCAGAACGGCGAAGTGCCGCTGCGGTTTGATGCAGAAAACGGCAGCTTCCACTCCGAGCACTACCAGCATCTCTTCCCGATCAACCCGGCTACGTATGCGCCGCTGTTGAAGGCTGGGAAACGTCCCGAACTGGACGAACTGGCCCAGCGCTTTGCCGACCTCGACCACTATCCGCAGGCCTATGAGCGTGCGCGCCAGGCCAAGGCGGAACTGGCCGAGGCGGTCAAGGCCAAGCCCGAGTTGGTCAAGGCCGTTGAAGAAGGCCTGGCGCAGTTCGATTCCAGCACGCCGGAGGGCTTCGATCGCCTGCACCGTTTGCTTGAGCAGCAGGACTATCGTCTGGCCAGCTGGCGCACCGCAGGCGATGACATCAACTGGCGGCGTTTCTTCGACATCAACGAGCTGGGCGGCCTGAAGGTCGAGCGCTCGCAGGTATTCGAGGCGACCCACGGCAAGATTTTCGAACTCATCGCCGAGGGCCTTGTAGACGGTCTGCGCATCGACCACATCGATGGCCTGGCCGACCCGCGCGGCTACTGCCGCAAGCTGCGCCGTCGCGTCGACAGCCTGATGAAACGGCGCCCGGCAGGCACCGAGCTGGACCGTCTGCCGATCTTCGTCGAGAAGATCCTCGGTTCCGACGAACAACTGCGCACCGACTGGAATACCGATGGCACCACCGGTTATGAATTCATGAACCAGGTGTCGCTGCTGCAGCATGATCCCAAGGGTGAAGCCGTATTGGGGGAGCTGTGGAGCCGCCTCAGCGGACGCACGGCCGACTTCAACAAGGAAGTCCTGGAAGCTCGCGACCTGGTCCTTCACGGCACACTGGCCGGCGATTTCGAGAACCTGGCCCAGGCGTTGCTGCAGGTTTCGCGCAGTGACGTGATGACCCGCGACATGACCCTTGGCGCCATCCGCCGCGCGCTGCTGGCGCTGGTCAGTAACTTCCCGGTCTACCGCACTTACCTCACCGCTTGCGGCCGTTCTGCCGAAGACGAGCGTTTCTTCCAGCAGGCCATGGATGGCGCGCGCGAGATGCTCAGCGAAGGCGACTGGCCGGTGCTGGACTCGCTCAAGTTGTGGCTGGGTGGCGAGAAGCTGCGTGACTACCCGACGGGCCCGTTGCGCGAAATGCGCCGCAAGGCCGGCAACCGTTTCCAGCAGCTGACCTCGCCAGTGGCCGCCAAGTCGGTGGAAGACACCTCGTTCTACCGCTCCGCCGTGTTGCTGTCGCGCAACGACGTGGGCTTCCACCCGCAACATTTCAGTGCGCCGGTGGAGGCGTTTCATCAGGTCTCGATCGAGCGTCACAAGAGCTTTCCGAACAACCTGCTGACCACCGCGACCCACGACCACAAGCGCGGCGAAGACACTCGCACCCGTCTGGCCGTGCTTAGTGAACTGGCGCCCTGGTACGCCGAACAGGTCGAACGCTGGCAGCAGCTGTCGGCACCGCTCAAGACCGGCGACACCCACATCAGCCCCGGTGACGAGCTGATGCTGTATCAAGCGATCATCGGCAGCTGGCCGCTGGATCTCGAAGGCGAGTCGGCCTTCGAAGCCTACGCAAAGCGCCTGACTCAGTGGCAGGAAAAGGCCCTGCGTGAAGCCAAACTGCACAGCAGCTGGAGCGCGCCCAACGAGGCCTACGAGACCGCTTGCCGCGAGTTTCTGGAGCACGTGCTGCTCAGCGCCGACGGTCTGGCACTGCGCCAATCCATCGGTGCCACGGCCAATCGCATCGCGACCGCCGGCGCGCTCAACAGTCTGGCGCAAACTTTGCTGCGAATGACAGCGCCCGGTGTGCCTGATCTGTATCAGGGCACCGAGTTCTGGGACTTCAGCCTGGTGGATCCGGACAACCGCCGTCCGGTGGATTACCCCGCTCGCGAACAAGCGTTGCAGGCGTCCGTGCCGGTCACCGAGCTGTTGAACCAGTGGCACGACGGCCGGATCAAGCAGGCGTTGATTGCTCAGGTGCTTAGCCTGCGCAACCAGTACCCCGCTCTGTTCAGTGAAGGCGAATATCAACCGCTGGAAGTGGTCGGGGAAAAAGCCGATCACGTCGTGGCTTTTGCCCGGGTAACGAAGGAGATGCGGGCTATTGTTGTGGTTCCGCGCTTGCCGGCTGAACTATTGGGCACTGCGCAAACTCCATTCATCAGTGCAGCAAATTGGGGCGATACACGAATCAACCTGCCGTTCGCTGATTCACATCCAAATTGGAAGGGACTTTTTTCACAGGCTACAGTCACATCCAGCAAGGAACTGTTGCTCAGCGCAGCGCTCAAGGAAATTTCTGTAAACCTGCTTATACAAACCTTGTGATACCGGGAGTGTCGAGATGAGTGCCGACGATAAAAGAATCAGCGAGCTTGCCCACCAGATCTGGGAAACGGAAGGCAAGCCACATGGGCAAGACGCCCGCCACTGGGAAATGGCTAGCAAGTTGGCCGCCGCCGAGGCGAAGTCGCCTAAAAAACCGGCTGCTGCGAAGACGGCGAAGTCCAAGCTTGACGGCAAAGCGGAGCCCAAGGCTGCCGCCGCCAAACCCGCTGCTAAAGCTGCGGCCAAACCTGCTGCGAAGTCTGCATCCAAACCTGCAGACAAGCCGGCCAGTGCTGATGCAAAGGCAGACGCCAAGCCTGCACCGAAGCCAGCGGCAAAAGCGCCGGCCAAGCCTGCTGCCAAGCCAAAAGCTCCAGCAAGCGCTTCTGATGCTTCCGCCAAACCGGCCAAACCTGCCGCCAAGTCTTCTGCGAAGAAGCCCGCCGCAGCGAAGCCACCTACGCCCTGATTCCCAGGCGTAACGCGTCATCGTCGCAAAGCCAGTACCCCTGCCGCAGGGATCGTCGCAAAACGGTCGTGTCCCTGCGGTAGTTTTGATTCAGTCGCACCACCCTGTTGCACCCACCCTGTTGCATCGATGGCGCAGTCATGGACTGAGGCCACGGCTTTGTTCGCCTTCAGGAACTCATTCGAACGTCAGGAATACACATGAGCACGCAAGATAAGAACGCCGCTACACAGAATGAATCCGGCAACGCTGGCAGCCCCGAAGTCACGGCTTCGCGCATCCGTGAAGGCCTGCCCTTCCCGCTCGGCGCCAGCTGGGACGGCCTTGGCGTCAACTTCGCCATCTTTTCCGCCAACGCCACCAAGGTCGAGCTGTGCCTGTTCGACTCCGCCGGCGAAGTGGAGCTTGAGCGTATCGAGCTGCCGGAATACACCGACGAGATTTATCACGGTTACCTGCCCGACGCCCACCCGGGTCAGGTCTACGGTTACCGCGTCTACGGTCCGTACGATCCGAAGAACGGCCACCGTTTCAACCACAACAAACTGCTGATCGACCCGTACGCCAAGCAATTGGTCGGCGAGCTGAAGTGGTCCGAGGCACTGTTCGGTTACACCATCGGTCACCCGGACGACGACCTGAGCTTCGACGAGCGTGACAGCGCGCCCTTCGTGCCCAAGTGCAAGGTCATCGACCCTGCCTACACCTGGGGCCGCGAGCAGCGGGTCGACGTGCCGTGGGACAAGACTATTTTCTACGAGACCCACACCCGCGGTTTCACCATGCGTCACCCGTCCGTGCCCGATGAAGTCAAAGGCACGTTCGCCGGCCTGATGGTCGATGACGTGATCAAGCACATCAAAGGTCTGGGCGTCACTTCGATCGAATTGCTGCCGATCCACGCCTTCGTCAACGACCAGCACTTGCTGGAAAAGGGCATGACCAACTACTGGGGTTACAACACCCTGGCGTTCTTCGCACCGGACCCGCGCTACCTGGCCCACGGCAAGATTTCCGAGTTCAAGGAAATGGTTGCGCACATGCACCATGCCAACCTGGAAGTGATTCTGGATGTGGTCTACAACCACACCGCTGAAG
Organism: Pseudomonas sp. CFBP 8772; assembly: GCF_014841665.1. Lineage (NCBI taxonomy): Bacteria > Pseudomonadati > Pseudomonadota > Gammaproteobacteria > Pseudomonadales > Pseudomonadaceae > Pseudomonas > Pseudomonas sp. CFBP 8772. Next base: position 30,423 of record NZ_JACYUI010000020.1, on the reverse strand, counting down.
GCAACGAGCGCGGCCCGACCCTGTCCATGCGCGGTATCGACAACGCTTCCTACTACCGCCTGATGCCGGATGACAAGCGTTACTACATCAACGATTCCGGCACCGGCAACACCCTCGACCTGAGCCACCCGTGCGTTCTCCAGATGGTCACCGACTCGCTGCGTTACTGGGCGACCGAAATGCACGTCGACGGTTTCCGTTTCGACCTGGCCACCATCCTCGGCCGCTACCACGACGGTTTCAGCGAACGCCACAGCTTCCTCGTGGCCTGCCGCCAGGATCCGGTGCTGCGTTCGGTGAAACTGATCGCCGAGCCATGGGACTGCGGTCCAGGCGGCTACCAGGTCGGCAACTTCGCGCCGGGCTGGGCGGAGTGGAACGACAAATTCCGCGACAACATCCGTGCGTTCTGGAAAGGCGACGAAGGCCAGCTGGCAGACTTCGCCAACCGCATGACCGCGTCGGGCAACCTGTTCAACCAGCGTGGCCGCCGGCCGTACGCGTCGGTGAACTTCATCACCGCCCACGACGGCTTCACGCTGCACGACCTGGTGTCGTACAACGACAAGCACAACGAAGACAACGACGAGAACAACCAGGACGGCAGCAACGACAACCGTTCGTGGAACTGTGGCGTCGAAGGCCCGACCGACGATCCGGAAATCAACGCGCTGCGCCTGCGTCAGATGCGTAACTTCTTCTCGACGCTGCTGCTGGCCCAGGGCACGCCGATGGTGGTCGCCGGTGACGAGTTCGCCCGCACCCAGCACGGCAACAACAACGCCTATTGCCAGGACAGCGAGATCGGCTGGGTCAACTGGGATCTGGACGAAGACGGCAAGGCCCTGCTGGCGTTCGTCAAGCGTCTGATCAAGCTGCGTCAGTCGTACCCGATCCTGCGTCGTAGCCGCTTCCTGGTAGGCGATTACAACGATGCACTGGGCGTCAAGGACGTGACCTGGCTGTCGCCAAGCGGCGAAGAGATGAGCATCGAGCAGTGGGAAGACCCAAATGGTCGCTGCCTGGGCATGCTGATGGATGGCCGCGCGCAGGAAACCGGTATCCGTCGTCGCGGCTCTGAAGCCACGCTGCTGCTGCTGGTCAACTCGCACCACGACGGCGTCAACTTCACGCTGCCGGAAGTGCCGGAAGGCCTCAACTGGACCAGCCTGATTGACACCAATCAGCCGGAGATCGATGGCAAGGATCAGTTCGAGTTCGGCAGCGAGTACACGGTCACACCGCGTTCGCTGTTGCTGTTTGAACTGCAAAAGGCTCCACAGGCGTAAGTACTCGCGTCTGGATTCATAGCGACACGCTTGCCCGCGACAGGGTCGGCCAGCCGGAAACAACGGCTGCCTGACCCGGTCGCGGGCAAGTGTCGTTTCAGGCACCCAGTTTTGCGTTTTGCCTTCTGCGTATTGCCTTCTGCGTTTTGCCCCTGCGCTGTGCCCCCCGGATTCATTGACTTTGTAGTCACGAATCGACCTTCGTGTTCTGAAACTACAAATTTTGTAGTGCTACAAAATAATCACTACAAAACCATTGACGAGGCCTTTTGCCGACTGCATAGTGCAGGCGTCTCCCCGATCGGGAGAGCTGGCAAAAGTATTCCGGGCCCGTTCGATACAGCCGTCGAACAACCTCTGGATGTGTGCTGCCCACAAGGCAGATTGATGAAGCCGAACCGGCAAGATCGACCCACCAGGCCGAGCGCCGGCGACACGTCCTCATGACACTTGTGGTCGACCACTCAGTCGCCCGTGTCCCCAAGGCGTCCGCCGTTTCTCCCCCGGGTCCGACCTTCCTCCTCTGCGCTCATCAATGCCCACACACGTGTGGCCCGGCACCGGCTCTGTGTACCGACGGACCCTGCTTGTCAGCGACTGGAAGGACTGCGAATCGACGGACGATTCGCCATTGCGTTTGAACTCACTCGATAGATTAACCAGTGGTCAAAAAGGGGTAACAACCATGAACCTGAACAACCAACCTACCATTGATCAATTGGCTCGACTGTTCGCCGCACGCAAGGATTCCCTTGATAGCCACATCCTCTGGGTGTGCGAGGAAGGCAACGTGCACATGGACGGCCTGGGTGCCTGCACCGAGGAAGAACAATTCGAGAGTCAGCACCCGCACATGCGTGCACGGCTGAAGATGTACCGCAAAGGCCACGGCTATGTCGGCAAGAAGGCCGCCGCAGACAAGCAGTTCCTTGGCCAGGTGCTGGAAACCCTGAGCAGTGAATGGGGCGCCGTGCAGAAAGCGCCTGGCCTGCGCGTCATCGACAAGCTCTGCTGATTGCTGATGTCGTGAATTCCGGCCGCTGCCTGCTGATGGTGTTGGCAGGTGGCGGCAGGTTTCCCGGTGCCGGCGCCCTCTCTTCTGTGCCGGCACTCTTCCTGGAAATCCCCGGCAACGCCTCCTCGTCCCCCTCCCCGTTTTTGCGTTGAACTTGGCACCGCCATCCTCTTCCAATACAGGCAGGCCGCTTCGACGGTTTCGCATCAATCCATGGAACAGACAACGCCCGCGGGCGACATTAAGGTGCCGTAATGGATCTGGACAAGCTCAGCAAACACGTCAAGGCCGGAGAAGTCACCGAGGTCAATCTGGTCTCGGTCGAAGGTGGCTCCTATGTCATTCATGCGCTCATGGACGGCAAGTCCAATGCGGTCACCAGCCCCGATGGCAAGGTGCTGCACGTGGCGTCGATCGACGAAGCGCGCAAATGCCTGTCGTCCACCCAGGAAGTGAAACTGTTTATCGTCCACCCGGTGGTCTACGACGAAATGGTCGGCCAGCCCCACACCACACCCGAAGCGCCACGCCAGCCGATTCCCTTTCACTCGGGTAATTGATCTAGCTGCGGGTGATGCTTGCGGGTTCTTGCTGGATGCATACGGTGCATGAGTAGGACCGGCTTCAGCCGGGAACAGGCCAGTGTAAGCAACCTGAATTTTGCGGCGTGACGTCTGACGCCTTCCCGGCTAAAGCCGGTCCTACGAGTCAGCGTCAACGCCAATCCCGCTGACTGCATGCGATGCACAGTAGGACCGGCTTTAGCCGGGAAGAGGCCGGGTCGGTCACCCGCGAAAGTCGATCACGATCCTGGATTTCACTTCGCCGTCTTCAAGCTCCCTGAACACCTGATTGATCTCGGCCAACGGCCTCAGGTCGATGTCGGCCTTGACCTTGCCTTCGGCGGCGAACGCCAGTGCTTCAGCCATGTCCTGCCGAGTGCCGACGAACGAGCCGCGCACGGTGATGCAGTTGGCGACCACCTCAAACAGCGACAGTGGAAACTCGCCCGGTGGCAGTCCTACCAGCACACACGTGCCACATTTGCGCGTCATGCCTACCCCTTGCTTGAAGGCCGCCAGCGAAGGCGCGGTGATCAGCACGCCATGGGCCCCGCCATCGGTGACGTCCCTGACGGCTTGCACCGGATCGCCGTGGCGGACATTCACCGCCGCGTCCGCGCCCAACTGAGTGGCATGGGCCAGTTTGCCGTCGTCGACGTCCACCGCACACACGCGCAGGCCCATGGCTTTGGCGTACTGCACGGCCAAGTGCCCTAGACCGCCAATCCCTGAAATCACGATCCACTGACCCGGTCTGACATCGGCCTCCTTGATGCCCTTGTAAGTCGTCACCCCGGCGCAGATGATCGGCGCGGCTTCGTGGGGCGCGAGCCCGGCGGGAATGCGTGCGACGTATTCAGGGTCAGCGAGGATGTACTCGGCGAATCCGCCATTGCGGGTGTAACCACCGAACTCGGCACTGGCGCACACGGTTTCCCATGCGCTCAGGCAATACTCGCAGTGGCCGCAGGCTGAATACAGCCACGGCACACCCACGCGATCCCCCTCGCCCACGCGGGTCACGCCCGCGCCCAAGGCGACGACGATGCCGATGCCTTCATGGCCGGGAATGAATGGCAACGACGGCTTGACCGGCCAGTCGCCCCTTGCCGCGTGCAAGTCGGTGTGACAGACCCCGCACGCTTCGGTCTTGATCAGAATCTGCCCGGGGCCTGGCGTGGGGATGTCCCACTCTCGGAGTACCAGCGGGCTGCCGAATGCTTCGACCACTGCCGCTTTCATTTTGCCTTTCATGGCGTCTTCCTCTGGTTGGGAGCGGTTGAGTTCGGGGGACGGGAATCGCGGCGCTCACTGCTGGAGCACATGCCCGTAGGCACGGATGCGGCCGTCGTCTTCGGTGCGCAGGTACACACCCTGAAGCTCTGGATTGAAGCCCGGGAACTGGTTGATCGCGTCTTGCAGGGCGAGAAAATACGCCAGCACCGCGCCGTCCCAGACCTCGCCGGGCACCACGCACAAGACCCCCGGTGGATACGGCAATGCGCCTTCCGCTGCCACGCGTCCGCGGGCCTCTTCCAGCGCAATCAGCTCGACCTTGCCCCGTACGAACGCCAGGTTGGCTTCACGGGGATCCATCGCCACCACGGGCATGCTCGCTTTGCGGAACATTGCCTTCTGCAGCTGCTTCACGTCGTGCCGGGCGTAGAGGGAATGCATTTCCTGACACAGCTGGCGGATGCTGTAGTCGCGGTAGCGGACCTGATGGGCGTTGTAGAGCGCCGGCAGCACGTCGGCCAGGGGTGCGTCGTCTTTGATGAACCGCTCGAAGCGGCCGATTTGCGCCACCAGATGCTCCATCTTTGCCTTGCCTTCGGCCGGGGTCAGCAGAAACAGAATGGTGTTGAGGTCGTTCTTTTCAGGGACGATCTCGAACTGGCGCAGGAACGTCGCCAGCACGCCGGCATGGATGCCGAAGTCAGTGTATTGCCCGCTCACGGCATCAATCCCGGGGTTGGTGAACAACAGTTTGCACGGGTCGATGAAGTACTGGTTTTCCGTATACCCCTCGAACGCGTGCCAGCGTTCGTCCGGGTGAAAACGGAAAAACCGCAGGTCACGGGCAATTTCGTCCGTCGGATAGTCCTGCCAATAGCGACCGTCGATGGTCGGCGGCACAAAGGGTTTGATCAGCGTGCAATTGTCCATCATCAGCTTGCGCGCCTCGATGCCGGCCCGCACGCACTCGTCCCACAACCGATGGCCGCTGCGTCCGCTGTGCATGCGCGCGTTGACATCCAGACAGACAAACAGCGGGTAGAAAGGGCTGGTCGAGGCCTGGGCCATAAACGAATTGTTCAGGCGCAGGTGATTGCAGTAGCGCGCCTGCCCTTTGATGTGACGGTCCTTCTTGTGGATCTGCGAGGCCTGGGAAAACCCGGCCTGCTGCTTGTGGATGGACTGCGTGACGAAGATCCCCGGATCGTCAGGGCCCAGCTCCAGCAACAAGGGCGAGCAGTCCTTCATCATCGGGATGAATTGCTCGTACCCCAGCCACGCCGAATCGAACAGGATGTAATCGCACAAGTGGCCGATGCGATCGACGATCTGCCGCGCATTGCACACCGTGCCGTCGTAGGTGCCCAGCTGAATGATTGCGAGGCGGAACGGCCTCGCCTCATCGGCCTTGGCAGGTGCGACGAGGCTCAGTTGCTCACGCAAATAGCCTTCTTCAAAACAGTGCGAATCAATGCCGCCGATCAAGCCATAGGGGTTCGTGCCGTTTCAAGGTACAGCGGCGTCGCACCGGCCTGAAACAGCGCGCTCTGATGAATGGATTTGTGGTTATTGCGGTCGAACAGCACCACATCGCCAGGGGTCAGCAACGCCTGGGTCACCACCTTGTTGGACGTCGAGGTGCCATTGAGAACGAAGTAGGTTTTGTCGGCGTTGTAGACCTTCGCCGCGCGTTTCTGCGCTTCAAGGGGCGCGCCCTCGTGAATCAGCAGGTCGCCCATTTCGATGTCGGCGTTGCAGCGATCCGCGCGAAACAACGTCTCCCCGAAGAAATCGAAGAACTGCCGGCCCGACGGATGTTTGCGAAAGAACTGCCCGCCCTGATGACCCGGACAGGCGAAGGTGGTGTTGCCCCGCTCGACATAGTGTTTGAGCGCGCCGAAAAACGGCGGCAGCAATGCCTCCTCGTACTGCGTGGCCGCCCGCTCGAGCTTGTGGCCGTAGAACCCGGCGTTGTCGACGCCGAGGTCGAACACGCCGCTGATTTGCAGCAGCACCTTTTCTACGTCGAGAATGGCATCCCGGGTCAGCTCGTCGTCTTTGGCCACGGCAAAAAACACCGGTATGTCGAACCCGGACCGGCAGACATCGTCGACCCGACCCTCGCGCCAGTCCAGGGCGGTGAGAACGACCGCCGCGACATCGGTCAGGTCGGTCGCGCCAAACTCCACCACCTTGCGGGAGGTGTTGAAGCAACGGCGTGCCTCGGGGCTGGCGACGATTTTGAGTCTGTTCATGTGCTCGGCCTTCCGTTGCAGTTAAAAGGTTGATGGTCACGCGTCCGTGAAGGTCTGCCCGCGGACATGCCCCTTGGCCAGTGGCGGCGGTGCATCGGAGTCACTGAAATCACCCGTCCAGCGCCAGTTCCTGATCTCCGGCATGTCCTCGAAGTGCTCCCGAATCCAGGCATCGTGTTTGCGCAACTGGCTCTCGAAGAAGTGCACGGCGTCAAGGCTGTGGGCGCGCAGATGCGGGACGTGGCTCAAGGCGTCGATCGCCAGGTGATAACGGCTCATGCGGTTGAGCACCACCATGTCAAAAGGCGTGGTGGTGGTGCCTCGGTCGCTGAAGCCGCGCACATGAAAACGGGCTTCGTTGGCGCGGCCGTGGACCATCGAGTGAATGACCCAGGTCGAGCCATGAAAGGCGAACATCACCGGTGCGTCCCGGGTGAACAGCGCTTCGAACGAGGCGTGATCCATGCCATGGGGCCGATCCTCGGGGGCGCTCAAAATCCCGAGGTCGACCACGTTCACAAGCCTCACGCGGATGCCGGGCACATGCTTTTGCAGCAACCAGGCGGCCGCCACTGCCTCGGTGGTAGGCACATCCCCCGCACAACCGAGCACCACGTCCGGCGCCCCGTCATCGCTGCTGGCAAAGGACCAGATCGACGCGCCTTGGGAGCAGTGCCTGAGCGCCGCATCGAAGTCCAGCCACTGGAAATCCGGCTGCTTGCCACAGGTCACGACGTTCACATAGTTGCGACTGCGCAGGCAGTGGTCGAAGACATTGACCAGGCAGTTGGAGTCCGGCGGGTAGTACACGCGAACCACATCCGAACGACGCTGCAGCACGTTGTCAACGAACCCCGTGGACTGATGACTGAAGCCATTGTGGTCGTTGCGCCAGGCGTGACTGCTGATCAGGATGTTGAGCGAGGCCAGCGGCCGGCGCCAGGCAAACTCACGGCTCTGCTGCAACCACTTGGCGTGTTGCGTGACCATGGAATCGACCACTTGGGCGAACGCTTCGTAGGTTGACCACATGCCGTGGCGCCCGGTGAGCAGGTACCCTTCGAGCCAGCCCTCGCACAGGTGCTCGCTCAGCACTTCCATCACACGCCCGTCGGAGGCCAGATGGTCGTCAATGTCCAGACACGGCCCGGCGGCCGTCCGGTTGCTCGCTTCGAACACCGCATTGAGCCGGTTGGAGCTGGTCTCGTCCGGCCCGAATACGCGGAAGTTGCGCGGGTTGTTGCGCATCACGTCGCGCAGGTACTCGCCCAGCTTGCGCGGCGCTTCGGCGATGACCTGCCCCGGGCCAGGCACCTCAAGCCCGTATTCGGCAAAGTTCGGCAGGTCCAGCGCCACCAGCATGCGGCCACCGTTCACGTAAGGGATCGCACCCATGCGCAGCGCCGGTGGCGGTGTCAGGGCTTGAAGTCCTGGCGCCAGACGCCCCTGTTCATCGAACAGCGTCTGGGGTTCGTAGCTGCGCATCCAGTCTTCCAGTTGCTGGAGGTGCTCGGGGTTGCCGGCGACGTTGGCGAGGGGAACCTGATGGGCGCGGAACGTGCCCTCGACCGGCAGCCCGTCGACGACCTTGGGGCCGGTCCAGCCTTTGGGGCTGCGCAGAATAATCATGGGCCATCGCGCGCGTACGGTTCCGCCGCCCTCTCTGGCCGCGGCCTGGATCTCACAGATGATGTCGTCACAGCGATTGAGCGCGGCGGCGAAGCGCTGGTGCATGCCCGGCAGGTCATCGCCCGCGACGATAATCGGCTGATAACCCCGGCCTCGGTAAAGCTCGAGCAGATCGTCATCGGCAAGCCGTGCCTCGACCGTCGGCCCGGAAATCTTGTAGCCGTTGAGATGCAGAATCGGCAGCACCGCACCATCACGGCGGGGGTCGAGGAAGTGCACGCTTTTCCAGCTGCCTTCCAGCGGACAGGTTTCAGCCTCACCGTCGCCAATCACACAGGCCACCAGCAATGAAGGGTTGTCGAACACCGCGCCAAAGGCATGCATCAGCGAATAGCCCAGCTCGCCACCCTCGTGGAGGGAGTTAGGCGTATGCGGGCCGCAGTGGCTGGGAATGCCGCCGGGAGTGGAGAAACTGCGAAAGAAACGCAACATGCCGGCTTCATCTGCGGTGATGTCGGGGTGCACTTCGCTGTAGGTGCCTTCGAGCCAGGCGCAGGCGTTCATGGTCGGACCGCCATGGCCGGGACCGGAAATAAAGAGGGTTTCAGTGCGTCGCTCACTGATCAGCCGGTTCAGGTGCACGTAGATAAAGTTTTGCCCGACCGAGGTCCCCCAGTGCCCCAGCAGCCTGGGCTTGATGTGCTCGGCCAGCAGCGGTTCACGCAGCAGCGGGTTGGCCTTGAGATAGATCTGGCCGACGCACAGGTAATTCGCGGCGTTCCAGTAGTGGTGCAGGCGCGTGAGCAACTCGGGGGCCAGGGGGCCTGACGAGGTGTCGGGCTCCATCCAGGACCCGCGGCTGACGTGGGTTTCATCGACGCTGGAGAGTGACGGGTTGAAGCTGTACATGGCGACTCCACTGGGGGCGATACGCAAAAGGTGTGGCGCGCAAATGCGCACTGGTCGATTCAGGCGCCGCTGTGCAACAGCTTGAGGGCGTGGCGGGCGATAACAGCGTTTTCGTCGGTCGGGAGGGTCCAGGCGCAAACCTTGCTGTCGGGCAGCGACAGGCAGGCGCCTTGTGGCGTGTTGGGTGAGGACGAGTGCTGCAGGCCAAGCCATGCGCAGCCGTCAAGAATCGCGTTGCGAACCGGCGCCGAGTTTTCGCCGATGCCGCCGGTCAGGATCAGCGCATCGAGGCCGCCAAGGACCGCCGTCATGGCGCCGATCTCTCGCACGACGCTGCGCACGAATAACGCGATTGCTTGTGCTGCCGCTGGTGCGGTGCTGTCAGCCAGTTCGCGTATGTCACTGGCGATACCACCGGAAACGCCCAATAAACCGCACTGGTGATAGAGCAGGTCTTCGAGGGCTTCGGCGTCCATGCCGCGCTCGCGCATCAGGTACAGCAACACGCCGGGGTCGAGCCGACCGGGACGCGTGCCCATCAACAAACCGTCCAGCGTGCTGAAGCCCATCGTCGTGGCCCGACTGACCCGGTTATGCAGGGCGCACAGGCTGGCCCCGTTGCCCAGGTGCGCCACAATCGTGCGGCCCTTCGCTGCGCGCTCATCGTATTCGGGAAGGACACCGGCAATGTATTCGTAGGACAGCCCGTGAAAACCGTAGCGACGCAGGCCCTGTTCGGTCATGGCGCGGGGCAGCCCGAATGAGGTCTCCAGCGGATCGAGGGTGTGGTGGAAGGCCGTGTCGAAGCAGGCATATTGCGCCAGGCCGCCGTGCTCGCGCGCCAGATAGTGAATCGGCGCCAGGCACCGCGGCTGATGCAGGGGCGCCATGGGAATGAGCGCCTGCAGCTCGCCCAAGAGGGCCGGATCCACCCGGGCGCCCGTGAGCGTGCGATCGCCGCCGTGAACCACCCGATGGGCCGCCGCACAGAGGTGCCCTTCGGTGTGTTGCTCTATCCAGCCCATCATGTTCCGCAACGTGCCGCTATCCGCCGGGCCGTCGGTGCGTGGCCATTGCGCGTTTTGCCGGGTTCCGTCGGCGTGGCGGAAGATCAGGCGCTCGGTGTCCCGGTGTACCTCGAAACTGCCGTGACCCAGGCAGGGGTCTTGCGCAGGGGCATCGGTGGCGTCGTAAAGGGAAAACTTGACGCTGGAAGAACCTACGTTCAGCACCAGCAGTGACGGGCGCGAATGATCAGTCATGGGGCAGCCTCATGAGCCTCCCATGATCGCGATGGGTTGGGCGGTGGCTGAAGTGAATCAACCGACGGCCAGTGTGCGCGCCTGAAGTGGCCCGGTATTGATCTGGATCAAGAAGGTCGCAGTCAGCCCTCCCCGCTCAGCCCCCTCCACAATGGCCGCTGTCACTGTGCAGCGCAGGGGCCTATGCTGGGTCACTCAAGGAGATGCACATGACCGCCCATCTGGCTGCCGTTCCCGGCTCGTTCCTCAACGCAGAGTGCGCGTTCTTCAACGTCGGCGAGCTCTGCCTGTCCCTTGGGATGAGCGTGCATGACACCGATCGCTTGTCCACCATCATCCCGCAACGGCTGAAGATCAAAAAAGGCGCGGTGCTGTACCGCGCCGGCGATCCCCTGCGCTCACTCTATGCGGTGCGCTCGGGCTATTTCAAAACGACCATTACGTCCCGGGATGGGCGTGAGCGGCTGATCGGGTTCCCCATGTGCGGAGAGCTGCTGGGCTGCGATGCGATCAGCAATGATCGTCATGAATGCGACGCCATGGCACTGGAGGACAGCGAAGTCTGTCCCATCCACTTCAGTCAGCTGGAGCGGCTGGCGCGCGAGTTGCCTTCGCTGCAGCGCAACCTCAACCGGGCGCTCAGCCTGGAGATCGTGCGGGACCACGAGATGCTGCTGATACTGGGTCAGCTCAATGCCGAGGAACGCATGGCCGCCTTTTTGCTCGATGTTTCCTGCCGCATGGCGAACCGGGGCTACTCCGGCACTGCCTTTGTGTTGCGCATGAGCCGGGAGGACATCGGCGGTTATCTGGGCATGCGCCTGGAGACGATCTGCCGCGCCATCGGCTCGCTGCGCAGTCAGGGAATCGTCAGTGTCTCGGGGCGCGCGGTGGAAATCCTCGACCTCGAACGGCTGCGCACCCTCATCACCGGCGGCGAAGGCCCCATGACGCTTTGATTGGGGAGAGCGCCATGTTTGCGGTCACGCTCATCAACATCGTGATCATCACCACAGCGGTGATGGTGCATTACGAATGCCTGATTCGCCTCAACCAGCTCATGCCGAGGCTAGGACTGCAGCACCGTTTCCGGGTGGTCATCGGCGTGCTGGGCGCGCTGATCGCTCACGCGGTGGAGGTGTGGATCTTTGCCTTGGGCTACTACCTGATGAACCGGTCTGATTCATTGGGAAGTCTGACCGGAAACTTCGACGGCAGCTTCATGGACTCGGTCTACTTCTCGTTCACCACCTACACCACCATCGGCTTTGGCGACATCACGCCCAACGGACACCTGAAATACCTGACGGGGCTGGAGGCGTTGACGGGGCTGGTGCTGATTACATGGACCGCGTCGTTTCTGTTCATCGAGATGCAGCGTTATTGGGGGGCGGAGAAGGAGTGAGCTCAGGCGTGGGGGCGCCGGCCTGGCGTGCAGCGAACACATACCCTGCGGCAGTGAGCGTGCTCACGAGGACGGCATCCCGGCCGTTGAAGAGCTGGCGGATGTTCCCAATCCTTCGCGAGCAAGGTCGAGCGCCAACCCGGTCGCGTCCACACGTGGCAGCGCAGCAGGTCCATCTACCCAGCGTTCAGAACGCCAACTTGTAGCCGATCGCCAACAGCATCAGCGCCAGACACGGACGCAGGACGGCGTCGGGGATGCGACCGGTCAGGTGGCTGCCGATGTAGATGCCCGGCAGCGAGCCCATCAGTAGGTAACCCAGCATTGACCAGTTCATGTTGCCCATGCTGGCGTGACCGATGCCGGCGATGAGGGTCAGGGGGACGGCGTGGGCGATTTCGGTGCCGACCAGGCGACGGGTCTCGAGGAAGGGATAAAGCAGAAACAGCGCCACCGTGCCGAGCGCGCCAGCGCCAATGGACGTGAGCGCGACCATGGTGCCAAGGATGACGCCGGTCAGCACCGTCAGCCCGTTCAGGTTTCGGGTGCTGAGGCGGTAGCGATCACCCGCGTGGCGTTGGGCGAATGCCAGCAGACGCTTCTTGAAAAAGATCGCCAGGGCGGTCAATAGCAGCACCACGCCCAGCGCCTGTTTGATCACCGAATTCATCGCGTCCGGCGCCGTGTGCAGGCTGCTCAAAAACCACAGCGTCAGCCCGGCGGCCGGCACGCTGCCCAGGGTCAGCCAGCCGGTAATGCCCCAGTCGATGTTGTCGTTCTTTTTGTGAACCAGCACGCCACCGCTTTTGGTGATGGCGGCGTACAGCAGGTCGGTGCCCACCGCCGTGGCGGGGTTGATGCCGAACCACAGCAGGATCGGGGTCATCAGCGATCCACCGCCCACCCCCGTCATGCCGACGATAAAACCGACCACCAGCCCTGCGACGACGAAACCTGCGTTGCCAAAATCCATTGCTCTGCCTGACTGCACATTTGAAAGCCGGCGGGCAGAATAGCGATTTTTGCTCTAAGCACCGCTGCTTTTCTTATATCGAGCCTAGATCGAGACGTTCTATGGTTATAACCGAATGAATCATGGGCGAATTTCCGAGCCGTGAATCAAGGCTCGCCTTCCCAGTAATCCAGCGTGGCATCAGGTCGCTGGACGGCCACAAACGCGCGTGCCCCATTGAGGGTGACCATCGCCTGATACTTGCCGGAGTCCGGGTATTCGCACACTTCGGGCGTCTCCCGGGTGCTGATGGACAAATACTTCAGCGGCGCATCGGAGGTGTTGATGATCTGATGGGGGTACTCCGGACCGGGCGGGATGAAGATCACATCGCCGCTGCGGATCGGCAGCATTTCACCCGCAACGCGCAAGGTGCCCTGCCCGTCCAGAATGACGAACATCTCTTCCTGGGCGTAGTGAAAGTGATAAGGGCACGAGCGCTTGCCCGGCGCGACAATGTCCACCGACGCACCCAGCTTTTGCGCGGCGGTGTCGGTGCCCAGGCGAGCGGCGTGGCTCTCGTACAGCGGGTCGCGGCGCTCGTGCTGCAGCGGCACTTCGTTGAAATTGCGAATCAGGCGCGCGGCCAGTTCGGCGGGGTCGTTGCTCATGCTCACTCCATCAGTAAACGGGGGTATCGATCACGGCTGGCAACACAGGGGCTTAACGCGAGCCGCACGCTTCACCGTGTCGCCACGATGAACAGGCGCGGGAACGGCAACAGCACCGTGCCGTCGTCCTGCGCCGGGTAGGCCTGACTGATCGCCTGCAGGTACGCATCGAGAAACGCCTGCTGACCCGCTTCGTCCAGCTTTTGCAGATAGGGCCGCAGCGCCGAGCCTTTGAACCACTCGACCACCGCCCCATGCCCACCGGCGAGGGGATGGTGATACGTGGTGCGCCAGACATCGACCTCGGCGCAATGCGCCCTCAGCAGCTCGAAGTAATAGGCGGCGGGGTGTCGATCGGGGTGCTTGACGTCGCCGATCCTGTCGGCCCACTGCGCACTCGCGGCGATCTCCCGCGCCAGACGATGGGCCGGCTCCTCAAGGTTGTCCGGCGTCTGCACCGCCAGCACACCGCCTGGATTGAGCAGGCTAACCAGCCGTGGATACAGCGACGCGTGGTCAGGCACCCATTGCAGCGAGGCGTTGGCGAGGATTACGTCGTAGGTGTGCGCCGGATTCCAGTTGCCGATGTCCGCCCGCTCGAATGCGATGTCCGGCAGCCGCTGACGGGCGTCGCGGAGCATGTCGTCGGAACTGTCGAGCCCGGTCACCGTGGCCTCCGGAAAGCGCTCGGCCAGCACTTCGGTTGAGTTGCCGGGACCGCAGCCGAGGTCGACGGCGGTGCGCGTCGAGGTCAGGGGAATGGCGGCGACGAGGTCGCGTACCGGTCGGGTGCGTTGCTGCTCGAACAGGGAGTACTGCGTGGCGGACCAGCTCATCGGGCTTTCCTTCTGAGTGTACGGAGTGGCCGAGAGTAGAACGCCCGGGCCGGGAGCACAAACGGGGTGAGGGACAAGCGATAAGCTGCAAGTGGTTGGCAGCGAGCAGCGGCTGTTCAGATCATGACGCGTCGGGTGAGATGACCGCCTGAGACCGGGTAGGAGACGTACAGGCCTGAATCCACCTGGGCTCGGGAGGCGTGGGCTTGGGCGCGAACTGTGTGCGCGGCTGCAAGCAGGGTTTGCGCATCCAGCCCCCCGTTGATTACTGCATCGACGATGGCACGCGCGATGTCGTCAAGCCCCGCTTCCGCCGACAGGAGCAACAGGTGCGCGCCGGCGTTCAGCGCCGCTACGGCGGTGTCGGCGATGCTGTTGCCACGCAGGATAGAAACGGCGTCGAGGTCATCGGACACGATCAGTCCTCCGAACCCCAGTGCATCGCGCAGCAGGCCGATCACCGCCGCCGAGGTGCTGGCCGACCGGTGCGGGTCCAGCGCCGGGAACACGGCCGGCCCGGGCATGATCGCGCCGACGCCTGCCGCAATCACCTGCCGGAACACGTCCAGCCCGTCGCTGAGGGCAGCGGCGTCATCAGGGACGAAAGCCCGCTCCACCGCCGGGTCCTGCTCGACCTGGTAGTGACCGGGAAAATGCTTGGCCGTGGCAATCACGCCCGCGCGTTGCACACCGCGGATGAAGGCGCAGGCAATGCGCGCCACTTCAGCAGGGTCGGCGCCGAGGTGGCGCTGGTGCAGCCAGGGATTCGCCCCGGTGACCACGTCAACAATCGGCGCCAGGAACAGATTGACGCCCATGACCCGGGCCGAGCTGGCCATTTCATAGCAGCGCGACTCGATGTCTCTTGTACTCATGTGGGTCAGTTCGGCGGAAGCCGGCATACCGGGCACCAGACCGTGCAGGCGCTGGATGCCGCCCAGTTCCTGATCGACGGCGATCAGCACCGGCGCCGCCGCACACACCGCCGCCTCCCTGGCGATCGCGGAAAATTGCCCGTCGGTTTCTTCCCGGCGACGCTCGAAGCTCATGCTGCGCGCCAGGTATTCGTCGCGGGTCTCCCCCAGCAGCACCGACACGCCGCCGGCGTGCAGATGCCGGCGCACGGGTTCATCCAGCGCGAGTCCGGCGATCGCCGGCATCAAGACTGACCGTGCAGCCCGTTGCAGTTCATCGTGTGACATGTGCTCTCCGTCGATCAGGCACTAACGAACGAGCTCACGTTTTCTTAATGCTCGTTTCCGCTCACTCTATTCATAGAACGAGCAACATGCAAACATAACGAGCAAAAAGCAGCGCACGGCTGAGTGAAGCCACTCATCAGAATGAATGACCCGCTGGCTCGACGGCGTCTGGGCAACGGAGGCTTGAGCAGGGGGTAAAAAATTTCAGGGCGTGCGCTTTTCATTTGCACGGTTGCTGGTCAACATAGGCGCCCATCGACCCTGCCGAATGGGTTCCGTTTTCTTATTCAGGATGAATTGATGCGCCGTTTATTTCCGTACTCGTTACTGGGTTGCACCCTGGCCGCGGTGCTGGCGGGTTGCAGTTCAACGCCGAACAACCCGTCGTTCAATTTCGACACCGCCAAGACGCCGTCTGACTACGCCAAGTGCATCTACCCCAAGTGGCAGCAGATCAAGCCCGGCACGACCATGACCGAGAGCAAGGGTCACTACAAACTGCTGATCTCCGGCAAGATCGCCTCCGATGAAATCCTCGAGGTCTACAAAGGCAATCCCAACACCCGGGTCTTCCTGTATCAGCGCGCGCCGTTGTCGTCGGCTTTCGGCCGCAATGCCCTGGAAACCGCAGTCCGCGATTGCCTGTGATGATGGAGGGGATCGTGGTGCGCCGTTTCGTCGCACGGCACTGCTCGCCGCACCCGAGATCCGGGTGCGCGGCCTGAAACACTGATAACCGCCCCGGTACCCTTCAGTGCAATCGGGCTGAACTTTTGCTTTTGCGCCTTCCTCTGAACGTGACACCGCTTGCCAATGGCAAGCGCCGTTTTCAACTTCAGCACTTATATTTCAGAGGAAAGCGAAAGCATGAGCAATCAACTGAACGGCAAGAAGGTTTTGATCATCACGTCCAACACCGGTATCGAGCGCGACGAGCTGCTAAAGCCGCTGGAAGCGTTGAAGGGTCAAGGTGCTGCGGTCACCCACGCCTCGATTGAAGGCGGCACTGCGCAACTGTTCCTGAACGACACCGACAAGGACGCCGTCGTCACCTCCGACGCCAAGCTGGCCGGCTTGTCTGCTGCTGACTTCGATGCGCTGGTCATTCCTGGCGGCACGGTCAACGCCGACACCCTGCGCCAGGACAGCGATGCCCAGAAGCTGGTCAAAGCGTTCGCCGACGCCGGCAAGACCGTCGCGTCGATTTGCCACGGCCCTTGGCTGCTGATCGATGCCGGCGTGATCGAAGGCAAAACCCTGACCTCCTACCCAAGCGTGCGCACTGACTTGGTCAATGCTGGCGCGGCCAACTGGGTCGATGCCGAGGTCAAGGAATGCCCGGCCAATGGCTGGACCCTGATCACTTCCCGCACACCTGACGATCTGCCGGCGTTCAACGAGGCCATCGCCAAGGCGCTGCTGGCGGGCTGAAGCCAGATGGGCAGGCTGTAAAGTCTCGCCGCACGTAGAGCCATCGACGCCGCTGATCAGCGGCGTCGCTGCATCTGGGACATGCCCTAACCCGTGATAAGCGAGGCGCTGGTCCTGCTAAACGAAAATACTTGAAACCAAATTTCCATCACTTCGGTCGACATCGAAGGACGCCGCGATCAGCGCAGGTGCCGCGACGAGACACTTCGATGATTGGAATCATTGTCCCCGCACACAACGAAGAAGACTTCCTGGACGACTGCATCAAGTCCCTGATCGCTGCTTCTGTCCACGAAGACCTCTACGGCGAGCCCGTCGAAATCCTCATCATGCTGGATGACTGCTCCGATGCCTCGGCCTGCGTCGCGGCCGCACACGGTATCACCACCCACGTCTGCACCTACCGCAATGTCGGCATGACCCGCGCAGAAGGCGCGCGGCTGATGCTCGAACGCGGCGCCCGCTGGCTGGCGTTCACCGATGCCGACAGCGTCGTGCCCTACGCCTGGCTGGCGCATCAGGTCAGCCTGGAGGTGGACGCGGTGTGCGGCATCGTCGAGGTCGACGACTGGTCCGGGCATCCCGAGCATGTGCGCCAGCGCTATGATTCGCTGTACCGGCCAGTGGATGACCATCGGCACATCCACGGCGCGAACCTGGGCGTCAGCGCGAGTGCCTATCAGCGCGCCGGCGGCTTCAAGGCGCTGGCCGCCCACGAAGACGTGCACCTGGTCGCCGATCTGCAACGCATCGGCGCGTCGATCGCGTGGATTTCCGCGAACAGCGTCACCACCAGCGCACGAAAAGACTACCGGTGCAAAGAAGGCTTTGGGGATTATCTAAACTCACTGGCAGCGACGTCGCTGTCCAGCTGAGTCCCTCCGTCGGGCAGCAACACGGCGGGCCTGCGGGCAGACGGTAACCACGCGCTGACACCGGGCGGCAGGGCCAGCGTTCCGCGCCTTTCCGACCCCTCTGATCATTCAATATTCAACGCCGGGACTTTCCATGCCGCCCATCGATCACCCTGCCCGCCCCGGCGACGACATGCTCGGCGGGGGCATGCCCAGCGCCAGTGTCGCGGTGCCCAAGACCGGCAACTGGTTCAAGCGGCTCCTCGCATTCACCGGCCCCGGCTATATGGTCGCCGTGGGCTACATGGACCCGGGCAACTGGGCCACCGACATCGCCGGCGGTTCCAAATTTGGTTACCTGCTGCTGTCGGTCATTCTGCTGTCGAACCTGATGGCCATCGTCCTGCAAGCGCTGTCGGCACGGCTGGGCATCGTCACCGGATGGGACCTGGCGCGGGCCTGCCGCGAACGGTGCAGCCGACCGGTGTGCATCGGGCTGTGGATTGCCTGCGAGATCGCGATCATCGCCTGCGATCTGGCCGAAGTGATCGGCACTGCCATCGCGCTGAACCTGCTGTTCGGCATTCCACTGATCTGGGGCGCGGTGATCTCGGCCGTCGACGTGTTTCTGATTTTTCTGCTGATGGGCCGCGGCTTCCGCGCGCTTGAAGCGTTCGTGATCGCGCTGCTGCTGGTCATCTTCGGCTGCTTCGCGATCCAGATGGTGCTGGCCCAGCCTGATCTGGCGGAGCTGTTTGCCGGCTTCATTCCCAAGGCCGAGGTGGTGACCAATCCCGAGGCGCTGTACCTGGCGATCGGCATCATTGGCGCCACGGTGATGCCGCACAACCTGTACCTGCACTCCTCCATCGTGCAGACCCGCGCCTACCCGCGCACGGATGAGGGCCGACGCATCGGCCTGCGATGGGCGGTGACCGACAGCACCATCGCGCTGACGCTGGCGCTGTTCGTCAATGCGGCGATTCTGATCACCGCGGCGACGGTGTTTCACAAGGCCGGCAAAACGGACGTGGTGGAAATCGAGCAGGCCTATCATTTGCTTTCGCCGATGCTGGGGGTGGGCATGGCGTCGATGCTGTTCGGTGTGGCGTTGCTGGCGTCGGGGATCAATTCCACCGTCACGGCGAGCCTGGCCGGGCAAATCGTCATGGAGGGTTTTCTGCGCCTGCGCCTGCCCGGCTGGATCCGTCGCCTGCTGACGCGGGGGCTGGCGATCATTCCGGTGATTGTGGTGACGAGTATTTACGGCGCCCAGGGCACCGCCAAATTGCTGGTGCTGAGTCAGGTCATCCTGTCGATGCAACTGCCCTTCGCCATCGTGCCACTGGTGCGCTTCGTGTCCGACCGCAAGCTGATGGGCGATTTCGTGACCGGGCCGATCCTGACCACCCTGGCCTGGGGCATCGTGCTGTTGATCATCGTGCTGAACGGGGTGTTGCTGGTGGGGGCGTTCGGGGATTGATTCCTGTCCGCCAAGACAGCGCATTTAATTTGTGTGATCGGGTTTAGCCGGGAAGACGTCGGTTTGAACACCAACAGTTTTGCGGTGTGGCTGCCGGCGCTTTCCCGGCTGAAGCCGGTCCTACGTGGGTACGTGGGGCCTTTGTGGGACTGGTTTTAGCAGGTCCCACAGTGAATACGCGGTGCATTTGTGGGACTGGCTTTAGCCGGGAAGACGTCGGTTTGAACACCAACAGTTTTGCGGTGTGGCTGCCGGCGCTTTCCCGGCTGAAGCCGGTCCTACGTGGGTACGTGGGGCCTTTGTG
Source organism: Pseudomonas sp. CFBP 8772 (assembly GCF_014841665.1). Lineage (NCBI taxonomy): Bacteria > Pseudomonadati > Pseudomonadota > Gammaproteobacteria > Pseudomonadales > Pseudomonadaceae > Pseudomonas > Pseudomonas sp. CFBP 8772. The sequence continues at coordinate 11,127 of NZ_JACYUI010000020.1, read as the reverse complement.
GGACTGGTTTTAGCAGGTCCCACAGTGAATACGCGGTGCCTTTGTGGGACTGGTTTTAGCCGGGAAGACGTCGGTTTGAACACCATCAGTTTTGCGGTGTGGCTGCTGGCGATTTCCGGCTGAAGCCGGTCCTACGTGGGTACGTGGTGCCTTTGTGGGACTGGCTTTAGCCGGGAAGACGTCGGGTTGAACACCATCACTTCTGCGGTGTGGCTGCCGGCGCTTTCCCGGCTGAAGCCGGCCTACGTGGGTACGCGGTGCCTTTGTGGGACTGGCTTTAGCCGGGAAGACGTCGGTTTGAACACCATCAGTTTTGCGGTGTGGCTGCTGGCGCTTTCCCGGCTGAAGCCGGTCCTACGTGGGTACGTGGGGCCCTTGTGGGACTGGCTTTAGCCGGGAAGACGTCGGTTTGAACGACACCACTTCTCCGGTGTGCCCCCGACCTGAACCCCATCGGTGTGGCTGCTGGCGATTTCCCGGGTGAAGCCGGTCCTACCGGATACGCGATCCCACTTAATGGGTCATGCCGTGATCATGGCTCATGTCCATCGCGGCGCGGGCCGGGGCGCTTACGTTCAGCACTTCTGTCTCGCCTTTGGCGTTTTTCACGGTCAGGGTCAGCGGGACCTGATCGCCCTCTTTGATCTGGCCGTTCAGGCCCATGAGCATCACGTGGTAGCCATCCGGGTCCAGCGCCACGGTCTTGCCTGCCGGCAGCGGCACGGCGTCGACCGGGCCCATGCGCATGACATCGTTGGTCATGCTCATCTCGTGGATCTGCACGTCTTTGGCCACTGGCGAGGTGACGCTGAGCAGCGTGCTGTCGGTGTCCGCGGTGATGCGCATGAACGCGCCTGACGAAGGCTGCCCGGCCACCGTCGCACGCACCCACGGATCCTCCACCCGCGTCTGGGCAACCGCACTCAGACTGCCCCCGGCCAACAGGGCGACCACCAACGTGCGCGAAACCAACGAGCGCGAGACAGCAGCAAACACAGTATTCATCAGCAGACTTCCATGACAGTGAGCAGGTCTTCCGCGCATTGCTTGGCGGAAAGCGAGGGTGACAGCCCCAGGCGCAGGTTGCCCCGGGAGTCGAAAACGAAGCTGGTGGCGGTGTGGGACATGGTGTAGGTGTTGCCCGCCGGGACCTTTTCGTAGAACACGCCGAATTCTTTGGCGACGTGGGCGGTTTCTTCCAGGGTGCCGCGCAGGGCGACGAACGTCGGATCGAACTGTTTGACGTAGGCGTCGAGGACCTGCGGCGTGTCGCGCTCGGGGTCGACGGTGATGAAGATCACCTGCAGCGTCTTGCCGTCCTCGCCCATCGTCTTTCTGATCTGCGCAGCACGGGCCAGCGCGGTCGGGCACACCGCCGGGCATTGGGTGAAACCGAAAAATACCATCGGCATCAGCCCGCGATAACTCGACAGGGTTTTGACCTCACCGTCGGTGTCGGTCAGCTTGAACGTGCGGCCCATGATCTTGTTGCTCAGATCTTTGCCGTACTTGAAATCCAGCGCAGTGGTCGAACCGTCACAGCCGGCCAGCAGGCCCAGCCCCAACAGGCCCATGCCGGTGACCACCTGACGGCGGGTCAGAAACTCATTCATCTGGCGAACTCTCGAAAGCAGCGGCTGGCGCCAACGCCAACCCTTTTTTCGTCCACCTCGCGGCACCGCAGGCGTTATTGGCAGCCGCACTGCAGCGGCGAGGGACGAAGCGAAAAAAACAGGTGCCCGACAGTGTCGCGCAAAACCGGGCCGAATGCGTTACAAGCGGATTTTACCGACACCCCTCGACGGCGCTGCATGCCTTGACGCCCATGGGTTGAGAAACGCTCGCTGCGACAAAACCGCGCACCCGTTCACAAAACAGGGATCAGCGCGCTGGCGAAGCCGCCCGGCCGAACGCGCGTGGCCCGGCTGGCCGAAGAAATGTTTGAACCCCTCCCCGCCTGCGCTGCCGAATTTCATCAGCAGGCCGCGCAACGGGCCAGGCAAACAGCCCGCGCAACTCGCGTCGGCGTCAACGGGACGGAGACAGTCATGCGGGACGATGCACAAGGACTTGAATCACTGCTGGCGGATTTCGCCCACCGTGACAACCCCCACGTGCCGGACGCACCCCTGCGTCACGCCATGCAACGCTGCCTCGACAGCGGGCTCGATCACTTGCCGTTGCCCGGCAGCGGTCGCACCCTCGAACGCTGGCGCCAATTGGCGAAGGTGGCGGGCGTCGATCTGGCGCTGCTCAAACTCTACGAAGGCCACACCGACGCCCTCGCCATTCTGAATGAACTTGATTCAGCGCCTTTCGATGCACCCGGCATCTGGGGCGTATGGGCCGCTGAACCGCCCGACGCCAGGGTAGGCGTCAGCCAACGCCATGGCGACAAGGTGCGCCTCCACGGCCGCAAGGCCTGGTGCTCTGGCGCACAACAGCTGGATTACGCCCTGCTCACCGCATGGGCCAGCGATGAAACGCCGCAGCTGGTAGCCGTTGATTTGAAACAGTCCGGCGTGCGCTTCAACAGCGACACCTGGCAGGCCGTAGGCATGGCGGGCACCGCCAGCGGCGACGTGCACTTCGACGGCGCTGTCGGCATTTGCGTGGGCAACAGTGGCGACTACCTTTCCCGGCCAGGATTCTGGCAAGGCGGCGCCGGTATCGCCGCGGCCTGGTATGGCGCGGCGGTAGCGCTGGCGAAGACCTTGCGCGCGCACCGACACGACGGACGGCCGGAACCCCATGCTGACGCTCACCTGGGCAGCGTTGATGCGGCGCTGTGCGGCGCGGCGGCGGCCTTGCGCGAATGCGCCTCATGGATCGACGCACATCCGCAGCACGACGCGAGCCTGCCGGTGCAGCGCCTGCGGGCCCAGGTCGAGCTGGCGGTCGAACAGGTTTGCCGGCACGTCGGGCGGGCGCTGGGCGCAACGCCTTTCTGCCGTGATCCGCACTTTGCGCGGCTGGCTGCCGACCTGCAGGTGTTTATCCGACAAAGCCATGCTGAGCGCGACCTGGCGCATCTGGGCCAGCGAATCGCTACGGGCGAAACCGAGGATTGGTCACTATGAACGAAGCGCAGCCTTTCGGCGTCACCGGCACCCCGTTGAGCGCCTGGCAGAACAGCGTGGCGTTGCGCAGTGTGCGCCCGATCACCCTGGAAGAACTGATTCCACCTGGCGCGCGCCTGATCGTGCTCGCGCCGCATCCCGACGACGAAGTACTGACCTGCGGCGGCGTGCTCGCGGCGATGGCCCAACGGCAGCACGATGTGCAACTGGTGGCTGTCACCGACGGCGAAGGCAGTCATCCGCACTCTCCGCTGTGGCCGGTACAGCGCCTGCGAACCGAGCGGCGCCGGGAAAGCGAACAGGCCGTCGCGCACCTGGGCCTCGACGTGTCGAGGCTGTCCTGGCAACGGCTCGGCATGGGCGATGGTCAAGTTGCCGGGCATGCCGAGTCGTTGATTGCCCTGCTCAGCGAAGACCTGCGTCCCTCGGATGTGTTGTTGACCACCTGGCGCCACGACGGCCACTGCGACCACGAAGCCGTCGGCCATTGCGCGGCCCAGGCGGTGGCCAACAGTGGCGCGACGCTGGTGGAGATGCCGGTGTGGGCCTGGCATTGGGCTGAACCGAACGACCCGCGCATCCCTTGGGAACAGGCCCGTAAATTCTGGCTCAGCGAGGAGCAACTGCGGCGCAAGCGCGAGGCCATCGGGGCGCATTTGAGCCAGCTGGAAAACGACCCGAGCACCGGCGCTCCTCCGGTGTTGACCCCTCAGACGCTTGAGCGTCTGCTGCAACCCTTCGAACTGGTGTTTCTGTGAGCATGACAGGTGAGTATTTTGAGACGTTGTTCGCCAACAGCGACGACCCTTGGGCCTTCCGTACGCGCTGGTACGAACACCGCAAACGCGACCTGACCCTCGCCGCTCTGCCGCGCCAGCGCTATGGGCGCATCTTCGAGCCGGGCTGCGCCAATGGCGAACTGAGCCTGCGCCTGGCCGAACGCTGCGACGCGCTGCTGTGCATGGACCTCAGCCCCCGGGCCGTCACTCTGGCCCGAGACCGCTTGAGCGAACATGCCCATGTTCAGGTGCTGGAAGGCTGTTTGCCCCAGGACTGGCCGGCGGGAGAATTCGATCTGGTGGTGATCAGCGAATGGGCCTATTACCTGACGCCGGATGCCTTCGGCGAGATCATCGAGCGCATTCGCGAAAGCCTGACGCCGGAGGGTGCGGTGCTGGCATGCCACTGGCTGCACCCCATCGAAGGCTGCCCGATGGAGGGCCGCGAGGTGCACCAGGTCCTGGCGCGGCACCTGGCCATGGAACGCACGCTGCATCACGCCGAGCGGGATTTCCTGCTGGAAATGTGGAGCAAGGACTCAGGCGGGATCGACCTCAACGAGGCCGTTCGCTGATCGCTGATCGCTGATCGCTGGATTAGACGAGCCGCGGGCCGATGAAGGCTTGCGCGCCTGACTCGCCCAACAGTCCGTTGACGAATAGCCGGGCCTGGCGGGTCAACTGATCGATGTGGCGATCGCGCTGTTTCTCCGCATCGGTCATGGCGCGCTTGCCGTGCTGCTTCAACAGATAGCTGTGGATCTGCCGCACTTCCAGCGAGTTGTAGATCGGCGCAATGTCCAGCACGGCCAACAAGCCCTCGGTCTGCCGCGCACGGGTGTTCATCACCACCTGCGGCCCGCGCGCACCCAACACCTGAAAACCCAGCGCCTCGAACACCGCAACTTTGGAGACGAAGCACGCCAGCTCCGCATGGGGATAGCGTTCGGTCATCTTTGTCAGCATGGCCCGCGCCACGCCCTGACGACGGCGTACCGTTTGCACCGCCATGTACGCCACGGCGCACGCCTGCGGGTCCTGTTGAACCGGCAAATAGAGCAAAAAGCCGATGACGATCGACGGATCCTCGGCGTCCAGCGCCACGATCAATTCCACCGCAATCCCCCGCGAGCCATCCATCGCCTGCACGTACTGATGCACTTCATGGCCGACGCCGTATTGGTACAGCGGGTACAACGGATTGCTCGGGGCGATGGCGACCATGCTGAGGTCGGTGACGTAGTCGATCACCATTTGCATGATCTGGCTTTTGATCGATTCCGGGGGCGTGGCGTCGAGGCGCATGACGGTAAACGTGGGGCTGGGCATTGTGATCCTGAATACGGGCTGGGACGGTAGCGTGCTGAGTGGTGACGTGCAGAGCGCTGCATCATACCCGGCCCACCCCGCAAATCCCTCCTTTTCTGCCCTCCGACGCTTCGTTGTAAAGGCCCGCAACCAGAGCGCGACCACGACCCAAAAGCGGTTAAAGCGCACGCTTACAACTGCATCTCCGCCAAGGCCCGGCGAAGCGGCTCATCAGAGATCTGGATGGGGCCGTGAAAGGGAATGTCCATGTCCAGGACCAGGTAGACCGACGCGGCAATCAGCAGTGCTGATACGGTGAACATGCCAATGACCATCGGGTTGCGCGGCGCCCGGTAGCCGAAAGTGGCGAAAATCAGCGTCATCCACGCGATCAGCATGCCGATCAGCGGGCCGGGTATCGCCCCTTCGGACTGCTCGACGATTCGCCAGCGCTGTTCGATCAGGCCGTGGTACTGCTGGCGAATGTCCAGCATCAAGGTTTCATGGAAGCGATCCGCCGGGCGCACCCCGGCGAGGGATTTGCCGATGTCGTCCAGGTACTGCGCGGCCTGGCTTTTGCGATGCTGCAGCGCTTCATCACCGCGATACGGATTGGCAATGGCCCGCTCAAGGTACGTCACCAGCAGCCCGCGTGTCTGTTGCGCGGACTCGCCGTAAGTGCGCAGCGTTCGGTCGAAGATGATCAGATCAGTGGCGTAGGCATGGAAGCTCGCGTCGATGGATTCATAGGTGTTTTTGGCTGAATTGATCATCAGCCCGAACACGAGCGAGGTCATCACCACGAAGATGTTGGCCACCAGGCGGATGACCGTGTTGGTGTCCTCGTCTCGATGACGGCTCGAAAGCCTGGGATACCAGTGCATCATCAGCAACGATGCCGCCAGCAGGCAGGCGAAGGTAGCGGCTGCGATCCACACCGACTGCATTAACGCACCCCGCCGCTACTGCGCAGCCCAGTGGGAAAGTTTGCGCTGGACGTCATCGGCGCCTCCCTGGCACTCGCTGGCGGAGAGACTTGGCGCACCGCGTTCCAGCGTGGTCACCGGCCTTCCTGGGGGCGAATAAATAGTGATGCGCTGCGCACCCGCCGGCTGAAATTCAATACGGGTGCCGTCTTCCAGATACAACGCCTCGTCGGCATATTTTCCGTCCATCGCCCGGTAATAAGGCGGAGCGCTCAGGCAGGTGCGCAGGTCGCCGTCCTCGAAAATTTCCACGTAAAAAGTGCCGCCGGCGTGGGGACCGGCCCAAAGGCCGGTGAGTTTGTGTGGCGGTGAAGATGCGCTGACTGAGGTGTAATCGACCAATGACGCACCGGTCGTGGCCTGGGTCGTGCACCCGGATACACACACAAAAACCGCCGCTGTGATCAGCAGCGTCGTGGCTCGCGTCCTGCTTAACCGATTGTGCATAGAAAACTTACACTTCCAGCGCGTTATGAGAGCGCAGACCAGAGGGAATCGATGGACTCCGTCTCATGCGCCTGCCGTAAGTTGAATGGCCTGTTGACGACTCTAGTCTGCGCCCACACCCCCCGCAACTTAGAGCGATGGGATGCACCACAGCGGGCATTACCTTGCCGCCCCTGTAGCGCCATCTCGCCGGTCCTTTCAGCCCCTCTTCAGGCCCCGAACTCGCGTAAGGCCGGGCCGATTGCCCTCTGAATGCTTTTCCCCCGGGATCAGTTCGTGAACACGGCCTATGCTTGGAAAGAGCGTGTGGTCAGTGATGCCGAAAAAATTCATCCAACCGGCTGATCGGGGAGTTGAACCCCCTATGAGGCGCACAGTCCATGCACTACATCCCAAGGGGGAACATCGATGAATGACTTATCAAAAGCTTCAGGGCTGAGGCGTTTCACTTCCATCATTGCAGGCATCTTTGCCTTGTTTCTGCTGGTAGGCGGTATCTGGCTGCTCACATTGGGCGGCTCTTTTTATTATCTGTTCCTGGGCGTCGCGCTGCTGGTGTTCGCCGTCCTGTTGTGGCGACGTTCCGCGGCATCGCTCTGGCTGTATGGCGCGCTGATGCTGATCACCGTGGTCTGGGGTCTGTGGGAAGCAGGCACGGACTTCTGGGCGCTGGTGCCGCGATTCGACATCCTCGGGGTGTTGGGTCTGTGGCTGCTCATTCCGGCGGTGACCCGGGATATTCCGGAGCGCATCAAGCCCGGCAAAACCTTTTTATCCGCGACATTGGCGCTGGCCATCGTGGTGATGGTGTATGCCATCTTCAACGACCCGCAGGAAATCAACGGCAGCATGGCCACCGCGCAACCCGCGCAGCATGAGCCTGTCGAGGGCATCGCCAATGGCGACTGGCCTGCTTATGGGCGCACCCAGTCGGGCACGCGCTATTCCCCGCTGACCCAGATCAACGAAGGCAACGTCAAAGACCTGCAGGTGGCGTGGACCTTCAACAGCGGCGAATCGAAAACCGCGAGTGACTCCGGCGAGACCACCAACGAGCTGACGCCGATCAAAGTCGGCGACAACATGTACATCTGCACCACCCACCAGATTCTGGTGGCGCTGGACCCGGCGACCGGCAAAGAGAAGTGGAGATTCGATCCCAAGCTCAAATCCGACCCGTCCTTCCAGCACTTGACCTGCCGTGGCGTCGCCTACTTCGATCAGGCTGACACCACGCAGTTTGCGAAAAGCCTGGAAGGCACGCAGCCGGTCGCCACCAGTTGCCCGCGCAAGGTATTCCTGCCGGTCAACGACGGTCGTCTGTTCGCCATCAACGCTGACACCGGCGCACCGTGTGCCGACTTCGCCAAAAACGGCGAGCTCGATCTGCTGCACTTGCAGCCCTACCCGTATCCGGGCGGCCTCGAACCCACCTCCCCGCCCGTGGTGACCGGCACCACCGTGATCATCGGCGGTTCGGTGACCGATAACCTGTCGGTGCACGAGCCTTCCGGCGCGATCCGTGGCTACGACGTCAACACCGGCGCGCTGAAGTGGATCTTCGACACCGGTGCCGAAGACCCGAACGCGATTCCGGGTGACGGCAAGACCCTGGTCAACAACTCGCCGAACGCCTGGGCACCGCTGGCGTACGACGCGAAAACCGACTTGGTCTACGTGCCAACCGGCAATCCGACGCCCGACATCTGGGGCGGCAACCGCACCCCGGTGATGGAGCGTTATGCCAGCTCGATCGTCGCCATGAACGGCTCCACCGGCAAACTGGTGTGGAGCTTTCAGACCACCCACCACGACTTGTGGGACATGGACGTACCGGCTCAGCCAACCCTGGCTGACGTGAAAACCGGCAGCGGCGAAGCTGTCCCTGCGGTGTACGTGCCGACCAAGGCCGGCAACCTGTTCGTGCTCGACCGTCGCGACGGCAAGCCAATCGTGCCGGTCCATGAAATGCCGGTGCCTGCGGGTGAAGCGGCGCCAGGCGATCGGGTCAGCCCGACCCAGCCGCGCTCGAACCTGAACCTGACGTCGATTCAAACCCTGTCCGACAAGGAGATGTGGGGCGCGACCATGTTCGACCAACTGGTCTGCCGCGTGATCTTCAAGCAGCTGTCGTACAACGGCCAATACACGCCGCCGTCCGAGCAAGGCACGCTGGTGTTCCCGGGCAACCTGGGCGTTTTCGAATGGGGTGGCATCTCGGTGAACGCCGACCGTCAGGTCGCGCTGATGAACCCGATGGCGCTGCCGTTCGTGTCCAAGCTGATTCCCCGTGGCCCGAACAACCCGCTGTGGCCTAAAGAAGGTGCCACCGGCAGCGGTACCGAAATGGGCATTCAGCCTCAGTACGGCGTGCCTTATGGCGTCGAAATCAACGCCTTCCTGTCGCCACTGGGCCTGCCATGTAAAGAGCCGGCCTGGGGTTATGTGGCGGGTGTCGACATGAAGACCCACGACGTGGTGTGGCGCAAGCGTATCGGCACCATCCGCGACAGCCTGAAAGGCATTCAACTGCCACCGCTGAAAATCGGTGTGCCGATGCTCGGTGGTCCCATCTCCACGGCCGGCAACCTGATGTTCATCGCCGGCACCCAGGACAACTACCTGCGTGCCTTCAACGTCACCAACGGCGATCTGCTCTGGGAAGCGCGGTTGCCGGCTGGCGGTCAAGCCACACCGATGACCTACGAGAGCAATGGCAAGCAGTACATTGTGATCATGGCCGGCGGGCATGGCTCGTTCGGTACCAAAATGGGCGACTCACTGATCGCCTACGCACTGCCGTCGAAGTAATCAGCGGCTGAGCGACAACAAAAAGCCCGAGTGATCGGGCTTTTTGTTGTGTGCGGTTTCAGTACAGCAACCGCCAGTGAAGGTCGGACGCCGACCGCTCACTCAGTCTCGATAACACCCGTCATCGCCGTAAAGCGACTCTGCGGGTTCTTGAGCTTGTCGAGCACCTCATCGGGTGTGGACTCACGGAACACCACCATGTGCCCCACCTCCTCGCCGCCTTCGGTGACCCGCTCGATGTCGTTGATCATCCAGGTTTTCAGCTCTTCCACGCTGATGCCCAGCTGCGCGGCGACCTGACCGTGGAAGCGCTCTGCGTCATATTGATTGAATTCGTCGTTGTTCATGGCCTTGGCCTCGTTTAGCGGGTGTAAGTCTGAGGCCGCAGGAGGCCGGCACAGTTCAGTCGGTTACGACCCACGGCGTCCAGCGTCAGGATCAATCACTTTTTTATCGCGCCCGTGGCCCGGCCATCCAGGGGCTGTATTCGAACGCTAGCGCGCCTCTGGACACGCCGGTTTCATCCACGGAGAAACCGGGCATCTGCGCGATGTCGAGATGTTTGCACTGCTCGGTGAGTCGGCTTTGCAAGACGTTGTCGTAGGTGAAGGCCTCCGGGCGTTCGCGGTGGCGTTCGAGGTTGACGACGCATTCCTTGACCTTGCCCTGCTTGTTCGCTAGATACTCGAAGGTGACCACGCCGATGCTGCCGGGCGGTGATTTCATCAGTGTCCGCTCGGCGAAATACCGCCCCTGCGCGTATTGCTGATAACGGGGCTCCATGGACAAGCGCTGGATATCGCTCATTGGCACTTAGATTAAGGGGGCGACGACTTCCACGTTGCCGTCCTTGTTGAACCGGTCCCCGGGTACGATCGGGAACACCGCGCTCCAGCACACCTTTTTTGAAAGATCGGCCACCGGTGCATTTGCCGTGGCAATGCCTGTGGCCTGGGTTTCACAGCTGAATACCTCATTGTTGCGATTGATCTTGATGCGCAAGCGGACCTCACCCGTCAGGCCTTCGCTGTTGGCCTCAAGCGCTCTGTTTCCGAGAATGGACTGGAAACGGCTGACGAAGGTCTTGAATTGCTGCTTTTTGATTTCTTCCGGGCTCGGGACGGCTGGAGCGGAGGCGATGGCAGGAGACGCCACCTGACGGGACTGACAGGCCATCAGGGCACAGGCGATGCCTGCGATCGCGGTCAATCGGAGCCATGGGGCAACCGGGCGCAGCGATGACAAGCGGGAATAGGGACGGAGGAGCAACATTGATCATCCTTGAACGACAGAAAATAAAGCGCGCGAAGATACCGCTGCCCGGCGGAGTACGTCTACGGCACTCGGCAAAACTGGCGGCGTTTGAACCGGCCCCTTCCCGGCTAAAGCCGGTCCCACTAAAAGCAACGCGCTTGGCCCGTAGGACCGGCTTCAGCCGGGAAAGCGTCGTGCGTCACGCTACAAAATGAAGGTGTTCATGCCGGCCTATTCCCGGCTAAAGCCAGTCCCACAAAAAGCAATGCGCTCGGCCCGTAGGACCGGCTTCAGCCGGCAAAGCGTCGTGCTTCACGCTACAGAAATGAGGGCGTTCACACTGGCCCCTTCCCGGCTAGAGCCGGTCCCACGAACAGCAGTGCAGTCTGTAGTGGTCAACTAATTCCGGACACCTCGATAGGTTGTTTCAAGGCCACCGTCCGTTCGTAAACGGTCGGTGGC
>NZ_JACYUI010000019.1:0-57549 GCF_014841665.1 Pseudomonas sp. CFBP 8772 | reverse complement strand
TCTGCCACCGACCGTTTACGAACGGACGGTGGCCTTGAAACAACCTATCGAGGTGTCCGGAATTAGTTGACCACTACACAGGCGTCACACTGCAAAATGGATGGCGCTGCCATCGGCCTCTTCCCGGCTGAAGCCGGTCCCACTAACAGCATGCGTTCATTCAGTGGGACTGGATTTGGCCGATCCCACTATTGGCATGGGTTCATTCAGTAGGACCGGCTTTAGCCGGGAATGCGTCGGGCGTCACACTGCAAAATGGATGGTGCTGCCACGGGCCTTTTCCCGACTGAAGCCGGTCCCACTAACAGCATGCGCTCATTCAGTGGGACTGGATTTGGCCGATCCCACTATTGGCATGGGTTCATTCAGTAGGACCGGCTTTAGCCGGGAATGCGTCGGGTGCGACACTGCAAAATTGATGGCGCTGCCACGGGCCTCTTCCCGGCTGAAGCCGGTCCCACTAACAGCATGGGTTCATTCAGTAGGACCGGCTTTAGCCGGGAAAGCGTCAGGCGTCACACTGCAAAATGGATGGCGCTGCCACCGGCCTCTTCCCGGCTGAAGCCGGTCCTACTATTGGCACGGGTTCATTCAGTAGGACCGGCTTTAGCCGGGAATGCGTCGGGCGTCACACTGCAAAATGGATGGCGCTGCCACGGGCCTCTTCCCGGCTAAAGCCGGTCCTACTATTGGCATGGGTTCATTCAGTAGGACCGGCTTTAGCCGGGAAAGCGTCAGGCGTCACACTGCAAAATGGATGGCGCTGCCACCGGCCTCTTCCCGGCTGAAGCCGGTCCTACTATTGGGATGCAGTGGGACTGGATTTAGCCGTTCCCGCTATTGGCACGGGTTCATTCAGTAGGACCGGCTTTAGCCGGGAATGCGTCGGGCGTCACACTGCAAAATGGATGGCGCTGCCACCGGCCTCTTCCCGGCTGAAGCCGGTCCTACTAAAGGCATGCAGTCCCGCCAGGAGATTGCAATTCGCGAGCGGGGTATATTGGCGGCCTTATTTGCCCAGACACCCGCCCCATGAAACTCGACTCAGAAGACCTCGCTCAAATCACCGCCACTACCCTCGGCAATTACAACGAGGTCGCCGAGGGCTTTCGCGAAGGGACCCGCGACCATGATGTGAGCCAGAACATCGACGCGCTGCTGCGCAATATCACTGGCTCGGCGCCGTTTCAGATTCTCGATTTTGGCTGCGGGCCAGGCCGTGACCTGCAAACCTTCACCGCCATGGGCCACATCGCCACCGGCCTGGACGGCTCCGAACGTTTCGCCGACATGGCCCGCGCCGACAGCGGCTGCGACGTGCTCCATCAGAACTTCCTTGAGCTGAACCTCCCGAATGAACGCTTCGACGGCATCTTCGCCAACGCGTCGCTGTTCCACGTCCCTCGTCAGGAGTTGCCTCGGGTGCTGCGTGAGTTGCGCGCCGCACTCAAGCCCGGCGGCGTGCTGTTCAGCTCCAATCCCCGGGGCGACAATCAGGAAGGCTGGAAAGGCGAGCGCTATGGCGCGTTTCATGACCTGGCGTCATGGACCGGACTGCTGACCGAAGCCGGATTCACCGAGGTCGAGCACTACTATCGACCTGCTGGATTACCCAGGGATCAGCAACCCTGGCTGGCGAGTGTCTGGCGCAGAATCTGACGACTCGCCATCGTCCACGTTTTCGAAGGGGTGACTGGACTGTCACTTCTGACAGTAGCCCGCCCCGTTCCTCAAGCACACACTGAGCTCGCGCCACTGGCGTCCGCTGCGGTCAGGGTGCTGGATGAGCACAGGCTGCCAATCACAGATCAGCAAGGGAATGACGATGGACAATCTTTTGATAAATGGCGACTTCAGCACCGGTGAACTGGCGCCTTGGACCGGTACGTCCGGCGAGGGGACATGGACTATCAAAAAAGACCCCGCGGGTCACTACATCCAGTTAACAAAGGCAGCCGGCCTGTCCCAGTCCATTACGGGGGAAAGCTATAAACCCACAGCTCTGACATTCGAAGTGCGGGCCGGCGAAATCGTAAAACCTGGCGACTTGGTGGTGTTTAGTTATGGGGTGTTGGTGGATGTGGCTGGAGGTGCGGAATCGTTCGGAGATATTTCCGGAGCCACTGAAGAGTGGAAGCCCGTCGTGCTCAAGATTGACCGCAAAGCAACGCCCGGGACAAAGGTGACCGTACAGGTCCATACCGCCTCTGATCCGCAGACGTTGAAAGCGCAGGCCGGACAGGTGCACTTCAGAAACTTCCGACTGATCTGATAGCACGCGTCCTGGCATAGACCGTCAATAAAAGGCTGACGTCTTGCGGTGTGCCGCATGATGCCATCCCGGCTAAAGCCAGCCCCAGTGGGTGCGTGCATCGCTCCAGTGGGACTGGCTGGCTTGCGCCTTAACCAAACCTGTCAATGCGCGGGAGAGGAGGCGCCGTCGTCCGCACCGTCTTCACGGCGGTGTTGCTCTTCCTGCTGGCGTTCCTGATGCTTGCGCCGCTCCTCGTCACTCGGCTCCTTGATCTTGTACCAGGCCACGTACAGCGCTGGCAGGAACAGCAACGTCAACAGAGTCGCGATGATGATCCCGCCGATCATTGCGTAGGCCATCGGCCCCCAGAACACTTCGCGGGCGATGGGAATCATGCCCAGGCTTGCCGCCGCAGCGGTCAGGAGGATCGGACGACGACGGTGTTCAGTCGCCTCCGCCACCGCATCCCACGGCAGATAGCCGGCCACTTCATACTCATGAATCTGCGTCACCAGAATGACCGAGTTACGGATGATGATGCCGATCAGCGCCAGAATCCCGAGGATTGCCACAAACCCCATCGGCGTCCCGGTCGGCACCAGCGCGAGCACAACGCCGATCAATCCCAACGGCGCAACGCTGGCGACGATGAACATCTTCTGCACGCTGTGCAGCTGAATCATCAGGAACGTGGCCATCAGGAAGATCATCAACGGCACGACCTTGGCGATCGGCCCCTGCGCCTTGCCGCTCTCCTCCACCGTGCCCCCCGTGGCGACCTTGTAGCCCACCGGCAACCCGGCGGCGAATTTGTCGATCTCGGGCTTGAGTTCCTTGACCAGGTCAGTCGGCTGCATGTCGTCGCTCACGGCGGCCTTGAGCGTGATCGTCGGTTTGCGATCGCGACGCCACACCAGCGGCTGTTCCAGTTCGTAGCGCACATTGGCGAAGGCCAGCAGCGGAATCGACGTGCCTTGGGGCGTGACGATCTGCAGGTTTTGCAGGGTTTCCGGTGACCCGCGCTCGGCATCCACCGCACGACCAACGACGTTGATCAGGTAGATGTCATCGCGCACCTGGGTCACCGCCGAGCCGGTTACGACGCTGTTCATCAACTGCGCAACGTCCTCGGACGACAAGCCCAGCTGCCGCGCCTTGTCCTGGTTGATGTCGATGCGCAGGACTTTGCCGGGCTCGTTCCAGTCGTAGATCATCTCGCCGATGTGCTGGTTTTTGTCCAACAGCGTGGCGAGTTCGATGGCGTGCTGGCGCACTTCATCAATGTTCTCGCCGCTGACCCGGTACTGAATCGGACGACCCACCGGCGGCCCCATTTCCAGCGCCTGCACATAAGTGCCGATGCCGACGAAGTCATCACGCAAGCGTTTTTGCAAGCGCTCGGTCAACGCGCCGCGCTCTTCCAGCCCTTTGCTGACGATCACCAACTGCGCGTAGTACGGGTTCTCCAGCTGCTGATCCAGTGGCAGGTAGAAACGCACCGCGCCTTCGCCAATGTAAGTGCTCCAGCTGACGATGTCCGGATCGTCCTTGAGGGTCGCCTCAAGCTTGTCCACTGCGCGGCGGGTCTCGTTGATCGACGCGTTCTGCGGCAGGTTGAGGTCGACCAGAATCTCCGGCCGGTCCGATGACGGGAAGAACTGGTTTTGCACGAAGCGCATGCAGAACAGCGACGTGGCAAATAGCAAAATCGTGATGATGATGGTCAACCAGCGGTGACGCATGGCCCAGAACATCGAGCCGTTGAAGGCCCGTGCGATGCGTCCGGGCTTGGCGTTCTCGTCGTGCTTTTTCACGTTCTCGCTGAGGATGTGCACGCCGATCACCGGCGCGAACAGCACGGCAACGACCCACGACACCAGCATGGCGACGGCAATCACTGCGAACAGCGTAAAGGTGTATTCACCTGCCGAACTGGCGTTCAGGCCGATCGGCACGAAGCCCGCGACCGTCACCAGCGTACCGGTGAGCATCGGGAAGGCCGTCGAGGTGTAGGCATAGGTCGCGGCCTGGGCTTTGGTCTCACCTTTTTCAAGGCGTGACACCATCATCTCCACGGTAATCATCGCGTCATCGACCAACAGGCCGAGGGCAATGATCAGCGCGCCCAACGAAATACGCTGCATGGTGATGCCGCTGTATTCCATGAACACGAAGACCATCGCCAGCACCAGCGGGATCGAGCAGGCAACCACAAGCCCCGCACGCATGCCGAGGCTAATGAAGCTCACGATCAGTACGATCACCACCGCCTCGAACAGCGCGCTGGTGAAACCACCGACGGCTTTCTCTACCACTTGCGCCTGATCGGACACCACGTGCACGCCCACGCCAATCGGCAGGTCGGCGGTTGCGGCGCTCATGCGTTCGTGCAACTGCTTGCCGAACTCCTGAACGTTGCCGCCCTTCTTCATGGCGATAGCCAGGCCGATGGCGGTCTTGCCGTCGAAGCGGAACAGCGGCTTGGGTGGATCCACGTAGCCGCGGGTGATTTCGGCGATGTCGCTCAAGCGATAGAAGCGATCGTTGAGGCGCAGGTTGACGTTTTCCAGGTCTTTTTCCGACGCGAACTGGCCGGAGGTGCGCACTGATATGCGCTCAGGACCCGCCTCGATGACCCCGGCAGGCGTCACGGTGTTTTGCGATTGCAGGCTTTGCACGACCTGACGTTGATCCAGCCCCAGGGCGGCCAGCTTGCGGGTGGAGAAGTTCAGGTAGAGCACTTCGTCCTGCTCGCCGATCATCTCGACTTTGCCCAGACCCGGCACGTCGCGGATCTGGACGCGCACTTGCTCCACGTAGTCGCGCAGCTGGCGCAGGGTCAGGCCGTCGGAGGTAAAGGCGTAAATCGAACCGTAGACGTCGCCGAATTCATCGTTGAACGCCGGGCCTTGAATCCCCTGGGGAAATTGCCCGCGAATATCGTCGATCTTCTTGCGCACCTGGTACCAGATGTCAGGAATGGCCTCCGCGCTGGTGGTGTCGCGCAGGTAAACCATAACAGTGGACTCGCCCGGCCGGGTGTAGCTCTTCACGTAGTCGAGGGAGTCGAGTTCTTCGAGCTTTTTCTCGATGCGGTCGGTCACCTGCTCAAGGGTTTCATCCACGGTCGCGCCCGGCCAGCGGGTTTGTATGACCATGGTCTTGATGGTGAACGAAGGGTCTTCTTCGCGTCCCAGGTTCATGTAGGAAAACACGCCCATCAGCAGGCCGACGAACATCAGGTACCAGACAAAAGACTGATGCTTGATCGCCCAATCGGAGAGGTTGAACGTCCCTTTCATCGTGGGCTTTCCTTATCGACTTTGATTTTCTGCCCCGGCTTGAGGCTGTTGACGCCGGCGGTCACAATGCGATCGCCATCGTTGACGCCACCGGCCAGTACCACGGAATCATCACTGCGGCTGACGACCGTGACGACGCGTGGGGAAACCGTTTGATTCTGCGTGTCGATGACCCAGATCTGCGTTTTGCCATCCACTTCCTGCACGGAGGTGGCGGGCAGCTCGATGCGCGGTTTGATCGCCGAGCTCAGGGTCACGCTGATCGCTGTGCCCAAGCGGAAGGCCGACGGCGTTTCTGCCAGGGTCAAACGTGCGCGACGGGTGCGCGTGGTGCTTTCGGCCTGGGGTTCGAGTTCTCGCACGGTCGCGGTGGTGTTGATCTCTGGCTCCAACTGGCTGGCGACTGTGAAGACGACGTCGCTGGGCAGTTGATCACTCAATTGCGCCGGCAGGTCAATGACTGCCTCCTTGATGTCCGGGCGCGCCAGTGTCACCACCTGCTCACCTGCGCTGACCACCTGGCCGGCCTCGACTTTCCATTCGGTGACGACGGCATCGTGATCGGCGCGCAGCTCGCTGTAGCTCAACTGGTCCTTGGCCTGTTGCGTCGCGGCCTTGGCCTGGTCGTAGGAAGACTGGGTGGTTTTCAGGTCGGTGACGGCGACATCCAGCGCAGCCTGGGCGCCGACGCCGCGATCAAACAGCTCGTGCTGCCGACGGGCGTTGGCTTGGGCGTTGATTAACTGGGCTTCGACCCGGGCCAGATCGCCCTGGGTCGAGCGCACCTGGTTCTGTTGGTCCGTCGGGTCGAGCACCGCGAGCATGTCGCCCTTCTTGACCTGTGCGCCGACATCGACACTGCGCTGGGCGATGCGGCCCGAGACGCGAAAACCCAAGGTACTTTCATAGCGCGCGGCAATGTTGCCGGCGAAGCGACCGAGGCTTTCTTGCGCCTGGGGCTTCACTTCGATGAACAGCACCGGCCGAACCGGCTCCGGCGGCGGCTCTTCCTTGCTGCAGGCGCTTAACAGCAGACCGGTCAATATGATTCCCGACAGGCGCTTCATGGCTTGTCTCCTGTCGGTTGTTTGGAGGGATCGGGGTACACGTCGGCGAGTTCGACCTGCATGTCGGGGTGCAATAACTGGTTGCCGGCAACGACCACTTTTTCACCGTTCTTCAAACCGTCGACGATGATCACTTTGCCCGTCAGGTAGCGCCCGACCGTGACGCCGCGCAGGCTCACCTTGTTGTCACCATCGACCACCCAAACGGCAGGCTGGCCGAGCTGATCGCCCAGGCCCTTGGTGAGGGCCGACCACGGCAGTTCGACGCTGGTCCTGGCCGGCACGCTCAGGGCGGCACTGACCACCGAACCCAAGTCCATGCCCGGCGGCAGCGAGCTGAGTGCGATCTTCACTTGCAGCGTGCCCGTCTGCGCTGACACGGCTGGCGTGACTTCACGGACTTTACCGACGGCCTTGACCTTGGAGTTGTCCAGCAACGTGACTTCAACCGGCTGGTCGGTGGGCGGGTTAACGAACAGCGATTCGTAAACGTTGAACACGGCATCGCGCTCACCGTCACGGGCCAGACTGAAGATCGGTGCCGTCGGTTGCACGACCTGGCCGACTTCGGCCTGCCGCGCGGTGATGATCCCCGGCGCGTCGGCGATCAAGGCGGTGTAACTCAGTTGCTCGCGGGCGTTGGCCAGTTGCGCCTGGGCGGCTTTGAGCGCGCTCTGACTGCCGCGCAATTGCGCCTGGGCCGAATCGTATTCACTGCGACTGGTGTAGCCCTTGGGCAGCAGTTTTTCCTGACGCACGAAGGCGGCGGAGGTCTGTTTCACGCGCGCCTGCTCGGCGGCAACGGCAGCGATGGCGGAGTCGACGTTGGTTTGCAGGTCTTTAGGGTCGAGTTTGGCCAGCACTTGCTTGGCCGACACCCGATCGCCGACATCGACCGAACGCTGAATGATCTTGCCGCCCACCCGGAACGAAAGCTGCGTCTGCACCCGCGCCTGCACGTCCCCGGTCAGTGCCACGTCCGCAGCGAAATCGACCGTTTTGACCTCCTGCGCCTGCACGCGTGCGCGCACGGGCTCCTGGGGCTTTTCCTTGCCACAGCCGGCGAGAACGGCCAGGCACAGACCGATGGAAATAACGGTCAGACGACCACGAAAAAGAGGGAGTTGGGCGGGCATGCAAGCTCCTTGTGCCAAGCCATTACGACACCGCGCCGCCGAACGCCGTTGCGATGTGGTCATGCGACTGTGAGCGTAGATCAGGGTTCCTTGGGGTAAGGAACTCTGCCGGGCTCTAGGTCGCACGCCAATTTACGCTAGAGCGCGCCTGTTCGCGATGGGGGCGGATCTATGACATCGATGTTGGCAGACACACCGCCTTCGCGAGCAAGCTCGCTCTCATGAACATGACAACGCCGCAGCTCTGCCTGCGGACACTGCTTAAAGGGGACTGATTTATTTACAACTCCACCGTAAATTAATCTGTCCCCGCGCTAGCAGTCTGCCGCAGGCATTTTGAGTTACTGAGTCTTGCCAACGCTTCGCGTCACATCCCCCCAAGCCCAAGGCGCCCCGGCAAGAGCAGATGCCGGCTTTTGGATTACCGCACTCGGGGACAGATTAATTTACGGAGAAGCGCTGTAAATAAATCAGTCCCCGTTTAACCCACCGCCTTCGCGAGCAAGCCCACTCCCACAGGGGTTGTGTTTGACGCGAAACAGCGCCTCGTCTGGACGACGGGATATCTCACAAGTTCGCTGCGTCC
Source organism: Pseudomonas sp. CFBP 8772 (assembly GCF_014841665.1). Taxonomy (NCBI): domain Bacteria; kingdom Pseudomonadati; phylum Pseudomonadota; class Gammaproteobacteria; order Pseudomonadales; family Pseudomonadaceae; genus Pseudomonas; species Pseudomonas sp. CFBP 8772. The sequence goes on along the minus strand of NZ_JACYUI010000019.1, from coordinate 49,204 downwards.
CAAACATCTGGCTCGCACGCAAATCCCCTGTAGGAGCAATCGGAGGTTACGACGGTCGCGAAGGCGGTGTAACTGGCACACCGCCTTCCTATCTGACGTGCCTAAACAGCCCGATCAAACATCAAGGATCAACTCCCCGCGCCACCGTGGGCTTCTTCGAAGAAGTAATCCTTCCAGCTGTCGGCCTTGTTTTTCAGCACACCCAGCTCGTGCAGTTTTTCGGCGTAGATGAACGTGCGCTGGGGCACGACGGTGAAGTCGATTTCCGGGTCAGAGACGATCTTCTCCACCAGCGGCAACGGCAGTTTCGATTTCTCGACCTCGATGTAGGACTTCGCCGCCGCAGGCTTGTCCGCCTTGATGATTTTCTCGGCCTCGGCCAGCGCGTCGTAGAACGCTTTGTAGGTCTTCGGGTTTTCGTCGTGGAATTTCTGGGTGGTGTAGAGCACGTTGAACGTCGCCTGGCCGCCCAGCACGTCGTACGAACTCAGCACCTTATGCACCTTGGGGTTTTCCAGCTCCTGATACTGAAAGGGCGGGCTGGAAAAGTGCGCGCTGATCTCCGAACCGCCGGCGATCAGCGCCGAGGTCGCATCCGGGTGCGGCAGGCTGACCGAGATGTTGTCGAATTTCTTGAAATTGTCGTTCCCGAACAGCTTGGCGGTTTCGATCTGCAAGGTACGCGACTGGAACCCCACGCCGGCCGCTGGCACCGCGATGCGGTCCTTGTCGGTGAAGTCGTTGAGGGTCTTTACGTTCGGACTGTTACTGAGCAGGTAATTGGGCATCGAGCCCAACGAAGCAATCGCCTTGACGTTCTGCTTGCCCTTGGTCCGGTCCCAGATGGTCAGCATCGGCGGCACGCCCGCCGACACCACGTCCAGCGCGCCAGCCAAGAGGGCTTCATTCATCGCGGTGGCGCCGGAAATGCTGTTCCAGTCGACCTTGATGTCCAGGCCCTGCTCCTTGCCGTGCTTCTCGATCAGCTTCTGCTGCTGAACGACGTCCAGAATCAGGTAACCGATGCCGAACTGCTGGGCAATGCTAATTTTGCCTTCAGCATGAGCGCCGCTGCTCAACAACGCGCCAGCCAGACCCAAGGCGGCGGCGAGCGCGGTCAGTGTCGGGCGCTTGAACGGTGCAGCTGTCTTTGAAAAATCCATACATTTCTCACGATGAAGGCGAAAGGGGGTGACGGCCTCATTGCCCATCCAGCGGCCACGAGGTGAAGCGTTCGTTGATAAAGCAGATCAGCGCTGCATGCCCCACCGCTTCACGGTCAGGCGCTCGACGTTGCTGAACAGCAGGTTTTCCACCAGCAGACCGATGATGATTACCGCCGCCAGACCCGCGAATACCTTGTCGGTGTACAGCTCGTTGCGATTCTGGAAGATGTACCAGCCCAGACCGCCCTTGCCCGAGGACGCGCCGAACACCAGTTCAGCGGCGATGAGGGTTCGCCAGGCAAACGCCCAGCCGATCTTCAGACCGGCGAGAATCGACGGCAGCGCCGCGGGGATCAGGATGTGCCAGACAAACCGCAGCCCCTTGAGCCCGTAATTGCGCCCGGCCATGCGCTGGGTTTCAGAGACCCCGAGAAATCCCGCGTAGGTATTCAACGCCAGTGCCCAGAGCACGGAGTGCACCAGCACGAAGATCAGGCTGTTTTCACCCAGGCCGAACCACAGCAGCGACAACGGCAGCAGCGCGATGGCCGGCAACGGGTTGAACATCGCCGTCAGCGTGCCCAACAGGTCGCGACCCAGTTGAGTCAACACCGCCAGGGTGGTCAGGCCGAACGCCAGGACGATGCCAATCAGGTAGCCCTTGACCAGGACCGTCAGGGAAATCCAGACCTTGGTCAGCAATTCGCCACTGGCGATGCCGTCGATAAACACCGAAGCGGTTTGCAGAAAGCTCGGCAGCAGCAAGTCGTTGCCTTGAATGCGCGCGGCGACTTCCCAGATGATCGCGAGGGCGGCGAGGATGACGGCCTTGCGCACCCAGCTCACCTGCCAGATGCGTTGCGCGAGGGGAATGTCGCGGGCCAGGTCTTCCTGCGTGAAAGGCTCCAGCACGACTTCGTATTCTTCCCGCAGAGGGGGTGAAAGGCTCATGGGTGCAATCTCTTGATGGGGTAGCGCGACGAACCGCGATCAGTAGGCAATCCGAACATCCTGAAACCGCAGATCCGGCTCGACTGCAGGCGCTTCGCCCTCGTCGAACAACAGCCGGTGAATGCGCTGAGCAGACGCCTGGAACTCAACCCCGCCAAGGCTTTTCAAGTTGTACTGATGGCTGTTGATCTCGGCGCGCACGCGGCCCGGATGGGGCGACAGCAGCAGAATCCGGTTGCCCACCACCAGTGCTTCCTCGATGGAGTGGGTCACGAACAGCAGCGTGAAGCGCACCTCTTCCCACAACTCCAGCAGCTCCTCCTGCATCTTGCGACGGGTCAATGCGTCGAGCGCGGCGAAGGGCTCGTCCATCAGCAGGATCTTGGGCTGCATCGCCAGCGCCCGGGCAATCGACACGCGCGCCTTCATGCCGCCGGACAACGTGTGCGGATAGGCATCGGCGAAGGCGCTCAGGCCGACCTTCTCCAGGTAATACCGCGCACGCTCTTCGGCTTCACGACGCTTGAGGGTGCGCGAGGCCAGCAGCGGAAACATGACGTTCTGGATCACCGTCTTCCACGGCGGCAACTGGTCGAATTCCTGAAACACCACAATGCGGTCCGGCCCCGGCTCCCTGACCTGCTGGCCAGCCAGACGAATCTGTCCTTCGCTGGGCTGAATGAATCCGGCCACGGCTTTAAGGAGCGTGGACTTGCCGCAGCCCGACGGGCCGAGCAACACGAAGCGGTCGGCCGGATCGATTTCAAAACTGACCTGATGGGTGGCCCGCACTACGCGTTCCGGCGTGCGGTACTCAAGGCTGACGCCCTGTACTTGCAGCAGCGCTTCAGCGGTGGGCTGATTGGCCTGGTGCGCGTTCAAGCGATCGCTAGCCGTGTGGCTTTGCAGAACAGCGTTCATGGAGCTCTCCTGGATCAGAACGGCGCATCGCCCTGAATGGTGGTGCGGTGCAAGCGACGGCGCAGGTGATCGGGCGTGCCGCCGGCCAGATGAATCAGCGAACGGTTGTCCCAGAACACCATGTCGTTCTCCTGCCACTTGTGGCGGTAAACGCCTTCCGGGCGAACGCTGTGGGCGTACAGCTCTGTGAGAATCGCCTGACTCTCGTCTTCCGGCAGGCCGACGATGTGGGTGGTGAAGCCTTCGCTGACAAACAGCGCCTTGCGCCCGTTTTCCGGGTGGGTGCGCACAATCGGATGGCTGACCACCGCAACCTGGGCCAGCTGTTCAGCGCTGAGGGTCGGGCGCCAGTTATCGGCGTTATGCCCATGGCTGTAGCGCGAGGTGTAACTGTGCGCGGCGTTGCGCCCTTCGACGGCTTTGCGCAGGTGCTCGGGCAGCGTGTCCCACGCCAGGTGCATGTCGGCGAACAGGGTGTCGCCGCCTTCGCTCGGCAGCTCCTGGGCGTAGAGCATCGAGCCCAGGCTCGGCAGTTCTTTGTAGGACAGGTCCGAGTGCCAGTACTTGCCCGCATCGCCCAGCCCGACCGGCTGGCCGTTTTCGACGATATTGGAGACGATCAAAATTTCGGGATGATTGGCGAGCAGGAACTGCTTGAGCACATGAATCTGCAGGACGCCGAAACGGCGGCTGAAATCGATCTGCTGCTGCGGGGTGATGTGCTGATCGCGAAAGACGACAACGTGATAATCGAGATGCGCTTGATGCACGCGGGCAAAATCGGCGTCGTTAAGCGGACGGGACAGATCCAGACCGACGATTTCCGCGCCCACCTTTTCGGCGAATGGACGCACATCGAACGGCTGACCGGGCGCTTGCGCGGACGAAGCGTGGGAGGCTGCTGGCATGAGAACTCCGACTCCAAAAGGCGTGGCTGAGGAGGGAGGACTTTAAAGCTATAAGAACGGAAGTTTAAATATCGTTAGAGCATATGCATAGCGCCGAACAACCTATCGAAGGCCGTCGGTACTCATTGTCATCACCGCAGCCGCAGGCCCGGAAACGTTGACGAATTTCTACCTTAAAACGCAAAAACGCGCTTGTCCGTCGCCACTCCCTGCAGCCGATGACAGTGCGTCAGCGGAGCGGGAGCAGCGGCGGGCAAGCGCGTTTTTTATCGTTGAGCGCGCGGCAATCGCGCGTTCAGGCCTTCATCAGAACGCCGGCAGGACCGCGCCGTCGTACTTCTTGTTGATGAAGTCTTTGACTTGCTGACTGGTCAGCGCTTTGGACAGCTTCTCGATCGCGTCGGTGTGAGCGTTGTCGGTACGGGTCACCAGATAGTTCACGTACGGCGAGTCGGCACCTTCCAGAATCAGCGCATCCTTTTTAGGGCTGAGCTTGGCTTCCAGCGCGTAGTTGGTGTTGATCAGATCCAGGTCAACCTGATCCAGCGCGCGCGGCAGCAGCGCCGATTCCAGCTCGCGGAATTTCAGGTGCTTCGGGTTGGTGGCGATGTCTTTCGGCGTCGCCAGAGCGTCTTTCGGGTCTTTCAGGGTGATCAGGCCGTTCTTCTGCAACAGCAGCAGGGCGCGACCGGCGTTGCTGCCTTCGTTAGGGATGGCAACGGTTGCGCCATCAGGCAGCTCGGCGATGGACTTCCACTTCTTCGAGTAGCCGCCGAACGGTTCAACATGTACGCCGACGCCGGTCACCAGCGTGGCGCCCTTGCCTTTGTTGAAGCCATCCAGATAAGGCTTGGTCTGGAAGTAGTTGGCATCCAGACGCTTCTCGTTCAGTTGCACGTTCGGCTGCACGTAGTCAGTGAAGACTTTGATCTGCAGTTCCACGCCTTCTTTGGCCAGTTCAGGCTTGATCAGCTCGAGGATCTCGGCGTGCGGAACAGCGGTGGCGCCCACAACGAGCTTCTCGGCAGCTTGTGCAGCGCTGATGCCCAGGGAGAGAGCAGCCGCCAGTGCGGTGAACAAAAACGTCTTCTTCATGCGAGGTCCTTAATAGAAATCGCGTCGCCTCGTGGGCGACTGTGCCTTCGATCTGCCGCGGGATCGACCCTCGGCAGGGTGGCGGCTGATGCGGACAGTACCGAGATTTTTTATTCCGAGACAATACTTTTTAGTCGGATGGTTATGCTTTTTCGTTCTCAGGGGGCGTTTTGCCACCGGCCCATCAAATACATGAGCCCGAGTGCCCTCAGCGAACCGGCAGATTCAGGTGTTCCGGCAGGATTTCCGCACCGCTGCTGACCAGCAGCGCGAAGTGAATGACGTTCTCCAGCTCCCGCGTATTGCCCGGCCAGTAATGGGCTTCAAGCACGCGCTGCGCGTCCTCGCCGATCAACGGCATCTCGAAGCCGAAGCGCTGGCTGTAAATCCCCAGGAAGTACTCGGCCAGTGGCAGGATGTTGCCCGGCTGCTCGCGCAACGCCGGCAGATCGAGGCGCCCTTCATTCAAGTAGCGATAAAGCCGCTCATGGAATTTGCCGGCGGCGACTGACAGGCGCAGATCGATGCTGGTCGCTGCGACCAGCCTGACGTCGACCTGGCTGGGCTGCGTGGCGCCGACGCGGGTGACTTCGTGGTTTTCCAGCGCCGCCAGCAACTTGATCTGGATCGCCATTGGCAGGTCGGCGATCTCATCAAGATAAAGGGTGCCGCCGGTTGCCGAGCCGAACCAGCCGGCACGACTGCTGGCAGAACCGCTGTGGGCGCCAGCGGCGTAACCGAACAGCTCGGCGTCGGCGTAAGTCGAGCTGATGGCGCCGCAGTTGACCGAAACGAACAACCCGGCCCGGTCGCTGCCACGGTGAATATGACGCGCGAGCAATTCCTTGCCTGTGCCGGATTCGCCGCGGATCAGAACCGGCAGGTCCAGTGGCGCCAGCAGCTCCATCTCTTCGCGCAGCTGCCGTGATCGAGGATCGACGAACACCAAGGCCTTGGCGCGGATGCTCAGCGGGCTTTTTTCAGCATCAGGGAAGGTCAACAGCGGGTGGCTCGAAATGTCGGAAAGGCTCATGGCAGGCTCCCGCCCCGGCCATTCATGGACCCGGGCGTTGAAAAAAAAGCCGCAGCACCTGTCGGTTCACTGCGGCGAAAATGATGCTGAGAACAGTGGGCTCGTGCGCAACGACGGTGACGTGTGCTGATGTCATGCGCGGCGGCGGGTAAGTTGCTCGATACGCCCTTGCAGCCGGTACAGGTAAGCGAAACCCTGCTCCCAACGCTGATGGCCCGACTTCACGTTGATATGGCCAGCGCCGCTGAGGATGCCAATTTCGGCGCCCCAATTGCGGGCCATTTCCATTGCGCGCAACGCACTGACGGCTGAATCGTTGTCCGAGCTGACCACTTGGGTCGGGAACGGCAGCAGGTGCTCGGGAATCGGCGCGAAATTGCGGATCGCCGGCGGGCAATTGGGGCGTTCGACGTCAGCGGGGGCCACCAGCAAGGCCCCTCGCACCTGACACAAACTCGTCAAAGGCGCCAACTGCGCCCAATGGGCGACGGTGACGCAACCCAGGCTGTGGGCGATGAGAATCACCGGTGTGCTGTCAGAGGCGATAGCGCGCTGCAGTTCACCCACCCAATCTTCTCGACGCGGTTTAAGCCAGTCGGCCTGCTCCACGCGCACGCTGTTGGGCAGGCTGTTCTGCCAGTGAGTTTGCCAATGGTCGTCGGCAGATCCTTGCCAGCCTGGCACGATCAAGTAACGGATCGATTCGTTATGCATGGCCTTCGCCTCCTGCATGGTGCGTTCATGGGGGCGAGTATAGGGATCGGACATATATTCGAAAAAGAATAAGAAGCTATTTATTAATAGCTCGAAAATATATGCCGCTGCATCAGAAGAAGGCGCCAAAAAAGAGGGCCACCCCCTGCCTTAAAGGGGTGACCCTGAGAATCACGCTGTCTGCCCCCAGCTCGCCGGGGATGAGCAGAGATTAAGGGGCGGTTGTTACAGAAATTTTTATCCGGAGAAATTTCCTACAAGCCGGCGAGACTGGCGCAATGGTCCGTCAGGTATCAACCGCGCGCAGGCTTGAGCACCGAGTCATTTTCAGTCATCCGTTCAAACCGGTTGGCCCGCCCGAAGGTGCCGAAGTCATTGAAGCGCACGCCCATCTCAGCCATCACCTTGTGCGCAACGGGCGCCGTCATCTGGCGGATGTAGAAAGGCTCCTTCACCACAAAATGATGGATACCATGGGTGCTGCCGAAGTTGAAGCAGAACGCCTGCAGCGGCCACATCCACCACGGGTTGAGCACTTGGGTCTGCTGCATGACATTGCCCATCTCGACGTCGCCGTAGTAATGCATGTTCGAACTGACGAAATGCAGACAGAAGGTCCTCAGCACGTTCGGGCCCACCAACACCACAACAGCGATGTCGATGACGTGCATGACCGCCAGCGTATCCGCCGACCATTCAATCGGGCTGCCCATCAGACCGGCAATGCCATTGGCGGCATGGAAGCCCAGAAACACGTACCACGTGCCCCAATTCGCCAGCGCCAGAGGCGCATAGACACGCAGGGTGCGCTTGAGAATGCTGAACTTATGCGCCCAGGTTTTCGCGCGCAGCATGCGGATCAGCGACGACATGACGTTATCGCCCACCATCAGCAACCGCGCCAGGCCCCATGGCTCGCCGTTGGTGATGGCGCGCTCCTCCATATCGGCCTCGGTGCCGGAGACCTTGTGATGGTTGAGGTGCAGATGCCGACGAATCCATGGGTTGATTGTGCTCGGCCGCGCCAGCCAGACCAGTGCCAGCATCAGGTTATGGGGCACGCGCTGTTTGCGGAAATACATGCTGTGGATCAGGTCATGTTCAAGCTCGTGGGTCAGCGAGGCGAAGAACGCATTCAGCAGCAGACACGCCCACCAGGCCAGATAACCCCCGAGATAGAGCGCCGCGCTGCCGATCATGCTGGCCAGTGCAAAGCACAGGATGCCGGCGCCAATGGCGTCCTGACGCCGTAGCAGCGGATAGCGCTCACGCAGCGCGGCGCCGTGGGCGGAAACCACGGCACGAATATGCGCTGATCGTTGTTGTGCATTCAGTCCGGCAGCACTTGCAGAAGTGTCGTGCATGATTCCATTCTCCGGTTTCAGGATGAAAAAACGTGGCGCCACTGTGCCGCTTGGGGAGGGAAGCTGCCTGACCGTGAACGCCAATCTGTAGACCGGAGGCGCCAACCTGTATGTCTGAGCCGAGCATTCTCGCCAGCTGGACCCGCGCCCTGCGCAAGCAACTCGATGCTCTCGGCCTCGATAGCCTCGCGCTGAGTCAGGCTGCGGGCCTGGATCCGCAGCTGATGGATGATCCCAACGCGCGATACCCGGTGACAGTGACCACCCGTTTCTGGGAGCTGGCGGTGCAGGCCAGTGGCGATCCGGCGCTGGGCTTGCGGGTGTCTCGTTTCGTCAGCCCGACGACCTTTCACGCACTGGGTTACGCGCTGGTCGCCAGCGGCTCGTTGCGTGAGGTGTTCGAACGCATCGTGCGTTATCACCCGGTGGTGAGCGACGCGCTGGTGATGAGCTTTGAACGTGTGGATGAGCGTTACGAATTTCGTTTCCGCGTGCCCGACGGCAGCCCGGTGCCGGCCAATGAGGCCATGGACGCCTTCGCCGCAATCTATGTGCGCACCTGTCGCAACCGCCTGGGCCGTCATTACGCGCCGCTGGCCGTGCACCTGATGCGTCCGCAACCGGAAAACCCTCAGCCGTGGCATGACGTCTTCCGTGCGCCGCTGTTTTTCGGCGCGGCGGAGAATCTGCTGAGTTTTGCCAGCGAGGATTTCGACAGGCACCTGGACGATGGAAATCCGGAGCTGGCCGTGCACAACGAGGCAGTGCTCAACCGCACCCTCGAGCAACTCAGTGCACTGACGTGGGAGCGCAAGGTGCGTGGCGCCATCGAGACCCACTTGCCGGAGGGCGAGCCGTCCGCCGAGCACATCGCCCACACGCTGCACCTGAGCCTGCGCAGCCTTCAACGTCACTTGGCCGACGAGGGTTGCCGCTACGACTTGCTGCTCAATCAGTGCCGGCAGAATCTGGCCCTGCAGCACATGCGCGATCCCGGTTGCTCGCTCAGTGAAGTCGCCTATCTGCTCGGTTTCGCCGACACCAGCAGTTTCAGCCGCGCGTTCAAGCGCTGGACCGGCATCACGCCAAGCCAATATCGAGAAGGAATGCTGCACTGACGGGAGACGCCCTCAGCCGCATGCGCCGGTCAGGCGATGAAGGGCCGCCTCACGCAGCCATTCAATGTCCAGCACGCCGATAAGAGCGTGATCGCGCCGGACGATCTGCCGTTCGGCGAGCTGCCCCAACACCCGCTCGACCACCTCACCGCTCAACCCGAGGCAGCGATTCGAGGCCATGTCGGCAAGGGGCACGCTGCGCACGGAGCGGTCCATCTCGCCATAGGCTTCGGCCAGCATCAGCAGCCGAAAAGCCACGCGCTCTTCAGTCGGCATCAGGGTGATGTCTGCGATGGCGGGCACGGCGAGGCCGAGCTTGCGTCCCAGCAAATCGCGGAAATGCCGCCAAAAGGCCGGGTGCTCGGCCAGCAGTTGCTTGAGTGGCGCGTGGGGCATGTGCAGGAGGATGACTGCATCCTGAGCGAACACATCGTGGGTTGCGGGGAGGTCGTCGAACAACGAGGCCTCGCCGAACCAAAAGGGCCGATAGCCTTCTGCCGGGGGCATGTCCCCCTGCTGCGGCTTGAGGGGATTGATGCGCAACGAGCCCGTGAGCAACGCGTACAGACCGGGCGCCGGGTCGCCGCGCTGGAAGATCGATTTGCCGGGCGTCACCCGGCGCTGCCGCATGTTGCTCAGCAAGCTATCCTGCAACAGCGAAGGCAGATCGCGGAACCATCGGTCGTTGATAAACCATGAGCGCCATTGGGTTCCATTCGTCATGTGAATCTCCTTTTGATAGCCGGCGTTTTGTTGCAGGCTGAGCCGTGCAGCGGGCTCAGCCTTAAAAAATCAGCGGCATGATCCACGTATCCACAGAGGAATAACAATGAAAAACCTCGTCGATCACCTCAGCCAGTACGCGGCCTACCACCGCGACACCCGCAATATCCTCACCCACTTCGTGGGCATTCCCCTGATCGTGATTGCGGTGGCCGTGCTGCTGTCACGCCCCGGCTGGACCAGTTGGTCCCTCGGCGGGATTTGGGTGTCGCCCGCTTTGCTGGTGAGTCTGGCGGCCACATTTTTCTACCTGCGGCTGGATGCCTTCTTCGGCGTGCTGATGGGTGTTCTGCTTGCGCTGTGCCTGTGGCTCGGCGCCCATCTGGCGCAACAGACCACCATGGTCTGGCTCGGCGCAGGCGTCGGCTTGTTCGTGCTCGGTTGGGTGATTCAGTTTGTGGGCCATTATTACGAAGGCCGCAAGCCGGCGTTTGTCGACGACCTCACAGGCTTGATCATCGGCCCGCTGTTTGTCGTCGCCGAAGCGGCTTTTTTGCTGGGAATGAGAAAGAAGTTGCTGCACGCCATCGAAGCGCGAGTGGGCAAGACCCATCGGCGGGACTTGAAAAAGGCTGCGGTTTAAAGCTCAGACCCACCGCCTTCGCGACCGTAGTAACCTCCGATTGCTCCTACAAGGGATTTGCGTCCGGCCCGGATTGTGAGTACCCACACGAACCTGTAGGAGCGTGGCTTGTCCCGCGATCGGCGACGCAGTCGTCGCAAACTGGATAATGCGGTGCATCAGGCAGAACGCATTATCAGGATTGCTGCCGGTCCCCGGCAGATCGCGGGACAAGCCACGCTCCTACAGGGGTACGCTTAGAGGTTGTCGACTTTCTGCCAGACCTTCGGTTTGAAGAACAACGTCTCGCCCCTCGCCAGTCCGGTCAGGCTGTCATGGTCCTTCACCACTTCGGCTTCGATCAGCTCGGGTTGCCCTTCGACCTTCAGCGTCACCCGCGTCGTGGCGCCCAACGGACGGATGTCCCGTACCTCCGCTGCGTGGTGCCCTTCCACTTCATGCCGTGACAACGACACCTCGTGCGGGCGGAACAGCACGTGGTTGTCATCGCCCAGGTGAAGGCGGTTCGAGTCACCCAGAAAGTGATAGACGAAATCGCTGGCCGGGTTCTCGTAGACGTCGCCAGGGGAGCCGATCTGTTCGATCACTCCCTTGTTCATCACCACAATGCGGTCCGCGACTTCCATCGCCTCTTCCTGGTCGTGGGTCACGAATACCGATGTCAGGTTGATGTCTTCGTGCAGCCGCGCCAGCCAGCGACGCAGTTCCTTGCGCACCTTGGCATCCAGCGCGCCGAACGGCTCGTCCAGCAGCAAAACCTTGGGCTCCACCGCCAGGGCACGGGCCAGGGCAATCCGCTGACGCTGACCGCCCGACAGTTGCTCCGGATAGCGATCCGACAGCCAGTCCAGCTGCACCATGTTTAGCAACTCATGCACTTTGACCGCGATCTGGCTTTCGTTCGGGCGCTGGTTCTTCGGCTTCATGCGCAGGCCGAAGGCGACATTGTCGAACACGGTCATGTGGCGAAACAGCGCGTAATGCTGGAACACAAAACCCACGTTGCGATCACGCACGTCGTGGCCGGAGACATCTTCGCCATGGAACACGATGCTGCCTTTATCCGGCGTTTCCAGCCCTGCAATGATGCGCAGCAGCGTGGTCTTGCCACAGCCGGACGGGCCCAACAGCGCCACGAGCTCGCCACTCTGGATATCCAGACTGATGCCGTCGAGGGCCTTGAAGGCGTTGAAATTCTTGCTGACGTTACGGACTTCGATCGACATGAATTATTCCTCCGCCGCGTTTTTGCGCAGACGGCTAATGCGCGCTTCGCTCCACTGCTTGAGCAGCAGGATGAACAGCGCAAGGATCAATAACAGGCTCGCCACGGCAAATGCAGCCACGTGGTTGTACTCGTTGTAGAGAATCTCGACATGCAGCGGCAGGGTGTTGGTCACGCCGCGAATGTGGCCCGAGACCACAGACACCGCACCGAACTCGCCCATGGCCCGCGCGGTACACAGCACCACGCCGTAGATCAGGCCCCATTTGATGTTGGGGACGGTCACGTGCCAGAACATCTGCCAGCCATTGGCACCGAGCAGGCGCGCAGCTTCCTCTTCCTGCGTGCCCTGCTCCTGCATCAGCGGGATCAGTTCGCGGGCCACGAACGGCACGGTCACGAAGATGGTCGCCAGTACGATGCCCGGCAGGGCGAAGACGATCTGGATGTCGTGCTCCTGCAGCCAGGGACCGAACACGCCACGGGCGCCGAACATCAGCACGTAGATCAGACCGGCGATGACCGGCGAGACCGAGAACGGCAGGTCGATCAGGGTGACCAGAATCGCCTTGCCACGGAACGAGTATTTACTCACGCACCAGGCCGCGGCGACGCCGAAGACCACGTTGAGCGGCACCGAAATCAGCACCGCGAACACGGTGAGCTTGAGGGCCGACAGCGCATCGGGCTCCAGGATGGCCGCGAAGAATCCGCCGAGGCCGTTGCTCAAACCCTGGCCGATCACCACCACCAATGGCAGCAACAGGAAGAACGCGAAGACCAGCCAGCCAAGGCCGATCAGAATGCGCCGCGACACCGCGCTGCCACGACGGGCAGCGTTGGCGGAGGACGCAGCAATGAGCGATGAATCAGACATAGGTGCGCCTCCTCAGTTAGGGGTTTCGATGCGTCGCTGCAACAGATTGATCAGCAGCAACAGCACGAACGACACCAGCAGCATCATCACGCCAATTGCCGTGGCGCCGGTGTAGTCGTACTGGTCGAGCTTGACCATGATCAGCAACGGCAGGATTTCGGTCTTCATCGGCATGTTGCCGGCGATGAAAATCACCGAGCCGTACTCACCCACGCCCCGGGCGAAGGCCAGCGCAAAGCCGGTCAGCCAGGCAGGCAACAAGGCCGGCACGAGGATGTGACGGAAGACTTGCAGGGGTTTGGCGCCAAGGCACGCCGCCGCTTCTTCGACTTCCCGGGGGATGTCCGCCAGCACCGGCTGAACCGTGCGCACCACGAAGGGCAAGGTGACAAAGGTCAATGCCAGGGTGATGCCGAAGGGGCTGTAGGCGATCTTGATGCCCATGTCGGCGGCGAACTGGCCGATGAAACCGGTGGGTGTGTACAGCGCGGTCAGCGCGATACCGGCGACGGCGGTGGGCAATGCGAACGGCAGATCGATCATCGCATCGATGACCCTGCGACCGGGGAAGGTGTAACGCACCAGCACCCAGGCCAGCAGCGTGCCGATGACGCCGTTGATGATCGCCGCGAAAAACGCGGTGCCGAAACTCAGCCTGAGCGCTGCGAGCACGCGAGGCGCGGTGACGATGTTCCAGAACTGAGCGGCGCTCAGCTGGGACGCGTGGATGAACATGACCGCAAGCGGTATCAGCACAATCAGGCTGAGGTACACCAATGTGTAACCCAGCGTCAGCCCGAAGCCGGGTATGACGGGGGATATGCGTCGCGACATAAAAGTCCTTGGTTTACACACGTTACCCGGAACAAGTCCGGGTCCTTTTATTCCGTGGAGCGCTGCGGTTACTGCGGAATGTAGATCTGATCGAACACACCGCCGTCATCGAAGAACTTGGGCTGAGCCGATTTCCAGCCGCCGAAATCTTTGTCGATGGTCAGCAGATTCAGTTTAGGAAACTGCTTCTCGTACTTGGCGGCCACTTCAGCGTCACGGGGACGATAGAAGTTTTTCGCCGCGATTTCCTGGCCTTCCTTGCTGTACAGGTGCTTGAGGTATTCGGTGGCGATTTCGGTGGTGCCGTGCTTCTCGGCGTTCTTCTCGACAACGGCCACGGGAGGCTCGGCCAGAATCGACAGCGAAGGTACGACAATGTCGAACTTGTCGGCGCCGCCGCCTTCTTTCAGCGCCAGGAACGCTTCGTTTTCCCACGCCAGCAACACATCACCCTGACCGTTGTTGACGAAAGTGATGGTCGAACCGCGCGCACCGGTGTCCAGCACAGGCACATGCTTGAACAGCTTGCCGATGTATTCCTTGGCCTTGGCTTCATCGCCGCCATTGGATTTGAGACCGTAGCCGTAAGCCGCCAGGAAATTCCAGCGAGCGCCGCCCGAGGTTTTCGGGTTTGGCGTGATGACCGACACGCCGTCCTTGATCAGGTCGGCCCAGTCATGGATGCCTTTCGGGTTGCCCTTGCGCACCAGGAACACAATGGTCGAGGTGTACGGGGTGCTGGCATCCGGCAGTTTGGTCTGCCAATCCGCAGGGAGGGTCTTGCCCAGCTTGGCGATTTCGTCGATGTCGCCGGCGAGCGCCAGGGTCACCACGTCGGCAGGCGAGCCGTCGATCACCGAGCGGCCCTGCTTGCCCGAGCCACCATGGGACTGGTTGATCTTCACGGTGTCGCCCGGGTGGGATTTTTTCCAGTAGCTGATGAATTCGGCGTTGTAGTCCTGATACAGCTCGCGCGTAGGGTCATACGACACGTTCAGCAGGGTGAAATCCTTGGCGACAGCAGAACCGGCAAACACCGCACTGGCGAGCGCGGCCAGCGCATAACGACGAATGGACATGAATCAAGCTCCTGGACGAATTTTCTTTTGTTGGCTTTTCGAGTTGCAGGTCGTGCAGTGTTCGTTATGCGGGAGCGTGGCTCAGCCCTGCTTGTTGCTCGGGTTCTGCAGACGGAATTTCTCTTTGCGCTCGATCTGCACCACCTGCGCGTTGTGCACCGTGATTTCAACCGCGCCAAAACGCAGGTCGCGCAGCGCGCTTTGAATTTCACGCAAAATGCTTGCTTCGTCCTGGCCGTCAACGCTACGTAGAGATGCGCTCATGTTCGTGCTCCTTGAAAGATTTGCCGCAGCGTGGGGCGACCGCTGCTTGTGGCGTGAGCGCGATATTAGAGACGCAGAGATATTCTTAAAAAGACTATTTAAGAATGCAGATATAACCAAAAGGCATTTACGGGGGTGTGGTCAGCCAGCCGCTTCAAAAGCGGCGATGGGACCTGTAAGCGGTGGCCATGCTGCCGTCTTAAGCAGAGACAAAAACCGGCGCATGGTGCCAGTCGATCTGTTCCGCCGGCATGGGCCGCGCGAACCAGTAGCCCTGGCCCAGTTCGCAGTTGTGCTTCAGCAGGAAACCGGCCTGACTGGCCTGCTCGATGCCTTCTGCCAACACGCGCATACCCATCGCCCGTGCCAGGGCGATGATGGCGTTGACGATCGCGATGTCGTCATCGTCATCCGGCAAACCGGCGACAAAGCCCTGATCGATTTTCAGTTTCTGCACCGGCATGCGCTTGAGCCGCAGCAGTGACGAATAGCCCGTGCCGAAATCGTCGATGGACAGTTTCAGGCCCAGATCCCGTAGCCGGTGCATCTGCTCGATGGCTTGATCGGGGTCGTCCATGATCGCGCTTTCGGTGACCTCCAGCTCGAGAAACTGCGGCGCCAGTCCGGTTTCGTTCAGCACTTTGGCCACCCGCCGATCAAGATCACCACGGCCGAACAAACGGCTGGACACGTTCACCGCGACGAACGAGACATTCACGCCCTCCGCCAGCCACTGGTTCATCTGCCGACAGGCTTCGGTCAGCACCCAGTTATCGATGTCGGCAATCAGCCCGCTTTGCTCGGCGATGGGGATGAATTCACCCGGCGAGACCATGCCCCGTGCCGGGTGCTCCCAGCGCACCAGCGCTTCGACACCTTCGATGGCGCGGCTGTGAAGGTTGTGAATCGGCTGGTAAAACACCCGCAGCTCGTTTTCCTCGACAGCCTGTCGCAGCTCCGCCGCCAACTCGACACGACGCTGGGCGTGGGCGGTCAGTTCGGCGGTGTACATCGCGTAGCTTTCACGGCCCTGATGCTTGGCCTGTGACAGCGCGGCATCGGCGTTACGCAGCAACTGCTCGGCGGTCAGCGCATCGTGGGGGAAGATGCTGATGCCGACGCTGGCGGTCAGAAACAGCGATTGCCCGCTGACCAGAAAAGGCTCCCGCAGCCCTTCCAGAATGCTCTGCGCCAGTTCGGCGGACTGAACGACCTGCTGGGCGTTTTCGAGCAGAATCGCGAATTCGTCGCCGCCCAGCCGCGCCAGCGTGACGCCCTTCTCCAGATGGGTTTCGAGGCGCTCGGCGGCAGCTTTCAGCACCTCGTCCCCGGCGTTGTGGCCGAGGCTTTCATTGATGTGCTTGAAGTGATCGAGATCGACGAGCAGAAGTGCCAAGGTGCGCTTATTGCGGCGGGCGTGGGTATGCGCCTGCTCGGCACGGTCGGTGAACAGCAGGCGATTGGGCAGACCGGTCAGCGGATCGTAATGGGCCAGATGCGCCAGCTCGCGCTCGGAATGCTTGATCGAGGAAATGTCGGAAAACACCGCGACGAACTGAGTAATTGCACCATGCTCGTCCCGGATCGGACGGATGCTTTGCCACTGCGGGTAGATTTCGCCGCTTTTGCGCCGGTTCCAGATTTCGCCACTCCACTGCCCTGCGCTGTGAATGGTCTTGAACATGCGTTCGTAGAACTCAGGGCCATGGCGCCCTGATTTAAATTTGCTCGGCCGCAGACCCAGCACTTCATCCTGCTGATACCCGGTGATCTCGCTGAAGGCGCGGTTCACGTGCACGATCACACCCGTGGCATCGGTGACCAACACGCCTTCCAGCGTGGTGTCGAACACCGCCGCTGCCAGTCGCAGACGCTGCATGTCCTCATCCCGGCGCGCTAGTTCGGTGACGCCCATGAATCGGAGCAACCGCGAGCGGGCGAGATAGATCAGCACCGCACTGAGGGCCAGCCAGATATAACCGCCGGCCTGCTGCGCCCGGCCCAGTTGGGTCGGGTCGTCGATCAGCCGCGGCAGCACATGGTCCATGACCGCCGACCACCCAATCGATACAACCCCGTACAACGTTGCGGTGCGTAGCGCATCCCGGGTAGTGCTCGACATAGATAGAAACAACCTTGCGAAAGACCGAAATTATAGAACAAGAAACATCTTGCGACGCTTATCTCAAAGAGCGGGTGGTTTTATCTGTGAGCTAAGTGATAATGCGCGCTTCTGTCTCAGGGTCTGCTCAGGCGGATCCGTATATTGCACGCGTTACAACCGAGGGCAACTCAGCCTATGTGGAACAACGGTCTGCTCGACCTTTCCGTCTGGCAATTGGTCGCAGTCACCCTGGCGATGACACACGTCACCATCGTCGGCGTCACGGTCTATCTCCATCGCTATTCAGCGCATCGCTCCCTGGAACTCAACGCAGGGCTCAAGCACTTTTTCCGTTTCTGGCTGTGGCTCACCACGGCGCAGAACACCCGCGAGTGGACGGCTATCCACCGCAAGCACCATGCCAAATGCGAAACCGTCGATGACCCGCACAGCCCGGTCATCAAGGGTCTGTCGACCGTATTGCGCAAAGGGGCCGAGCTGTACCGCGCCGAAGCGGAGAACCCGGAAACGCTGCGCATCTACGGCAAAAACTGCCCCGAGGACTGGATCGAGCGCAACCTGTATTCGCGCTATCCCCTGCTGGGCATCGCCATCATGGGCGTGATCGATCTGGCGCTGTTCGGCGTCATCGGCATCACGGTCTGGGCGATTCAGATGATGTGGATTCCGGTGTGGGCGGCGGGCGTGGTCAATGGCCTCGGCCATGCGGTCGGCTATCGCAACTTCGAATGCCGCGACGCCGCCACCAACCTGGTGCCCTGGGGCATTTTGATCGGCGGCGAAGAGCTGCATAACAACCACCACACCTACCCCAATTCGGCCAAGCTGTCGGTCAAGCGCTGGGAGTTCGACATGGGCTGGGCGTGGATCAAGGTGTTCAGCTGGTTGCGCCTGGCGAAGGTGCAGCGGGTCGCGCCGATCGCGCACCGCGTTGAAGGCAAGGGCCATCTGGACATGGACACGGCAATGGCCATCCTCAACAACCGTTTCCAGATCATGGCTCAGTACCGCAAGCTGGTGATCAAGCCTTTGGTGGCGCAGGAACTGGCGAAAGCCGACGCCTCCGTACGTCACCAGTTCCGCCGCGCCAAACGCCTGCTTTCCCGGGAGCCGAGCCTGCTTGAAGACAAGCATCAAGCGCGCATCCAGACCATGCTGGAGCACAGCCACGCTCTGAAAGTGATTTACGAAAAACGCCTGGCGCTGCAGCAGATCTGGGCGAAGACCAGCAGCAATGGTCACGACATGCTGGCGGCCATCAAGGACTGGGTGCACGAGGCGGAAGCCAGCGGTATTCAGTCGTTGCGTGAGTTCGCCGATCAGCTGAAAACCTACTCGCTGCGGCCTCAACACGCTTGATGCCGTTGATCGGTGACCATTCGTCCGAGTGGCACCGATCGGAACTTAGTGCCATTAGTCCTATCTCATTAACACCTTCGCACTATGCTGTGTGACATGTTGTGGCATGCGCCGCACCTTATTCTGAGATGCAGTGCTCATGGACAACCAGACTCCCCACGTTGAGACCCCCGCCGCAGCAGAAACCCTTCTGGCGCTGATGCATGCCCAGGCGGAAGTGGCGCGCCTCAGCGAGCGCGAGCAGCTGTTCAGCTCTCTGCTGGTCAGCGTCAACGCCGTGTTGTGGGCGTTCGACTGGCAGACGCAACGCATGATCTATGTCAGCCCTGCCTACGAGCGCATTTTCGGCCGATCCGCCGGTTTGTTGCTGGCGGACTACAGCGAGTGGCGCGACAGCATTTACCCCGACGATCTCGACTACGCCGAGCGCAGCCTGAGCGAAGTGCTCGAAAAAGGCTCCATCGAAGACCGCGAGTACCGCATCATCCGCGCCGACGGCCAGGTCCGCTGGCTCAGTGACAAATGCTTTGTCAGTCATCAGGCCGAGCACAGCCAGCGGCTGATCGTGGTCGGCATCGCCGAAGACATCACCGAGAAGAAGCACCTCGAAGACGAGCTGCAGCGTCTGGCCACCACTGACGTGCTTACCCAGAGCAGCAACCGCCGGCACTTCTTCGAGTGCGCTCAACGGGAATTCGAGCAGGCGCGTCTGCAGGGCACGCCAATGGCGTTCCTGTTGCTGGACGTGGATGATTTCAAGCTGGTCAACGACACCTACGGCCACCAGGAAGGCGATCTGGTGCTGCAACGCATCGCCGAATGCGGGCGCAAGACGCTGCGTCGGGGTGATCTGTTCGGTCGAATTGGCGGGGAAGAGTTCGCCGCCGTGTTCCCGGGCTGTGCGCCGGAAATGGCCCAGCAGATTGCCGAGCGGCTGCAGCGTGAGATCCAGCGCCTGAGCTTTCAGTGCAATGACAAAACCTTCGGCATCACCGCCAGCCAGGGGCTGACCAACCTCGGCGATCAAGACCAGAGCCTCGAAGCGCTCTATGCACGCTCGGACGCTGCGATGTACCAGGCCAAGCGCCAGGGCAAAAATCAGATCGTGCTGGTGTAACCCTGCTTTTCTGAATCAACCTCCCGGTCAAGCCACCGTCTTGCTGCGCACCCCTTCCAGATCTGACCTGCTGACCTTCAACAGCCTCGCCGATTTGCTTTTCGCCAGCGCCTCGAGCGGGTCTTCGAGCCCAAGCAGGCCCATTTGCCCCGCCACATTCATCGCCAGGATTTCGCGGGTAAAAACCCCGGTGTTGTACTGATACACCGCCGCAATCAACTCACGCAGCTCCAGCGGGAGCCGCCAGCGCGTCCGTAATGCGGAGCCAAACGAGGCCGAATACTGCGCCAACGCGCGGCGAATCGTGGCCTCATCCAGCGAGCCGCCGGCGATCAGCCAATCCTGCAAACAGCGCAACACCGTCAGTTCGCCCAGGCCCCTGAGCAAACCGGCGCAGTAACAGCGCTCGTGATCGAGATCCAGCTTGCGCGCCAGCGTCCGCGCACAGTCGGCGGTGCGTTGCGAGACCTCCCAGATTTCGGTGGCGTGCAGCAACAACGTTGCATCCGTCAGCACCGCGCCGCGCTTGAGGGCCAGACCTTGCACCAGATTGACGCTCTGGGTGGCGCCCAGCACGGCGAGCGCCTGCCCCAGGGTCTGCACCGGTTTGCCCTGATGGTGGGAAGCGCTGTTAGCGGCGGCAATCAACATCGCGGTGACATGGGGGTCGAGGGTCAGCGCCTGTTCCAGCAACGTCAGATCCACACCCGACGCCCCGCGACTGCTCGCCACCGCCGCCCTCACCTCAACGAACAGCGGCCCGCCGTCGGCCACTTCACGGCGCTTCTCCAGAAACGCATCCAGCCCGACACCCGGCGCCAACGCGGGCACCGCACAGGCAACCTGCGCGCCGTCCTGCAACAGCAGCGTTTCCAGCCGTTGGCGCAGGCCTTCCATGTTCAGGGGTTTGGTGAGGTAGGCGGTGGGCGCCAGTTGCACGGCCTCGCGGACACTGACGCTGTCGCTGCGACTGCTCAGCAGAATGAAACGAACCGGCGGCTGACGACGCAACTGCCGCAGCCCGCGCAGCAGGCTCAGGCCATCGACGCCCGGCAACTCGCGGGAAGCGATCACCAGGTCGGGGATATACCCGCTCATCCGCTCAATGGCTTCCCGGCCGTTCGAACAGATGTCCAACTGCGCGTCGCAACGCACGTCGAGGACCAATTCGTTGAGCATCTCCCGGGCCCAGGGGTCCGATTCAGCGATCAACACGCGGGGAACGGCTAGCGCCTCTACTACGGTCATCATGACTCTCCGGCATCAGTCTCTTCACCATAGTCAAAGACTGCGCAGGGAGACAGACTGAGACGGAATTTCCAGCGTCCAAAAACGAAAAAACCTGCCGAAGCAGGTTTTTTCTGGTGAAGCGGTCAGGTTTTTATCAAACGTGGCTGCGGCTCACCGACGTGGATTCAGGCAATTTCAGCGAAGCATTCTTCGATGATCTTCAGGCCTTTGTCCAACTGCTCGTCCGGCGAGGTCAGCGGGACCAGCACGCGCAGGACGTTGCCATAGGTGCCGCAGGACAGCAGGATCAGGCCCTTGTCACGGGCTTTGGCGATCACTTGTGCGACGGCAGCAGCGTTCGGCTTGTGGGTGTCGCCGTTCTCGAAGCACTCGACGGCGATCATGGCGCCCAGCGCGCGGACTTCACCGATGACCGGATACTTGGCCTGGATGGCACGCAGGCCAGTGACCAGACGCTCGCCAACGGCCTTGCAACGATCAAGCAAATGCTCTTCTTCGAACACTTCCATGACCGCCAACGCCGCAGCGCACGCGATCGGGCTACCGGCGTACGTGCCGCCCAGACCGCCTGGCGCGATGGCGTCCATGTATTCGGCCTTGCCGCACACGCCGGCCAGCGGGAAACCACCGGCGATGGATTTGGCGAAGGTGGTCAGGTCGGCGCTTACGCCCATCTGCTCCATGGCGAAGAAAGTGCCGGTACGGCCAGCGCCGGTCTGCACTTCGTCAGCGATCAGCAGAATGCCGTGCTTGTCGCACAGTTCACGCAGACGCGCCATGAACGCCTTCGGCGCCACGTAGAACCCCCCCTCGCCCTGCACCGGCTCGATGATGATCGCGGCGATGTCTTTCGGCTCGGCGTCATTCTTGAAGATGCGCTCGATGCTGGCGATGGAATCGTCAACGCTGACACCGTGCAGCTCGTTCGGGTAGATGGCGCGGAAGATACCGCCCGGCATCAGGCCCATGCCGGCCGAGTACGGCACGACTTTACCGGTCAGACCCAGGGTCATCATGGTGCGGCCGTGGTACGCGCCGGTGAAGGCGATGACGCCCGCACGGCCTGTCGCGGCGCGGGCGATCTTGACGGCGTTTTCAACCGCTTCGGAACCTGTGGTCACCAACAAGGTTTTCTTGGCGAAGTCGCCCGGCACCTTGGCGTTGACCTTCTCGCACAGCTCGACGTAAGGCTCGTAAGCCAGCACCTGGAAGCAGGTGTGGGTCAGCTTGGTCAGTTGCTCTTGCACGGCGGCAACGATCTTCGGGTGCAGGTGACCGGTGTTCAGTACTGCGATGCCGCCGGCGAAGTCGATGAACTCATTGCCTTCAACGTCGGTGACGGTGGCGTTCTTCGCGGATTCAGCGAAGATCGGGTGAATTTGACCAACGCCGCGGGGGACAGCTGCTTCGCGGCGTTTCATCAGGGATGCGTTAGTTTTGCTCATCATTTCCTCATTCGCCGCTCATCGGGCGGCGCGGTTCAAGGATCAAGCAGCGGGGGTCAACAGCGACAGCATACGATGATCGACTGTCGCGGCCTCCCGGCCACCCATAGGTTGGTGCCACTGAAACCTGCGAAACGGCGCTCTCGCGTCCCGCAGGTTGTCGAACAGTTACTTCACGCTGCCACTCAGCGGGTTCAGATGCTGAGGCAGAGGTATTTGATTTCCAGATAATCTTCGATGCCGTACTTGGAGCCTTCGCGACCAAGACCGGACGCCTTGATGCCGCCGAATGGCGCAACTTCGTTGGAGATCAGGCCGGTGTTGATGCCCACCATGCCGTACTCCAGGGCTTCAGCCACACGGAACACGCGGCTCAGGTTCTGCGCATAGAAATACGACGCCAGCCCGAACTCGGTGTCGTTGGCCATGGCGATCACTTCGGCTTCGTCTTTGAAGCGGAACAGCGGGGCCAGCGGACCGAAGGTTTCTTCCTTGGCCACGGCTGCGTTTTTCGGCACGTTGACCAGGATAGTCGGCTCGAAGAAGTTGCCTTCCAGGCTGTTGCCGCCGCTCAGCACTTTCGCGCCTTTGCTCAAGGCATCAGCGATGTGCTCCTTGACCTTGGCCACGGCTTTTTCATCGATCAGAGGACCGGTGGTGGTACCGTCGGCCAGGCCATCACCCACTTTCAGCTTGGCAACGGCAACCTGCAGCTTCTCGGCGAAAGCGTCGTAGACCGCGTCCTGCACGTAGATACGGTTGGCGCACACGCAGGTCTGACCGTTGTTGCGGTACTTGGAAATGATCGCGCCTTCAACGGCCTTATCCAGGTCAGCGTCGTCGAACACGATGAACGGCGCGTTGCCGCCCAGTTCCAGCGACACCTTCTTGATGTCGTGGGCGCATTCAGCCATCAGCTGGCGACCGATCTCGGTCGAGCCGGTGAACGACAGCTTGCGCACGATCGGGTTGCTGGTCAGCTCGCTGCCAATATCGCCGGCGCTGCCAGTCACCACACTGAACACGCCCGCCGGGATGCCCGCGCGCTCGGCCAGTTCAGCCAGTGCCAGTGCGGAGTAAGGGGTTTGCGAAGCGGGCTTGAGCACCATGGTGCAGCCTGCCGCCAGCGCCGGGCCGGCCTTGCGGGTGATCATCGCGGCCGGGAAGTTCCACGGCGTGATCGCTGCAGTAACGCCGATCGGCTGCTTGAGGACGATCAGGCGCTTGTCCGGCTGATGGCCCGGAATCACGTCGCCGTAGACGCGCTTGGCTTCTTCGGAAAACCACTCGATAAAGGAAGCAGCGTAAGTGATTTCGCCTTTGGCCTCAGCCAGCGGCTTGCCCTGCTCCAGGGTCATCAGGCGACCGAGGTCGTCCTGGTTTTCAATCATCAGCTCGAACCAGCGACGCAGCTTGGCGCCACGCTCTTTGGCGGTCATGGCACGCCAGGCCGGCAGCGCCTTGTCAGCGGCCTCGATGGCGCGGCGGGTTTCGGCAGCGCCCATCTTCGGCACGGTGCCGAGAATCTCGTTGGTCGACGGGTTGTTGACCTTGATGGTCTGGCCACTGTCGGCATCAGCCCAGGCGCCATTG
Source organism: Pseudomonas sp. CFBP 8772 (assembly GCF_014841665.1). Taxonomy (NCBI): domain Bacteria; kingdom Pseudomonadati; phylum Pseudomonadota; class Gammaproteobacteria; order Pseudomonadales; family Pseudomonadaceae; genus Pseudomonas; species Pseudomonas sp. CFBP 8772. The sequence goes on along the minus strand of NZ_JACYUI010000019.1, from coordinate 25,399 downwards.
ATGTACGCCTGCTGGCGGAACAACTTCGAGTCTTTGAGCTGCATTGCGGCCTCCTGAACAGCACCGCGCGCGGCGGAGCGAATGGTTGTGTGCGGGCGCCTCGACCGAGGCCGCCGCCGGATAACACTGTCGCCGACCCTGATTGGAGAATAGAAGAAAGGCCGGGCGGGGCGTTTGAAATCTCAAACGAATCCTAGGGACAACAGGGGTAAAGGACAATAGTGCGTTCGAAAAAAAGAACGGGTGGGGCTGGGGTGGGGATGGATTTGGATCAGCGTAGCTGGGAGGGTGCGTATGTGGTTGTCATGCGGGGGTGGCTTTTCGGGTTGGCCTGGTCTCACTAAATTGTTAACGGCGGGTCATCGGCATGGACGCGTGCAAGCCAGATGAGTATTATGGCGCCCGCGTTGCACCTGTAGCTCAGCTGGATAGAGTACTGCCCTCCGAAGGCAGGGGTCATGGGTTCGAATCCCGTCAGGTGCACCATCTTCTTTCCCTTGCGTCGCAGGGGGTCAGCGTTACTGCCAGATACCTGCTCAGGGCCTGAGAGTCGTTTTTGCGGCGATGGCGCAAACGACGGTGCGCAAAGCGCACCCTTCAAAAGCTAACCAGCCCAGCAGAAACCCCTCAAAATCAAGTCTGACGCCCAAGCCCTGTCACCCGCGATCAAAATCAATTGAGGCATCTTTGTCTGTTGGTCGGGCCTGGCCGCACTCCCTTTCATCAACTCATTGACCGACGACTGCAAGGCACGTCCTCGAAGTAGAACATCGAGCTGTCTGCGCAATGACACCCCGATGCTCCAAGACGTGAGTAAGCGTTTGAAGGGCAAATAATTGGCTAGCTATGTTCCCCGAGCTTAGACGACAAACTTACTCACCAACCCCTGCAGATGCACACCCAAACGCGCCAGCTCAACGCTCGAAGCTGCTGTCTGTTCACTCGCGGAGGCAGTCTGTTCGGAGATGTCCCTCACACTGAGAACACTGCGATTAATCTCTTCAGCCACGGCACTTTGCTCTTCGGCAGAGGCGGCGATTTGCTGGTTCATCGACTCGATGGTTGAAATGGAGCGACTGATGTTTCCAATCGAAGCGCCCGCATCCCGCGCCAATTCCACGCTGTTGTCAGTCAGAAGGCGGCTGTTTTCCAGCGTGGTCGCAACCTGTGCGGTTCGGCTGTGCAGACCACCAATCAATGTCGCAATTTCTTCGGTCGACGCTTGTGTGCGCTGCGCCAGGCTTCTCACCTCATCCGCAACCACCGCAAAACCTCGGCCGGCTTCGCCAGCACGCGCGGCTTCGATGGCGGCATTGAGTGCCAGCAAGTTGGTTTGCTCGGCAACAGCCTTGATCACGTCGAGCACGCCGCCGATTTTGTTGCTCTCTTGCTTGAGCTCATCCATCGCGGTTTTCGAATAGCCGACTTCTGTGGCGAGTTTTTCGATCTGGAGCACTGCCTTGGCGACAACTGCATCACCATCGCGGGCTTCTTTGGAGGCGCTGACCGCCGCATCCGACGCCTGCTCTGCGTTCCTTGCCACTTCCTGAACCGTGGCGGCCATTTGATTCATGGCTGTTGCGACTTGGTCGGTTTCGGTTCGCTGACTATTGACCCCTGCGCTGGTCTGCTCGGTGACTGCGGACAACTGTTCGGCAGCGCTCGCAATCTGAGTGACGCTATCACGCAGGCCACCAATCAACTGTCGCAGGTTGGTGGTCATTCTGTGCATGCTGGCTTGCAGCAGGCCCAGCTCGTCTCGCCTTTGCGTTACTTCGCTGTAGGTCAGATCGCCGTTGGCGACTCGATCAGCCAACTGCAGTGCTTCGCGAAGCGGACCCACGATGAGGCGGGTGATGACCCATGCAGCCAGTGCGCTGATGATGAGCGCAATGCTGAGCCATATGATCAACATCTTATTGGCTTGGCCCACATCCTCAATACGCAGCGAAACCTGGTTCTGCGCCAACTGATCGGCGGAAGCCAGCAGGACTTCGATGTTTTTGGTAATACCTGCCTGGCCCTGGTTAATGGCGGCCTGTGCTTCCGAAAACTGGGCAATGGCAGCCTGGTATTTATTCAGTGAAGCCTGAAAGCCTTTGATGGCATCGGGTTGAAATCCAGCGGCTTGCAGGGATTGGGCGTTGCTTACGGCCGCAGCGATTGAAGCGTTCGCCAGCTGCTGCGCGTCAGGCTTTAGCGTGAAGGTGTACCCACGCACATCAAAGCGCATTTTCTGAAAAAGCGTCAGCGCTTGTCCGATGGCATCTCGCTGTGCGGCCGTGCCCTCGGGCGAATTGGAGAGCGTGTCCAAGCGTAGCAGCACCTCCAATGCCTCATCGGCGGCGCTGCCAGACACGGCTCGGCTCGCTTCGCGCGTATGGGTCGCATTGATGATGTCGTTGTAAAAGCCCTTGTAGACCGTCATCGCGGCGGTCGCGGTTTTTACATGGGGAATATTGAGCTCGGAGTCGAGTATTTCGCGCAAATACGCCAAATGACTGTCGAGGTTGTCATAGGCTTTTAGCCAGGTGGCAGCGTTGGCGTCGTCAGAATTCTGGCCGTAGACCAGCCGGGCGATGCGCATGTCCCGCGTCAGCGTTGTGAGTTTCGCGATGTCAGACACGCGCTCACTTCGCTCGCTGAGTGAGGAGATGCCTGTCCACCCCGTGAGGGCGATAAGGACAGTGAATATGATCACCAGGGTGAAGCCGAGTACGAGCTTCGACCTGACGGTCATGTTGATTAATATGTTCTTTAGCATGGCGCCCTCTGAAGTTTTAGGTATTCACATAGGAGAGGGCCACTCCATGCCATTCCTACAGCCTTAAACTTCGGCCTGCCGCAAAAAAACTTTAGGAAAAAATCGTCCTTTCATACACTATCGGCGCAATAGGTTACTTGCTTCGCGGTATCTATTCCGGACGAAAAGTTCAAATTATTTTGCTTGTTTTTTCGTTGTCCGATGGAAGGTCGCCTGAGTCAGAGGCTGGAGATCAATTGCGGTTTAGAGGTCACGGCTGCTGCTTACTACGACCCCGCCCCCCAAGGATTAGGCCATTCAAGGCTGAATAGTTGGCCATAGCGCTATCGATGGATGGGAACAGTTTCAGCCCACTACTAAAGACAGTTGTTCTTTTTATTCAGCGCGGATAATGCCACCCCGCTGGCAACTTTGCACTTCGATATTGGGTGCCGTCATAGTGAAAGATTCAGTGCTTGCGCTGATTACCGCTAATTGACCGTCACTTAAAATTCTTTACCGTTCAGAACCATTGTTTGGTGAACCGATAGAAACCAAACACTCATTCCAGCAGACCGACGGCTTGAACCAACTTCAGCCCCCACTCCACTCGTTCGGGAATGGCTTGAACCAGCTGCTCCCGGTCTCCACCCAGCAGCGCTCTGAGCTGATGGGGCGCGAACACCAAGTCGATGAATTGAAGGGCCAGCGCATCAGGATCCGAGGGTTGGTCCGGGCCCGCCATGATGGCGGAACGCACTCTGGTGAATCCACCTTCCCACCCGATTCGATTCACTTCGGCCGCCAGCAGCGGGGCCCGACTGGAAGTGGCTATCACCAGGCGCATCATGGCCAGGGTATCGGGTTGCAGCGCATGCTCGAGGATGCCATGACCCACATGCCTCAGGCGGCCTTGGAGCGGGAGCGCGGGAATCGCCTCGGCAGGCACCAGCAAAGTCGCTACGTGGCGCCGCACCACGGCTTCGAACAACGCCTCTTTATTGGCATAGCGCGCATAGAGAGTGGCTTTGCTGGCGCCTGCCGCCCGGGCGATGTCTTCGCATGAAGTGCCCTCGACGCCTTTGGCCAGAAAGCGCTGCAGCGCAGCATCCAGCAATCGACGCTCGGCCTCGCCCGCCTGGCTTTGCCTGGGCCTGCCGCCTTTGGATTTGGTCGTGATCAACGTCATGGCCGGCAACTTACCGACCTCTTGTTTGCGCGTCAACTAAACGGTAACGTTCAGTTAAATCGGCGCAGGCAGCCGGCGCTCTTCACCCCCTTCACACCGACCAGGAAGGCTCTTTGTGGATCACACTACTGCTTTACCGATTGTGGTTGCTGGCGCATCAGGAGACTTGGGCCAACGCCTGGTCCGGGCGCTGGTTGAGCGCGGCGCCCATGTCATCGCACTGGTTCGGCCAGGCACTGAACAAGCCCGGTTGACTGGTCTACCCAGCAGCGGCGTCACCGTCACGCCCGTTTCTCTGGACGACGCTCAGGGCCTGCGCGGTGCCATTGCCGGCGCGGGTTGCGTCGTGTCCACGCTCAACGGCCTGGAGGAGGTGATCATCAAGCAGCAAGGCAGGCTGGTGGAGGCCGCTGTCGCTGCTGGGGTACCCAGGTTCATTCCCTCGGATTATTCGCTCGACTACACCCATACCCGCCCTGGCGACAACCGCAACCTGGACCTTCGCCGACGCTTCGCCACCCAGCTCGATACAGCCAACATCGCCGTTACCTCAATCCTCAACGGTGGGTTTCTGGAGCTGCTCGAAGGCGACGCGCCTATCGTGCTTCCCGGCCGCCGAGTGCTGCATTTCGGCGATGCGCAACAGCTACTGGACTTCACTGCCAAGGACGACGTAGCCGCCTTTACCGCCGATGCCGCGCTTGATCACAACACGCCGCGTTTCCTGCGCATTGCCGGCAACAGTGTGTCGCCTGCGCAGATTGCCAACATCCTGACCGAGCTGACCGGGCAGCACTACCGCACCCTGCGCCCCGGGAATATCGGCACGCTGTCCGCCCTTATCTCCGTGGTGCGCGCGCTTACGCCTGCCAGTGAAAAGCCATTCCCCGCCTGGCAAGGCATGCAATACCTGCGAGACATGATGAGTGGGCGCGGCAAGCTGCTCAATCTGGACAACGATCGCTATGGCCAACGTGAATGGGCATCCGTCCGTGACACGTTGGCCCGTACCCATGTGCAAGGGACCAACCCATGACCCACCCTGTCGAGTCCTTTCCCCTTCATATCCCCCAGACACAACTCGACGATCTGGCCCAGCGCCTGGCGCAAACCCGCTGGCCTGACCCAGAAACCGTCTCCGACAACAGCCAGGGGCCCAGGCTTGAGCGTATTCGCGCGCTGGTCGAGCGCTGGCGCAACGGCTATGACTGGCGCGCCACCGAAACCCAACTCAACCAGTGGAACAGCAGCCGGACCGAGATCGACGGCCTTGGCATTCACTTTCTGCACATACGCTCGCCTCACCCTGACGCCCTGCCCTTGCTGATGACCCACGGCTGGCCAGGCTCCATTCTGGAGTTCAGGGCGATGATTGGGCCTCTCACCGACCCGACCGCCCATGGCGGCGAGGCCAGCGACGCGTTTCATCTGGTGATCCCGGCGCTTCCGGGTTTTGGTTTCAGTGATAAGCCACGTTCGCCGGGTTGGGGCGTGGGTAAAACCGCTGCGGCCTGGGCGCAATTGATGGACCGCTTGGGATATGGCCAGCGCTGGGCGGCCCAGGGTGGGGATTGGGGGGCGGCCGTGACCAGCGCACTTGGGCACATGCGTCCGCCTGGTCTGATTGGCATTCACCTGAACATGGTCATGTACCAACCCACTGAAGAGGAGATCGCGCAGGCCACTCCTGAAGAGCAGCGCATGTTGGCCGATGCGCAACGCTATGAGCGGGAGCTGTCCGGTTACATGAAGGTGCAAAGCACCCGGCCGCAGTCGATAGGCTTCGCCCTGTCGGATTCGCCCGTTGGCTTGGCGGCGTGGGTTTACGCGCTGTTTCAGGACGCTTCCGACAGCGGCGGAGAGCCCGAGCGGGTCATCGAGCTCGACGCGCTGATCGACGACATCATGCTGTACTGGCTGCCTGATGCGGGACCCAGCTCGGTCCGTTTCTACTGGGAAGGGATGCGCGAAATGCAACAGCAAGGCCCTCCACGCGCCCTACCCATCCCGGCGGGCGTGAGCATGTTCCCGGGCGAGTTGCTTCGCCTGTCACGGCGCTGGGCCCAGGCGCGATTCGACGACTTGCGGTTCTTCGCTGAGGCCGAGCACGGCGGCCACTTTGCTGCGATGGAAAACCCGGCGACGCTCACCGCGCATGTGCGTGAGACCTTCCGTCTGCTGCGTTGAGAGCTTCGCTTTTGGGATTGAGCGGCGGTCGCGGACTGCCGGCATCTGGATGCAACGTGTGTAATAGACGAGCCTTCGCCATGGCGTTGCGCGCAAGCAATGCCGGCCGCTGCAGCATGAGTCAGAGATTCAGGCTTCGCCCGACATTGGCCTGATCTGGTCAGCGCATTCGACATGTAGTAAACGTGTCGGATGCTCTGGCTCGCTGATTGCAGCCCGTCACGATTTCTACGGCGGCGGGTGGATCGGGGAACATTGAGCGTTGAGGGAGCTCACACCTCTTGCCTTTGAACCGTCCTGTTGGTGACCCCCTCTATGGAACACGTACTCCCGGAAGCCTGGCTGAACGCACTGCCGTTGCCCTGGCTCAACACCTTGGTGGCCGCCGCCTTCGCGATTTGCATCGCACTGTTGGGACGCTGGATCGCATTGGTGTTGCTCCGTCGCGTCGCCAAGTCGTTCGTCTTCGCCCAGCAACTCATTCACCGCGCCGAACCGCCGACCTTGTGGCTGATCCCGCTGCTGGCCCTGCAAACCGTCTGGACGTCTGCGCCTGATGATCTGATGTTGATCAAGGGTGTTCGGCATCTCAACGGCATGCTGGTGGTGGCCGGGTTCACCTGGCTGGCGTTGAGTTGCGTGAAAGCCATTGGCGAAGCGGTCGCGATCCGAAACCCGCTGGACATTGAGGACAACCTGCAAGCCCGCCGGATTCAGACGCAAGTGCGGGTGCTGGTGCGCTGCCTGAATGTGCTGGTGTTGTTGTTCGGTACCGGGCTGATTCTGATGAGCTTCCCGCCGGTGCGTCAGATCGGCACCAGTCTGCTGGCGTCGGCAGGGCTTGCGGGATTGGCCGCCGGTTTCGCCGCCAAGCCGGTGCTGGGTAACTTGATCGCGGGTTTGCAAATCGCGATATCCCAGCCGATTCGCCTGGATGACGTGGTGATCGTTGAGGGCGAGTGGGGTCGCATTGAAGAGATTAGCGGCACGTACGTGGTGCTGAAGATCTGGGATGAGCGGCGAATGGTGATTCCGTTGCAGTACTTCATCGAGAAGCCCTTCCAGAACTGGACGCGCAGCACGTCGAGCCTGATTGGCTCGGTGTTTCTGTGGGTGGATTACGCGTTGCCACTGGAGGAGCTGCGCGAAGAAGCGGAGCGCATCTGCAAGGAAATTCCGCACCTCTGGGATGGCCGCGTCTGCGTATTGCAGGTCACGGACACCACCGACAAAGCGATGCAGTTGCGGGTGTTGTTGAGTTCGGCGGATTCATCGCGCAGTTGGGATGCGAGATGCCACATGCGCGAGCGGCTGATCAGTTTCGTCGCACGGCAATACCCGCAGTGCCTGCCTCAGCTGCGTGCGGAGATGTCGTCGCGCACTGTTCAGCCGGAGCGCGAAGGCCACGAAGCGCCCACGGAAATCGCGCGTCAGCCGCCAGTCTGAAGACAGGTCAAAGCAAGCTGACCGGCCACCTCAGCGGTGGCCAGGCAAGACTTATTGACCGCCGCTGAACATCACAAACTTGCCCATCATCATTGCGGCAAACTGTTGCGCCGGCATCTTCACGCCGTTGAAGTCCACCACGTCGTTGGCGTAGTGCAGGCTGGACACGATGTTGTCGCCATCGACCTTGCCCATTTGCAACATGACCGCCATGCCGCCCACCGAATCCGCTGCGCCCTGCGCCTGCTGCGCGATGGCGGCGGGGTCGGTCAGACCGGCAGACTTGGCGCGCAGTGCGGCCAGATCCTTGATCATCGGCTTGGAGAGCACCAGCTTGGCGTCCAGCTGGGTCAGCAGCTGCTTGAGCAATTCCGCGCCTGGCTGATCGAGTGCCGAAGGATTGGCCAAGTCCATCGACAGGCTGAACTGGCTCTCGCCGCTGGCTGTTTTCAGTGAAAGCTTTTCCAGCTCGATATGCGGCTTGGCACTCAGCAACTTGCTGACTTCAGCCTGCACCAAGGCCTGATCAGCCGGGCTCAAATGTGGCGTGTAGGTTTCACCCACCGCCGCGGCGGCCTGGGCTTGAGGCTGCACTTTCTCCTGATAGATCTTCATCAGTGCCTGGGTTGAGGCGATGTCGAAATTGCCGAACTTCCAGAGCATCTGCATGGCGCCAACGTCATTGCCATTGAAGCTGACGTTGCCGATGTCGTAGGTCACCTGCGCATTCAGGTTGCCTTCCACTTCCTGCAACAGGCTGGTGTTGACGAAGTCCTTGAAATGAATGGCCGGCTGGCCTGCCGCCTGGAACGTGGCCGAGGCGATTTTCGCGTCGGTGTGGCCCAGGTAGAAACCCGATTTGCCTTTTGTGCCACCGGTGTTGAAGGTGAAATCCTTGAGCGTCAGATGCACCGGGCCTTCTTCGGAGGTGGCGGTGACGTCGACGCTGCCCAGCACACCGTTGGCCTCAAGCTTCTGGCCATCGCCCGAGCCGGAGGCATTCACGGTGAAACCGGAAAACTTGAACGCGCCGGTCTGATCGGTGAATTCAAACGGCAGCAAGTCCACCCGGCCCAATGCGGCGCGGTCGTAGCCCATGCTGAAGTGGCCGGTCAGCGGCGGCTGGCCGTTGGTCATGGCAAACCATTTCTCGGAGAAAGCGTTCTTCTCAATCTGCACGTTGCTGGCGGCCATTACCGGCAGCAGTTGCAGCGATTTCACGCGGCTCCACGGCAATGGCCCGTGCTCGATGTTGTCGACAAACAGCAGCTCGACCGGCTTGCCCTCATTGAATTGGGGGTCCTGGATATTCAGCTTGTAGTGCGCGGTGCTGGTGAAGAAGTGACGGTCAAGGGAAAGGAGCTCAACACTCGCCTTGCCTTCATGCCCGACGAACGCGGCTTGAAGCTGCTGATTGCCTTGCTGGATGGCGTCGTTGAGCGCGCCCTCCAGCCGTTTTCCGGTGTACCAGGCGCCAGCGGTAACGAGGACGCCCGCAACCACAATGACGCCTACGGCGATGTTGACTGATTTTTTCATGTGTCGACTCGAAGATGTCCGTTCTTGAAGAGAGGTCTTGCCTTCCTTGACCCCGGAGGGTTTCGGCGCCACACAGAGCGGCCGTGCAGCACCTTGCGCTGCCGAGAGCCCGGCGAGATTAGCACTTGGCGAGGACGTTTTGCAGCCGTTGCGCCTAGCCACGACGTTCGCCGAGGCGTTAGGCTGGACGCCAATTTGCTAAGGGAATCGATGAGATGAGCGACGTGCAAAAGCCCAAGGGTCCGGTCAAGGCGGTGATTTTCGACATGGACGGCCTGCTGCTGGACACCGAAGGCATCTACACCGAAGTGACCGACACCATCGCCAAGTGGCACGGCAGGACGTTCGACTGGGCGGTGAAACAGCACTCCATTGGCCGCGGCTCCCAGGATTTCGCCGAGTACGTGATCAGCGCGCTTGAGCTGCCGATGTCTCCCGAGGAGTTCCTGACCGTTCGCCAGCCGATGCTGGACGAGCGCTTCCCGCACGCCGTGCCGATGCGTGGCGCCGAGGCACTGGTGCGTCACCTTGCCGAGCACAACATCCCCATCGCGGTGGGCACCAGTTCTTCCCTTCACTACTTCCACGTGAAAACGAACAATCACCGCGCCTGGTTTGAGCTGTTTAAAGACGTGGTGACGGCAGATCACGCCGAGGTCACCGCGGCCAAGCCTGCGCCGGATATCTTCCTGGCTGCGGCGCGCCACCTGGGCGTGGACCCGAAGGATTGTCTGGTGTTTGAAGACTCGCCTTTCGGCGTCACCGCTGCCAAGACCGCAGGGATGTATGCCGTGGCGGTGCCTGACTCGCACATGCCGGTCGAGCAATATGCGCACGCCGACCTGATACTGGGCTCGCTGACCGAGTTTCCGCTGGAAGATTGGGGTTTGCCGGGCTTTGCCCGCTGATCACGCTGTAGGCGCAGGACCGCGCTTGCTCGCGATGAGGCCGGCACATCCGCTAGGTCGCAGGCGTTCGAAAGGGCGCCTTCGCGAGCAAGCTCACTCCCACAGGGACGGTGTTTGCTGCGCGCCACCGGGCTTACGTTCGCGGCAATTGCGTGACATTTACGCTACACCCCAACCCTTAAATCCACCCCCAACGCCCGAGCGAACGCCTTGACCAGCGGGCTCCGGGGGGCGTTGTGCCTCAGGATGAGGTTGACGGGCGTTTGTAGAAAGATCAGGTCGCGGCGCAGGGCGCGCAGCTGACCGTCGCGGATCATATTGCGCGCATAGTGTTCGGGAAGAAAGCCGATGAAGCGCCCGGTCAGGATCATCATGGCGACGGCTTCGACTTGGGAGGCGGAGGCGCACTGGCTGTCGGAATTGACGAAGCTCGCCTTGTCGCGATGGATCGCATAGCGGTGATTCACGATGTCGAATGCGCGCAGGCTGTCGATGCTCAGGGCACCGTCGTCCGCCTCGAACAGCGGATGCCCCACTGCGCAATACGCGTGGGAGGTCTCTTCGTACAACTGGAAATAATCAAACTCTTCGCGCCGCTGATACACCGGCACGATGCCAAGACTCACCCGTCCTTCGACCATGGCACGCTCGACTTCATCCAGTTGAGACGCTTGCAGGCGCAGTCTGACTTTGGGCGCTTCATCGCGCATTAGTCTAAGTGCGGCAATGAGCGGCGAACTTTTATCGGTCAGGGTGTTATCAATTACGCCGATACTCAAATCGCCAATCAACTCATTCTGCGCAGAACTAATCCGGTCGCGAAAACTGTCCACAGACGCGAACAATTCGATCGCCGCCTGATAGACCAGCTTGCCCTCTTCAGTGAGATGAAACCCTTCCCGGCCTCGTGTACAGAGGCGCATGCCGATGCGGATTTCAAGGTCCGAAATCTGCTTGCTGATGGCTGCAAGGCCCACATTCAGCTCATTCTGGGCGGCGCTGAAGCCACCCGCCTCGACCACGGCCTGAAACACCCGCAACAGCTTGAAGTCCATTCCGCTGAGAGTAAGAGGCGGGCGTATTCCCGGTTTAGGCGGCACGTTTCCAGAATTGGAAAGTGGAGTTTCCATAATGCTTATTGACCTCGCCTATTGGATTCAACAGGCTCTGACTCACAACAAAAACGTGCCCGGTTGATAATAATGAACACAGAAAAACCCGATTGGCAACCGCGCACGCGGTACTCTGCAACATAGGCAGAAAGCGGATCCAACATTAAATAACCTGACACTTTGATCAGGACTTTCAATTAGTAACTGCCCTCTATCCAGGACGATTCCATGCTGCAGCGGCGGGCCTACGTCGGGGCGGGGAGGCTGGGTAGGGTTGCCCAGATCAGGCAGGCGCGGTCTGCACACAGCTTCGGAGAGACACATGAATCAGAATCAGGCGGAGCAGCTGCAAGCCGAGCGCAGGAAGACCGAAAACGCGTTCGACATCACCCAGTACGAACACGTCCCACGCCGCTATTACGGGCGCATTTTCTTCGCGACCCTCATCATCGTTGCCCTCGCCGGCCTGGCCCGTGCGTTTGCCAACGGGCAGATCGAGTGGGGTTATATCGGCCAGTTCCTCACGTCCGAGGCCATTCTTTGGGGTCTGCTGAACACGATCATCATGTCGATTCTGGCGATGGCCCTCGGGGTGGTGATCGGCGTGATCACGGCCATCATGCGCATGTCGGCGAACCCGATTTTGCGTTACGTCGCGATCACCTACACCTGGCTGTTTCGTGGCACGCCGCTGATCTTGCAGTTGCTGCTGTGGTTTAACCTGGCGCTCATCTTCCCGGTCATCGGCATTCCCGGTGTGTTCGAGATCGATACGGTCAGCCTGATGACACCTTTCGTTGCCGCGCTACTGGGCCTGAGCATCAATCAGGGCGCGTACACCGCCGAGGTCGTGCGCGCAGGCTTGCTGTCCGTAGACACCGGTCAGTACGAAGCCGCCAAATCCATCGGCATGCCGCGCCTGCAGGCATTGCGTCGGGTGATCCTGCCCCAGGCGATGCGCGTGATCATCCCGCCGGTTGGCAACGAATTCATCAGCATGGTGAAGATGACCAGCCTTGCCAGCGTCATCCAGTATTCCGAATTGCTGCACAACGCGCAGAACATCTACTACGCCAACGCCCGGGTCATGGAGCTGCTGATTGTCGCGGGGATCTGGTACCTGGCGGTGGTGACTGTCCTGTCGTTCGGTCAAAGCCGGCTGGAGCTGCGCTTCGCCCGCGGCGCCGGCAAGCGTTCGTAAGTCAGGCCCAGGAGAATCAGCATGAGAAACATCGTCAAAGCCGTCGGCCTGAACAAATACTACGACCAGTTCCACGCCCTCAAAGACGTCAGCATTGAAGTCGAACAAGGCGAAGTCCTGTGCATCATCGGGCCCTCGGGCTCGGGCAAGAGCACCCTGCTGCGGTGCGTCAATCAGCTCGAAAAAATCGACAAGGGCGGTTTGTGGGTCGATGGCGAACTGGTGGGCTACCGCATCGTCGGCAATAAACTGCACGAACTGACGGACGCTCAGATCGCCCGTCAGCGTTTGAGCACCGGCATGGTGTTTCAGCGCTTCAACCTCTTCCCGCACATGACCGCGTTGCAGAACGTGATCGAAGGCCCGATCCAGGTGCTCAAGCGCTCGCCCAAAGAGGCCAATGAAGAAGCCACCGAGCTACTGGCCCGCGTCGGGCTGGCGGACAAGCGCCATTCCTATCCCGTGGAGCTCTCCGGCGGCCAGCAACAGCGTGTCGCGATCGCGCGCGCATTGGCGATGCGGCCCAAGCTGATGCTGTTCGACGAACCCACTTCCGCCCTCGATCCGGAGTTGGTGGGCGAAGTGTTGTCGGTCATGCGTGACCTGGCGCACAGCGGCATGACCATGATCGTCGTGACACACGAACTCGGCTTTGCCCGCGAAGTTTCCAACCGGATGGTGTTCATGGACGGCGGCCAGATTGTGGAGGCCGGCACCCCGGAAGACATTCTAATAAGCCCACAAAATCCAAGAACCCAAAGCTTCATTTCTGCCGTTCGCACTTAAACCAGAACAAACGAGAACGACCATGAAAAAGATCCTCATCCCCAGTTTGCTCGCCGGCCTGATGGCGTCCGCGTCAGTGTTCGCCGCGCTGCCCGCCAGCCTCAAGGAAAAGGGCGAAATCACCGCCGCCATCGTGCCGAATTACCCGCCGATGGATTTCAAAGACACCAGCACCAACACGCTGACCGGCTTGGACGTGGATCTCGGCAACGCCCTGGCCGAGCGCCTTGGCGTCAAGATCAAATGGCAGGAGACCGCTTTCGAGCAGATGGTCAGCGGCTTGGTCACCAGGCGCTTCGATATCATTCTGTCGGGCATGACCGACACAGCCGAGCGGCAGAAGTCGGTGACATTCATCGACTATTTCGCCAGCGGGCCGCAGCTGTACACGCTGACCAAAAACGCTGATCTGAATGAGCCCGCCGATCTGTGCGGCAAGAAAGTCGGCACCAGCCGCCGCACCACCTGGCCTGCGGAAATCGCGGGGTGGAGCAAGGAAAACTGCGAAGCGAAAGGCAAGCCGGCGATCATCGTCAGTGGCTCGGAAGGCTCGGCCGATGCTCGCGCGCAACTGCGTCAGGGCCGGCTCGACGCGGCGATGCAAGGCAGCGAAACCATTCCATACCTGATGTCCCAGGAGAAGGACACGTACAAGCCGCTCGGTCTGGCGATCTCGAAACAGTTCACCGGCCTGGGCGTCAGCAAGTCCAACCCTGAACTGGCGGCGGCCATCGCTGAAGCGATGCAGGCCATGGTCGACGACGGCACCTATGGCAAGATTTTGAAAAAATGGGAGCTGGAACAGGGCGCGGTGACCAAGGTCGGGATGAATCAGGGTAAGTAACAGGCGATCAAGCCAGCCCCGTCAGGGATGACTCGTCGTCTAGAATGCGGCGCTGTCGGGCAGCGTTTGTGGGAGCACCACCCCGGTCGCTCCCACAATGGGTCTGCTCCGAGGCTTGAACAAGGACGGAAAAACAACAGTGACCACCTACTCCCTCGTCATCCGCCGCTTGATGGTCTGCTCGTTGACCATCGTCATGAGCCGGGCGATGACCAGCCCGCTGCTGACGCTGTTCCTGAGCACAAGGCTGGGGCTCAATCAGCAAGACGTCGGGTTGCTGATGGGCATCGCGGTGTTCATCGCCACGCTGCTGGGCCTGTACGGTGGCTACATCATCGATCGGCTGGAAAAGCGCAAGTTGCTGATCCTGGCGATGCTGTCCAGTGCCGTCGGCTTCGCCCTGCTGACCTTCGCCCACAACGTCTACCTGACGACCCTCACGCTGGTGATCACTGAGACGGCCTCGGCGCTGTTCCTGATCGGCTCCAAAGCAATCATCAGCGAAAACCTGCCCATCGGGCAGCGTGCGAGGGTTTTCTCGCTGCGCTATACCCTCACCAACATTGGCTACGCCACCGGCCCGATGCTCGGCGTGGTCATTGCCGGGCACCTGCCACTGGCGCCGTTTTTCATCGCCAGTGCGATCGCGTTCTGCAGTCTTTTCCTGATGCTGGGCATACCGCGCACAGTCCCGGATACCGAGCACCCACCGCGCAGCTTTCTCGACACCCTGGTCACGCTGAAAAACGACCGCACGCTGATTCTGTTCACGGGCGGCAGCTTGCTCAGCACCATCGTGCATGGCCGGTATACGTTGTACCTGTCGCAGTTTCTGCTGGTCACGCACACGGCGGAACAGGCGCTGAAAATCCTGTCGGCCGTATTGGCGTGCAACGCGTTAACGGTCATTTTGATGCAGTACCAGATCGGCCGCTTTCTCAAACGCGAGCAGTTGCCGTACTGGATTTGCCTTGGCACCGCATTGTTTGCGATCGGCCTTGTCGGCTTCAGCTTTGCCGAAACAACCCTGGCCTGGTGCGCCGCAATGTTCGTTTTTACGTTGGGCGAGATGATCATCTATCCCGCCGAATACCTGTTCGTCGACACCATCGCACCGGATCACCTTCGCGGCAGTTACTTGGGGGCGCAGAATCTGGCGGCCTTCGGCGGAGCGTTGAGCCCGGTGATCTGCGGCTACTTATTGATCAACAGCCCCGCGCCGACCATGTTTTATGTCCTGGCGTGCCTGACCGCCATGGGCGGCACACTGTGCTTCCTGGCCGGGCGCCACGGGAAGCTCACTCACGCTGACCTCTCCCTCTGACGCCGTGCTCGGCCACCTGCGGCTCGTCAATTTGTCACTTTTCAAAACCCGCCCAAACAGGTGAGTATGTCCGGCCTAGAGCTTTCGGTCTGATCGGTCTTTACGAGACCCCTTGCAAGCCTGTTCCAGACTGTCCTGATTTCCACTTCCCTGACGAAAAGGATATCGAGCAATGAAATACCGCACCCTTGGCCAATCCGGCCTCCAGGTTTCAACGCTGACACTGGGCTCCATGATGTTCGGCGTGCAGACCGGCACCGAAGAATCCCTGCGCATCATCGACAAGGCCTGGGATGAAGGCGTCAACTTCATCGACACGGCCAACGTCTACAACGCCGGCCGGTCTGAGGAGATCGTCGGCGAAGCCATTGCCAAGCGGCGCAGCGAGTGGGTCCTCGCCACCAAGGTCGGCAGCAGCTCGGGCAATACTGCACCGAACGCCAGCGGCCTGAATCGCAAGCACATCTTCAATGAAATCGAATCCAGCCTGCGTCGTCTCGACACCGATTACATCGATATCCATTACCTGCACAAGGAAGACCACAACACGCCACTCGAAGTGACCGTGTCGGCCATTGGCGATCTGATTCGCCAGGGCAAGATCCGGTACTGGGGCGTGTCGAACTTCCGCGGCTGGCGTATCGCGGAGGTGGTGAATGTGGCTCAGCGTCTGGGCGTCGACACACCGGTAATCAGCCAGCCGCTGTATAACATCGTCAACCGTCAGGCCGAGCTGGAGCAGATCACTGCGGCGAAGTTCTATGGTTTGGGCGTCGTGCCCTACAGCCCGCTGGCACGCGGCGTGTTGAGTGGCAAGTACGCCCCTGATGTAACGCCAGACAGCAGCACCCGCGCCGGCCGTCAGGACAAGCGCATCCTGGAAACCGAATGGCGCACCGAGTCCTTGCACATCGCCCAGAAACTGCAGGTGTACACCCAGGCCAAAGGCGTAGGGCTGGTGGAATTCGCCATTGCCTGGGTGCTGAACAATCAGGCTGTGACCTCTGCCATTGTCGGGCCACGTACCGAGGACCAATGGGACAGCTACACCAAGGCGCTCAGCGTGAACATCACGGCCGAAGACGAAGCGTTTATCGACTCCCTCGTCACACCCGGGCATGCGTCCACGCCGGGTTTCAATGACGTGCAGCATTTCGTGACGGGCCGCTATATCTGACGCCGTTCGGCCGTGAAGCCAGCCTCGCGTGCCGCAAAGACTTGCGTCACCGAGGTCGGGCAGCCCGTTCCCAATCCCCGATTGATGGCAATACCTCTACGCTTAATCCCTTGTAGAATGCCGCGCCGAGACAGCCCGCTAAACTTGTAGCAAAGTTTGACAAGGCCGGCAGCGGTCTCTAGTGTTTCATTGGATCCAATAACTGTTCAGCTGAAGAAGATCAAGCATGCGCAGGACTGAGAAAGAGCAATTTCTGCGGGAAACCCTGGGTGATGAGCAGCCGCCTGCACATCTGGCGCGTGCCGTCATCGAAGAAAAACTGCGCAGCGCCATTCTTGAAGGACGCCTCCCGGCAGGCATCGCCCTGCGCCAGCAAGAGCTGGCGACACTTTTCGGTGTCAGCCGCATGCCCGTGCGCGAGGCGCTGCGTCAGCTGGAAGCTCAATCGTTGCTGCGTGTCGAAACCCACAAAGGTGCGGTCGTTGCCCCGTTGATCAACGAGGATGCTACCGATGCCTATGCGTTGCGCATCCTGCTGGAGTCCGAGGCCCTGCGCCAGTCGATCCCGCTGCTGACCGATGAAGACATCAGCATGGCGCGTGGGTACATCGAACAGTTGGAGGTCGAAACCGATTACAGCATCATGGGCACGCTCAACCGCCAGTTCCACATGGCGCTGTATTCCAAGGCGCACAACACACGCCTGCTCAAACTGGTCGAGGACGGCTTGAACGAGGAAGAGCGCTTCTTGCGTTTCAATCTTAAGCAAATGAACCTGGGCAAGGTGTCCCAGCGCGACCACTACGAATTGCTGGAAAAGGCCGGCGCCGGTGATGTGGACGCCACCGTCGAGGCGCTGACTCACCACTTGAATCGTGGTGTTGAAGCCATCAATGCCTACTTGAGCGCCCGTAAGGCGGAAG
The DNA here is from genome assembly GCF_014841665.1 of Pseudomonas sp. CFBP 8772. Lineage (NCBI taxonomy): Bacteria > Pseudomonadati > Pseudomonadota > Gammaproteobacteria > Pseudomonadales > Pseudomonadaceae > Pseudomonas > Pseudomonas sp. CFBP 8772. Next base: position 8,020 of record NZ_JACYUI010000019.1, on the reverse strand, counting down.
AGGCAAAACCTGCGGCGGCCTCACGAAAACGTGCCGTCACCCAGTGACATTCGCTGTTTTTTCAACCTTGACCTTGCTCGCCACTGGCTAATCGGCCGATAAGCACAAGGGATCAACGAACGCCGTTCATGACGGCGTATGCGCCGAAGGACCCGGCTCCACGGTTATGACGCCTCTATCAAGGCTCGGGGAAGCTGAGTGCAAGCCGAAAAGAACAAATGGCTGATGGTTGTCAATTCTGGACAACCCGTCAGAACACGCCTGATTTGCTTTCCTCACGTAGGTGGCGATCCGGAGCATTTTCGTGACTGGTCCGAAGGCCTTGGGGATCACATCGAACTGGTAACGCTGCGCCTGCCCGGCCACGGCAGCCGGCTCAAGGAAACGCCCTACGATCAGTGGGCGCCCTTGCTGCAAGACACCTTCCTCGCGTTGCAGCCCTATCTGAGCGAACCTCACGCATTTTATGGCCACAGCTTTGGCGGTCGTGTCGCTTATGAAATGGCCAGGCTGGCGCAGCATCATTACCCGAATCTGACGCGTCACCTGTTCATTTCCGGCTGCCGCAGCCCTGACAGCCGACAACCCTGGCCGTTTTTGCACACGCTGCCGCAGGACGATTTCATTCAAGCGCTGATCAGGCTGGGCGTGCTCCCGAACACGTTCGACCAGGATAAGAAACGCCTGAAGCTGCTGGAGGCTGTCGTGCGCAGCGACGTGAAGCTGTCTGAAATCTGGTCGCACCGCGCAGACGAGGGCCTGGACATTCCGTTGACCGGTCTGTACGGCAGCGATGATCCGGTCGCCACAGCCGCCAGCATGATGAAGTGGCGGGAGTTCACACGTCGCGAGTTCGAACTGATCGAAGTGCGCGGCACTCATGACTTCCTCAGCTCGCAACGCGACCGCCTGCTGCACATCATCAACACGCACCTCGGCTTGCTGGGCGGCTGAACGGAAACCGCCGCCCACTCCTTCTGCATCGACTCCTTACCCCCTCCCCCCTGAAGCCTCCTACGACTAAAAGCCGGCCCTCCCACGCTCGGGCCGCGGCTTATGCACCTATCGTGAAACTTGGTCGTCGTTGACGCGGTGTACCGGTGTGTTCAGGCAAACTCGAACGACGAATCGGTCTGCAGCCGATTCAGGGAAAGCAGTTCTCATGGAGCGGCAAAAGGAGCATTGCCCCGGGCGGAGACATTGAAGTGAAACCCTGAATGTCGCCCAAACCGAAAATTCTCAAAAACTGTATTAACCCGATTAAGCGCAACGCTGAACGAGGTATTCGTTCATTCATTTCAATTCTGGCCTTAATGGGCCGGAAGGGTTGCGCTCGCCCCAATAAAATTTCACTCAGAAGTTTTATTGCCATCTCTCACGCCCGATTTATATAGGCTGTTAATTATATTAAAAAGTATTTGCGGAACCCTTTGAAACTGTTCTAACGTTTTCTGGCCGCCAACGTTTAAGGGCTATTCCCCCACACACGTTGGGCAGCGAGGGCATAGGCCAAGTGCGCATGCCCGATTCCAGCCTGCACGATTGTTGATCACACACGAAATAAGGTTTGCGGCCTTTTATTGCCCGAGATTAACGGGAGTCATGTTATCCGTTGTTTGCACGGCAACTTAAGACGACCACCCGTTGTGGCAATTAGAAGAAATGCTGACACACTTAATCTACCAAGGACGTAAAAATGGACAGTCTCAAACAGCAACTTATTGCAAAAAAATCAGCACTTAGCGCGCACCCTGTTTTTTCCGAAATTAATTCACTGCACGTCCTGCAGCGCTTCATGGAGGTGCATGTGTTCGCGGTCTGGGACTTCATGTCACTCACCAAACGGCTGCAACAGGAGCTGACGTGCACCCGGCTGCCCTGGCTGCCACCGCGAGACCCGAAGGCAGCGCGGCTCATCAATGAAATCGTGTTGGGTGAGGAGTCCGACGACCGGCCGGGACGCCACGATCATTACAGCCACTTCGAACTGTATCTGGATGCCATGCGAGAAGTCGGCGCCAGTACGGCCCGCATCGAGCATTTCGTCGAACTGTTGCACGAAGGCATTCACTACAACACCGCGCTCGACAGCGTCGGCGCAGGCCGAGCGGCCACGCACTTCGTCCGCGACACGCTCGACATTGCTTTGAATGCACCGGCGCATTGCGTAGCGGCCGCGTTTCTGCATGGGCGCGAGAGTGTTATCCCGCAGATGTTTCAGCGAATTCTCGACGACTGGGGCATCACGGCCGACAAGGCACCGACCTTTAGCTACTACCTGGAACGCCACATCGAGGTGGACTCCGAAGACCACGGCCCGGCGGCGGAATCATTGCTGGCCAGGCTAGTCGCCGGCAATGAACAGCACCAGCGCGAGGTGTACGCCGCTGCCATTGCCGCCGTTGATAGCCGCATGGCGCTTTGGGACGCCCTGCAACACACCCTGCGTGAGACGGCGCGGGAAGTCAGCGCGTGAGCCCCTCCCGCCTCCGCAACCCAGAAGCCCTCCACACAAGGACGCCATCATGAAAGCCGAAGACTACATGTCATTCGTCGATGCCTGGGAAGGCCGCGCGACGATTCGGACACGCCCGCGCCGCATCGTCGAAAACGACGAAAAACTGATCTACCCGCTCAGCCGCCAGCCATTGGTGCTCAGCGAGACGTTCACCCGTGAATGCGCCCATCTGCGCGATCTGGCGCTGGTGCAGAGCCTGTACAAGTTCATCAACGACGTGGTGATTTTCGAGACTGAAATCGTCGACAAGACCGCGCGAAGCATCGCCAAAGACAACTTCGCAATCCGCTTTCCCTTCGCTTGCCGCTACGACGCCATGACCGTGGTTGTCGATGAGGATTACCACGCACTGGTGGCGATGGACTTCATGCAGCAAACCATCGCACTCACTGGCATCCAGCCAATCCCGTTGCCACAGGAAATCGAACTCAGCAGGGCCATCCCCGCTGCTCTGGCATTGGCGCCAGGCCACTTGCGCAGCGCAGTCGAGCTCATCTGCGTGGCGATTGCCGAGAACACCGTGACCAACGACGTGGCCGCGTTCGCCAAAGACGACACGGTGAAGCAATCCGTCAAAGGCCTCATGGCGGACCACCTGCTCGATGAAGGACGGCACTCCGGTTTCTGGTCGCGCCTCGTCAGGATCTACTGGCACACAGCGCCCGAGCAGGACAAGCAGCTTATCGCGCAGATCCTGCCTGTGTTCATTGCTCAGTATTTGACCAATGACATCCAGAAGTCTTTCGACTTCGTGCTGATCGACAGCTTGCCGGTCGCAGAGCCGATCAAACAGGCGCTGAGGGAAGAAACGCAGGCGATGTGCTTTCCGATCAATCGCCACCATCCGTTGGTGGGCAACATCATGCGTTTCTTTACCTCCAGCTCGATGCTCGACTCCCCCTGCGTCCAGCATGCCCTTGCCGACTATCTACCGGTCGGAGGCTCGCAATGAAGCGCCTGGAGATTGTGCTCATCGGTCATAGCCAGACAATGAGTGAGCTGAGTGCAGAACTGAATGCCCACGGGCATCTGATTCACCACCTGCGCGACGAGGCAACGCTGAAGCTGAGCGCACCGCAGAACGCGTCGATCCTCATCGAGGACGGCACGCTGGACCTGCCCGGCGCAGAATTGGGCGTGTTCGAGACAGCCATTCATCTCGGCCTCCGGGTAGGACTGACACCGGTGAGCGAGCGGGCGCTGCCGGAGCTGGAAATAGTGTGCTGGCTCGGGACGGCTACGGCTCAGCGCTTGATCGCGTGCCATACCGTGGCTGCCACGCTTTCCGGCAACGGACGCGTCTTGCGGGACGCGGCGGTCGCGACGCTGGTGGACAACGTTGCGATGCTGATCAGCCGGTTCTCGCGCGATACCGAGTACTTTGCACGCGCCGAGCGCGTCGACCCGCCGCACAGTGGACGCCAGGAAAGCCTGCTGCAACTGGACCGGTTGGCCTTCGAGCACTGTTTCAACTTTACCGCGGCGCCGGAATTGCTGCGCGTTGCCGAGCAGACGCTGATCGCACGACTGGACCGGAGCTTCAGCCAATTCGCCGGACGCATTGCGCTGAGTATCGACGGCGAGCGCATCAGCTATGACCAACTGCGGGCACACAGCGTCGCGATCCAGTCGCAGATACAGGCCATGCGGCCGCACGCATCAGCTGAACCGGTGGTGATTGGCATTTGTATGCCGAAGTCTGCGGCGCTGTTCGCCGGGATCCTCGCCATTCTGGGCAACGCGGCGGTGTATCTACCATTGGACCCCAGCCAGCCTCTGCAGCGTCAGCAGTACATCCTCGAAAACGCACATGCCGTATTGCTGCTGCACAATGGCAGCCACCCGCTGGCGGGCGTTGTTGTGCCGGGGCTGGATATCAGCTGCATCGAGATCGTGCCGACGGCGCAGTCGCTGATGCGCTATCGCCCAGAGACCGACGCGCCATGCATGGCGCTGTACACCTCGGGTACGACCGGACACCCGAAAGGCGTAATGCTCAGCCAGCGCAACCTGAGCCACTTCACGGCCTGGTACGCACACTATGTCGAGCTCTCCGAGCACAGCCGGGTACTGCAGTTCTCGACACTGAGTTTCGATTCCTCGGTCATCGACATCTTCCCGACGCTGCTCGGCGGCGCTGAACTGATCGTGGCGAGCGATGACCAGCGTCGTGATCCGCTGCAACTGTTCGAGCTGCTGGATCAGAATCTCAGCCACGCGTTTCTGCCGCCTGCCTTGTTGAGCATCCTGCCGATTGACCGACCGCTGAAGCTCAAGCACTTGTGCACCGGCGGTGATGTCTGCGAGCCCTACGTGATTGAACGCCTGGCAGCGCAATGTCACTTCCATAACCTGTACGGCCCCACTGAGGCCACCGTGCTGATCACTGCCGGCCAGTTTCAACTCGGCGGCAGCAACCGCAACCTGGGTCGCCCGATTGCTAACAGCCAGGTCCTGATTCTCGACGAGGACATGCAGCCTGTCGCGGACCAGACGCCCGGCGAGCTCTACATCGTCGGTCCGGGCGTGTGCCTGGGTTACATCAACAACCCTGAGCTCACCGATGACCGCTATGTGCATGTCACTCTGGGTGATGGCCAAAGTATTCGGGCTTACCGAACCGGGGACATCGGCAAATGGACGAGCGAAGGCATCGAGCTGTCCGGGCGACGTGACAACCAAGTGAAGATCCGTGGATTCAGGGTCGAGCCTGAGGAGATCGAGCACTGCCTGCGCGACAGCCAGCTGTACCGCCAAGTCGCGGTAGTGATTGACGACCAGCGACGCATCCTGGCTTTTCTCGCGCAACCGCACGGCGCAGAACCGGACGCCGCTCGGCGTTTGCTCAAGGACCATGTCGCCGCTACGTTGCCCGACTATATGCGGCCGACCGCCTACACGGAGTTGGCGAGCATGCCGTTTGCCAGCAACGGGAAGGTTGATCGCAAGGCACTGTTGCAGTTGCCCGTGAACATGCTTGAGCAAGCGCCGCGTCGTTTACCCGATAGCGAAAGCGAGAGGCTGCTCCTGACATTGTGGGCGGACCTGCTGGAACTTCCGCCCGGCGAAATCTCGACCGACGAGAGCTTCTTCAATTTGGGTGGCCACTCGATTCTGTTGTCGCAGATGCTGCTGGGTATCCGCGAACGGTTCGGCCGCAGCATCCCTATCAATCGCTTCATCGAGGCGCCAACGCTGACCAATCTGGCGTCACTGCTCGACAGCGACGGCACCACATCATGGACCGTCAGCCCGCAAGCGTTCCTGGATGGTTCGGCGCCCTTCGAGCTGCCCGTACTGCCCGTGGAGCGCATGGGCGACGTGCACAAAGTCATCGTCACCGGCGCCAACGGATTTCTCGGTGTTCACATCGTCGAAGCGCTGTTGGCGTGGGGCGCAACCGAGGTTGCCTGTCTGGTGCGTGAAAACGCAGGGATGACCGCGCAGGATCGCTTTATTCAGGCACTGCGCGAAAACCGTCTTGAGCATCTGGATCTGGCGCGAGTACGGGTCTATGCCGCCGACGTCACACGGCCACAGCTTGGATTGAGCAACGAGGTGTACGAGCGGCTTGATCGCGAGTTTGGCGCGCTGGTGCATAACGCCGCTAACGTCAACCACGTCCAGGATTACGAGACCCTGGCCAAAGATAACGTCGAGCCCATCTTCGAATGCCTGAAGCTGTGCGAAGGGCGCAGCAAGAAGGTGTTCAACTTCGTATCGACGCTGTCTGCCTCAAGCGCCGTCGGGGCTGACGGTCGCGTCCTCGAAGCGCCTGCTGCCGAGACACCGCCCATCTACATCAAGAACGGCTACAACCTTTCCAAGTGGGTCGCCGAGCGCATCCTGCAGCAAGCCAGGGAGCGAGGCGCGTGGGTAAACATCTACCGGCCCGGCAATATCGCGTTCAACAGCACGACGGGGGTCTGCCAGCCGCACAAAAACCGCTTGATGCTGATGCTCAAGGGTTCGATGCAACTGGGCCAGGTCCCGGACTTCTCCATGACCTTCGATTTGATGCCTGTCGACTTCCTCGCCCGATTCATCGCCTTCCACGCCAGTCGTTACCAGCCATCCCATGCAGTCTTTAACCTCCATAACCCGGAGCCATTGAGCTGGAGCAATTACGTCAGCGCGTTCCGTGAAGCGGGCAGTGATTTCGAAATGGTCAGCGTCAGTGAATGGCAAACCCAGTTGAAACGGGTGAACAGCGAGAACGCTTTATTCGGCGTGCTCGGTTTTTATCTCGACGGGTTGGAGGAAGACATCGGAGACATATCAATGATCGCGTATCAGAACGCCCATGCGGGTGTTCAGCGGATGGGCGAATGCTACCCCTCAAAAACCCCAGCGCTGCTTCGCAAGGGCTGCGATTACCTGAAAGAGATTGCTTTCATCTGATACACCCCAACGCAACATCCCCTTTAGTTATGGAGAACAACATGAACGCTATTCAGCCGCTCAACACCCTTGGCTCCCTGTCGCCCGATACGCTGATTACCAATCCTGGCGGGGAACCGGTGGTGTCTGCTATCTCGATAAATGCACCGGCGCGTGAGGTCTGGAAGGTCGTGGGCGATTTCGGTGGTTTCACTCAATTCATTCCGGAGCTTGCGAGCATCGAAGTGATTGGTAACGGTCCTGGCTCAGTCCGTTACAAGAAATTCAAGGAAGGTGGTCTGGTGGTTATCGAACAACTCAATTCGTACGACGATAACGCGATGGCTATGACATGGACAACCATCTACAACAACCTAGGCGTCAGCAAGCTCTGGGCCTCAATGACGGTTGTCCCCAAGGACAGCGTCAGCTGCGTTGCTACTTGGGCGATCATTGCCGAGCCTGTGGACAACGGCTCGACGAGCGTTGAGGGCTTCAGAGAGTTTTTGCAGGGCTTTGCTGATGGTGCGATGAAGAACGTGCCGAGAGCCGTGATGCCCTCATAGCAAAAGCCTGCGGAGCTTCAGTGCCGGTGGCCTAAACGACAAAACCCCAGTCTCCGTAAGCAGACTGGGGTTTCGGAATTCAATCTTGACGATGACCTACTCTCACATGGGGAAACCCCACACTACCATCGGCGATGCACCGTTTCACTGCTGAGTTCGGGATGGGATCAGGTGGTTCCAGCACTCTATGGTCGTCAAGAAATTCTGTAGCCGACCCGTTACTGACGTAACGTTCCAGCGGAAATGTATGACCTTCACTTAAAACAAAACCCCATCTGCTTTCGCAAATGGGGTTCTGGAATTTAATCTTGACGATGACCTACTCTCACATGGGGAAACCCCACACTACCATCGGCGATGCATCGTTTCACTGCTGAGTTCGGGATGGGATCAGGTGGTTCCAACGCTCTATGGTCGTCAAGAAATTCGGGTACTGACTCGTTCCTGAGAACGCTTCAGCAAATCGGGTATGTGATCGAGGTACCGCTTGTGTGTTCGCAAACTTTCGTCTTCATGCGTCTTCACACACCGCAATCTGCTGTCTCTGTGCAGATTG
>NZ_JACYUI010000018.1:0-61011 GCF_014841665.1 Pseudomonas sp. CFBP 8772 | reverse complement strand
TGTACCGATCAATCGAACCATCAACAGCAAGGTCGAAGAGCCCTCGTTTTTCCGTCGGGAAGACTTCACCTATGATCGGGAAAATGATCGTTATCAATGCCCGACAGGCCATTTGCTGACGCTGGTTCAGTTGAACAAGGGAAAGCGTTTCTACCGCGCCAGCGCTGGCGCTTGTGGATCCTGTGCCCTTAAAAACCAATGCACCAAGACCAAATACCGCTCGATCACACGTCATGCCTATGAAGATGCATTTGAGCGAATGGCGCTGCGAATGCAGGCCCACCCGGAAATGGTTGAGGCTCGACGAAGCATCGTTGAGCACCCGTTTGGCAATCTCAAACAATGGATTTACGGCAATGGCCGGTTCCTGCTTCGCCAGCTCAAGGGTGCGCGAACGGAAATGGCGCTGGCGGTGAACGCCTACAACCTGAAAAGAGCGATCAACGTGCTGGGTGTGCGCCGAATGATGGAGTTACTGGCCTGAGGAAGGTCTTTTTCTTCTCTGTATAAATGGAAAATGCCCCGAGTTGATCGGGGCATTTTTTTTGGTTAGCTGCTGAGTAGCTGGTTTTCACACGGTCTGTGTGGGACCGGCTTTAGCCGGGAAGAGGCCCGCGCAATCGATATTAATTTCTCGGTGTGGCATCCGACGCCTTCCCGGCTAAAGTTGGTCCCACAAACGTCAACAGCCAGTCCTGCAGAAACCCCGGCCCTAAACCAATCTCCCGGCAATCGCCGCCCCTACGTCTTGCGTCGACCCCTTGCCGCCCAGGTCCGGGGTGATCGGGCCTTGCGCAATCACGTCTTCAATCGCCTGCAAGATACCGTCATGGGCCGCGCGGTAGCGGTCGTCGCCGTTGCCGAGGAAGTCGAGCATCAGCGCGCCGGACCAGATCATCGCGATGGGGTTGGCGATGTTTTGCCCGTAGATGTCCGGCGCGGAGCCATGCACCGGTTCGAACAACGAGGGGAAGCGCCGTTCCGGGTCAAGGTTGGCCGAGGGGGCGATGCCGATGGTGCCGGCGCACGCCGGGCCGAGGTCGGACAGGATGTCGCCGAACAGGTTCGACGCCACGACCACGTCAAATCGGTCCGGCTGCAGCACGAACCTCGCACACAGGATGTCGATGTGCTGCTTGTCCCAACTCACTTCGGGGTAGTTCGCTGCCATCAGTGCCGTGCGTTCGTCCCAGTACGGCATGCTGATGGAGATGCCGTTGGATTTGGTCGCGGCCGTCAGCTTTTTACGCGGGCGGGTCTGGGCGAGTTCGAAGGCGAATTTGAGGATGCGGTCGACGCCACGGCGGGTGAATACCGATTCCTGCAGCACGAACTCGTGTTCGGTGCCTTCGAACATCTTGCCGCCCACCGAGGAATATTCGCCCTCGGTGTTTTCCCGGATCACCACGAAGTCGATGTCCCCCGGTTTGCGGCCGGCCAGCGGACAGGGCACACCGGGGAACAGGCGCACCGGGCGGATGTTCACGTATTGGTCGAAGTCACGGCGAAACTTGAGCAGCGAACCCCACAGGGAAATGTGGTCCGGCACCTTGTCGGGCCAGCCGACGGCGCCGAAGTAGATCGCGTCATAGCCCTTGAGCTGCTCGAACCAGTCGTCGGGCATCATCTTCCCGTGGGCGAGGAAGTAGTCGCAGTGGGCCCAGTCGAGCACGTCGATGCTCAGGTTCAGTTCCCATTTCCTGGCCGCCTGTTCCAGGACCCGCAGCCCTTCCGGCAGGACTTCCTTGCCGATGCCGTCGCCCGCCATCGCGGCGATTCTGAATACCTTGCTCATGGTGCGTCCCTCGGGATGAATCAGTTCAAGCCGCCGATGTGGAAGGCTTTGACTTCAAGGTACTCGTCCAGGCCGTACTTGCTGCCCTCGCGGCCGAGGCCCGATTGTTTGATGCCGCCGAAGGGCGCGACTTCCATCGAGATGATCCCGGTGTTGAGCCCGACCATGCCGAATTCCAGCGCCTCGCCGAAGCGCCACGAGCGCTTCAGGTCCTGGGTGAAGTAGTAGGCGCCCAGCCCAAAAGGCGTTGCGTTGGCCAGCGCCAGCGCTTCGTCTTCTGTAGTAAAGCGCATCAACGGCGCCACCGGGCCGAAGGTTTCTTCATTGGCCAGCAGCATGCCGGCATGGGCGTCAGCCAGCACGGTGGGTTGCACGAACTGGCTGTCACCTGAAGGAAGCCCGCCGCAGAGCAGTTTGGCGCCTTGACTCAGCGCGTCGTCGATGTGCCGCGCCACCTTGGCGACCGCCGCCGGGTTGATCAGCGGGCCAATGGTCACGCCTTCTTCCAGACCATTGCCCACCTTGAGCTTCGCCACCTCCTCCACCAGCCGCGCGGCGAAACGGTCGTAGATGCCCGCCTGCACCAGAATGCGGTTGGCGCACACGCAGGTTTGCCCGGCGTTGCGAAACTTGCTGATCATCACACCGGCCACGGCCTGTTCCAGGTCGGCGTCGTCGAATACCACAAACGGCGCGTTGCCGCCCAGTTCCAGGCTCAGGCGCTTGATGTGCTCGGCGCTCTGGCGCATCAGCAGGCGCCCGACGGCGGTGGAGCCGGTGAAGGAAATCTTGCGCACCGCCGGGTTGCCGGTGAGTTCTTCGCCGATGCCGGCGGGCAGCCCGGTGAGGACGTTGAACACCCCAGCCGGAATGCCGACGCGCTCGGCCAGCACCGCCAGGGCGAGGGCCGACAGCGGCGTGAGGTCCGACGGTTTGACGATGATCGGGCAGCCGGCGGCCAGGGCCGGCGCGCATTTGCGAGTGATCATCGCGTTGGGGAAATTCCACGGGGTGATCGCGGCGCAGACGCCCACGGGTTGCTTGAGGGTCAGCAGCCGGCGGTCGCCACTGGGGGCCGGCATGGTTTCGCCGTAGACCCGGCGCGCTTCTTCGGCGAACCATTTGACGAAGCCGGCGCCGTAGCGGATTTCGCCCTTGGCCTCGTTCAGCGGCTTGCCCTGCTCGCAGGTCATGATCAGCGCGAGGTCGTCGAGGTGGTCAATCATTGCCTGGAACCATCGCTCCAGCAGCGCCGCACGCTCTGCCGCCGGACGCGCGCGCCATGCGGGCCAGGCACGTTCGGCGGCGTCGATGGCGCGGCGCGTGTCGACCGCGTCCATGGCCGGCACCTGGGCCAGCAGATCGCCGGTGGCGGGGTTGCGGACGTCGAGGGTGGCGCCGCTGTCGGCGGCGATCCACTCACCGTTTACGTAGGCGCGTTCAGCCAGCAGGCCGGGGTCTTGCAAGCGATTCTTGAGCATGGTCGAGTCCTGATCCGAGACAGATTCCAGTCTAGGGATCTGCCTCGAACGAGGATGCCGAAAGCGCCTTCAAACCAGCGTGCCGTGCTGAAATTCACGTCAGGACGGCAGGCTCTGCTACGCCTTCAGCGAGCTCAGCAGCCCTTGCAGAAAGCGCTCGCCGGCGTCCATCTGGCTGACCTCGATAAACTCGTCCGGCTTGTGCGCCTGCTCGATGGAACCCGGGCCGCACACCACCACCGGCACGTCGAGGCGCTGCTTGAACAGACCGCCTTCGGTGCCGAAGGAGACCTTGGTCATGCCGGTGTCCGCCGCAGCGAATTGCTTGAGGAAGCTCACCGCTTCGACGGTCGGGTGGGTGTCTAGGCCGGGGTAGACGTTGATGGTTTCGATCTCGATGGCCGCGACGCTGGAAAGCTTCTGCGCCTCACGCACGATCACTTCGGCGCGCTCGCGCATCTGCTCGATGAACTGCTCGAGGTTGTCGGCGGGCAGGTTGCGCACCTCGAAATCCAGGGTGCACAGGTTTGGCACGATGTTCAGCGCCTTGCCGCCGCTGATCTGCCCGACATGCACGGTGCTGTAGGGCACGTCGTAGTCGGTGTCCTGGGCGCCGTGTTGTTGCAGGTGTTGCTGGCTTTCACGCAGGGAGGCAATGAAGTCGCAGGCCACGTGAATGGCGTTGACCGAGCGCGGCGCCAGGGACGAATGCGCCTCCTGGCCCCGGCAATAGGTCCGGTAGGAGCCCTTGCCCTTGTGGCCCAGTACGAATTGCATGTTGGTCGGCTCGCCGATCACGCAGAGAAACGGCCGCACCGGCGCCAGGTGCAGCACGTCGAGCAAACGCCGCACGCCGACGCATCCGATCTCCTCGTCATGGGACAGGGCCAGTTGCAGCGGGCGGTTGAGTGGGCGTGTGAGTGAGTGCTCTGCCGCGTCGAGCATGGCGTCGATGGCCAGCGCGATGAAGCCCTTCATGTCGCAGCTGCCACGGCCATAGATGCGCCCGTCCTGCACAGTGGCGGCGAAGGCCGGAAAGGTCCACGCCTGCCCCGCCGCCGGCACCACGTCGGTGTGCCCGGACAGCAACACGCCGGGCTGGTCTTTCGGCCCGGTGCTGGCAAACAGGTTGGCCTTCTTGCCACTCTCGTCCTTGACGATCAGCGACTCGATGCCCTTGCTCAGCAGCAGGTCGCGAACGTAGTCGATCAGGGCCATGTTGGACTCCGACGACACCGTTTCGAAGGCCATCAGCCGTTTCAGAATATCGAGAACGCGGGGTTTCATGAGGCGTGGCTCCGTTGCGCAGCAGGAAAGGCAAAACGTCTGATGGAGAATGCCTCGATCGGGGTCGTGGTGCGACCGGTGTCGAGCAGTTCGGCCATCACGTCACCGACGCCGGGGCCGAGCTGAAAGCCGTGGCCGCAGAAGCCGAAGGCGTAGAACAAGCCGTCGACGGTGCCGCTGGGGCCCATGATCGGCAGCGAATCCGGCAGGTAGCCTTCGATGCCGCTCCACACGCGGATGATGTTCAGGTTTCCAACGCCCGGCAGCAGCCGGCGCATCTGTTCGGCCTGATTGAGGATGCTGCGCGGCTCGACAGCGGCACGACGGTTGAGCATGTCGGGCTTGCTGCGAAAGCCGCCGCCGATGACGATGTTGCCACGGGGAATCTGGCGGAAGTAGATCACCTCTTCGGCGATCTTGGTGTACACGCCGATCACCGTCGGCAAGGCGTAGGGCACCGGCTCCGTAACCGCCATCTGCGGGCCGTGGGTGTCCAGCGGCACCGGCTCGCCAAACTGCGCCGAGAGCTTCTGGCCCCAGGCGCCGGCGGTAATCAGCAGCTGCGCGGCGTGGAACTGACGGCCGTCGGTGGTGGTGACGTGAAAGTCTCCGCCGACCTTCTCGACCTCGGCCACTTCCGTACGCTCTTCGATCTGCGCGCCCAGACGTCGGGCCGCGCGGGCAAAGGCTGGCGCAGCGAGGCGTGGGTTGGCGTGGCCGTCGTGGGGGGCGTAAGAGCCGCCTTTGACATCAGCGCCGAGAAAACCAAAGCGCTCGTGCAGCTCGGCGCCACGGTAGATTTTCAGGCCCAGTTGTTCGGCTTCCGGCGCAGCGGCGTAGGCCTCCAGCTCGGCGATTTCGTCTTCGCGGTAACACACGCGCATGTGCCCGCTGGGGATGAATTCGAGGTCGTCGTCGATCAGTTCCGGCAGGCGTTTCCACAGCGCCCACGAGCGGTTGGCCAGGGCCAGTTGGCCGAGAAAACGCCCTTGCCGGCGCACGTTGCCAAAGTTGACGCCGCTGGCGTACTGGCCGATTTGGTCGCGCTCCAGCAGGATCACCGACTGCCCGCGCCGACGCAGAAAAAACGCCGTGGCTGAGCCCATCAAGCCGCCACCGACAATCACCACATCTGCTTTTTGCACGCTCATGGCGACACCTCCTCGATGAGCATCGACAACGGTTTGACCGGCGCCTGCCCGCGCTGGCGACCGACTTCCTGCACCTGCACGCCGGCTTCTGCGGCGATCACTTCAGCCCCCGCCTGCGAGCAATAACGCCCCTGGCAGCGGCCCATGCCGACCCGGCTGAAAGCCTTGGCGCGGTTGACTTCACAGGCGCCCTTCTCGTTGACCGTACGGCGCAATTCGCCCGCCGTGATCATCTCGCAGCGGCACACGATGGCGCTGTCGGGCAACGCCTTGGCCTGCTCAGCGGGCCACGGAAACGCTTCGGCCAGGCCCAGACGAAACTGGTCCATCACCGCCAGCGTCTGCTGCTGTTCATCGCGCAGTCCGGCATTGAAGGGTTGCTTGAGGTCTTCGAGCAGTGCCAGTGCCACTCGGCGCCCGGCGTGCTCGGCGGCATCGGCGCCGCGAATCTTCGCCCCGTCGCCGGCGGCATAGACGCCGTTCACCGAGGTCCGACCGGCCTCGTCCGTCGCCAGCCACCATTGGCTGGAGGCTTCATCGAAGGCCATGGCGCAACCGGCCAGATCACCGAGCTGGGTTTCCGGGCGCAAGTGATAACCCAGCGCGACGGCGTCGGCCTGCACGGTCACGGCCTTGCCACTACCGGTGGTGAAGCGCACGCCTGCCACGCCATTGGCGGCATCGCCCAGTACCTCTAACGGCTTGACGCCGAAATGCGCGGGCACTTTCGCCCGGTACAGCTGCGCCAGAAATTTCATGCCAGTCCACAGCAAACCCGGTCGCGCCAACAGTTTGGGCAGGGCTTTGAGGCGCAGGCTGAAGGGCGAGGTATCAAGAACCGCCGCCACAGTCGCGCCGGCTTTGACGTACTGGCTGGCGACCAGGTACAGCAAGGGCCCGCTGCCCATGAACACCACGCGATGGCCGATGGACACGGCCTGATTCTTTAACGCGATCTGCGCCCCTCCCAGGCTGTAGGTGCCTGCCAGTTGCCAGCCTTCGATGGGCATCAGGCGGTCGGTGGCGCCGGTGCAGAGGATCAGCGCGTCGTAGTCCAGCGTGCTGTGGCGGCCCTGATTGGCGCAGCACAATTGCCCCGGCGTGAGGTTCCAGACCAGGGTGTCGGGCCGGTAATCGATGGCGCCGCGCAGACGATCGAAGGTCTGGTGAAGGTCTTTGGCCTTGTCGGCTTCGCTGCCATACAAGGTGCTGTAATCGCGGGTGAAACCGTCCGGCTGGCGGCGGTAGATCTGCCCGCCGTCGCGGCGGTTTTCGTCCACCAGAATCGGTTTGATGCCGGCCGCCAGCAAGGTGTCGGCGCAGCGCACGCCGGCCGGGCCCGCACCGACGATGACGACGCGATGGGTGCTCAGCTGTGCAGTGGCCATGTCGCCTCCGGTTGTGTGGTGACGATGTCCAGGCCGTCGCGGACTTCGTTGGAGCAGGCGCGCAGGCGTTCACCGCTGCGGGTCCAGACCCAGCAGTCCTGGCACGCGCCCATCAGACAGAAACCGGCGCGGCGGCCGCTGTCGAATTCCGACTGGCGCAGCGCGGTGCCCTGGGTCAGCAACGCCACCATCAGCGTGTCGCCCTGCAACGCTTCGACCGGCGCGCCATCCACGGTCAGGTTGACCGTCGGCCGGCCTTGTTCGGCCAGCCTCAAAAAACGCCCTTTCATGCATACGCTCCAAAGCTTGTGGGGGTAACGCCGCGCTGGGTCGCCAGCAGGTCGGCGGCGTCGCGGTGGCAAAGGATTTCGCTGCCGTTGTCCAGGGTGCGACGGTTCGGCGCGGTGCGGTTGCACAGGCCGTCGATGCGCATCGGACAACGGTTGAGAAAGGTGCACAGCTCCGGCAGGTTGGCCCGCTCGCCTATCGGCGGCAGCTCGCCATGGGTGGCGCCGCAGGTTTCCAGCCAGCCCTGACGCAGTTCCGGCACCGAGTGGATCAACAGGTCGGTGTAGGGATGGTACGGCGCTTCAGCAAAGGATTCGCGGCGGCCGGCGTGGACTTTGTGGCCGCTGTACATCACCACGATGTCATCGCACAGCGCGCGCACGGTGGAGATGTCGTGGCTGATGAACAGGTAGGACACGCCCAGTTGCTGGCGCAGGTCGCGGAGCAGTTCGAGGATCGCCGCGCCGACCACGGTGTCGAGGGCCGAGGTCACTTCATCGCAGAGAATCAGGTCCGGCTTGGCTGCCAGCGCACGGGCCAGATTGACCCGCTGCTTCTGCCCGCCCGACAGTTCATTGGGTCGGCGATCAGCCATGTCTCGCGGCAGGCGCACCAGGTCGAGCAGCTCACCGATGCGCGCCTGCAACGCTGCGCCCTTGAGGCCGAAGTACATCTTCAGCGGACGGCTGAGGATGGTCGCCACGCTGTGCATCGGATTGAGCGCGGTGTCGGCGTTCTGGAAGACCATCTGAATCCGGCGAAACTGCTCCGGCGTGCGCTCGGACAGGCTCCCGCCCAAGGGCTGGCCGTCGAAGGTCAGGCCGCCAAGGGCCGGGGTCAGCAGCCCCGCCACCACCCGCGCCAGGGTGGATTTTCCCGAGCCGGACTCACCGATCACGCCAATCGCCTGGCCCCGCCGCACGGTGAGGTCGATGTCTTCCAGCACGCGAATCGCCGGCATGCCGTGCAGGTTTTTGTTGCCGTAGCCGGCGGTCAAGCCGGTGATGGTCAGCAGCGGCGCCTCTTCAGCAACGCCACAGGGCGGGCGAATCCGCGTGTCAGGACGCGCGGCGGCGAGCAGGCTGCGGGTGTATTCGTGGGCCGGTGCCTTGAGCAGCGGCGCGGTGGCGCTTCTTTCGAGAATTTGCCCGCCGTTGAGCACGACAATCTGGTCGGCCATCTGCGCCACCACGGCGAGGTCGTGGGACACGTAGACCGCCGTGGCGCCGCGCTCACGCACCACACGCTTGAACGCCCGCAGCACGTCGATCTGGGTGGTGACGTCCAGGGCGGTGGTCGGTTCGTCGAGCACCACCAGCAGCGGGTCGCTGATCAGCGCCATCGCAGCCATCACCCGTTGCAGTTGCCCGCCGGAGACTTGGTGCGGGTAGCGACGGCCAATGCGTTCCGGGTTCGGCAGGGCCAGGTCGCGGAACAGGCCGATGGCCTTGGCTTCCAGTTCGGCGCGGGTGCCGAGGCCATGGATCAGCGGCCCTTCGACCACTTGGTCGAGAAGTTTTTTCGCCGGATTAAAGGCGGCCGCCGCGCTCTGGGCAACGTACGAAACGCGATTGCCGCGCAAACCCTGAAGCTGTGTTTCGTCAAGGGCGAGCATGTCGTGTTCGCCGACCTGCACCACGCCGCCGGACAAGCGGCAGCCCCGTCGCGCATACCCGAGCAAGGCCAGGGCGATCGTGGTCTTGCCGGAGCCGGACTCGCCGATCAGAGCCAGCACTTCGCCCTTCTCCAGGGCAAAACTCACGCCCTTGACGATCTCCACTTCGCTGCCCGGATCACCGGCCACCACGCGCAAGTCTTCGACGCGAATCAACTGGGTCATATCAATGGCCTCCTGCGCGTCGACCGCGTCGCGATGACAGGTAGTCGATCAGCAAATTGACGCCGATGGTCAGCGTGCCGATGGCCAGCGCCGGAATGATGATCGCCATCGCGCCCTGATTGAGGCCGCCGATGTTTTCCCGCACCAGCGAGCCAAGGTCGGCGTCCGGCGGCTGCACGCCGAGGCCCAGAAAACTAATGCCGCTGAGCAACAGCACGATGTAGCCGAAACGCAGGCCGAGGTCGGTCAGCACCGGGTTAAGCATGTTCGGCAGGATTTCCCGGCACGCGACGTACAGCTTGCCTTCGCCCCGGGTGCGCGCCACTTGCACGTATTCCAGCGCCTCGATATTGACCGCCATGCTGCGGGCCACACGGAACGAACCGGGGATGTAGCTGATCACCGCCGTGCAGATCAGCAGCGTGACCGACGAGCCAAAGGCCGAGACCATGATCAGCGCGAGCATTTTGCTGGGGATCGAGATGAACGCGTCCATGATGCGGCTGATGATTTCGTCCAGCCATTTTGGCGAGACCACCGACAGCAGCGCGCAGCCGGTGCCGAAGAAGCTGGCCAACAGCGCCGCCACCAGCGACAGCCCGACGGTGAAGCGCGCGCCCACCAGCACCCGGCTGAGCATGTCGCGGCCCAGGTAATCGGTGCCGAACGGATGCGCCAGGCTGAAGCCTTCGAAGATGTTGTCGGAGATCACTTCGCCGACCGGGTGCGGCGCCAGCCACGGGCCGAACAGCGCCACCAGCAGCCAGATCACACAGACGGCAGCGCCGACCAGTCCCAGCCAGGACGGGTTGCCGGAGACCTTGGCCAGTGCCAGGGCCGAAGACGCAGGCCTGGATTTCGCAATGAGCGGGTTCATTGGTTTCTCAGCCTCGGGTTGGAGAGGATGGCGCAGAGGTCGGCGAGCAACACCAACGCCAAATAGGCCGCGCAGAACAGCATGGTGCAGGCTTGCACCAGGGCCATGTCGCGGTTGGTCACGGCATCGACCATCAGGCTGGCAATGCCGGGGTAGTTGAAGATGGTTTCGACGATCACCACCCCGCCGAGCAGGTACGACAGGCTCAGGGCGATGGCGTTGGCAATCGGCCCGATCGCGTTGGGCAAGGCGTGGCGCAGCACGATGCGGATCGGGCTGACGCCTTTAAGGCGGGCCATTTCCACGTACGGGCTGTCGAGTTGGTCAATGACGGCGGCGCGGGTCATGCGCGCCATCTGCGCGACGATCACGCAGCACAGGGTCATCACCGGTAACGCGTAGGTGCGCAAAAACTGCAGCGGCGAAGTGATGTCGGTGGCGTAGGACAGCGCCGACAGCCAACCGAGGTTGACCGCAAAAATCAGCACCGCCAGGGTCGCCACCAGAAACTCCGGCACCGCGACCATGGCCAGGGTGATGAAGCTCAGGCAGCTGTCGATGCGCCCGCCCCTGCCCATGGCCGAACCGATGCCGAGGATCAGCGCCAGCGGCACCGACACCAGCGCCGTGGCGGCCGCCAGCATCAGCGTGTTCGGCACCCGGCCGGCCATCAGCTCGCCCACCGGCATGGCGTTGGACACCGACTGGCCCATGTCGCCGGTCAGCAGGTTCATCAACCAGTGCAGATAGCGCAACACGCCGGGTTGATCCAGCCCCAGTTTCAGGCGAAGCGCCGCCACCTGTTCAGGGGTGGCGAACTGGCCGAGGGATTGCTGCGCCGCGTCGCCCGGCAGCACGGCCGTGATCGCGAACACGACCATGGACACGATCAACAGGGTCACGACCCCGGCACCGAGGCGCCGGCAGATCAACCACAGCGTATGGCTATTCATTGCACTGCCTCCTCAAGCGTCCAGCCACACCTGCTCGGCGAACATGTAGCCCATGAAGCCGCCCAACGGGTTGGAGTCGTAGCCCTTGATGCGCTGGTCGACGCCGTCGATGTTGCTGATGAACACCGGCACGCCGATGCCGCAGTGATCGTGCACCAGGGTCTGCATGTCGCCGTACATCTTGGCGCGCTTGGCGTCGTCGGTTTCGCCCCGGGCCAGCATCAGCAACTGGTCGAACTGATCGTTCTGCCAGCCGGACTCGTTCCACGGCGCCTTGGACTGGAAGAACTGCGAGAACATCACGTCGGCGTTCGGTCGCGGGTTGATGTTGCCGAAGCTCAACGGGTGCTTCATCCAGTGGTTGGACCAGTAGCCGTCGCTGGGCAGGCGGTTGACGTCCAGCTTGAGGCCGGCCTGTTTCGCCGATTGCTGCAGCAGAACGGCGATGTCCACGGAACCGGTCGCGGCAGGCGACGCCATGACGGGCATGGTGATGCTTTCCATGCCGGCTTTCTTCAGCAGGAACTTGGCTTTTTCCGGGTCGTAGACTGTCTGCGGCAGCTCGGTGTTGAAGTACCGCGAACCCGGCGCAATAGGGTGATCGTTGCCGACCACGGCGAAGCCACGGAAGACGGCGGACTTGACCTGTTCGCGGTCCAGCAGCAGTTTCATCGCCTGGGTGAATTCCGGGCTTTTGCCGGGGAGCTGGTCCTGGCGAATGATCAAGTCGGTGTAGTTACCCGACGGTGCGTCGACGACGCGGTGTTTCGGGCTGGCGGCAATGCGCGTGGTGGAGCGCGGGTTGACCTCGTTGATCATGTGCACGTCGCCCGACAACAGCGCGTTGACCCGCGACGGTTCGTCGGCGATGGCGATGAATTCGATCTCGTCGAGGTACGGCAGGCCCGGCTTCCAGTAGTTCTTGTTGCGCACCGCCACCGAACGCACACCCGGCTTGAACTCGCCGACGGTGAACGGACCGGTGCCGATGCCTTTGTTGAAGTCGGTGGTGCCCTCCGGAACGATTAGCAGGTGCGACACGGCGAGAATGGACGGCAGTTCGGCGTTCGCGGCGCTGAGGCGAATCTGCACTTCGTTCGGGCCGGAGGCCTTGATTTCGGCGAACTGTTCCATCAGCGGCATGACTTTGGAACCGGTGAGCGGGTCCTTGTGGCGGCTGAGGGAGAACACCACGTCGGCGGCGCTGAGGCTTTTGCGGTTGTGGAAGGTCACGTCCTTGCGCAGCGTAATGGTCCACAGCGTGGCGTCAACGTTGTCGATGCGCTCGGCCAGTTCCAGCTGCGGCACCAAGTGCTTATCAAAACGGGTCAGGCCGTTGTAGAACATGTAGTGACGGGCATAGTCGGTGGACAGCGCGCCCTTGGCCGGGTCGAGGGTGTCGGCGGTGGAACTCGACATGCCGGCCACACGAATCTTGCCGCCCGGCTTGCCTTTGCCGCCGGCGGTGGCTTCTTCGGCGAACAGTTTGCCGGCGCTGCCAAACAGGCTGCCCGCCCCCGCTGCGGCGACGCCGGCCAGGCCGAGCATCTGCAAGGCGTTGCGCCGCGACATGCCGCGATTGAGGCCTTCGAATACCCGCAGGCTGTCTGGGCCGGAGATAAGCTCGGGGGTGTCTTTGTGGTCAGTCATATCAAGGCTACCTGTCGATGATCGGGATATTCGAGTGCTCACGGATGTCCGGAGCGTCCTGGAAACGCAGACGACGGTGACGCTACAGCGGCGACTTAGTGCGGCTTCAGTGCAGATAGTCCTGCAAGCGGTAGTACGCGCCCACGAACGGCAAAAACCAGGGCTTGCCGAAGTGCCCGGGGATCGCCGGCCATTCCAGTTCACGCCACGGATTGGCCGCCGCGTTGCCGGCCATGACCTCGGCCATGACCTGGCCCATGTGCACGGACATCTGCACGCCATGGCCGCTGTAGCCCATGGAATGGAACACGCCGCCGTGCTGGCCGGCGCGGGGCAGACGGTCGGACGTCATGTCCACCAGGCCGCCCCAGCAGTAATCGATTTTCACGTTGGCCAACGCCGGGAACATGTTCAGCATCGCCGCCCGCAGCACCTTGCCGCTCTTGGCGTCGGACACGCCGTCGGACATGGCAAACCGTGCACGGCCGCCAAACAGCAGGCGGTTGTCCGGGGTCAGGCGGAAGTAATTGCCGATCATGCGGCTGGTCACGTACGCCCGATGCTGCGGCAATAACTCGTCGATCAGCGCTTGGGGCAAGACTTCCGTGGCGATGACAAAACTGCCCACCGGCACGATTCGCCGGCGATACCAGCCGAGGTCACCGTGCTGGCAAGCGCCGGTCGCCAGCAACACTTGCCCGGCGTGCAGCGAGCCCTTGGCGGTGTTGACCTGATAACCGCCGGCCTGGGGCTTCCAGTCCTTGACCGGGGTGTGTTCGTAGACCATTGCGCCGCTCCGGGCAGCCGCTTCCGCCAGGCCGACACCAAAGCGGCCGACGTGCATCTGCACGCCATTGCGCTGCAACAACGCACCATGGAATTGCGTCGAGTTGACCTCGGCACGGGTTTGCTCGGCATTCAGCAGCTCGACATCGGCGTCCACCTCCCGGCGGATGAGCTCGCAGGTGCGTGCCAGGCCTTCGTAATGCAGGGGTTTGGCCGCCAGCTTGAGCTTGCCGTTGCGCACCAGGTCGCAGGCAATCTTTTCCTGCTCGACCAGCGACACCACTGTTTGCACCGCGCGTTCATAGGCCTGGTAATAGGCACGCGCCTTGGCCGTACCGAGACTGGCGTGCAGACCGGCGTAGTCCTGCGCCACGCCGGTGTTGCACTGCCCGCCGTTGCGCCCCGAGGCTTCGCCGATCACGCGACCGGCGTCCAGCACGACCACGCTGGCACCCTTGAGCGCCAACGCTCGCGCTGCGGACAGGCCGGTGAACCCGCCGCCGATCACCGCCACGTCGACCTGACCGGGCAAGCCGCCGAGTTGGGCACCGGTGAAGGCCGGTGCGGTGTCGAGCCAATAGGATTCACTGCCCATCTTTAACCCCTTATGTCTTAACCGGCATGCCGCAGCGTTTGACTTACAGGCCCACCAGCGCCGGCAGCCCGCCGATGTCGGTGATCTGCTGGTACTCGAAGAACGCGTTCGCCGGCACTTCATGACCACGGGCCACGAACGCCTTGTGCTTGATCTTCATGTCGTGGGCCGACATCAGGTCGTAACGGAAGCTCGAAGACACATGCAAGATGTCTTCCGGGCCGCAGCCGAGGTTGTCAAGCATGAACTCGAACGCGGCCAGACGCGGCTTGTAGGCCTGGGCCTGTTCGGCGGTGAAGACCTTGTGGAACGGCGCGCCGAGCTTGTCGACGTTGGACATGATCTGGCTGTCGCTGGCGTTGGAGAAGATCACCAGGGGAATCTTGTCGGCGATCTTCGACAAACCCGCCGGCACGTCGGCATGGGGGCCCCAGGTCGGCACCGCGTCGTAATACAGCTGGCCTTCATCGCGGTACTCGACGCCCCAACGTTTGCAGGTTCGGGCCAGGGCAGTCTTGAGGATGACGTCATACGGCTGCCAGTCGCCCATGACTTGGTCGAGGCGATAGGCCGAAAAGTCTTTGACGAACTGGTCCATCTGTTCAGGCTTGACGCGGTCGGCGAAGAGCTCGCGGGTCATGGTGCCCATGTGAAAGTTGGTGAGCGTGCCGTAGCAGTCGAACGTGATGAATTTGGGACGAAGAAAGCTCATGGAGTGCGGTCCTGAAGTCAGTTGAGTGTGGCAAGCGTTCGCGGCCCTGACGGCGCGGCGGCCTCGTTGCAGCACAGCTTCATTACATCACTGTGAAATCAGCATATGCCGTCTAAAACGCCCCGTGCTCAATACAAACCACCGTTTTGGTGGCTGGCCTCAGCAGAGTTTGCGGTGCGCGCCAGCCTTGGGCAGGACCAGTGTTTGTGCGCTTTTAGGGGGCTTTTGTGATGAGGAGGCTCAAGGATGCGGGGTTGAAGCGGCAGAAAGTATGGCGTGGGGATCTTGAGTGCACTGATCGTTCCCTCGCTCCGCGTGGGAACGATCATCGGGGCTGAAACGATAAAATCCACCCTTGGCATTTGCTGCCGCCCTCGCCCCGGATTTAAGTACGAAGTAGGGTCGCGTCCCTCGGCGCGGGACGAATCTGCCGAATATCCCGAGCCCTCTTGTCAGCCCTTTAATCAGGTGGGATACAGGGCGCCAGTGCCACTTGAATACTGCATAACGGAGCCTCGCCATGTCCGCCCTGCCACACCCTTCTTATACCTACCGCCCAATGACCGTGGCCGACCTGACCGCCGCCCATGACCTGTCGGTGCAACTGAAATGGCCCCATCGCCTGGACGACTGGGCGATGTTGCACCGGGTCAGCGACGGTTTCGTGGTCATGGATGGCAAACGTCTGATTGGCAGCGCCTTTGTCTGCCCTCAAGGTGATTTCGCCACCATCGGCCTGGTGATCGTCAGCAACGATTATCAGGGCCAGGGCATTGGTCGCCGCTTGATGGAGAGGGCCCTCGCCGCGTGCGAGCCGCGCACGCCGATCCTCAATGCCACCGTCGCCGGCAAGCCGTTGTATGCCAGCCAGGGTTTTGTTGAGTTTGGTCGGGTGCAGCAGCATCAGGGCCAAGCGCAGGTGCCGGCGCTTGATGAGCTCGCCGACGGCGAAATCTGCCGAGCCCTTGGCGCTGACGATCAGACCGCCCTGCTCAACCTCGCCAGGAGCGCCAGCGGCCTCGACCGCCGCGATGTGTTGCGTGACCTGCAAGTCGAGCACGCCGTGGGCATCGAACGTGACGGTCAGCTGCGCGGTTTCGCCCTGCTGCGTCCCTTCGGGCGTGGGCGCTGCATTGGGCCGGTGGTGGCGGAAAACATCCAGCAGGCCAAACACCTGATCGCCGTCTTGCTGGCACAGGTGCCTGACACCTTTGTGCGCATCGACATCCCCGTGTCCTGCGGCCTGAGCGACTGGCTCGAAGCCGCGGGCCTGAAGAACGTCGACACCGTGGTGCAGATGGCGCTGGGCACCCCACCCGAGGCCAGCCAGGGCGTCCAACCTTTTGCGCTGATCACCCAGGCGATCGGCTGACTTTGCTGCGGAGCGTTAACCATGTCATCTCCCGGTATTTTGCTGTTGGCGCGCGCTGATGGCAGCGGCATTGCGACGTCTTTCAACACGGCGCCGTTGGGCGCGCTTGATCCCTTTGCCGAGGCACGACAGGTGGCGTGGCGCGGTGATGACGGGGTGTCGGCCGGGCTGGTGCGGTTCACCGGCGACGCGTTGATCGAGGACTTTCCCTACAGCGAGACGCTGGTGGTGCACGCCGGGCATGTGGTGTTGAGCAGCGCGGAGCAGACGCTGGAGTTGAGCGTCGGCGCGAGTGCGGTGATTGGCCGTGGCAGTCGGGTGGCGGTGCATGCGAGCAGTGGCAGTGAGTGGGCGTTTTGTGCGGTGGATGTGGAGAACGCCCCTGCGCGGCCCGGTTTGACGCTGTTGCCGGCGCATTTGTGGCTGGAGCCGTCTGCGACGCTGGAACCGCCGATTTTGATCGGGCCTGCGCCGCAGTGTCGGGCGTTGAGTCTGTTCGAGGATGAGGTGACGGCGCTGAAGGTGGGGATTTGGGATTCGACGCCTTATCAGCGCCATGGTCGTGCGCATCGGTTGCATGAATTGATGCATCTGTTGGAGGGGAGCGTGACGCTGGCCGATGATCAGGGGGGTGAGGTGACGATTCATCCGGGGGATACGGTGTTCGTGGTGAAGGGGGCGTTTTGTGCGTGGACGAGTACGGTTTACGTTCGCAAGGTCTATGCGGTGAAGTGACCTCGGCGGTCTTTGGAGCAAGATCAAGATCAAGATCAAGGGCGTCTGCCTAGGGGCAGACTGTTTCGCCTTCGGCGAGTTACTTGGAAAAGCACCCCAAGTAACCAAGGGTGCTTGCTCCTGGTTTGGCTCCTCCTGCGTCGGAGTACCCTCACTCCGACGACGCTCCGTGGGCCCGCGCCGAACGGACATCCATGTCCCGACGGCGCTCTCGCCGCATCCATGCGGCTCGGCCCACTGCGCGTCGTCTGCGTTCAGCCTGCACCCAAGTCGCGATTGGTGTCGTCTGGGCTTTTTGCGTATGAAGATCAAAAGCGTGCTTACGCCAGGGTGGACGCCATCAATTGTGCGGTGTAACGCCTGACGCCTTCCCGGCTGAAGCCGGTCCTACTGCGCGCGCAGTGTGTTTTGTGTAGGACTGGCTTTAGCCGGGAACAGGTCATTTGGGACGCCGGCGATTTTGTGGTGTAACGCCCGACGCCTTCCCGGCTGAAGCCGGTCCTACTGGGCGCCCGCAGTGTTTTTTGTAGGACCGGCTTTAGCCGGGAAGAGGCCAGTGTGGACACCGTCAATTGTGCGGTGTAACGCCTGACGCCTTCCCGGCTGAAGCCGGTCCTACTGGGCGCGCGCAGTGTTTTGTGTAGGACCGGCTTTAGCCGGGAACAGGTCATTTGGGACGCCGGCGATTTTGTGGTGTAACGCCTGACGCCTTCCCGGCTGAAGCCGGTCCTACTGGGCGCGCGCAGTGTTTTGTGTAGGACCGGCTTCAGCCGGGAAGAGGCCAGTCTGGACGCCATCAATTGTGCGGTGTAACGCCTGACGCCTTCCCGGCTGAAGCCGGTCCTACTGCGCGCGCAGTGTGTTTTGTGTGGGACCGGCTTTAGCCGGGAAGAGGCCAGTCCCAGCGCCGAGGATGTTGCGGCATGACGCCTGATCCCCGATCAAACCGACGCTCACACCTTCAACGCATCTTCCAGAAACGCCACCAACGCTTGCACCCTGGGGCTGCGGAGTTTGCGGGAGGGTACGAGGAGGTTGACGGGGGCGCTGTCGAAGTTCCAGTCGGCGAGGACGCGGACGAGGTTGCCGCTGGCGATGGCGTCGCTGACGTCCCATTGCGAGCGCAGCACCAGGCCCAGGCCTTGTTCGGCCCAGCGGCGGGCGACGCTGCCGTCGTTGGTGAGCAGGGCCGGTTCGACGCGCAGGGTTTTTCGGGCGGGGCCTTTGCGCAGGTGCCAGAGGGTGACGTCTTCGTCGTTTTCACGGATGCAGATGCAGCGATGGGCGCTGAGCTGGTCCGGCGCTGTCGGCTCGCCGTGTTCGTGCAGGTAGGCCGGGCTTGCGCACAGCCAGCGCTCGTTCGGTGAGAGTGGCCGTGCGGTCCAGAGGCTGTCGTTGAGGTGGCCGATGTGGATCACGGCGTCGCTGTCGTGCCGATCCGGCCAAGGGGTTTCGCGCAGGTCGAGGTGCAGGCACAGCCGCGGATGCAGCCGGATGAAGCGCGCCAGCAGCGGTGCCAGTCGCTGTCGTCCGAAACCGAAGGGCGCCGCCAGCCGCAGCGTGCCCACCAGTCTCTCGTCCTTTTGCCGGAAGGACTCGGGCAGCGCTTCGAGCTGCTCCAGCAACAGCGCGCTTTCCCGGGAGAAGCGTTCGCCATCGGCGGTCAGGCTCAGGCGGCGGGCGTCGCGGTTGGCCAGGGTCAGGCCCAGCAGGGTCTCCAGTTTCCGCAGGCGCATGGACAGCGCCGGCGGCGAAACATTGAGCGCTCTGGCTGCCGCACTCAGGGATTCGGCGCGGCTCAATGCGACCGCCAGGCGCAAGTCTTCGATGGAGATCATTCACTTATACTTAATGATTGATGAGACTGGATTGAACCACACCTTAACGACAGCTGAGTAGAGTCCACCCTGTCCCTCGCCACCCGAGTTCCGTCATGTCTACGCCGATTGCCTCTCTCGACACCCCCGCCGCGCTGGTCGATGTTCCGCGCATGCAGCGCAATATCCAGCGCATGCAGCAACGCATGGACAGCCTCGGCGTGCGCTTGCGTCCCCACGTCAAGACCAGTAAATGCCTGCCGGTGATTCAGGCGCAGATCGCTGCGGGTGCCAGCGGCGTGACGGTGTCCACCCTGAAGGAAGCCGAACACTGTTTTAACCAGGGCATTGGCGATGTGCTGTATGCGGTCGCCATCGCTCCGGGCAAATTGTTCCAGGCGCTGGCGTTGCGGCGCGCCGGTTGCAACCTGAGCGTGCTCACCGACAGCGTTCAGGGCGCACAGGCTATCGTCGCCTTTGCGCGTGAGCACGACGAATCCAACCCCGTCTGGCCCGTCTGGATCGAGGTCGACTGTGACGGCCATCGCTCGGGCCTCGCCGCTGAAGACCCGGCACTCATCGAAGTCGCGCGCATCCTCAGCGAGGGTGGCGTGCAACTGCGCGGCGTGATGACCCACGCCGGTTCCAGCTACGACCTCGACAACCCCGAAGCCCTGCAGGCCCTCGCCGAGCAGGAGCGCGCCCTCTGCGTCCGCGCCGCTCAACGCATCCGTGAAGCCGGGATCGACTGCCCGGACGTCAGCATCGGCTCCACGCCCACCGCGCTATCAGCTCTGCGCTTGGACGGCGTGACCGAGGTGCGTGCCGGCGTGTATGTGTTCTTCGATCTGGTCATGCACAACATCGGCGTCTGCCAGGCCGACGAGTTGGCCCTGAGCGTGCTGACCACGGTGATCGGCCATCAGCAGGACAAGGGCTGGATCATCACCGACGCCGGCTGGATGGCCATGAGTCGTGATCGCGGCACCCAGCGTCAGCGCCACGACTTCGGTTACGGCCAGGTGTGCAGCGAAGCGGGGGAATGGATCGAAGGGGCGTTGGTTACCGGCGCCAATCAGGAGCACGGGATCATTACCCTGGGTGGCGACGACAGTGCCGACCTCGCCGCGCGCTTCCCTATCGGCAGCCGGCTGCGCATTCTGCCCAACCACGCCTGCGCCACCGGTGCGCAGTTTCCGGACTATCACGCCCTCGACGCGGACGGCGCGGTGCACACCTGGGGTCGTCTGCATGGCTGGTGATCTCGACATTATTCACACGGCCGACGCAGCAGCGCCGGGCGGGCACTATTCCCAGGCCGTGGCCTACGGAGGCGTGGTCTACGTGTCCGGGCAATTGCCGGTACGGGCCAATGGCGAGCACAGCGCCGACCAACCGTTCGAGGTGCAGGCCTCCATTGCCCTCGACAACCTGATCGCGATCCTCCGGGAAGCGGGCTTGGGCCCAGGCGATTTGCTGAAAGTCACGGTCTACGTGGTGGGCATTGAACACTGGCCGGCGTTTGACCGACTCTATGCGCGGTACCTGGGTGAGCATCGGCCCGCCCGCGCCGTGGTGCCGGTCCCGGTCTTGCATCACGGTTACCTGATCGAAATCGACGCCGTGGCGCGCAACCTGCAACCCCGTGGCCTGCAACCCCATAACCTGCGAGAGGACCCTTAATGAACCCGCAAAAAAGCGATGTGCTGGTGATCGGCGGCGGCGTCATGGGCGCCTCGTCGACGTTTTTCCTGCAGCGGCGCGGCCGCTCGGTGACGCTGCTGGAGCGCGACCAAATCGGTCAGTACGCCAGCGGCGTGAACTTCGGCAATGTGCGGCGGCAAGGGCGCTATCTGGGCCAGCTCGAACTGGCGAACCGGTCGTGGGGTTTGTGGAAACGCTTGCCGGAGCTGATCGACGATGACCTGGAGTTCATCCCCAGTGGGCACATGCGTGTGTGTTACCGCGAGGACGAAATCGCCGAGCTGGAGGCTTACGCCGCGGCCCCGGAAGCCGAGCATCTGGACCTGAAAATCTATCGCGGCGCCGAGTTGCACACGCGATTTCCTTTTCTTGGCGCAGAGGTCAAGGGCGGTTCCTACGCGCCCCACGACGGTCACGCCAATCCGCGTCTGGCGGCACCGGCCTTTGCCCGCGCGGCCCGACGCCTCGGCGCGCGAATCGAAGAACGCACCGAAGTCGCCGACGTGCAAAAAGTCGCCGGACAGTTCCACGTCACCACCACCGATGGGCAATTGTTCGTCGCCGAGCAGCTGTTGATCACCGCCGGCGCGTGGGCGACCAAGCTGTCTCAACAGTTCGACGAACCCGTGCCCCTGGAGCCGAACGGCCCGCAGATGTCGGTGACGGAGCCTGTGCCCTACGCGTTGCCGACGGTGATCGGCGTGTTCACCAAGATCAAGGAAGAGGTGATCTACTTCCGGCAGATTCCCCGCGGCAACATCATCATCGGTGGCGGCGCCCGCTGCGCGCCGGACATGGTCAACCATCGGGCATTTTTCAAGCCTGAAAGCCTGATCAATCAGATGCGCCAGATGAAGCGGCTGGTGCCCGGCGCCGAGAAACTCAACATCATCCGCACCTGGAGCGGCATCGAAAGCTACACGCCGGACTCGCTGCCGGTGATGGGCCCCAGCGGCATGGTGGACGGGCTGTTTTACGCCTTCGGCTTCTGCGGCCATGGCTTTCAGCTCGGCCCCGGGGTCGGCGACGTGATGGCAGAACTGATCAGCACCGGCAGCACCAGCACGTCCATCAGCCCCTTCGATATCCGCCGGTTTACTCAGCCCTCGCTGGTGCCGCAACTGGCAACAAGCCTTCTCAGTACAGGAAAACTCATATGAGCCACCCTTACGTTTATCGCACGGCCACGGCGGCCGACATGCCGGCTGCCCACGCGCTTTCCGTGCATTTGAAGTGGCCCCATCGCGAGGAAGACTGGGCGATGGTGCAGCGCACGTCCGAGGGTTTTGTCGCTGAGCACGAGGGTCAGTTGGTGGGCGTGGCATTTGCTTGCCATCAGGGGGCTTATTCTTCCATCGGGTTGGTGATCGTCAGTGATCAGCACCAGAGCAAAGGCATTGGCCGGCAGTTGATGCACCTGTGCCTGGACGCCGCCGCGCCACGCACGCCGATCCTCAACGCCACTGAATCGGGGGCGCCGCTGTATGTGAGCATGGGTTTCGTCGAATACGCTCGGATTCAGCAGCATCAAGGCGTGCCGCACATGCCGCCGGTTCTGGCTGCGACGGGAGACGCGCTGTGTCGTGAGGTGACGCAGGCCGAATACCCGCAGGTGATTGAACTGGCCAATGTCGGCAGCGGGCTGGACCGCACGGCGGTGCTCGCCGATTTGCTGCCGACGGCAGAGTGCGTGGTGGGCGTTGAGGTGCGCGGACAATTGACGGGATGCGCCCTGCTCCGCCGGTTTGGTCGCGGGCATCTCATTGGGCCGGTGGTTGCGCAGGATCTGGCGCAGGCAAAGCAGATGATCACGCACCTGCTGGGCCTGATCCCCGGCGCGTTTGTGCGCTTCGATATTCTGGCTGATTGCGGGCTGGTGGATTGGCTGGAGCGTCTGGGGCTGCCGTGCGTTGATCGCGCGCCTCGGATGGTGCTGGGCGAACCGCCGCGCTCACGGGATGGCATTGCCCAGTTCGCGATGGTGACCCAGGCGATTGGGTGAACGTTGCCAGGCATGCCGCGATGTGTAGGACCGGCTTCAGCCGGGAAAACGTCGGGCGTCACACCGCAAAATTGATGGCGTTCACACAGGCCTCTTCCCGGCTAAAGCCAGTCCTACAAAAACAGACCGCGTTCATGCCGCCAATCAAGCAGCGCACGCCAATCCCCTGTAGGACCGGCTTCAGCCGGGAAAGCGTCGGGCGTCACACCGCAAAATTGATGGCGTTCACACAGGCCTCGTCCCGGCTAAAGCCGGTCCTACAAAAACAGACCGCGTTCATGCCGCCAATCAAGCAGCGCACGCCAATCCCCTGTAGGACCGGCTTCAGCCGGGAAAGCGTCAGGCGCAACACCGCAAATTTGATGGCGTTCAGACAGGCCTCTTCCCGGCTAAAGCCGGTCCCACTAGTTGAACGCGGTCGGCCTGTAGGACCGGCTTCAGCCGGGAAAGCGTCGGGCGTCACGCCGCAAATTTGATGGCGTTCACACAGGCCTCTTCCCGGCTAAAGCCAGTCCTACAAAAACAGACCGCATGCATCCCGCCAATCAGGCAGCGTACGCAATCCCCTGTAGGACTGGCTTTAGCCGGGAAAGCGTCAGGCGCCACACCGCGAAATTGTGGGTGCTCATGCGGGCGTCTTCCCGGCTGAAGCCGGTCCTACAAAAACAGACCGCATGCATCCCGCCAATCAGGCAGCGCACGCAATCCCCTGTAGGACCGGCTTCAGCCGGGAAAACGTCAAGCGTCACGCCGCGAAATTGTGGGTGCTCATGCGGGCGTCTTCCCGGCTGAAGCCGGTCCTACAAAAACATATCGCGTGCATTCAGGGTATCCGGCATGACCTCGACTGTAGGACTGGCTTTAGCCGGGAAGACGTCAGGTGTCACACCGCAAAACGGATGGCGTGGACCCCGGCGGATTCAGCAGATTCTCCCTTGCAGATCGCAACTACGGCATCTTTTGCCTGGGCCGGTTTGTTAGCGTATCGAGACGTCAGGACTCGCTGTTCGCAGCCCTTATCACCGCTCCAGGGAGCTAGTTGGATGACCTCACACCCTTCAAACACCCACGGCATCGAGCTGCAAAACGCCGGGCACTTCTATATCAACGGCGAGTGGATCTCCCCCGCGATTCCGGCCCTTCTGCCGGTGGTCAATCCCGCCACTGAAGAGGTGGTCGCCGAGGTCGCGCGGGGGTCGGCGGAGGACGTTGATCGGGCCGTCGCAGCAGCGCGTGCCGCCTTCCCTGACTGGTCAGCAACACCGGTCAAAGAACGCGCAGCGATCCTGAGCAAAATCCACGCATTGATCCTTGAGCGCAAAGAGCCCCTCGCCCAAGTCCTCTCACTGGAGATGGGCGCCGCCATCAGTTTCTCCCGCGCCATGCAGGTGCCGCTGGCCGCCGAACATGTGCGGGTTGCCCGGGATCTGCTATCAACCTACCGCTTCCAGACCGTCGAAGGCACCACCGCCATCGAGCGGGAAGCTATCGGCGTCTGCGGTCTGATCACCCCTTGGAACTGGCCGCTTTACCAGATCACTGCCAAAGTCGCGCCGGCCCTCGCCGCCGGCTGCACCGTGGTGTTGAAACCCAGCGAGCTGTCGCCGTTAAGCGCCCTGCTGTTCGCCCAACTGGTCCACGACGCCGGCCTGCCGCCCGGGGTGTTCAATCTGGTCAACGGCAGTGGTCCTGACGTCGGCGCCGCCATCGCCGCCCACCCCGACATCGACATGATTTCCATCACCGGCTCAAATCGGGCCGGCGCGCTTGTGGCGCAAGCGGCGGCGGTGACGGTGAAACGCGTGACCCAGGAACTGGGCGGCAAATCGCCCAACGTCATGCTGCCCGACGCCGACTTCGCCAAAGCCGTGCCGCTGGGGGTGCTGTCGGCCTTGCGCAACGTCGGCCAGTCGTGCAGCGCGCCGACCCGAATGATCGTGCCCCGCGCCCGCCTCGCTGAAGTCGAAGCACTGGCCGCCGCCACCGCCGACGCCTTGATCGTCGGTGACCCGCAATCCCCCGACACCCAGCTCGGCCCCATTGCCAACGAAGCCCAATTCAGCCGCGTTCAAGCCATGATCGAAGCGGGCATCCGCGAAGGCGCGAAATTGCTGTGCGGCGGCCCGGGCCGTGTGCCGGGGTTTGAAAAAGGTTATTACACCAAGCCAACGGTGTTCTCCGAAGTCGACTCAGCGATGCGCATCGCCCAGGAGGAAATCTTCGGCCCGGTGCTGTGCATCCTCGCCTATGACTCCATCGACGAAGCCGTGGCCATCGCCAACGACACGGTCTATGGCCTGGGCGCCCACGTGCAGGCGCAGGACCTGGAACTGGGCCGCGCCGTGGCCTCGCGCATTCGCGCCGGGCAAGTCCACCTGAACCACCCGGCGTGGGATCCCATGGCGCCCTTCGGCGGCTACAAGCGCTCGGGCAATGGCCGGGAATACGGCGTGATGGGGTTTGAGGAGTATCTGGAGACCAAGGCGATTATCGGTTTCAACGCCTGATCGCCCGCTCGCCGGAATCATTGGACAACTCGCATTGTGGGACCGGCTTCAGCCGGGAAGGCGTCATTCGTCACACCGCAAAATGGATGGCGCACAAACCGGCTTCTTCCCGGCTAAAGCCAGTCCTACCAAGGTGTCGCGTACAAGACAGCTCCGCAGCCGCTGAAACCATAAATCAGCATCCACAAAAAAAGGGCTGTCCGCGCAAACGGACAGCCCTTTTCAACATCCGCCCGATTTACGCCAGGCTTTTGCTCACCACTTCATACACGTCAGGCGACAGCGGACCGGAGGCGAGGATGCGCTCCAGTTCCGCTTTCATCAGCGCTTGGCGCGCGCTGTCGTATTTGCGCCAGCGGGTCAGCGGCGCCAGCTGGCGGGAGGCGATCTGCGGGTTGAAGCCGTTCAGCTCGATGACCAGATCGGCCAGGAAGCGATAGCCCGAACCGTCCGCCGCATGGAAGTTGATCAGGTTCTGCCCGGCAAAGGCGCCGATCAGGGCACGCACCTTGTTCGGGTTCTTCATGGTGAACGCCGGGTGCTGCATCAGCGCTTTCACACGCTCCAGCCCGCCCGGCAAGGTGCTGCCGGCCTGCACGCTGAACCACTGATCCATGACCAGCGCGTTGTCCTTGAAGTTCTCGGCAAACACTTCCAGCGCCTTGGCCTTCTCGGCCTCGAACGGCGAGTTCACCAGCACGGCCAGCGCGGTCAGGCGCTCGGTCATGTTGTCGGCGGTGTCGAACTGGTCGATGGCGGCGGCCAGGACTTCCGGCTTGCCGGTCTGCATCAGGTAAGACAGGGCGATGTTCTGCAGCGCACGGCGAGCGAAGTGCTCGGACGCTGCCACGTACGGCGTCTGCTTCGACAGCTCGCGATTGGTCTGGTAACGCTGCCACAGCGCGTCACTCAGGCTGTCGGCCAATTGCTGGCGGGCAAACTCCCGCGCGGCGTGGATGGCATCGACGTCAGCCACTTCGCTGATCTCGATCAGATACGCCTCGCCCGGCAGCGAGAGCATTTCCGCGACCATGGCCTGATCCAGGCTTTCGTCGGTGAGCACCGTGTGCAGCGCGGTGATCAGACGCTGATCCATGACCAGCGATTCGCCCTTCTGGTGCTGGGCGATCAGGTCCTGCAGCACTTGCACGGACAGTTGCTGACCGGCATCCCAGCGGTTGAAGCCATCGCTGTCGTGCTGCATCAGGAACATCAACTGATCGCGGTTGTACGGGAAGCTCAGTTTCACCGGCGCCGAGAACCCGCGCAGCAGCGACGGCAGCGGCTGTTCGTCGATGTCGATGAAGGTGAAGGTCTGCTCGGCTTCAGTCACCGAGAGCACGCGGGAGGTGTTCACCGCCGGTGCCTCGCCGTGCAGGCGCAGAGGGAGTTCCTGACCCTGGGCGTCCAGCAGACCCATGGCAACCGGGATCACGAACGGCAGCTTCTGATCGCCCGGCTGGCCCGGCGTGGTTGGCGTGCTCTGACGGAAGGTCAGGCTGTAGGTTTTCGCGGCAGCGTCGTAGGACTCGCTGACCGCCAGACGCGGCGTGCCGGCCTGGGAGTACCAGCGCTTGAACTGCGTGAAGTCGACACCGTTGGCGTCTTCCATGGCCTTGACGAAGTCGTCGCAGGTCACGGCCTGGCCGTCATGGCGCTCGAAGAACAGGTCGCTGCCCTTGCGGAATCCTTCCACGCCCAACAGCGTGTGGATCATGCCGACCACTTCCGCGCCCTTCTCGTACACGGTCAGGGTGTAGAAGTTGGAAATCTCGATGAAGCTGTCAGGGCGCACGGCGTGGGCCATGGGGCCGGCGTCTTCGGCGAACTGGTGGGTGCGCAGGTAAGCCACGTCCTGAATGCGCTTGACCGTGGCCGAGTTCATGTCCGCAGAGAAGCCGGAATCACGGAACACCGTGAAGCCTTCCTTCAGCGACAGCTGGAACCAGTCGCGGCAGGTGACGCGGTTGCCGGTCCAGTTGTGGAAGTATTCGTGGGCGACGATCGCTTCGACGCGCTGGTGGGCGGCATCGGTCGCGGTTTCGGCGCGGGCCAGCACGGCGCTGGAATTGAAGATGTTGAGGCCCTTGTTCTCCATGGCGCCCATGTTGAAGTCGTTGACGGCGACGATCATGAAGATGTCCAGATCGTATTCGCGGCCGTAGACCTCTTCGTCCCAGCGCATGGACTTCTTCAGGCTGTCCATGGCGTGCTGGCATTTGTCGACGTTTTCCGGCTCGACGAAGATGCGCAGCGTGACCTTGCGCTGGCTCATGGTGATGAAGGTGTCTTCGATGCACCACAAGTCACCGGCCACCAGCGCGAACAGGTAGGCCGGCTTCTTGAACGGGTCTTCCCACGTTGCCCAGTGACGCTGGGTGTCATCGGAGGGGCCGGCGGCGATCAGGTTGCCGTTGGACAGCAGGATCGGGAAGGCCTGCTTGTTGGCGCTGACGGTCGTGGTGAACGTGCTCATCACGTCCGGGCGGTCGAGGTAATAGGTGATCTTGCGGAAGCCCTCGGCCTCGCACTGGGTGCAGAACATGCCGCTGGATTTGTACAGGCCTTCCAGCGCGGTGTTGGTTTCCGGGTGGATCTTCACGGTGGTGTCGAGGGTGAAGGTCTCGGACGTCGGCTGCACGGTGAGGCTGTCGGGGGTCAGCTGGTAGCCGTTCTGTGCAAGGTCGCCCTCGGACAGGTCGACATCCGCCAGCTTCACCGACAGCAGCTCAAGCTGCTGGCCGTCGAGTTCCAGCGGTGGCAAGGCCGCGCCTTGAGCGAGCGCGGCGCGGTCCGGGTTGCGGCGCATCACCAACTGCGCGTGGACCAGCGAGTGGTCGTCGAACAATTCGAACGTCAGGTGGGTCTCGTCAATGAGGTACTCAGGCGCCTGATAATCCTTCAGGTAAATCATTTTCGGCTGGTCTGTGCGCATG
This sequence comes from Pseudomonas sp. CFBP 8772, assembly GCF_014841665.1. Lineage (NCBI taxonomy): Bacteria > Pseudomonadati > Pseudomonadota > Gammaproteobacteria > Pseudomonadales > Pseudomonadaceae > Pseudomonas > Pseudomonas sp. CFBP 8772. The sequence goes on along the minus strand of NZ_JACYUI010000018.1, from coordinate 33,135 downwards.
CTGTTGTCCCTTCTTCTGCTAATACGGGCTACTGATGCACGGCGAGTTGATACGCCGTGTATTTGCGAATATTGATCACGCCGGTGTCGAAGATCAGGTACTGCCCTTTGACGCCCAACAGGGTGCCTTCGGCGACCGGATTCTTGTCTAGGTTGAAGCTGACGATCTTGGTCGGGTAGGCCTCTACCGGGTATCGGATCTCGATAGGCTCGACATCGTTCATCACCTGAATGGCCTGCAAGCCAAAGCGCATTTGCAGCGCGACCAGGCCTTCGGCGCAGGACTCGAACAGTTGCTGACGAATCGCCGCCAGATCAACCGCCGGTGCGTCGCCCTTGAGCAGCGCGCGCCAGTTGGTGCGGTCGGCCACCTGGCTGCGGAACAGATCTTCCACAAAGCCGGACTGCTGCCGGGTGGCGCAGCGCACGATCGGCAACGCCTGACTGGCGCCCTGGTCCAGCCAGCGCGTTGGCAGCTGGGTGGCGCGGGTGATGCCGACTTTGACCCCCGACGAGTTGGCCAGATAGACCACGTGATCGGTCATGCAGAACTGCTCGCCCCAGGCCGGATCGCGGCAGGTGCCATGCTCGTGATGGCAGCGCTCCGGGCTCATGATGCACAGGTCGCACTGCGCCAGCTTGAGCATGCACGGGTAGCAATAACCCTGGCTGTAGCTGGTTTTGGTGCGCTTGCCGCAATGGCTGCAATGAATCGCACCCAGAAACTCCAGGCGCACGGTCTTGCCGATCAGCGGGTTGACCGGGATCTGTGAATCACCCAGCCGGAACGCATATTCCACCCGCGAAGCCTCAAGCCGCGCGGACATTTTGTTGACGGAGCCTCTGCCGATTTCAATCAATGAATGGAGTCCGATTTGAACAGGATATTGGGTACCGGCGCCGACTTCGACGCGCACTCTTGCGGGCCCATGTAGCCGATGCGCTGGTCCTCGGGCACGTTGCGCACTTCCCAGGCAATCAACGCCTGCAGCGACAGCTCACGTTGTTCCTGGGTCAGCTTGCGGCCGTCGGACCATTTGCCGATTTCCACCGCCAGCTTCAGGCTTTCGTAGACGTCCGGGGTGATGTTTTCGATCATTTCGACAAAAGAGGACATTGGGTTCTCCCAGAATTAAGCGGGCGATTTTAATGTTTGCGGCGGGCCAGTGCACCGCCCACAAGACCTGTAGCACAACCGATGATCAGGCCGCCGACGTGGGCGCCGTTGGCGATTTCGCCAAACCCGAGCACACCGACGACGCCAGACAGGCACACCACCAGCCAGATCAGCATCATCCCCAGAACACCGCGTGGTAAACGATACATGGGGTTGGGGGCGAGCAATTGAAAGATCCAGCAGTGACCGAGCAGGCCATACAGCACGCCGGACAGACCGCCGAACAGACTCGGGCCGCTCCAGAAATACTGGACGTAATTGGAAAACGCGCTGAACGCCAGGGTCAGTCCGAGCAACTGCCAACTGCCCTGGCGCATTTCGATGCGTCGGCCCAGCTCCCAGAACCACAGCGCGTTCATCACCAGGTGCAGCAGGCCGAAATGAATCAGCATCGGCGTGACCACCCGCCACCACTGCCCCGCCCCCAGCGATGTTTCCACCGGCAGAAAGCTGATGTACTCGCCGTTGACGCGGAAGTCGTTGAAGGTCAACCAGCTCAAGGCTTCAAAATTGTCGCCGAGCAAGGTCACGCCGGCGACGATCAGGCACAGCAGCAAGATCACGCTGGTGACCGGGCTGTTGCGCACCTGGACCAGCGGACTCAGCCGGCTCACGGCCACCACCTCGCGTCCCGGCGGCAACTGCGCGGTCGGGTCGCCTTCGGGGTATTGCTGATACAACTGGCGGACGTCATCGGCCAGTTGCGGCGCATCGGGCACCCACAGCACTTGCTCACCGGCCTCCTCGCTGACCCGATGGGGCACGTTGAGGCGTCGCAGCAACTCGACGAAACCACTCAGGTCGGTTTGGAGGGGCAAACGCAATACAGCAACCGGACTCATTGACCCATCTCCGGTCGGGTGACGTCGACCCAGACGAACTTGTCCGGGTCAATCTGTGTTTCCTGATCCAGCCGGTAGGCGACCAGCTTGCCGTAGAGCACGGCGCTGTAGTCGAGGCAGGCCAGATTGGGGCGGATCGGGGCGGGAATGCCGCTGCGCCAGTAGTGGCCGACGAACAACAGCGGTTCATCGGCGCCGTACCGCAGCAGCGCGTTTTTCTCGCTGGGGGACAGCGGCCGCCGCGCCACCGGCTCGGGCAGCGCGTCAGGCTGAAACACCACGTCGCCGTAGGTCTGCGGGTCGTCTTCCCAGAACTTGGTGCGGAACGAGCCGCGGGTCAGGCCGTCGCCCCCGGTCAGGGTCATGCCGTGGGGCAGGCGCATGTCGGTGCCGCGCAGCAGGCGATCAAACACGGCGCAGGCAAAACTACCGGGCTCCGCCGACGCCTGCACGAAGGCCTGGTCGATGCGACCGTCGCCGTGAACGCTGCGCAACGGCTCGATCAGGCTGGCATCCCAGCAAGCGTGGACCACGCGGAAGCGCTCGGCGTCGATGAACAGCGGCAATTGGTAAAACCATTTGAGGAAGTCGTTCCAGTCACCGGGATGCTGCTCAAACTGCGCCAGGGTTTCGCCCAGCAGACGGGCATGGCGCGGCGTGTGCTCGCGCACCCATTCATGGCCGCTCTCAGGCGGTGCCGGGGTGCTCCAGCCCAGCGCGTTGAATTCATGGTTGCCCATGATGCAGAACGCCTGGCCGGCTTCGACCATGTCACGGACGATGTGCAACGCCTCGCGAATGCGCGGGCCGCGGTCGATGATGTCGCCGAGGAACACGGCGATGCGCTCAGGGTGGCGCCACACGCCGGCCTGGAAGCGGTAACCAAGGGTGTCGAGCAAGTGCTCAAGGGTCTGGGCACAACCATGCACGTCACCGATCAGATCGTAGCCACGCGCGGGATCGAGCATCAGTCGCTCCCGCCGCCAAGCCGACTGCCCCAACCGAGTTTGGTCCGGCAGACTTCGTAGTAGTTGTGGTCGAGGGGGTGAATGAGTCGCAGCTTCTGCGGCTTCTTTTTCACGGTCACGGTGTCACCCGGCGCGCAGGTGAAGTGGTTCTGGCCATCGCAGGAAACCTGTGGGTAGATCGTCATGTCCTTTGAGACAACGATTTTCAGCTCACTGTTTCCGTCGACGACAATCGGCCGGCCGGACAGCGTGTGCGGGTACATCGGCACGATGACGATGGCGTCGAGTTTGGGGTGCATGATCGGCCCGCCCGCCGACAGCGCGTAGGCTGTGGAGCCGGTGGGCGTGGCGACGATCAGACCGTCGGCCTTCTGGCTGCAGACGAACTGGCCGTCGATGTAGATTTCGAATTCGATCATCCGCGTGGATTTGCCGGGGTGCAGCACGACGTCGTTGAGGGCGTCGCCCTGTCCGATCGCTTCGCCGTGACGGCGCACTTCGGCCTGTAACAGGAAGCGGTTTTCCACCAGATAGTGGCCGTCGAGCACTTCCGCGACTTTGACTTCCAGCTCGTCGGGGCGGATGTCGGTCAGGAAGCCCAGGCTGCCGCGGTTGATGCCCAGCACCGGCACGTTGTGCTTGGCCAGCGCACGGGCGGCGCCGAGCAGGCTGCCGTCGCCGCCGACGACGATGACCATGTCGCAGACTTCACCGAGCATCTTGCGCGAAGAGGTCTGCAAACCATGCCCCGGCAAGACCTCGGCGATGGCGTCTTCGAGGATCACATGCAGGTGCCGCGATATCAGGAATTTCTTGAGTCGGCGAACGGTCTCCACCACCTGGGTACTGCCCAGGCGACCAATGATGCCGATATTTCGAAATTGCTCCATGGGGCTCCCGCAGGCTTGATGCGTGTAAAGAACGCGATTATGGGCGAAGGGGTCGGGGGCGGCAAATGGGCTCTTTAAGCGCACCCTTCAAGCAGCGCCTTTCAGGCATGCCTGAGCTGACCTGTCGCATCCGACGGCGACGATGAAGCGGTGGCCGAGAGCGCCCATCACCCGCTATCCTGCCTTGATGAATAACTCTTTCCCGACCCTGACCGCCCTGCCCCGTCAGCTGCATACGCACACCGTACGTGATCTGGCGTTGGTAATCCTGTCGCCGCCCCTGCTGACGGAAACCCAGTGGCCCCAGCGACACCCCCTCAGCGGCAGCGACTGGGTGCAGCAGCCCGAAGCGCTTGAAGCTTTTTTAACGCAGCTGGACCAGGACGACAGCGCACTCAACGACTGGCTGGCGAGAAGCTCGACGCGGCGGCTGGGGCTGTATTACGAGCGGCTCTGGCAATTCGCAATCCAGCACGCGCCCGGCGTGGAACTGCTCGCGGCTAACCTGCCCATTCAGGGCGAAGGCCGCACGCTGGGCGAGCTGGACATGCTGCTGAGGGATAAGGGTGGCGTTCACCATATTGAATTGGCGATCAAGCTGTACCTGGGGCAGCAGGATCAGGACGGCGAAAACCCGGCCCACTGGCTCGGCCCCGGCGCCCTCGACCGGCTGGATTTGAAGCTCGCGCACCTGAATCAGCATCAACTGCCCATGTCAGCGCGCCCCGAGAGCAGCGCCGTTCTTGCTGCGCGGGGCGTGGACACCTTTAGCGCTTCGCTCTGGCTGGGGGGTTATCTGTTTTATCCATGGCCCGGTGCGGGCGCGTCGCCACAAGGGGCACACCCTGAGCATCTGCGGGGAAAGTGGCTGCATCAAAAGGACTGGCCGGGCTACGCAGAAAACAGCCTGGACGGTCGCTGGCAATGGCTGCCGCGTCCGGCCTGGCTGGCACCGGCGCGCTGCGACAAGGCATGGACCCCTCGCCAGTTTAAGGACTGGCTGGAGGCCCTGGACCCGCTCGGGCCGGCGCAACTGCTGGTGCGCCTGACCCGCCATGCCGACGGCCACTGGGAAGAGGCCGAGCGGCTATTTCTGGTGCCCGACCTGTGGCCGAACCTGCCGGACTCTCGCCGCGTTACAGGCTCAGTCGCAGCACCAGCGCCGCGAGGGTGACCAACAGCACCGGCACGGTCAGCACGATGCCGACGCGGAAGTAATAGCCCCAGCCGATGGTCACGCCCTTCTTCGCCAGCACGTGCAGCCACAACAACGTCGCGAGGCTGCCGATCGGGGTGATTTTCGGGCCCAGGTCGCTGCCGATCACGTTGGCGTAAATCATCGCTTCCTGCAGCAGGCCATGTGCCTGACTGGCCTCGATGGACAACAGGCCGATCAGCACCGTCGGCAGGTTGTTCATTACCGACGACAGCAGCGCCGTCAGCACGCCCGTGCCCATGGCCGCGCCCCACAAACCATGTTCGGCGAAACGATCCAGCCAGGTCGCGAGGTAGTCGGTCAGGCCCTGATTGCGCAGGCCATACACCACCAAGTACATGCCCAGGGAGAAAATCACGATCTGCCACGGCGCGTCTTTCAGCACCTTCCGCGTGGAAATGCGGTGGCCTTTGGCGGCAATGCCCAACAGGATCACGGCGCACACAGCGGAGATCGCACTGATGGGAATTCCCAGCGGCTCCAGGGCGAAGCAGCCCACCAGCAAGATCCCCAGCACCCACCAACCGGTCATGAAGGTCGCGCGGTCCTTGATCGCCGAAGACGGCTCGTCCAGTTGCGAGGCGTCGAAGGTCTTCGGGATGTCGCGGCGAAAGAACAGCATCAGCACCGCCAGGGTGGCGGCAACGCTGACCAGATTCACCGGCACCATCACCGACGCGTAGCGGTTGAAGCCGATGCCGAAATAGTCGGCAGAGACGATGTTGACCAGGTTGGAGACCACCAGCGGCAGGCTCGCGGTGTCGGCGATGAACCCAGCCGCCATCACGAAAGCCAGGGTGGTCGCCGGCGAAAAACGCAGGGCCAGCAGCATCGACATCACGATCGGGGTGAGGATCAGCGCGGCGCCGTCATTGGCGAACAACGCCGACACCAACGCGCCGAGCAGCACGATAAACGCGAACAGCCGCCGGCCCTTGCCGTTGCCCCAACGCGCCACGTGCAGCGCGGCCCAGTTGAAAAACCCGGCCTCGTCGAGCAGCAGGCTGATGATGATCAGCGCAATGAATGTCCCGGTTGCGTTCCAGATAATGTGCCAGACCTGAGGGATGTCACTCAGGTGCACCACCCCGAAAAGCAGCGCGAGCACGGCGCCAAACGTTGCACTCCAGCCGACACCAAGGCCCTTGGGTTGCCATATCACCAGGGTGATGGTGACCAGAAAAATCGCGACGGCTATCAACACCTTTTTGAAGTTCTCGGAAGCAGGATGGCGAGGATGCCTAACAGCGGCAGGTAGGAACACAGCGTGTAGACATAGACGATGCCGTGAAGGTCCGCGAGGTGACCCAATAATGCGGCGCCGATGCCGCCAAAGCCGAACATCAGGCCGAAGAAGATGCCGGCGATCATGCCGACGTTGCCCGGCACCAGTTCCTGGGCGTAGACGACGATGGCGGAGAACGCCGAGGCCAGAATGAAACCGATGATCACGCTGAGCACGCTGGTCCAAAACAAGTCAGCGTAAGGCAGCGCGATGGTGAACGGCGCCACGCCCAGAATAGAGAACCAGATTACCGCTTTACGGCCAATGCGATCGCCAATCGGCCCGCCGAAGAATGTGCCCGCCGCCACCGCCGCCAGGAACATGAACAAGTGCAGCTGGGAGCTGGCCACGGACAGCTGGAATTTGTCGATGAGGTAAAAGGTGAAGTAGCTGGTGAAGCTGGCCATGTAGAAATATTTGGAGAACACCAGCAGCGCCAGCACCACCAGCGCGCTGGTCACCCGACGTTTCGACAGCCCGTGGGTCGCTGCTTGCCCGGCCTTGATCTTGAACAGCGCCAGGTGCGCCTTGTACCAGCGGCTGATGGCGTACAGCAGCCCTACGGAAAACAGCGCCACCACCCCGAACCAGGCGATATGCCCCTGACCGAACGGAATGATGATCGCCGCCGCCAGCAGCGGTCCGATGGCCGACCCGCTGTTGCCGCCCACCTGGAAGCTCGACTGCGCCAGACCAAAGCGCCCGCCGGAGGCCAGCCGGGCGATGCGCGAGGCTTCAGGGTGAAAGGTCGACGAGCCAATGCCGATCAACCCTGCGGCGAGCAGGATCAACGGGAAGCTGCCTACGGTCGCGAGCATCATGACGCCGCCCAAAATGCACAACGAACCGACCGGCAGCACCAACGGATTGGGATGGCGATCGGTGTAATAACCGACCCAGGGCTGCAGCAGGGACGCCGTGACCTGAAACGTCAGCGTGATCAAGCCGACCTGGGTAAAGCTCAGGCCGTACGAGGCCTTCAGCATCGGGTAGATCGAAGGCAGGATCGACTGGATCAGGTCATTGAGCAGGTGCGCCAGGGCCACCGCACCAATGATGCGCATGACCAAGGGGCTTGATTGCGTAGATTGCGGGGCGGGAACGGGCTGGGTATCGGTCGCGGGCACGGTTGCAGGACTGGTAACGGCCATCGGGTTCATCCATCGAACGTTGATGCGCCGTGGGACTCGTTACAGAACATGTCAGCGGCACAAGGGGCCGCCAATGTGCCATTTTTTGGGGCGCCGCTGCCATATTTTGTTGCTGATTTGTCTGATGGGTGGCGTGGTGTCAGGACACCTGAAGCTTTTTGACACCACTCTCCTGTCAAGCAAACGCAAATCCTGTGGGAGTGAGCTTGCTCACGAAGACGGCCTGCAATCCGCCCAACATCCAGCAGGCACACCGCCTCCTTAGTAAGCAAGGTGGAGCCCCCAGTCAAATCGCCGTCTGCAATCTCCCCCGCGCCGTCAACGAACCTTCCACCTCATGCAGCGACACTTTGGACGTCTCCGGCAAGGCCAGCCCTCCCGCCAGCGCCAGCAGCGCGATGACGATCAGGTAAAACGCCGGCGCCAGGTTGCTGCCCGTCGCGCCGATCAGCCAGGTCGCCATCAGCGGCGCCGTTCCGCCGAAGATTGTGTACGCCATGTTGTAGGTGATCGCCGAAGCGGTGTAACGGGTACGCGTGGGAAAGGTCTCCGACAACAAAGCCGCCGTCACCACACCGCACAGGACAGCGCCGATCGCCAGCAACATCACACCGACGATCGAGGCCACAAAAGAACCGGAACTGGCCATCAAAAACGACGGATACACCACCACGATCAGCAGGACGCAGGTGCTGAGCACCGTCTTGCGTCGCCCGACCTTGTCGGAAAACGCCCCGGCCACCGGACAGATCGCGGCGGCGAACAGCAAGGCAATCAACGACACCAACAGCGCGGTCGCACGGTTAAGGCCGCCCGCCACCTGCAAGTACGTCGCGAAATAGGTGGTGAACATGTAGAACGACAGCGCCGTCAGCGACACGAACGCGCCAAGGCAGCAGATCGCCGCGCCGTGATTGCGCAGGGTGTCCTTGAGCGGCGAATGGGCGACCGCGTGTTCCTGCTTGACCGCCTGAAAGGCCGGTGTTTCGTCCAGTTTCCAGCGCAGGTACAGCCCGACCAGCCCCAACGGCGCGGCGATCAGAAACGGCAGCCGCCAGCCCCAACTGCCCATGGCTTCGGTGCTCAAAGAGGCCTCCAGCGCGTAGGCAATGATCGCCGCCGCCGCGAAGGCCGAAAAGGTCGACACCGGCACGAAACTGCCGTACCACGCCCGTTGCGTGCGTGGCGCGTGCTCCATCAAGTAGGCACACGCCCCCGCGTATTCTCCCCCGGCGGAGAAGCCCTGAGCGCAACGGATGAGGGTGAGCAAAACGGGTGCCATCACGCCGATTGCGGCGTAGGTCGGCAGCAGACCGATGATGGTCGTCGCCCCGGCCATCAACAGAATGGTGAACGCCAGCGTGCGCTTGCGGCCGATGCGGTCGCCCAGCATGCCGAAGAACACCCCGCCCAAGGGACGAAACGCGAAAGCCACGGCGAACACCGCGAAGGTTTTCAAGAGCGCGGCGCTGGCGTCGCCGCTGGGGAAGAACTGCTGGGCAATGGTCGTGGCCAGAAAGCCGTACACCGCGAAGTCGAACCATTCGACAAAATTGCCGATGGCGGCCGCCACGATGACTTTTCTCAGGGTGGCAGGATCGACCTGCTCAAGGACGGGAGTGGTCATGGAAACCTCGGCGCGCGTGGGAAAGATCCGATTATCGGCACAGCGCCCTGCCCGCCCGACTCCAGAAATGCCGCCGACGTACTCAGGACCGACCTGTCGGGGGTGTGGGCCGCAGGATTCGTGCCAGTGCCCGGATGCGCGCTCCGGCGTCAGGGATGTGCGTGCGCAGCATCGAAGGTTCGCTTGCCCTGCAGTCCGCCGGTGTGCAGGAAAATCAGCCGCGTGCCCTTGGCGATCCGGCCCGAGATCACTTCTTCGTGCAGCGCCAGCAATGCCTTGCCGGTGTACAGCGGTTCGAGGGGGATACCGGCTTCGGCTTCGTGCCGCGCAATGAAATCCAGCAACGCGGGATCGGTCTTCGCAAAGCCGCCACGACTGGCGTCGAGCAAGCGGTAACCCTGGGGCTTTTTGCGGTCTACCCCCACGTCCGAGCCTGTCGGTCGCGGACTCATTCTGCCCGAGGGCGCCACAGTCCCTGTGGGAGCGAGCTTGCTCGCGAAAGCTTCAACAATCCCCTCCACATTGCCCTCAACCCCATGACCTTCGGGCACCGCCATCGCGCCTATCACCTCATGCTGCCCCGCCTCCGCCAGTGCCAATCCCGCCAGCGTTGTGCCGGTGCCACACGCCAGCCACCAGCAATCGTAATCCTCCCACCCCAAATCGCCGAGCTGGCTGCGCGCCTGTTCGACGATTTCAGCGCAGCCCAACGCGCCGTCTAGCCCGCCTCCGCCCTCGGGCACCGGAAACAGATGCGGATAACGCTCGCGCCACGGCACCCAGAAATCCGCGTCATGGCGCGCGCGATACCCGGCGTAACCCAGCCAGTGCAACTCCATGCCGAACGCCTGTACATCCAGCACCGTTGGCGTCTCGACCGCATGCCCCCGCAACAACCCGACCGTGGCAAAACCAAAGCGCTTGCCCGCCGCCGCCAGCGCATGCAGGTGATTGGAATGCGCGCCGCCCAGGCTGATAACACCCCGTGCACCGGCTCGCTCAGCCGCCGCCAGATGGTGCTTGAGCTTGAACCATTTATTGCCGCTGATCAGCGGATCGACGAGGTCCAGCCGCAGGATCGCCGCCTCCACGCCCGCTGCCTGGAGCCAGTCAAAATTGAGCGGTTGCAGCGGTGCGGGAGGCAGTGGTGAGGAGAGAGGGAACATGAAATCGATCGGGCAATGGACGGTGCGAGAGTCTAGCACTCGTCGGGCGGGGTCTCGATTTAGGAGGCCGTGTAGGGCATTTCCTGATCTCCATTAGGACGCGTCCGGTTCGTGTTTTGCCTATGGAATGACGCTTTGAAATGCCTCATCTTCGCCCGCTTCAGCCCCTGTCATGGATGAGTTGATCGGTTCTTTATGGACCGGTCGGGGGCGCATTCTCCTGCCAGGGACGCTCATTCATGCTCACCGTATTACCGCCTTTCTTCGATCACAGTCGCCACAAACTTGTTATTCATCGTCTGCCCATTGCGCTCGATGTTCTTGCCTTCGAGGGCGAGGAACAGCTGAGTCAGCCGTTTCGTTACCGGGTGGAATTTACCTCGGTTGAACAGGACATCGGGGCTGAACGGATGCTGGGGCGGGAAGCGCAGTTCAGTCTGCATGCGGCGACGCATACGTTGCCGGTGGCGATTGGTGGGGTGCGGGTGCCTCGGGTTGAAGCGTTGCGGACGCTGCATGGTGTGGTGACGGGTTTTAAACGGCTTTCCGGTTCGGCTGATGAGGCGCGTTATGAAGTGACGCTGGAACCGCGACTGGCATTGCTGGGGCGTGGAAAGCAGTTCCGGATTTATCAGCATCAGTCGGTGCCGCAGATTGTCGAGAGCATTCTGCGCACACGGCATGATTTTGAGGGGCAGGATTTTCTGTTTTCGCTGGTGCGGGAGTATCCGAAGCGTGAGCAGGTGATGCAGTACGGCGAGAGCGATCTGGCGTTTATTTCGCGGCTGCTGGCCGAGGTGGGGATCTGGTACCGCTTTAGCAACAATGAGCGATTGGGTATTGAGGTCGTCGAGTTTCACGATGATCAGCGGCATTACGTTCGGCCGCGTGTGAGCTTGCCGTTTCGGCCGCAGTCGGGGTTGGGCAGCAGCGGCCAGGATGGGGGTTGGGGGCTGCAGGTCAGTCATGAGGTGGTGGAGCAGAGCGTTCACTTTCGGGCCTATCACCATCGGGATGCGAACGCATGGCTGGATGCGGATGTTGATCAGACGCGCGGGGATTCCACCACTTACGGCGAGGCGTATCACTATGCCGAGCCGTACAAGGTGCTCGGCGAAAAGCTGGATCAGGATGAAGATTTAGAGGGTGAAAGCGGGTTTTTCTACGCCCGGTTGCGGCATGAGCGGTATCTCAATAACCAGACTCGGCTGACCGGGATTAGCAGCAGTGCTACGTTGGGATTGGCTCAGGTGCTGGCGATTTCCGGTGGGGCGCCGCAGGCGTTTGAACCGGGTGCGGTGATCACTCGATTGCGGTTGCATGCTGCGCGGGACCGCAGTTTCGAGCTGAGTTTTGAGGCGGTTCCGTATTCCGAGATCGTGTGCTTTCGGCCGCCGCTGCTGGCCAAACCTAAGATAGCCGGCACTGTTCCGGCCCGTGTCACCAGCTCGCTGGCCAACGATCCATACAGCCACATCGACCGCGAAGGCCGCTACAAGGTCAGCTTTCTGTTTGATCGCGACAGCTGGAAGCTGGGCGAGGAAAGTCTGTGGCTGAGGCTAGCCCGCCCCTACGCGGGCGACACCCACGGCCTGCACCTGCCACTGATCTGCGGCACCGAAGTGGCGATTGCCTTCGAGCAAGGCGACCCGGACCGGCCCTACATCGCCCATGCCCTTCACGACAGCCGACACCCCGATCACGTCACCCTCACGCGCAGCGATTACAAACGCAACGTCCTCCGCACGCCGGCGAATAACAAGCTGCGCATGGAGGACAATCGCGGCAAGGAACACATCAAACTCAGCACCGAGCACAGCGGCAAGAGCCAGCTAAACCTTGGGCATCTGGTCGACAACGAAAAGGATAGGCGCGGCGAAGGGTTTGAGTTGCGCACGGATGGCTGGGGCGCGATTCGGGCTGGGAATGGGCTGTTGATCAGTGCGGATGAACAGACCAAAGCGCACGGTCAGCAGCTCGACATGGATGCCGTGATCGAGGAACTGGAAAGCGCGTTGTCCGTGGCACGCACCATGGCCCAGGCCGCGAGAAGTGCTGGCGCCATCGCCGCAGACACCCGCAGCCATACGCAACTGAACGATGCGCTGACTCACCTCTCCGAGCCCGGGCTTCTGCTGCACGCACCGGCCGGCATTGGCATCGTCACCCCTGAAGCGATCTGCCTGTCGTCCGGTCGCGAAAGCGTCGCCATCACCTCGTCACGCTCGACCGATATCAGCGCCGGACGCAACATCACCGGCACCGCCGAAGGTGCGATCAGCCTGTGCGCCGTCACCAAGGGTCTGCAACTCAAAGCGGTTCAGGGCGACCTGCAAGTGCATGCCCAAACTGGCGAACTGCACGCACTGGCCAACAACGACATCAAGATCGAAAGCCTGGCCGGCCGGATCGAAATCAGCGCCCCGGAAGAGCTCCTCCTGAATTGCGGTGGCGCATTCATCCGTATCAAGGATGGCGAGATCGAGCTGGGCGCGCCGGGGAATATCTATCACCGGGCCGCTTACGTGCTGAAGGCCGGTGCCACCACGCTTACGACTCCGGTGACGCCAATACCTTATGGCTATGGGGCGGGGTACACCCTGGTCGATGCGCAACAGGCCGCTGCGCGCTTCGTCCGGTACCGGATCACCACGCAGAACGGCGAAGTGTTCAACGGCGTGACCGACAAGGACGGCAAGACCATGCCCGTCCACACGATTTTGCCTGGAAACATCGCGATCGACTTTCCTCAGCCTGAAGAATGGCTGACACCGCGTCCCACGCCTGAGCTTGAGGAGGAAGAAGAGGAAGAGGAAACCACCGAAGGCATCACCCTGCGCATCGGGCTGTTCTTTGACGGGACGGGAAATAACCAGAGCAATGCGGCGGTGACCGCACAGTGCCGACAATCGGATTTGGACAGTTTCAGTCGTGAAGAGCTTGAGAGCATTGCGGCGACGTGCAAGCAGTACGGGTTCGGAGAGTTTGACGGTAGTGCGTTTAACAGCGCGCCGAATAACAGTTACGGGAATGCGCCGAGCAATGTGGCGTATTTGTATCAGCTGTACCCGGATAGCGCGGTAGATAGTATTTCGGTTGAAGCCAAAATCGGGTACATCAAGGCGTACGTGGAAGGTATCGGCACCCGCAGCGGCGGCAAGGATGCCACATTGGTTGGGCAGGCTCTCGGGCAAGGCGAGACTGGGGTGGTAGCTCGGGTCAAGCAGGCGCCAGCCCTGTTGGCGAAGCAGTTGGATCGTTTTCGCAAAGCAAATCCCGGCGTGTCTATAGGAAAAATCGAGTTCGACGTCTTAGGTTTCAGCCGTGGCGGTGCTGCAGCTCGGCATTGTGTCAACGAGGTGCTCAAGCCGAGACGAGGATTATTTGCTGGCCTGCTCAACAGCGGCGGGCCCGGATTATCAAAGAGTTTTAATCCTGTCGCCGACGTTGGCATTAACCTTATCGGCCTGTTCGATACCGTTGCGGCCATCTCAGACCCTTTACATGGGGACTTCAGTCCGGGGGATGATGTTAATCGTGGAGTCAATCTCTACCTGCCACCCGACTGCGCGCGGCAGGTCATTCAGCTAAAGGCGCTCGACGAGTATCGAACCGACTTCTCTCTTAATAACGTGCACCACACGCACCTCCAGATAGGCCTGCCGGGAGCCCACTCCGATGTTGGTGGCGGCTACCTGCCACGAGCACGAGAAAAGTTGTGGATGACGCAGCCCTGCAAGGCCAGCGTTCCGACCGGCCAAAGGGTTGAGTCCCATGCCGCTTGGGCCCGTGCAGAAGCGGACGCCAACGTCTTGCGCGAATCAGGCGTGGCCCGCGATGGCTACATTGCGGTGAAAGCCTGGCCTGCAGCAACTAACCCTCGCGGCAAAGCTGCGTCGGCCATGGAGCACTACTGGATAACCGTGCTGCTCGAACGCCCCGTGCATGGCGAACTGAGCCTGATTGCATTGCGGGTCATGCGTGATCTCTGCGTGCGCCATGGAGTGCCATTCGACGTCATCACCGATACGGATAAACGCTTCAAATTACCGGGTGAACTCATGCCCATAGCCGAGCGAATTTTGCAGCAGGTAATGACGGATAGGCTCGTAAGACTTGACCCTGCGCAGGAGGCGTTACTGCGCGCACGTTACATCCACATGTCCGCGCACTGGACCCCTGAGGGTCCCTTCTTGCTCAGCAAACCGGCACCGGCTAATCGTCGGAATGTGCATCTCAATCGTCCGCAGGAGGGTTATCCGGAATGAGGCACCTGGTCTTTGCGGTCGGATTCCTGATCAGCTTAAGTGCCTGTGCAACGGGAGGGTCAGTACCCCCGCCCGTCAAGCTGCCTTATCCGGCGTGGTATGTAGGCTTCGCCGCGCCAAGGCACATGGAGGTGTGGGTGGAAAGCGTCGACGTGCTCGATCAGCGAGGATACGTTTTCTTCAATGTGCATGCAGGGGTCGCCGGTTACACGCGTAAGCCCGAGGGTTGGCATAAAGGCACATCAGGCGGCAAACCCATCAACAACGTTGACTTACCAGACCAACTCCTTCTGCGTTGGCAGTCACTAGTGGAGCCTCAAGCTTACAAAATCAGCATTCGGATACCGCAGTGGGTCCGTGATGAGATGATCAAACCAGAGAAAGGATTTTGCCTCTGGGCTGGCGAGTGGAAAGAAGACTTTCGCGACACCATCACCTTAGGAATGGCGCCAGGGGGAATTGTAAAAGTGTGGTTAGGCGGATCGTGCTTGGGCTTTAAAGAAGTCGGCCGTTACCAGGCGAAAATCGAGCCGCTGGGCCCCAACCAAGACGGAAAAGGGTTGTTTTACCGAGCACCCAATCCAGCGGCGCAAGCCTGGATAGACCAGCATGGCATTCCGTATGGCAGTTGGTAATGCTGCTGCGGCTTCGCACCCATCGCGCCACCGCACAAATGAACGTCTCAGAATCCAGTGCGGCGCTCACTCTGATGTCGGCGGGGGCTATCTCCCACAAGCACGAGAAAAGTTGTGGATGACGCAGCCCTGCAAGGCCAGCGTTCCGACCGGCCAAAGGGTTGAGTCCCATGCCGCTTGGGCCCGTGCAGAAGCGGACGCCAACGTCTTGCGCGAATCAGGCGTGGCCCGCGATGGCTACATTGCGGTGAAAGCCTGGCCTGCAGCAACTAACCCTCGCGGCAAAGCTGCGTCGGTCATGGAGGACTACTGGATAACCGTGCTGCTCGAACGCCCCGTGCATGGCGAACTGAGCTTGATTGCACTGCGTGTCATGCGTGAGCTGGGGATACGTCACGGCGTTCCCTTCAAGGGTCTGGAAGCGCGGCCTGAACTCGCAGTGCCAGAGGAGCTTATGCCTATCGCCAAGCGAATCTTGCAGCAGGTCATGACAGACCGACTCGTACGCCTGGAGCCTGCTCAAGAGGCGTTGCTACGAGCGCGTTACATCCACATGTCCGCTCACTGGACCCCTGAGGGTCCCTTTCTATTGAGCAAACCGGCGCCGCTGAATAGTAGGAATATGCACCTCAATCGACCGCAAGAAGGTTACCCAGAATGAGACGGCTAATTTGCTTAGCCGGCATGCTGCTGAGCCTTACCGCGTGCGCGAGTGGGCCCAGACTCCCCCCGTTTCCTAAACTGCCGTATCCAGCGTGGTATATAGGGTTGGCCGCGCCAGAGCACATGGAAGTGCGGGTGGAGACCGTAGATGTTTTAGATCAGCGTGGCCTTGCATTTTTCCGAGTCCATGGCGGGGTCGCAAGCTACACCGGAAAGGTCGAGGGCTGGCATCAAGGAGGGGGCAAGTCGAAGCCTATAAATAACGTAGATCTGCCTGCCCAAATCTTTCTGCGCTGGCAGTCACTAATTGAGCCGCAAGCTTACAAGGCCAGAATTCCCATCCCTCAGTGGGTACGCGCTGAAATGGTTAGGCCAGAACGGGTCTACTGCCGCGGCTCAAAAGAATGGATAGATGGCTACCGTTTCTCGATTGCGCTGGGAATGGCTCCGGGAGGCATTGTGAAAGTCTGGGTTGGCGGGCCATGTTTAGGCTTCACAGAAGTCGGCCGTTACCAAGCCGAAGTCGAGCCGCTCGGCCCCTACCGTGGCGCGAGCAAGGGGAAGTACATCCCGCTCGAACCGGAGAACAAAGCTCACGTAGAACAGCACGGCATTCCCTATGGCAGTTGGTAACTCGGCCATGAGCGCTAACAAGGGGCATCACGGCACGCGACGGCTAGCACATTTGCGGCTTTGTTCAAGGCTTGCATTTGCAGACTGGGGTTCCCGAATGAGGCGTCTGGTCTTGGCGGTCGGATACCTGATCAGCTTGAGTGCCTGTGCAACGGGAGGGTCAGTACCCCCGCCCGTCAAGCTGCCATATCCGGCGTGGTATATCGGCTTCGCCGCGCCCAAACACATGGAAGTATGGGTTGAAAGCGTCGATGTGCTCGATCAGCGGGGATACGTTTTTTTTAACGTACATGCCGGAGTCGCCGGTTACACGCGAAAGCCCGAGGGCTGGCACAAGGGCACATCTGGCGGAAAACCCATCAACAACGTTGACTTACCAGACCAACTTCTTCTGCGCTGGCAGTCACTAGTGGAGCCTCAGGCTTACAAAATCAGCATCCGGATACCGCAGTGGGTACGCGATGAGATGGTGACGCCACAGCGCGTGTATTGCCGCAGTTCAAAAGAATGGATGGACGACTACCGTTTCGCGATTACGCTGGGAATGGCTCCGGGAGGTATCGTGAAAGTTTGGGCTGGTGGGCCATGTCTGGGTTTCAAGGAGGTCGGCCGCTACCAAGCTAAAGTCGAGCCCCTCGGCCCCAACCAAGACGGAAAAGGGCTGTTTTACCGACCACCAAACCCAGCAGCCCAAGCCTGGATCGACCAGCACGGAATCCCCTACGGCAGCTGGTAATCCCCCTCAACCGCCAGAGTCCCCTCAGACCCTGGCGGCACGCGATCCAACCCCGTCAAGCCCACCAGCCACATCACCCGCCAGAACCCAATCCCCTACAACCCCGCCGCCAACCGCGATCCCTGATCAATCGCCCGTTTGGCATCCAGTTCGGTCGCCACATCCGCCCCGCCAATCAAATGCACACTCTGCCCCGCTGCCTGTAACCCGTCATACAGTTCACGCAGCGGATCCTGCCCCGCGCAGATCACCACGTTGTCCACCGGCAGCAGTTTCTCCTCGCCTTCCGCGCCGATCCGAATGTGCAAACCGGCGTCGTCGATCTTCAAATATTCCACGCTGTTGAGCATCTGCACCTGTTTGTTCTTGAGCCCCGTGCGATGAATCCAGCCGGTGGTTTTGCCCAGACCGTCGCCGACCTTGGTGGCCTTGCGCTGCAGCAGGAAGACCTGACGCGCTGGCGCATGGGGATGAGGCTTGATCCCGGCCACGCCGCCCCGCGCTTGCAGCTGGGTGTCGATGCCCCACTCGTCCCAGAACGCGTCGCGATCCAGGCTGGTATAGACGCCCTGGTGCACAAGGTATTCCGACACGTCAAAGCCAATGCCGCCCGCGCCGATCACGGCGACGGACTTGCCAACCGGTTTGCGGCCGAGGATCACGTCGAGGTAGCTCAACACTTTGGGGTTGTCGACACCGGGGATGGCGGGCGTGCGGGGCGCGATCCCGGTGGCCAGAATCACTTCGTCAAAGCCCTTGCCAAGCAGGTCATCGACAGTGACGCGGGTGTTCAGGCGCAGGTCGACGCCGGTGGTCTGCAGCTTGCGGCCGAAGTAGCGCAGGGTTTCGAAGAACTCTTCCTTGCCCGGAATGCGCTTGGCGATGTTGAACTGCCCGCCGATTTCGCTGGCCGAGTCGAACAGCGTCACCTCATGCCCGCGCTGGGCCGCAACAGTCGCGGCAGCGAGGCCCGCAGGACCGGCACCGATGACGGCGATTTTCCGGACCTGGGTGACCGGCAGGTAATTGAGCTCGGTTTCATGACAGGCGCGAGGGTTGACCAGGCAACTGGTGAGCTTGCCGCCGAAGGTGTGGTCGAGGCACGCCTGGTTGCAGCCGATGCAGGTGTTGATCTCGTCGCTGCGACCGGCCGCGGCCTTGTTGACGAATTCCGGGTCGGCGAGAAACGGGCGCGCCATGGAGACCATGTCGGCGTCGCCTTCGGCCAGCACCTGCTCGGCGACCTCGGGGGTATTGATGCGGTTGGTGGTGATCAGCGGGATCGACACCGAGCCGCGCATTTTCGCGGTCACTTTGGCGAACGCCGCGCGCGGCACCTTGGTGGCGATGGTCGGAATGCGCGCTTCGTGCCAGCCTATGCCGGTGTTGATCAGCGTGGCGCCCGAACGCTCGATGGCCTGGGCCAGTTGCACCACTTCTTCCCAAGTGCTGCCACCCTCGATCAGGTCGAGCATCGACAGGCGATAAATGATGATGAAATTCGGGCCGACGGCTTCACGCACACGGCGCACGATCTCCACCGGCAGGCGCATGCGGTTTTCGTAGCTGCCGCCCCAACGGTCGGTGCGATGGTTGGTGTGGGCGACGAGAAACTGGTTAATGAAATAACCTTCAGAGCCCATGATTTCGACGCCGTCGTACCCGGCGGTCTGCGCGAGGCTCGCGCAAGTGACGAAATCCTGAATCTGCTTCTCGATGCCCTCTTCGTCCAGCGCTTTGGGTGTGAACGGGTTGATCGGCGCCTGGATCGCGCTCGGTGCCACCTGCTTGGGGCTGTAGGCGTAACGCCCGGCGTGAAGGATCTGCATGCAGATCTTGCCGCCTGCTTCGTGCACGGCGTTGGTGACAACCTGATGATTGGCCGCCTCCTCCGGCGTCGACAGCTTGGCCGCCCCCGAATACACCCCGCCTTCAGCGTTCGGTGAGATACCGCCGGTGACCATCAGGCCGACCCCGCCCCGAGCGCGCTCGGCGAAATACACCGCCATGCGCTCGAATCCGCCCGGCTTCTCTTCAAGCCCGGTATGCATGGAGCCCATCAGTGTGCGGTTGCGCAGCGTGGTGAAACCCAGGTCCAGGGGAGCGAGCAAGTGCGGGTAGTGGGGGGCGGCCATAAAAACTCCATCGAGCATCGTCACGGGGTGCGGGCGCTCTGTGGCGCCCGTCGAATCAGTCAGGGCCTTGGACGAGCACCCGGTACATGACGCAAACAGTAAACAGCAGCCCGGCCATGCTCAATGACTGGAAGTGACAAATCAATGATCAAGCAGTGCACCACATCGTTCGTCGGGCCACCCTCCAGACTTGGACGTCGCCGCCGATAGCACCATGACGACCTTGCCGTACTTCCCTGATGTCTGAGCAATGTCCTTCTTCTCAACACCTCGGCAGGACGCAACTAATGAGCTGGATCAATGATGCAAAAATTTCAACCAAGTTGATCACAGGCTTCGTGCTGTGCGCATTCATCACCTTGGGAGTAGGCGTGCTCGGAAGCCGTGGCGTGTCCGACCTGTCGGAAAGCCTGAAACTGGTGTTCAGCAATAACCTGGTGTCCGTCGCAAAAACCGGCGAGGCCAGAACCAACGCCGTAGGGCAAAGCCGCGATCTGTATCGGTTATACACGGCCACTGCCGCCGGCATGCCCCAGGGCGTGAGGGACGAAGTGATTGCCTCAATGAACGCCAATCAGCAGCAGAGCGAAAAAGCGTTCGCCGAATACCGCAAGACCCCGCTCGCCGACGATGAGCGCGCGGCGGGCGATCAGATGGAAAAGGACTGGCCGATCTACCAGGCGCTGGTCCAGAAATACCTCGGCCTCATGAAGGCCGGCGACCTTGATAGCGGCCGCGCGTTGTTGTTCGGCGATCTTCAGACGGCCTACAACGTGGTGCTCGATGAGCTGACCCTCATAGTTAACTCCAATAACCGGCAGATTGGCGAAGGCGCCGAGGATGCCGCCCGCATGGAGTCCTCCGCCAAGACCGCGCTGTACATCGGCATCGGCATTGCCTTTCTGGCGGCGATTCTGCTGGGCATGTTCATCAGTCGTCTGATCAGCCGTCCTATTGCTTATGCGGTCGCTAGCGCGCGGAGCATCGCCGGCGGTGACCTGACGCAACCCGTCGTCAGCACCGGCCGCGATGAAGCCGGGCAATTGCTGACGGCGCTGGGCGAAATGCAGGGCAGCCTGAAAAGCACCATTCAGCAGATTGCCGATGCGTCCAATCAACTGGCCTCCGCCGCAGAAGAGCTGACCACCGTCAGCGATAACG
This sequence comes from Pseudomonas sp. CFBP 8772, assembly GCF_014841665.1. Lineage (NCBI taxonomy): Bacteria > Pseudomonadati > Pseudomonadota > Gammaproteobacteria > Pseudomonadales > Pseudomonadaceae > Pseudomonas > Pseudomonas sp. CFBP 8772. The sequence continues at coordinate 12,583 of NZ_JACYUI010000018.1, read as the reverse complement.
GCAGCAGAGGGTTGGTCCGCCAGAACGACGAAATCCAGCAGGCCGCGACCGCTGTGACGGAAATGACTTCCGCGGTGGAAGAAGTGGCCCGCAACGCCGTTTCCACGTCCGACGCGTCCCGAACCACCAGCAAACAGGCCAGCGACGGCCGTGACCAGGCCCGTGGCGCGGTCGAAGCCATTAACAGCGCGACCACCGAAATCGCCACCTCGACCAACATGGTCCGCGACCTCGCCGTGCAGGTGCGGGACATCGGCAAAGTCCTGGACGTGATTCGCGGCATTGCCGAACAAACCAACCTGCTGGCCTTGAACGCCGCCATCGAAGCCGCCCGTGCCGGTGAACAGGGCCGAGGCTTTGCCGTGGTTGCCGACGAAGTCCGGGCCTTGGCTGCACGCACCCAGGCCTCAACCGGTGAAATCGAAGGCATGATCAACAGCGTCCAGGCCAGCGCCGATCAGGCGGTGGGGGCGATGGGCAAAAGTCAGGCGCTGGTGACCGACACCCAGGCGCTGGCCCAGGCAACGGGTCGCGCACTGGAGCAGATCGCCGACGGCATCGCCCAGATCAACGAACGCAACATGGTCATCGCCACCGCCTCTGAAGAGCAGGCGAATGTCGCGCGTGAGGTGGACCGCAATCTGGTGAACATCCAGGACCTGTCTACCCAGACGGCGGCCGGTGCGCACCAGACCAACGCATCGACCCAGGATCTTTCCCGCCTGGCCGTTTCGTTCAACACGCTGGTCAGCCGCTTCCGCCTGTAAAACGCATCGCCCGTGATGCCTGCAAATCGCAGGCATCGCGGTTGATCCATACAGCGCAGGCGGCCGCCGATGCCGCCTCGCTTGAACCCATTCGCCGAATGGCCGCTCTGGCCGTTGGCAAACCTTCTCCAAAGCAGCGTTTTGCCGTAGCCTTCCGGCAACGTCATCGCGCCCTCCGCGCTTTCTTCCCAGAGGCAGCTCTCCTTTCTTCATGCGCAAAGTTCTCGGCTCACTTACCGCTGCGGTGCTGGTGATTCTTCTCGTCAGCTACGGGCTGTGGACGGGCAAGCGTCATGTCGGGCATTACCTGACGGACCTGCGCATTCAGCTGGTGATCAACGACGGGCAACCCGGCGAACGCGGCAACCTGCTGGGCATTCAGCCCGAGTTGTTCCCTTCCGATTATTCGAGTGCCAAACGCCTGCATCGCAAGCTGGCGTCGTACCTGGTCCAGGCCCGCGACCATGGGCTGCTCAACGATAAAACCATTGTGGTGCTGCCCGAGCACATCGGCACCTGGTTGTTGGCGGTGGACGAAAAAGCCCAGTTCTACCAGGCCACCACCTTCGACGAGGCGATGAACTGGCTGGCGTTCAGTAATCCGTTGCTGTTCATCGACGCAGTGATTCACGCGCGGGGCAGCAGCCGCTTCGAGGACGCACGCCTGCGCATGAAGGCGCACAGCATGGCGCAGGATTATCAGAACGTGTTCGGCGGGCTGGCGAAGGAGTTCGGCGTGACGCTGGTGGCCGGCTCGATCGTGCTGCCCAGCCCGCACGTGGAAAACGGCGAACTGCACATCGGCCGCGGCGCGCTCTATAACAGCAGCCTGGTGTTCGGCCCCGACGGCCTGCCCTTGGGACAGCCCCAGCGTCAGTTGTTCCCGGGCTGGAACCAGCGGGGTTACATCCGTCCTGGCAAGGACGCGCCGCTCAACGTGATCGACACCCCGGCCGGCCGTTTGGCGACATTGATCGGCAGCGACAGCTGGTACCCCGACAATTACGCGCGACTCAACGCGAGCGGCGTCAAGCTGATTGCAGTACCGGCCTATGTCGCCGGCACGTACGGCTGGACGCAACCCTGGCGCAGCGACAAGCATGACGCGCTGGCGGCCCATTTGAATCTGGGGGCCAAACCGATCACCCAGGGTGAAGCCTGGCGCCGACTGGCCCTGACACCGGCCAGCACGGCGAAGGCCGGCGTCAGCGTGTTCATGCGCGGCCAGTTCTGGGACCAGGGCAGCGCCGGCCACAGTTTCGCCAGTCGCGGCGGGCAAAGCGTCGCCGAGCAGTCCATCAGCGCTGCCCCGAAAGGCGTTCGCCCCGGGCATGGCGCCCGCCTGATCAATCTGTGGTTGTAATCGATGACCTCTCCTCGCGTGCGTCTGGGCGATCTGTCAGTGGGGTTCGTCCACAGCCTCGCCGACGCTGTTCGCAACGAAGGCCAGGACCCGCAACCGCTGCTGCAGCAATACGGCCTGGATGCCGCACGACTCGGTGAGGCCGGCGCCCGGCTGTCGATCCCGCGCTACATGCGCCTGGGCCATGGGGCCATCGAGCTGACCGGCGTGCCTGCCTTGGGCCTGCGGATGGGCCAATCCAGCCGTCTGAGCCACGCCGGTCTGGCGGGCATCACGGCCGCGCAGGCGCCGACCGTGCGCGAAGCGGCGCGCACGCTGATTCGTTTTGAACCGCTGTACGGCTCGAATTATCGCGGCCAGTCGAGCCTGCACGAAGACAGCGACGGCGCCTGGCTGCGCTTCTATTCCATCAGCCCGTACAACGGCTACAACCGCTTCGTGGTGGATTCGATCCTCAGCGGCTGGCTGCACCAGCTGTCGACGCTGAGCGGGACGACGCTGATAGCCGAACGTCTGGAGATCGAGTTCGACGCCCCCGCCTACGCCGCTGAATACGCCGCGCTCTGCGAGCAGCCGGTCGGTTTCGCGGCGGGCGTCAATCAGTTGCGCCTCAACCAGCGTCAGCTGGGCCTGCGCAACCCCGACCACGTGCCGAGTACCTGGCGGCATCTGCTGCAGGTGTGTGAACGGGAACTCGAACAACTCACCCGAACCCGCAGCCTGCGCGAGCGCATCACCCAATTGCTGGGGCCGTTGTTGAATGGGGGGCGGGAGCCGGATCTCGAAGAAGTGGCCGCGCGACTGAAGCTGCCGACCTGGACCCTGCGCCGCAAGCTGGCGGACGAGGGCACACAGTTCCGTGCGATCCTCAATGACACCCGGCGCGACCTCGCCATGACCTACATCCGGGACACCGAACTGGCCTTTGGCGAAATCGCCTACTTATTGGGATTTGCGTCAGCAGAAGCCTTTCAGCGGGCCTTCAAACGCTGGACCGAACAGACGCCCGGTGCGTTTCGTCGCAGCCAGCGCAAGTCACTCTGACTGGCAGGCGTGGGTTTTCCTACAACTCGGTGGCGTCTTCTGCGGGTTCCAGCGGGTCCATCTCGTAGGCCTGGTATTCCAGCAGTTCTTCTTGGTACTCGTCCATTTTTGCGCCCTCGTGGCGGGTTCTTGTGATCGGTGGTGTTCTTGTGTCGCTGAGTCATTCAGCTGCAGATTCACTGACTACGAACCCAACCCTAAAGTGCCCTCATGAACAAAAAATGAAGGCCCGTTGAACAGTAGACGCGCGCGGATAAACGGCGACGGCCCAAGGGATTGTTAGCCTTGTCTGGGTCTGGCATTTGTTTTTTCCTGACTGTCAGTTTTTGAGCGATGACGGCGTCGCCCACTTGACGACTGCGCCGTGTTCGCCATAGTCTCGACGCCATGAACGCATCCCAGCATTTCTTCGGCCCGATAATTATTACCGCCATTCCAGTCATGGCGGGTTAGCCGACGTTTGCACCCAACCCGCCCTAGAGGCGGGTTTTTTCTCTCTGTCTCCCGGGCCAAAAACCACATCAGGAGCCAGACATGATCATTCGCCCTTCCCTCGCCTGCTTCGCCGCCCGCCTGATCATCCCAAGCCTTCCGACGAGGCCCTCACGATGAGTCAGCCACCGGCCTACCCGCTTGTTCAGGGCGACCTGCTCAATCACTACGTCAAAAAGATCCTCAACTCCCGCGTGTACGACGTTGCCGTGGAAACCCCGCTGCACGCCGCTCGCCAGCTCTCCGAGCGCCTTGGCAACAACGTCCTCCTAAAGCGCGAGGACCTCCAGCCGGTGTACTCCTTCAAGATTCGTGGCGCCTACAACAAGCTGGCGCAGCTGAGCCCGGAAGAACTGGCGCGGGGCGTGGTGACGGCGTCGGCGGGCAACCATGCCCAAGGCCTGGCGCTGGCAGCAAAGACCCTGGGCGTTTCGGCGACCATCGTGATGCCGAAGACGACCCCCGAGATCAAGGTCGAGGGCGTGCGCTCCCGGGGTGGAAAGGTCGTACTGCACGGCGACTCGTTTCCCGAAGCGCTGGCGTATTCGCTGAAGCTGGTCGAGGAACATGGCTACGTCTACGTCCACCCCTACGACGACCCTGACACCATTGCCGGGCAAGGCACTGTGGCGATGGAAATCCTGCGCCAGCATCAGGGGCCACTGGACGCGATCTTCGTGCCGGTCGGCGGCGGCGGGCTGATCGCCGGCATTGCGGCCTACGTCAAATACCTGCGCCCGGAAATCAAGGTGATCGGCGTTGAGCCGGACGATTCCAACTGCCTGCAACAGGCCATGGCTTACGGCGAGCGGGTGGTGCTGCAACAGGTCGGCCTGTTTGCCGATGGCGTCGCGGTGGCGCAGATCGGGCAGTACACCTTTGACATCTGCAAGGACTACGTCGACGAGGTGATCACCGTCAGCACCGATGAAATCTGTGCGGCGATCAAGGACATCTACGACGACACCCGCTCGATCACCGAGCCCGCCGGCGCGCTGGGCGTGGCCGGGATCAAGAAGTACGCCGAACAGTACGACGTCACCGGGCAGACGTTTGTCGCCATCGACTCTGGGGCCAACGTCAACTTCGACCGCCTGCGTCACGTCGCCGAGCGCGCCGAACTGGGCGAAGGCCGCGAGGCGATTATTGCCGTGACCATCCCGGAACAGGCGGGCAGCTTCAAGGCCTTCTGCGAAGCCATCGGCAAGCGGCAAATCACCGAATTCAACTACCGCTACCACACCGACCGCGAGGCGCACATCTTCGTCGGCGTGCAGACCCACCCCGACACGGACCCTCGCAAAGCGCTGATCGCGAGCCTGACAGAACAGGGTTTTCCGGTGCTGGACCTGACCGACAACGAACTGGCCAAGCTGCATTTACGGCACATGGTCGGCGGGCATTCGGAGCGGGTCAGCGATGAAGTGGTACTGCGCTTTGAATTCCCGGAGCGGCCGGGTGCGCTGTTCAACTTCCTGAACAAGCTCGGCGGCAAATGGAATATTTCGATGTTCCACTACCGCAACCACGGTGCGGCGGATGGCCGAGTGGTGGCGGGATTAGTGGTGCCGGAGGATGAACGGCATCTGGTGCCACAGGCGCTGGGGGAGATTGGTTATCCGTACTGGGACGAAACCAGGAATCCGGCGTACAAACTGTTTTTGGGGTGATGCGGCTACGGATGACACCGAAGATCTGCAGGCCCAGCGCACCCTTGTGGGAGCGAGCTTGCTCGCGAAGAGTTCAGTACAGCCATTAAATCTCCAGTGGCCGAAATGCCCTCTTCGTGAGCAAGGTGGAGCGCCACCCCGGTCACTCCCACAGCTTTTGCATTTGCTGCACGTGCGGTGTCAGCACGCGGGACCTCTGCTGGGAATTAGCAGATGACTCACTGCGCCGGCGTTGATTCTACCGCTGGCGCAGCGCTCGGCTCGGTGGTCGTTGCCGGCGCAGGCGCTGTGGCAGGCGCGGCCTCGGCAGGCGCCGCTGTTTCGGTTTTCAACGGTTCCGCCTCGGCAGGCGCAGGCATCGGCTCGCTGCTCTGCTCGGCAGCGGCCGCAGGTGGGGTCGCAGGGGTCGCCAGTGGCGCTGGTGCGACGGGCGTAGTGGGTGCAGGCGTGGCAGGCGCCGCTGCAGCAGGTGCAGCGGCCGGCTTTTGCTCCGTCAACGCCGCCGGCTTGCCTGGCACCGGCTCAGGCATGCCCAGATCGGTTTTAGGCTTCTCTTCAATGTGTGCAGCCTTCTTCAGTTCAGGCGGCAGGAAATTTTCCACCAGCGCGAAGAAGCGATCATAGAACTTGGGCGACGCCACGGTTTCACTGGCGACCTTGACCATCGAGTCGTCGGTCGAACCAATCGGCATCGAGACCGAGCCCAGCACGCCGACCCCCAGGCTGGCGGAGTTATTGACCTTCTTCAACGCATAGCGATCCTGCAGCGCATTGGCGAACATCGTGGTCCGTTTATCAGCACTGCCGTCCGGCGCACACACCACGTTGAAGCTGATCTCCATGTGGGTTTCGCCGGTTTGCTGAAAGCTCTTATGGCCGCTGATCACTTTGGGATCGCTGCTGGTAATGATGTAGCCCTGACTCAACAGCGCCCTTCGGGCCGCTTCGCAGGTGGCGGTATCCGAGACCGGGTAGCTGCGGGAGAATGTCCCGGCATCGTCGAAATTCTCATGCTCATAGACCGTCGGTTTCTTCGACGAGCAGCCTGCGGCAGCCAGCAGGGTGATGACCCAGCATGCGGTACGAAAGCTCAGTAATTTAGGCATCAAACATCCTGGGGCAATTGGTCGACTGAAAGTGGACCGGAGAAAACGCCGGTAAGTCTGCAACAAGCCTGCCATGGGATCAACGCAGAGTTTGCAACCGTGTGGATACATCGAAACGGCAACCGTGAACGGGGCCTGTACGCGTGGGCCTGTCAGGGCAGCGCAGGTTGCGCTGATCAGACTGAAACGGGGTCGGAAAAGTCGCCCCACCGGGCCTGGCGTCCATCAGCCGACGGCTGCAGGCCCGGCATGCCCTGCGCCTCAGACCTCGCCGTGCACCAGTTTGACGCCGAGGAATTCCAGCGCGCGCCAGTAGCCAGGATAGGTTTTGCCTACGCACTCCGGGTCCTGAATTCGCACGCCCGCCACTTTCAAACCGGCCAGCGCGAAACACATGGCAATGCGGTGGTCGGAATGGGTATTGATCAGCGCGTGACTGCTGGTGCCCGCCAGACTCGGATCAGCGGCAACCAACAGATCGTCGCCTTCTACCGAGGCCAGCCCGGCCCGAACCTGATTCAGACCATCGTGCAGCGCCTGTACGCGATCGCATTCCTTGACCCGCAGGTTGGCCAGGTCAACGAAGCGCACAGGCGTCTCGTTGAAGGCCGCCAGCACCGCCAGCGTAGGAATCGCGTCCTGCATCTGTGAGCCGTTTATGACCGCAGGCATCTTCGGAAACTGCGCGATCACTTCCATGGCCTTGGCGTCTGGCTGAGTGAACGCCTCCCCCGCCACGCCCAGGTCGATCTTGCCGCCGGTCAGCGCCTCGGCAGCCCACAAATAGGTTGCGGCCGAGGCGTCGGGCTCGATCTGATAATCGCAGGCGGTGTAACCCGTCGGTGCAACGCGCCACAACGCGTCATCCAGCACCTCGACCTCGGCACCGAACGCGCGCATGCAGGCGATGGTCAAGTCGATGTAACCGCGCGCGCCGATTTCCTTGCCGGTCAGCGCCACTTCAATCGGTGCATCGCCACAGGCCGCCACCATCAACAGCGCGGAGACGTACTGACTGGACAGGCCGCCGTCGATTTCGAAGCGAGTGGCGGTAATCGAACCCGTCCCGCGCACCACGACCGGAGGGCAACCGGTGGCGCTTTCCGCGATCAGGCCGCCTTTGCGTAGCGCCTCCAGCAACGGGCCGATCGGGCGCTTCTGCATGTAGTGATCGCCGTCCAGCGTGACGCTGCCATTTACCGTGCCGACCGCCGCTGTCAGGAACCGCACCGCCGTGCCGGCATTGCCGAGGAACAGCGCGTCCTGGGGGACTTCAAGTTGCCCACTGCTGGTGACGACGAAGCTGGTGTCGTCCGGCTCTTCGATGGTCAGGCCCATTTGCCGCAGGGCGTTGGACATATGGCGGGTGTCGTCGCTTTTCAGCGCGCCACGCAGGTGGCTGGTGCCCTTGGCGAGTGCAGCCAGGAGCAGCGCGCGGTTGGTGATGGACTTCGAGCCGGGCGGCGACACATGGCCCGTCAGCGGTACGCCCGGCGGGATGACAGTGATGGTTTGGTTCATGCCCATGGTCCAGCTCTCCAAATTCGAAATCAGGCACCGCACAGCGCCGCGTTAACAGCCGGCGATCATGGCATTTATCGCCGAGCTCTGCAGCATCCAGCGCGACAGGCGAAGCGTTCGCCAAATCGCAGGCACAAAAAAAGCGATCCTGGGATCGCTTTTTCTGTTGCTTCAAGGCGTTCAAGGGCCTCGAAGCGATGTATGGCGCAGCGGACGGGACTCGAACCCGCGACCCCCGGCGTGACAGGCCGGTATTCTAACCGACTGAACTACCGCTGCTTGTCGCACAGACTTTCATCTGCTTAACGCTGTTGAAACCGACCCTTGGGCCTGCTTCGTAAAACACTGAATGAAAACCTAGGCTTTCAATCTCGAACCGGGAAGACCCGATTCGGAAAATATGGCGCAGCGGACGGGACTCGAACCCGCGACCCCCGGCGTGACAGGCCGGTATTCTAACCGACTGAACTACCGCTGCGCATTGCGTGGACTTACGTCCTGCTGAATCTCAGTATCCTTCAGCGTCTGGTGTTGCTGTGAAACACTCAACGATGGTGGGTGATGACGGGATCGAACCGCCGACCCTCTGCTTGTAAGGCAGATGCTCTCCCGGCTGAGCTAATCACCCTTGCTTCGCTGAGGCCGCGAAATTTACGCAGGTGATGAACCTAAGTCAATAGCCTGCTTGAAGTTTTTTTAAAAAGAGCCATTTTTCGCAGCAAGCACGAAGCTGCACATCGCAAACAAAAAAGCGAGCCCCAGGGCTCGCTTTCGTGTTCGGACACCCTGCTTACAAGGCAGCCAGACCCCGTGCGAGATCCGCTTGCAGGTCTGCGACGTCCTCCAGCCCTACCGCGACGCGGATCAGACTGTCACGAATGCCGGCCGCCTCACGCTCTTGCGGAGACAGCCGACCGTGGGAGGTGGTGCTCGGATGAGTAATAGTGGTCTTGGTATCGCCCAGGTTCGCGGTGATCGAGATCAATCGCGTGGCATCAATGAAACGCCATGCGCCGTCCTTGCCACCCTTCACCTCAAAACTCACCACCGCGCCGAACGCCGTCTGTTGACGCTTGGCCAATGCATGTTGCGGGTGACTCTCGAGACCGGAGTAATGCACCTTCTCGATGCCCTCCTGCTGTTCGAGCCACTGCGCCAGTTCCAGAGCGCTCTGGCAATGGGCACGCATGCGGATTTTCAGGGTTTCGAGCCCCTTGAGGAACAGCCAGGCGTTGAACGGGCTCAGGCTGGGGCCAGCAGTGCGCAGGAAGCCGACGACTTCTTTCATCAGCTCGCTACGACCGACCACCACGCCACCCATGGCGCGGCCTTGTCCGTCGATGAACTTGGTCGCCGAGTGCACGACCACGTCCGCCCCCATGCGCAGCGGTTGCTGCAGGGCCGGAGTGCAGAAGCAGTTATCGACCACCAGCAGCGTGCCCTTGGCGTGGGCGATTTCCGCCAGCCCGTTGATGTCGACCAGCTCCGCCAACGGGTTGGAAGGCGATTCGACAAACAGCATTTTGGTGTTCGGCTTGATCGCCGCGTCCCAGCCGGACAATTCGGCGAGGGGGACGTAATCGACCTCCACCCCGAAGCGTTTGAAATACTTTTCAAACAGGCTGATGGTCGAACCGAACACGCTCTTCGACACCAGCACGTGGTCGCCGGCGCTGCAGAAGCTCATCACCGTGGCGAGGATGGCGGACATCCCCGTGGAGGTCGCCACCGCCTGCTCGCCGCCTTCCAGCGCGGCCATGCGCTCTTCGAACGAGGCCACGGTCGGGTTGGTGTAGCGCGAATAGACGTTGCCGGGGATCTCACCGGCGAAGGTCGCGGCCGCCTCGGCTGCCGTGCGGAACACGTAGCTGGATGTGAAAAACAGTGGATCGCTGTGCTCGCGTTCCGGCGTGCGGTGCTGACCGGCACGTACCGCGAGGGTGTCGAAACCGACGCCCTCGAGATCGCTGTCCAGTCGACCGGCATCCCATTCCTGAGTCATGCCGCCTGCTCCTTGTCTGGATTAATTATTGTACAGATCGATGATCGCGCTCACCGCCTGAGTCTTGACCTTGGAGGCGTCGTTGCGCGCCTGCTCGATCTTGTTCAGGTAGTGCTCGTCGATGTCACCGGTCACGTACTTGCCGTCGAAGACCGAACAGTCGAAGTTGTCGATCTTGATCTTTTTGCTGCCACTCACCGCCTCGATCAGGTCATTCAGGTCCTGATAGACCAGCCAGTCGGCACCGATGAGGTCGGCCACGTCCTGGGTGGAACGGTTGTGAGCGATCAGCTCGTGGGCACTCGGCATGTCGATGCCGTAGACGTTGGGGAAGCGCACAGCCGGGGCCGCGGAACAGAAATACACGTTCTTGGCGCCGGCTTCGCGGGCCATCTGGATGATCTGCTTGCACGTGGTGCCGCGAACGATGGAGTCATCCACCAGCATCACGTTCTTGCCACGGAATTCCAGCTCGATCGCGTTGAGCTTCTGGCGCACGGATTTCTTCCGCGCGGCCTGGCCCGGCATGATGAACGTGCGGCCGATGTAGCGGTTCTTGACGAAGCCTTCGCGGAATTTCACGCCCAGGTGGTTCGCCAGTTCCAGCGCCGCCGTACGGCTGGTGTCCGGAATCGGGATGACCACATCGATGTCGTGATCAGGACGCTCGCGCAGGATCTTGTCGGCCAGCTTCTCGCCCATGCGCAGACGCGCCTTGTAGACCGAGATGCCGTCGATGATTGAATCAGGACGCGCCAGGTAGACGTGCTCGAAAATGCACGGGGCGTATTTCGGGTTGGTGGCGCACTGGCGGGTGTGCAGCTTGCCGTCTTCGGTGATGTACACCGCTTCGCCCGGGGCGAGGTCACGAATCAGGGTGAAACCGAGCACGTCCAGGGAAACGCTTTCGGACGCGATCATGTACTCGACGCCTTCGTCGGTGTGACGCTGACCGAAGACGATCGGGCGGATGGCATCCGGGTCGCGGAAGCCGACAATGCCGTAACCGGTGATCATCGCCACGACCGCGTAACCGCCACGGCAACGCTTATGCACGTCAGTGACGGCCGCGAAGATGTCTTCTTCGGTCGGCTGCAACTTGCCGCGCACGGCCAGCTCGTGGGCGAACACGTTGAGCAGCACTTCGGAATCGGAATTGGTGTTGACGTGGCGCAGGTCGGATTCGTAAATCTCCTTGGCCAGTTGCTCGACGTTGGTCAGGTTGCCGTTATGCGCCAGGGTGATGCCGTAAGGCGAGTTGACGTAGAACGGCTGGGCTTCGGCCGACGTCGAGCTGCCCGCCGTTGGGTAACGTACGTGACCAATGCCCATGTGCCCGACCAGGCGCTGCATATGGCGCTGGTGGAACACGTCACGAACCAGACCGTTGTCCTTGCGTAGAAACAACCGGCCGTCATGGCTGGTCACGATACCGGCAGCGTCCTGGCCGCGGTGCTGGAGGACGGTGAGCGCGTCATAAAGCGCCTGATTGACGTTCGACTTGCCGACGATACCGACGATGCCACACATGCGACACAACCCCTACTTAGTGGAACTGGATTTACCGAGCACTTCCGGCGGCGTTGTAGGCGGCAGGAGGTGATCCTTGAACGGGATGTCAACAGGTACGCTGACTCCGCTGGCTAGCCACTTGCTGGACATCCCGAGAATCAGGTTTTTCGACCAGTCAGCGACCATGACAAATTGCGGGAGCAGCCTCGACTGCTGCCACCATTGATCCTGTTGCACCGGGCCCAGGCTCAACAGCCCGACCGCAACGACAACCAGCAAGGCTCCGCGCGCCGCGCCGAAGACCATGCCCAGAAAACGATCGGTCCCGGACAGCCCGGTGACGCGAATCAGTTCTCCAATCAGAAAGTTGACCATGGCGCCGACCAGCAGTGTGGCGACGAAAAGAATGGTGCAGCCCGCAATCACGCGCGCCGAAGGTGCTTCGATGTAGTTGACCAGATACTGGGCCAGCGATCCGCCAAACATCCAGGCGACGGCACCTGCGATGATCCACGTCAGCAAGGACAATGCTTCTTTGACGAAGCCGCGCTTGAGACTGATCAAAGCGGAGATGGCGACAATTGCAATGATCGCCCAGTCAACCGGAGTAAATGACACGTCGCAGCCTACAGACTGATAAGGCGGCGGATTTTAGCAGAGCACTCGCCTGCCGGTAAGCAGCGATTGCGGATGAAGGGCATTTAAGGCGAACTATTGGACTTTGTTGGGGATCGGCCGGGGTTAAACCCGAAATCGATGACTGCAGATCGAGCCCCTTCCCGGCTGAAGCCGGTCCTACAACAGCACCGCGGACATTTCGTAGGACCGGCTTTAGCCGGGAAGGCGTCAGTTGCCACACTGCAGTGGTCTAATTTCCCCGGACACCTCGATAAGTGGAAAATACATTTATCGAGGAGTTCTACATGACCAGAAAACGCAACAGGTTTGACGACAGCTACAAATTGGAAGTTGTAAAGATGGTCAGGGATCAGGGGCTGACCGTTCCGCAGGTTTGCCAGGACCAGAACCTCGGTGAGACGGCCGTACGACGGTGGATCCGCCAATACGACGCCGAGCAGTTGGGCCAGGCCGGGATAGGAAACCCG
>NZ_JACYUI010000017.1:0-89882 GCF_014841665.1 Pseudomonas sp. CFBP 8772 | reverse complement strand
CTTGGAAAAGCACCCCAAGTAACCAAGGGTGCTTGCTCTCGGTTTGGCCCGACTTCGTCGGGTTCCTTCACTCCGGTCCCGCTCCGTGGGCCCGCGCCGAACGGACATCCATGTCCTGACGGCGCTCTCGCCGCATCCATGCGGCTCGGCCCACTCCGCGAAACCTGCGTTCAGCCTGCACCCAAGTCGCGATAGGTGTCGTCTGAGGGTTATGTGTTTGAAGATCAAGATCAGAAGCAGATCAGAAGCAGATCGAGGGCGGGTCAGGCGCTAAGGACTTGTGGGAGTGAGCTTGCTCACGAAGGGGCCGGTACATGCATCGGATATGGGGTGTTTTGGATAAAGCATTCGCGAGCAAGCTCACTCCTACAGGGAGGGGGGCTATCAGCAAAAATGCCGGCGCCTGAGGTGGCCTCTTCCCGGCTAAAGCCGGTCCTACAAGGGCACCGAGTGCCGTCAGTGGAACCAGCTCCGACTGTAGGACCGGCTTCAGCCGGGAAGCTCTTGATCTGCTTTTGATCTTCGTACACAAAAAGCCCAAACGCCGCCAATCGCGACTTGGGTGCAGGCTGAACGCAGACGACGCGGAGTGGGCCGAGCGGCATGGATGCCGCGAGAGCGCCGTCAGGACATGGATGTCCGTTCGGCGCGGGCCCACGGAGCGTCGTCGGAGTGAGGGTATTCCGACGAAGGAGGAACCTAACCAGGAGCAAGCACCCTTGGTTACTTGGGGTGCTTTTCCAAGTAACTCGCCGAAGGCAAAACAGTCTGCCCCCAGGCAGACGCTGTTGATCTTGATCTGAGAAGGGCCAGTCGCCTAGACCACCTCCGCCCGATAGGGCAAATCCGGCCCCTCGCGCGTGCAGGTCACCGCCGCCGCAGCCACCGCAAACTCCAGCATCTTCGTCAGCGTTGGCTTATCCACCCCCGCCAGCGCGGCGGGTTCGTCCAGACCCCGCTCCGTCAGAAACGCAATCAACGCCGCCTGAAACGTATCCCCGGCACCCACCGTATCCACCGTCTCCACCTTGCGCGCCGCCACCGACCACGTGCCCAAATCCCGCGTAAACACCGTGGCGCCCTGACGGCCGCGGGTCATGATCACCCACTGGCAATTGTCCTTCAGCCAACCCTCGGCCACCGCTGCCGCCTCTTTGTCCGGATACAACAGCTCCAGGTCCTCATCACTGACCTTGATGATGTGCGCGTGCTCGGCGAACTTCGCCACCTGACTGCGCCACAGCTCGATGCTCGGCGCCGGGTTCAGGCGCACATTGGGATCGAACGTGATCAAGCGCTTGGCGCTTTCCCGCCGCACCAGCGTCAGCAGCGCGTCGGCGACCGGCTGCACCACCAGCGAGAACGAACCCACATGCAAGCCACGCACGCTGTCGTCCAGCGTCGGCAGATGCTCGACGCTCAGCATCCGGTCCGCGCAGCCTTCGCCGCGAAAACTGTACTGCGGCGAGCCGTCGGCGCCCACGGCGACCATCGACAGGGTGGTGGGTGCGTCGACAGGCACCAGAAAGTCATCGCGCACGCCTTCTTCCGCCAGCACTGTCAGCAGGCGCTTGCCCAGGTAATCGCTGGAAATCCCGGCAAAAAAACCGGCATCGATGCCCAGCCTGCGCAGGCCGACCGCGACGTTGAACGGCGAACCGCCGGCGATGGCCTGATACCCCACTTTGTTGCGTTGTCCGCTGTCCGGCTGACAGAAAAAGTCGAACAGTGCTTCGCCACAGACCAGATACATAGTTGCTCCATAAAGGCCGACGGGGCTGTCCGTCAGAGGCCCTGCAATTGAGTGCGATAGTGCTGATAAACCGCTTGGTACGCCGCAACGTGTTCGGCAACCGGTCGGGTTTCGCTGGCCGGGTCGAGGCTGACGCAACGCTCGGTCAGCGCCTGCAGCGATTCGCCGTCGCCGTCACCACCGGCATCGACGTGTGAATGACACCACGCCGCCTGAATCGCTGCGCCCAATGCGGCCGCTTCGGTGCCGGTGGTGCAGATGACCGGCGTGTCCATGATGTCGGCCACAATCTGCCGCCAGACCGCGCTTTTCGCGCCGCCGCCGATCAGGCGGATGTTATCGCTCTTAATGCCGCTGTCGCGCAACAGGTCCAGGCCGTAACGCAGGCCGAAGGTGGTGCCCTCGACCACCGCCCGGCACAAGTTGGCCTGGGTCAGATTGGTGCTGTCCAGCCCGAGAATGCTGCCGGTGGCGTGGGGCAGGGCAGGCACCCGCTCGCCGTTGAGGAAGGGCAGCACGAGCACGCCTTGTGCGCCAGTCGGCGAGGACGCCACGGCTGCGTTGAACGCGCCGATGTCCAGCGTAAACAGCTCGCGGATGGCACTGGTGGCGTTGGTCAGGTTCATGGTGCAGATCAGTGGCAGCCAGCCGCCCGACGAGGAGCAGAAGGTCGCCACCGACGGCTGCGCGCTGACATTGCCTGCTTCGGCAAAGGCGTAGACCGTGCCCGACGAACCCAGGCTCATGGTGATCGAGCCCGGCGCGATATTGCCGGTGCCGATGGCGCCCATCATGTTGTCGCCGCCGCCGCTGGAGACGATGGCCTTCGGGTTGAGGCCCAGTCGCTCGGCGATCGCGGGGAGAATCGTGCCGACCGGCTGATGCGCCTCGAGCAGCTCCGGCAGCGCCTTGATCAGCCGGCCACTGGGATCGATGTGCTGAAGGATGTCCAGGTCCCATGCGCGGGTGCGCACGTTGAAATAACCGGTGCCGGATGCATCGCCGAACTCGCTGCAACTGCGGCCGGTGAGCCAGTAATTGAGGTAGTCGTGGGGCAGCAGAATTTTGTCGATGCGGGCAAACAGCTCGGGAAACTGCTCTTTGCTCCACAGCAGTTTCGAGACCGTGTAGCCCGGCGCGATGGCGATACCCAGGCGCTCCAGCGACCCGGCTTCACCGCCCAGATACGTCAGCAGCCGATCATTTTCAGGCGCGGATTCCGTGTCGCACCACAGCTTGGCGGGGCGCAGCACCTGGCCTGTTTCGTCAAGCATGACCAGGCCATGTTGCTGCCCGGACACGCCAATGGCCTGGATGTCCGCGCCGGACACCCCGGCCTGCTGCAGGGCCGCGGCCGTGGCTTGTTCGAACGCATCGAGCCATTCCTGCACATCCTGCTCACGGCGACCGTTGGCGCCACTGATCATGTGGTGCGCACCCGAGCCTTCGCCCAGAACCTTGCCGCTGACCGCATCCAGAACAATCGCTTTGGTGCCTTGGGTACCGCAATCGATGCCGAGAAACATATTCACCTCTTCCCCTATGAAGCTCAGGCGGTTTTTGCTAACAGGTTTTCCAGGGTTTTGCTGACGCCCAATTGCTTCAGGCTGTTCAGGTTGTGTTCGAACGATGCCACGAACTCGGCGGACTGTGGAATCGCCGCACCGAAGATTTCTTCGACTTCAAGCAGCCGCTGAGTGACCAGCACGTCATCGGCCACCAGCGCCTTGCAAAAGTCCGCGCGCGGGTCGACGACGGTGTACGGAACGCCGTTCTCGCCGGTGAAATCGCCGGTGCGGTTGCCCTGCAGGTACAGCGCCCAGGCCGCAACCACCAGGGAAGCGCGGTCCATGTTGCCGCTGTCCAGGATCAGACGATTGATCGTCGGCACGGTGAATTTCGGGAATTTTGACGAGCCGTCGGAGCACACCCGCTCCAGCTGGTCGGCAATCGCCTGATTGGAGAACCGATCGATCAGGGTCTGTTTGTATTCGGTCAGGTCGATGCCCGGCACCGGCGCCAGTTGCGGGGTGACGTCCAGGTCCATGTAGGTGCGGATGTAGTCGACGAACAGCGTGTCGTTCATGGTTTCGTGGACGAAGCGATAGCCCTTCAGCGCGCCGAGGTAGGTCAGCGCCAGGTGGCTGCCGTTGAGCAGCTTGATCTTCATTTCTTCGTACGGGGTTACGTCGTCGGTGAACTGCACGCCGACCTTTTCCCAGGCCGGACGGCCGTTGACGAACTTGTCTTCCAGCACCCACTGCACGAAGGGTTCGCAGACCACCGGCCAGGCGTCGTCGATGCCTTTCTGGTCGTGCAGTTGCAGGCGGTGGGCGGTGCTGGTCATCGGCGTGATGCGATCGACCATGGCGTTGGGGAAGCTGACGTGTTCAGCGATCCAGTCATGCAGTTCCGGGTCGCGGAGTTGGGCGAAGGCCAGCAGGGCTTTGCGTGTCACCGCGCCGTTGTGCGGCAGGTTATCGCAGGACATCAGGGTGAACGCCGGGGTGCCTTCCGCGCGGCGGCGGGTCAAGGCGGCGCACAGGTAACCGAACACGGTTTTCGGCGTGGCGGGGTGTTCGAGGTCGTACTGGATCTGCGGCAGGTGGCTCATGAATTCGCCGGTGCTGTCGTCGATGCAGTAGCCGCCTTCGGTGATGGTCAGCGAGACGATGCGGATGTCCGGGCTGGCGAGTTTGTCGATCAGCGTCAGGTCACTATCGGTGGACATGAGCATCTGGCTCATGGCGCCGATCACCCGGGTTTCGGTGTCCGGGGTGTCGCCCAGCTCGAACAGCGTGTAGAGAAAGTCCTGGCCCTTCAGCGCCTCGAAATTGGCACGGTCTTCCTCGCGCAGGCTGACCCCGCAAATGGCCCAGTCCAGGCCTTCGCCGCTGCCTTCATTGGCCCCGAGGGACATCAGCGCATCGGTGTAAAACGCCTGGTGGGCGCGGTGAAAACCACCGACGCCGATGTGCGCGATACCCTGACGACGCTCGTCGAGGGCGTAGGCCGGGATGGCGATGCCGGCGCCCAGGTTGGAGAGGTTCTGCTTGTTCAGTTTCATGACGGTGTTCCCGAATGCTGTGGAGTGCGAGGGATCAGGCTGCGGCCTGCAGGGCGCGGCGGATGACCTGGCCCTGGGCGTCGAACAGGTGGCAATGGGCGCTGTTGAGGTGCAGTTTCAGGGTTTCGCCGTACTGGCTGGCCAGGTCCCCGCGAATGCGCATGGTCAGCGGCTCGCCGGAGATGGTGCGTACGTGGCAATAGGTGTCGCTGCCCAGGCGTTCGCTGACGTCGGCGATGACGGTCAGCTGGCAATCGCCTTCGTTGGCCAGCTCCAGGTGCTCGGGGCGAATCCCCAAGGTCACCGAGTCGCCGACGCTCTGTTGCGCGTTGGTGAAGGGCAGCAGGACTTTTGTCCCGGCGTCCAGGGTGACTTCACAGGCCGAGGCCTCGACGCCGCTGATGATGCCCTTGAGGAAGCCCATCTTCGGCGTGCCAAGAAAACCTGCGACGAACAGGTTGGCCGGGTGGTGGTACAGCTCCAGCGGCGAACCGACCTGTTCGACGCGACCGCCGTTGAGCACGACCACTTTGTCGGCCAGGGTCATGGCTTCGACCTGATCGTGGGTCACGTAGATCATCGTTGCCTGCAGCTCTTTGTGCAGGCGCGACAGCTCCAGGCGGGTCTGCACCCGCAGGGCGGCGTCGAGGTTGGACAGCGGTTCGTCGAACAGGAAGATCTTCGGGTTGCGCACGATGGCGCGACCGATTGCAACGCGCTGGCGTTGACCACCCGACAGCTGCTTGGGCTTGCGTTCCAGCAGCGGGCCCAGCTCGAGGATACGCGCGGCTTCGTCGACCTTTTTCTTGACCTCGGCCTTCGGCGTGCCAGCCAGGTCCAGGGCGAACGACAGGTTTTTGCCGACGGTCATGTGGGGGTACAGCGCGTAGGTTTGAAACACCATCGCCAGGTCGCGCTTGGCCGGGGTGACTTGGGTGATCTCGCGGCCATCCAGTTCAATGCTGCCGCTGGTAACGTCTTCAAGGCCCGCGATCAGGCGCAGCAGGGTGGATTTGCCACAGCCCGACGGACCGACGAAGACCACGAATTCACGGTCTTTCACGTCCAGGTCGATGCCTTTGATGATCTGGTGGCCGTCGAAGCCTTTTTGCAGATTTCTGATTGTCAGGTTAGCCATGAGGGGCTCCAGTTTTATTCTTCAAAGTTCAGAGGCTAAAAATCTGCGCGGGATCGTTACCACGCAGAGCGTGGAAACCATCATGTGTCGATCATTTCACCGCACCAAACGACAGCCCGCGGACCAATTGTTTCTGGCTGATCCAGCCGAAGATCAGGATTGGCGCGCAGGCCAGGGTCGACACCGCCGACAATTTGGCCCAGAACAACCCTTCAGGGCTGGAATACGAGGCGATCAACGCGGTCAGCGGGGCGGCATTCGAAGAGGTCAGGTTCAGTGACCAGAACGCCTCGTTCCAGCACAGGATCAGCGACAGCAGCGCCGTCGATGCCAGCCCGCCCTTGCAGATCGGGATCAGCACGCGAAAGATTTCCTGGCGCGTGGTGGCACCGTCCAGCCGCGACGCTTCGAGAATCTCCCCGGGGATGTCCTTGAAGTAGGTGTAAATCATCCAGACCACGATCGGCAGGTTGATCAGCGTGTAGATCACGATCAGCGCAATGCGCGAATCCAGCAGGCCGAAGGTCTTGGCCAGCAGGTAGATCGGCATCAGCACGCCCACCGGCGGCAGCATCTTGGTCGAGAGCATCCACAGCAGCGTGCCCTTGGTCCGTTTGGTTTCGAAAAACGCCATGGAGTAGGCCGCCGGCACCGCGATCAGCAGGCACAGGATCGTCGCGCTGAAAGAGATCAGGATCGAGTTCCAGGCGAAGTGGAAGTAGTCACTGCGCTCCTGGATGTGCAGGTAGTTTTCCAGGGTCGGTGTGAAGATGAACTGCGGCGGCGTGGCGAACGCGTCGATCTCGGTCTTGAAGCTGGTCAGGACCATCCAGAAGATCGGGAAGAAAATCAGCGCCGCGATCAGCCACGACAAGGTGCCGAGCAGGGCACTTTGCAGGCGACGGGATTGTTTGAGCGTCATCATGGCCTTGCCCTCAAGACTTGTCGGTGAGGTTTTTGCCGATCATCCGTACCAGGATGATCGCCGCAATGTTGGCGATCACGACGGCAATCAAGCCGCCCGCCGATGCCATGCCCACGTCGAATTGCAGCAGTGCCTGGTTGTAGATCAGGTACGCCAGATTGGTGGAAGCGAAGCCCGGGCCGCCGTTGGTGGTGGTGAAGATTTCGGCGAACACCGAGAGCAGGAAGATCGTTTCGATCATCACCACCACGGCGATCGGGCGCGCCAGGTGCGGCAGGGTCAGGTGCCAGAAGATGGCGATCGGGCCGGCGCCGTCCAGGCGCGCCGCTTCCTTCTGTTCCTGATCCAGGGACTGCATGGCGGTCATCAGAATCAGGATCGCGAAGGGCAGCCACTGCCACGACACAATGATGATGATCGACAGCATCGGGTAATTCGCCAGCCAGTCCACCGGCTGGGCACCGAACAGCTTCCAGACCCAGGCGAGAATCCCGGACACCGGGTGGAAAATCAGGTTCTTCCAGATCAGCGCGCTGACCGTCGGCATGATGAAGAACGGCGAAATCAGCAGCACGCGCACGATGCCGCGACCGAGAAACTCACTGGCTTCCAGCAACGCCGAGATCAGCACGCCGAGGATCACGCTGATGGCCAGCACACTGCCGACCAGCAACAGCGTGTTCATGGCGCCGGGCAGAAAGCCGGCATCGGTGACGAAGAATTCGAAGTTCTCCAGCCCGACGAATTCGTTTTCGCCGGGGTTGAGCAGGTTGTAGCGGATCAGCGAAAAGTAGATGGTCATGCCCAGCGGCACGATCATCCAGACCAGCAGCAACAGCACCGAGGGGCTGACCAGAAACCAGCCGGGCTTGGTGACGCTGCCCTTGGCAGACGACTTATCGTCAGCCGCGGCGGTGCGCGGGGTGAGGGTTGAGGTGTTCATGTTGACTCCGGACCGGGCAGAAGCGTGAGCGTGAACGTGGGCGGCAGGCAATCAGCGCCTGCCGCCTTGAAGCAGCGGGTGTCAGCCCTTTTTCGGGTAACCCGCGCGCTTCATTTCACGCTCGGCCACGCTTTGCGCGCTGGTCAATGCCTGATCCACGCTGGAGGTGCCCACCAGTGCTGCCGAGAACTGTTGGCCGACGGAGGTGCCGATCGACTGGAACTCGGGGATGGTCACCAACTGGATGCCCACATACGGCACCGGCTTGAGGGTCGGCGCTTTAGGCGTCACGGCCTTGAGGGATTCCAGGGTGATGTTGGCGAACGGCGCAGCCTGTTTGTAGGCATCGGTGTAGGTCGATGCGCGGGTGCCTGGCGGCACGTTGGACACGCCGTCTTTCTCGGCGACCAGCGCGGCGTACTCTTTGGACGTGGCCCATTCGGTGAAGGCGCGGGCGTCCTTGTCGTTCTTGGCGCTGGTCGGAATCGCCAGAGCCCACGAATACAGCCATGCCGAGCCTTTGTCGGTGACTTCGTGCGGCGCATAGGTGAAGCCTACGCTGTCGGCGACTTTACTTTGTGATTTGTCGGTGACGAACGAGCCGGCCACGCTGGCATCGACCCAGATTGCGCACTTGCCGCTGTTGAACAGGGCGAGGTTTTCGTTGAAGCCGTTGCTGGAGGCGCCGGGTGGGCCGTCCTTCTTCATGACGTTGGTGTAAAAGGTCAGCGCGTTCTTCCATTCAGGCTGGTCGAATTGCGGCTTCCACTGTTCGTCGAACCAGCGGGCGCCAAACGAGTTGGCGATGGTGGTGATCAGCGCCATGTTCTCGCCCCAGCCGGCCTTGCCGCGCAGGCAGATGCCGTACTGTTCCTTGGACTTGTCGGTGAGTTTGTCGGCGAATTCGGAGATCTGCGTCCAGGTCGGACGCTCCGGCATGGTCAGGCCGGCGGCCTTGAACAGGTCTTTGCGATAGTAGGTGATCGAGCTTTCTGCGTAGAACGGCAGGGCGAAGAGTTTGCCGTCGACCGACAAGCCGTCGCGTACCGAAGGAAATACGTCGTCCAGCGCGTAGGACGCCGGCAGGTCATTCATTTCCTTGAGCCAGCCCTTGGCACCCCAGAGTGAGGCTTCGTACATGCCGATGGTCAACACGTCGAACTGGCCGCCTTTGGTGGCGATGTCGGTGGTCAGGCGCTGACGCAGCACGTTCTCTTCCAGCACCACCCACTTGAGCTTGATGTCTTTGTGCTGTTCTTCGAAGGTCTTGGACAGCCGCTGCATGCGGATCATGTCGCTGTTGTTGACCGTGGCGATGGTCACATCACCCGCCGTGGCGGTGGTGCAGAGGGACAGGAGGGTCAGACAGGTACCGGCGAGGAGAACATTTGCAGAGGTCTTCATTTATCACTCCTCTTCTGCGCCCAGGCGGACGTCAGAAGCTTGGTTATTGTTTTTGTTTCTTCCGGAGGCCAGGAAGAATGTCAGCTGATTACAGCCTTGTGCGCGCTGGTTGACAAATCCTGCGGCGCACTTGAACTGATACTTTTTTGCACTGAGGTTTCCGACGGGCGCGCTGCACAACTGCGCCAGCGCGTGGGGCGGGGCAGTTCCAGCGTAGTTGATGGGTGCGACGGGGCAACGAATCAGTACAGGTTTTGTTCGGTCAGGCGCTGTACAGCGAGGCGTCGGTAGTGCGAGGGGGTCATGCCTTTGAGTTTCTGGAAACGTCGATTGAAGTTGGAGATGTTATTGAAACCTGACTCGAAGCAGACGTCGGTCACCGGCCGGTCGCCATCGGCGAGCAATTCACAGGACTTGCTGATCCGCAGCCGGTTGACGAATTCCACAAAGCAGCGCCCGGTGGCCTGCTTGAACACACGGGAAAAATAAGTCGGCTTCATGCCCAGGTATTCGGCCACTTCTTCCAGCGGCAGTTCGCGGGCGTAGTGGGTGAAGATGTATTCCACGGCTTTGTTGGTGCGCTCCACGGCGTGGTCGTCGGACAGCTGGGACGCGGTGGTGCCCGACAGCAACTGGAAATCATCACTGGCCGCCAGCACTTCCAGCAAAATGAAAAAGTGCCCCAGCCGGGTCATGCCCGTGGTGTCGGCGATTTTCTGCATCAGCTTGGTGGCCTGGCGGACGGTCCGCTTGCAGCGGAATTCAATGCCGTACCGGGCGCGCTCGAGCAACGGCGCCAGGGCCTTGAGTTCGGCAAACACCTGATTGCCGCTTTCGAGCAACTCTTCGGTGAAGTTCACCAGCATGTCGCGTTTGGGCACGACCTCGTCTTCCGCGATCTGACTGATCCAGTTATGGGGCAGATTGGGGCCGGTGAGGAACAGCGTCTCGGGGTAGAAATTGCCGATGTAATCGCCGACGAAGACCTTCCCGGAACTCGCAACGATCAGGTGCAGCTCGTATTCCTTGTGGAAATGCCAGCGCACCAGCGGACAGGGAAAGCCATGCTCACGGTAGATGATCGACAGACCGTTATGGTCATCCATCAGCTCATAGGCGGGGTCGGTGACTCTTGTTGTTTTGGTCATGCGTGTGCCGGTCTGGAGAATGGCGTGAGGTTAATGTGCACTATTTGTCGGGCGGAATACAGATACAGGCGTTAAACAGAGGCAGATGGGCGCGTGGCTTNACACGCGTTGGTTTTGGTAGGACCGGCTTCAGCCGGGAAAACGCCGTTTTGAGCACCATCAAACCTGCGGTGTGACGTCTGACGCGTTCCCGGCTAAAGCCAGTCCTACAGGCTACACGCGTTGGTTTTGGTAGGACCGGCTTCAGCCGGGAAGAGGCCAGTCTGAGCGCCATCAATTCTGCGCGTGCTGCTCATCTGCGCAGTGGACTAACCACACCCATCAACAACCCGATACGCTGATGCACCTTCTGCGAACGCCTTCAGAGAACCGCCACCCCATGAAAAAAATCCTCGTGATCGGCATCGGCGCAGGCAATCCCGAGCACATCACCATTCAGGCGATCAAGGCGCTGAACCGCACCCAGGTGTTTTTCATCCTCGACAAGGGCTACGCCAATGACGACCTGCTGGCGTTGCGCCGGGAGATTTGCGAGCGCTACATCGATGGCCATGACTATCGTCTGGTGCAGGTGAGCGATCCCCGGCGCAAGGACGATTCGCCGTCTTACCGCAGCGGGGTCGAACACTGGCACGAGCAGCGCGCCGTGTTGTTCGAGCAACTGATCGCCGATGAAGTAAAGGCGGGCGAGACCGGCGGGTTTCTGGTGTGGGGCGACCCGGCGCTGTATGACGGCACCCTGAAGATTCTCGATCAGGTGCTCGCCCGCGGCCGTGAGTCATTTGCCTACGACGTCATTCCCGGCATCACCAGCGTGCAGGCGCTCGCCGCCGGGCACCGCATCGGGCTGAACCGCATCGGCGAGCCGATCCACATCACCACCGGCCGGGAGCTTGCAGCGGAGCAGGGCGAGTACATCAGCAACAGTGTGGTGATGCTCGACGCCTATTGCACCTTCGAGCGGTTCGTCGATCAGGATTTACACATCTATTGGGGCGCCTACCTCGGCACCCCTGACGAGATGCTCATTTCAGGCCCGCTGCACGAGGTCAGTGCGCAGATACGTCAGGCGCGTGAAACTGCGCGGGCAGAGAAAGGCTGGATCATGGACACCTACCTGTTGCGCCGCGCCGTCCGCTAGATAAACGCTTCAGGCGTTCTTGTTCTTGGCCTCGATCCATTGAGACATGTACTGCGTGCTCTTGTGCTGATGATGGCGAAGCATGGCGCCGGTGAAGTGGGCCGCGCGATGGGCCTGCAGCGTGTCCCTCAGCGCCAGGATACGGTCGATCAGCACGGCGCAATGGCGGTCATGGCCAAAGCGCGCCGGCAGCAATTGCCAGCCGTCCAGTTGTGCCTGTTGCCAGCGCGCCTGATCGCTGTAAAGACTGACCGCCGCGTCTGCCAGCCCTTGCGCATCACAGGCCACGGCGCCAGGAAATGCCAGCTCGCCGTGCATGGCCTCGGCGCCGATGGGCGTCGTCACGGTGGGTGTGCCGCAGACCATGGCATCGATGATCTTGCCCTTGATTCCCGCGCCGAATCGCAACGGCGCCAGGGACACCCGCGCAGCGCCCATCACTTCCAGCGCGTCTTCGGCCCAGTTCATGATGTGAAACCCCTGGGCGGCGTTATGCAATGCCGCAGCCTTGGGCGGCGTGTAGGCGCCATACACATGAACCTGAGCAGTGGGCAGTTGCGCGCGAATCAGCGGCCAGACGGTGTTTTTCAGCCACAGCACGGCATCCCAGTTCGGGGCGTGGCGGAAATTGCCGATGGTGATGAAATGCGCCCGGTCTTCAAAGCTTCGCGGGCCAAGGGGCGCCTCGCGCGGCTCTCTTACCAGCAGCGGGACCCAATGGAGCTGAGCCGCGGGCACCGAAAACGCCTGGGTCAGCAGGTCGATTTCGACGTCGGAGACCATCAGGCTCAGGTCACTGCGGTGGATCGCGGCGATCTCGCGCTGGGCGAGGTCAGTGGTCGCCATCCGGGTGAACAGCTGATCCCGAGGCGTCTGGAAATACTCGGTCAGGTCAGCATCGGGTTTGCCGTCAAGCCTGTCCTTGACCGCCTGATGACGGGCATGGCGCAGGCTCTGCAGGTCGGACGTCTCAAGCAGGCGAAGGGCGTTCGGACAGTGTTTTTCCACCCGCCAGCCGAACTGCTCTTCCATCAGAAACTGGTCGAACAACACCACGTCGGGCTGCAGTTCTCTGATGAAGGCATCAAAGCTGCTGTGGTTGAGGGCAATGGCGACTTCCGTGATGCCCAGCGCGGCCAGGTCGGCCTTGTGCTCGCCTTCCGTGGCGGCGCTGGCGAACGTGATCCGCCAGCCCTGTTCGAGAAAACAGTCGATCAGTTGCATGACATGCCCGCTGGCCGCAGACGAACGCGGCTCGGGCCAGACGTAGCCAATGATCAGCACATGGATCGGGGATCGCTGCGCCGGGTGCTCAGTTGCCAAGAATGCTGTTTACCTTGTCGCGCAGCTGGTCGATGGAAAACGGCTTGCCGATATTGTGCATGCCCTCTGGCACATCAACGGAGTCCGCGTAGCCACTGGCAAACAGCACCGGAATGTCCTGGCGGATCTCACGCGCCTTTACGGCGAGATCTTTGCCGTTCATGTCGGGCAGGCCCAGGTCGGTCATCATCAGGTCGATGGTCCGGTCGGCGTTGTGCAGAACCGCGAGGGCCTCGCGGGCGTCGGCGGCTTCCAGCACGGTGTACTCAAGCTCCTCGAGGACGTCGACAATCAACATCCTGACGATGTTGTCATCTTCGACCACCAGAATCGTGCGGGGTGAATCGGACATGGCAAGTTCCTTAATTGGGCAGGGAGCGCATCGCACGGCATCGGGGCTTACAGCGTTTCGCTGGGGGCGCAATTGTGCCAAGTTCTGAGCCGCAACAACACGATTCAATTGAGTGTAATGGCTTTTTGGCTGCACTCAAATGTACAGTGCCGGCCTGATTGTTCCCGATCTAATGTCAGAAAATTCAATCTTCTACGTCGTACGCTGGAGTTTTTGCCGAGGTTTGCGGCAAACTCCGTCGTTTAGACGAGTCCGCCTGAGCCCTTGTGATGATCACCAACTCTGCAGTCGACGAGCAACGTTTCCGCAAACTGTTAAGCCGCAACGTCAGTTTACCTTTGGCCGTCGGCGTGCTGAGTGCGGCCTTCTTCGTCATTCTGATTTCCTACCTGTTGTCGGCGATCCAGTGGGTCGAACACACCGATCGGGTGATCAACAATATCAATCGCTCGCTCAAGCTGTCGGTGGACATGGAAACCGGTATGCGCGGCTTCCTGCTGACCGGCGACGAGCGCTTTCTCGATCCCTACGAGGTGGCCAAGCCGGCCATCAGCACCGAGCTCAAGGGGCTTGAAGAACTGGTCGCCGATAACCCGGATCAGGTCGATCGATTCAAGCGGCTGGCCGGGCTGCAAGCGTCGTGGGGCGAGTTCGCCCAAGAGATGATTACCCTTCGACGCACTGGCGGCGACTACCAGACGCAGATCCAGAATCGTCGCGGCAAGCGCCTGTCCGACGAGATGCGTGATCAATACGAGCAGGCGGCGGACATCGAGCATCAGCTGCGGCTGACACGCAACACCGACGTTACCCACACCACCGTGATGTCGGTCTCGTTGTACATCGCCTTTATTCTGATCGTCAGCGGGATCCTTGCCTGGGTCGGGCGTCGGGACATGACCACGCTGTCCGACACTTACGCCGCCAACCTCAAGGCCCAACAGCTGGACGCCGAGCGCTTGTCCCACGTCGCCTGGCTGCGCAACGGTCAGAGTGAACTGGCCGAGCAGGTCATCGGCCAGCTCACCCTCAACCTGCTGGGCCGCAACGTGCTGCATTTCTTCGCCCAGTACCTGGGTGCGGTCGTGGCGGCGGTGTACGTACGCCAGGAGCATGGCGGTCTGGTGCGCGTGGCGTCCTATGGTTTCTCCCGCGAGCAGGAACAGCACGAGCAGTCGATCTACAGCGGTGAAGGCGTGGTCGGCAAGGCGGCCGAGCAGGATCAGATCATCACCCTGGACAACGTCCCTCAGGACTATTTCAAAGTCACCTCCGGCCTGGGCGAAGGCTCACCGCGCAGCGTCGTGGTGGTGCCGACCAGCAACGATGACCACGTCAACGGGGTGATCGAGCTGGGCTTTCTTCGCGAGCTGACGCCGCGCGACCTGGAGTTCCTTGAGCTGGTGGCCGAGAACGTGGGCACCTCTATCGAGGCAGCCCGCTACCGTCAACGTTTGCAGGAAGTGCTCGCCGAAACCCAGCAGCTCAACGAAGAGCTTCAAGTGCAGCAGGAAGAACTGCGCACCGCCAATGAAGAGCTGGAAGAACAGTCGCGGATTCTCAAGGAGTCCCAGGCGCACCTGGAAATCCAGCAGGCAGAGCTTGAGCAGACCAACGAACAGTTGGCCGAGCAGAGCAAGGCGCTGGGCGACCAGCGTGATGCGCTGGACCGCAACAACGAAGAACTGCACATCGCACAGATTGAACTGGAAGCCCGCGCCGACGAGTTGCAGCGCTCAAGCAAGTACAAGTCCGAGTTCCTGGCCAACATGTCCCACGAGCTGCGCACGCCGCTGAACAGCTCGTTGATTCTGGCCAAGCTGCTGGCGGAAAACCCGCAGGACAACCTCACCGCCGAGCAGGTCAAGTTTGCCGAATCGATCTACTCCGCCGGCAATGACTTGCTCAACCTGATCAACGACATTCTGGACATCTCCAAAGTCGAAGCCGGCAAGCTCGACATGCGGCCGGAAAACAGCAGCGTCAGCCGCTTGGTCGAAGGCCTGCGCATGACCTTCGAACCGTTGGCGGCCGAGAAGAAGCTGGAGTTCTCGGTGGAGATCCAGTCAGGCACGCCGGTCTCGCTATACACCGATCGCCAGCGCCTGGAGCAGATCCTCAAGAACCTGCTGTCCAACGCCGTCAAGTTCACCGAAAGCGGCACCGTCAGCCTGACCGTGTCCCGTCAGCCGGGCGAGGGCGTGGCCTTCACCGTTCGCGACTCCGGGATCGGCATCGCCGAGGAGCAGCAGGAGAGCATTTTCGAAGCGTTCCGTCAGGCCGACGGCACCACCAATCGCCGTTACGGCGGCACGGGTCTGGGGCTGTCGATTTCCCGCGATCTGGCCCGCCTGCTGGGCGGTTCGATCAGCGTGACCAGCGCGCCGGGGCAGGGCAGTATTTTCACCCTGGTCATGCCGGAAGAGTACGTCGAAGTCGAGCCTTCACAGTACGTCGAGGGGCCAGCAGCGGCTGTGCAGCCTGCGCCGGTTCCAGCCCGCATCACGCCGCCTGCGCCTGTCGCTGCCAAGCCTGCGGCGGCGGCAACACCCATTCCGCGCTTCGCTGATGACCGCGAGAAGGCGCCGTTCAGCAATCGCTGCATCCTGGTCATCGAAGACGAAGTGCGCTTTGCCCACATCCTCTACGATCTGGCCCATGAACTGGGCTACAACTGCCTGGTGGCCCATGCCGCCGACGAAGGCTTCGACCTGGCCTCTTCGTTTATTCCGGACGCTGTGCTGCTGGACATGCGCCTGCCGGACCATTCCGGTCTGACGGTCCTGCAACGTCTGAAAGAGCTGCCAAGCACCCGCCACATCCCGGTGCACGTCATTTCCGTCGAAGACCGTCAGGAAGCGGCGCTGCAAATGGGCGCCATCGGCTACGCGGTCAAACCGACCACCCGCGAAGAGCTCAAGGATGTCTTCGCCCGCCTCGAAGCCAAGCTCACCCAGAAGGTCAAACGCATCCTGCTGGTCGAAGACGATGCCTTGCAGCGTGACAGCATCGCGCGCCTGATCGGCGACGATGACATCGAGATCACGGCAGTCGGCTTCGCTCAGGACGCCCTTGATCTGCTGCGCGACAACGCCTACGACTGCATGATCATCGACCTGAAGCTGCCGGACATGCTCGGCAACGAGTTGCTCAAGCGCATGTCCATCGACGAGATCTGCGCGTTCCCGCCGGTCATCGTCTACACCGGCCGCAACCTGACCCGTGACGAAGAAGCCGAGCTGCTGAAGTACTCGCGCACCATCATCATCAAAGGCGCGCGCTCGCCGGAGCGGTTGCTCGACGAGGTGACGCTGTTCCTGCACAAGGTCGAGTCGCAGATGTCGAACGAGCGCCAGAAGATGCTGAAGACCGCGCGCAGTCGCGACCGTGTGTTCGAAGGGCGCAAGATCCTCGTGGTCGACGACGACGTACGCAACATCTTCGCCCTGACCAGCGCGCTGGAGCACAAAGGCGCCATCGTCGAGGTGGGGCGCAATGGGCTGGAGGCGATCGAGAAGCTCAACACCGTCGAGGACATCGATCTGGTGCTGATGGACGTGATGATGCCGGAAATGGACGGCTACGAAGCCACCATCGAGATCCGCAAGAACCCGCGCTGGCGCAAGCTGCCGATCATTGCCGTGACGGCCAAAGCGATGAAGGACGATCAGGATCGCTGTCTGCAGGCCGGTTCCAACGACTACCTGGCCAAGCCGATTGACCTGGACCGGCTGTTCTCGCTGATTCGCGTGTGGATGCCGAAGATGGAACGTATCTGAATGAACCGGATCAATTGACCGCCTTTTTGCCCGATCCAGAGTGTTGCCGATGCACCAAGAACGAGACGCCGATATCGAGTTACGCTTGCTCATTGAAGCGATTTACTTGAAGTACAGCTACGATTTCCGCGATTACTCGGGTGCGTCGGTGAAACGACGTGTGGCCCACGCGTTGCGTCAATTTGAACTGAAGACCATTTCCGCGTTGCAGGAGCGGGTGCTGCATGACCCTTCGGCGTTCATGCAGCTGCTGCAATTCCTGACGATCCCGGTCAGCGAGATGTTCCGCGACCCGACGCACTTCCTGGCGATCCGCGAAGAAGTCGTGCCGCTGCTCAAGACCTATCCGTCGGTCAAAGTCTGGATTGCCGGGTGCAGCACCGGGGAGGAGGTTTACTCGATGGCGATCCTGCTGCGCGAGGAAGGCCTGCTCGATCGCACGATCATCTACGCCACCGACATCAATCCCAATTCGCTGGAGAAGGCCAAGCAAGGCATTTTCTCCATGGAAAACATGCGCGCCTACAACGAGAACTACATCAAGGCCGGCGGCAAGCGGCTGTTTTCGGAGTACTACACGGCCGCCTACGATTACGCGATCTTCGACAAGACCCTGCGGGAGAACGTCACCTTCGCCGATCACAGCCTGGCGACAGACAGCGTGTTCTCCGAAACACAGTTGATCTCCTGCCGCAATGTGCTGATCTACTTCAACAAGAAGCTGCAGGACCGCGCCTTCGGGCTGTTTCACGAGTCCCTGTGCCACCGCGGATTCCTCGTGCTGGGCAGCAAGGAAACCCTGGATTTCTCCGGGTACAAAAACCAGTTCGACCCTCTGGTCAAACTCGAGCGGATCTACCGCAAATCATGAGAAAGTCGTTTCCTTGCCCGTCCCCCGACCAGCCCGCGCTGCCGGCGGTGGACGCGATTGTGGTCGGCGCATCCGCCGGCGGTGTCGAAGCGCTGTTGAAGATTTTCCGTACGCTGCCCAAGGGCTACCGGTTGCCGATCGTTGCGGTGCTCCACGTGCCGGACCAGCGCCGCAGCCACCTGGCCGAGGTCTTCGCCATGAGCGTGGCCATGCCGGTCAAGGAGGCCGACGACAAGGAAACCATCGCGCCGGGCACGCTTTACTTCGCCGCGCCCGGGTATCACCTGTCGGTGGAGAATGATTTCAGTCTGTCATTGAGTCAGGAAGAACGGGTACATCATTCGCGCCCGAGCATCGACGTACTGTTCGAATCGGCTGCTGACGCGTACGGTAAGCGGCTGGCAGGGGTGCTGCTGACCGGCGCCAGCAGCGACGGCGCGCGCGGTACCGCAAAAATCAAAGAGTACGGTGGCCTCACCGTGGTCCAGGACCCGGCACAAGCGCTCGTGCGAACCATGCCCGAGGCGGCGCTTGCCCTTCATACGCCGGATTTTCTATTGCCTTTGCCCGACATTGGGTCCCTGCTTGTCGAGCTGGAACGAATTGCATGCTGAGTGAAATCAAAGCCAAACTGCTGATCGTGGATGATCTGCCGGAGAACCTGCTCGCGCTTGAAGCGTTGATCAAGCGTGAGGACCGTCAGGTGTTCAAGGCGTTGTCTGCTGATGAGGCGTTGTCGTTGCTGCTCGAACACGAGTTCGCGATGGCGATTCTCGACGTGCAGATGCCAGGGATGAACGGCTTCGAACTCGCCGAGCTGATGCGCGGCACGGAGAAGACCAAGAACATCCCCATCGTGTTCGTCAGTGCCGCCGGGCGAGAGCTCAATTACGCGTTCAAGGGTTATGAAAGCGGTGCCGTGGATTTCCTGCACAAGCCCCTCGATATTCATGCGGTGAAGAGCAAGGTCAACGTCTTCGTCGACCTGTATCGCCAGCGCAAGGTCCTCAAGCAGCAACTCGATGAGCTCGAACGCAGCCGCGCGGAACAGGAAGCCCTGATGCAGGAGCTGAAGTCGACCCAGAGCGAGCTGGAGCGTGCGATCCGCATGCGCGATGACTTCATGTCGATCGTCTCCCACGAGGTGCGCACGCCGCTCAACGGGCTGATTCTGGAGACCCAGCTGCGCAAGCTGCACTTGGCCAAGGACAATGCGTCGGCGTTCACCATGGAGAAACTGCGGGCCATGGTGGATCGTGATGAGCGGCAGATCCAGAGCCTGATTCGCTTGATCGAGGACATGCTCGATGTGTCGCGGATTCGTACGGGCAAGCTGTCGATTCGGACCAGTCCTTTTGATTTGTCGGAGTTGGTGGTCAATCTGGTGGAGAGCTATTCCGCGCAGATCGCCGCCGCCGGCAGCGCGGTGACGCTGCATGCGACGACGCCGGTGATTGGGGTGTGGGATGAGTTTCGCATCGAGCAGGTGGTGGCGAATCTGTTGACCAATGCGTTGCGCTACGGCGCGCATAAGCCGATTGAGTTGCGCGTTTACAGCGAGGCCGGTGAGGCGCGGGTGGAGGTGCGCGATCACGGGATCGGGATCAGTCCGGAAAACCAGAAGCGTATTTTTCAGCAGTTCGAGCGGGTCGCGGCCAGTCATGCGGTGGCGGGGCTTGGCCTTGGGTTGTTTATTTCCGACCAGATAGTGGGCGCCCATGGCGGGCGGATCAGTGTCGAGAGCGAGGAAGGGGCGGGGTCGATGTTTCGGGTTTCATTGCCGCTCTGATCAAGATATCTAAGATCAAGATCACAAGCGTCTGCCTGGGGGCAGACTGTTTCGCCTTCGGCGAGTTACTTTTAAAAAGCACTAAAAGTAACCAAAAGTGCTTGCTCCTGGTTGGGTTCCTCCTTCGTCGGAATACCTTCACTCCGGGCCCACGGAACGGGACCGGAGTGAAGGAACCCTGACGAAGGAAGGGCCCAACCGAGAGCAAGCACCCTTGGTTACTTGGGGTGCTTTTCCAAGTAACTCGCCAAAGGCGAAACAGGAGGCCGTTAGGCCGACCCATCTGGCCTTCAATCAAATAACTGAACACCCTGCGCAACCTCCAGCGCGGGCCATGGTCGTAATGGCAGCTATCTATAAGATCAAAGGCGTTCAAATGAGCTCTGATGCAGAAAATGTCGTACTCATCGTCGAAGACGAGCCGCTCATTCTGATGCTGCTCTCCGACTACCTGTCGGGCGAAGGCTATCGGGTGTTGCAGGCGGAGAACGGCGAGCAGGCGTTCGAAATTCTTGCCACCAAACCCCACCTCGATTTGATGATCACCGATTACCGCCTGCCCGGCGGCGTTTCCGGCGTCATGATCGCCGAGCCCGCCGTCAAGCTGCGACCGGAACTCAAGGTCATCTTCATCAGCGGCTACCCGGCTGAGATCGTTGATTGCGGCAGCCCGATCACCAAAAAAGCGCCCATCCTCGCCAAGCCGTTCACCATGGAAACGCTGCACTCGAAGATTCAGACCCTGCTCAACTGATTCTGCTGCCCCTTAGATACAAACAACAAAGCCGGCAATCGCCGGCTTTTGTGTCAACCCCTCTCGCGTCAACCCTCGATCATTTCCCGTACCTTGGCCGTCAGTTGGTCAAAGGCAAAAGGCTTGGTGATCATCTGCATGCCTTCTTCCAGGAACCCCGAGCGAGCACTGGCGTTTTCCGCATAACCGGTGATGAACAGTACTTTCAGGTCCGCGCGCAGCTGCCGGCCAATGTCCGCCAACTGCCGTCCATTCATGCCCGGCAGGCCGACGTCGCTGATCATCAGGTCAATGCGCTGGCTCGATTCCAGAATCGGAATCGCGCCGACCGCATCACCGGCTTCGACGTACGCGTAACCCAGTTCGCTCAGCACCTGGCTGACCAGCGCGCGCACGGCCGGATCGTCCTCAACCAGCAGAATGGTCTCGCCCTCACGGGCCTGCGGTGTGTCGTTGGGCAGGGCGGGGCCCTCCTGCTGCGCCGCGCCCTGATAACGCGGCAGGAACAGCTGCACCGTGGTGCCGTCGCCGACCTGGCTCTCTATCGCCACGTGGCCGTGAGACTGCTTGCTGAAGCCGTAGATCATCGACAGGCCGAGGCCGGTGCCCTGGCCGATCGGCTTGGTGGTGAAAAACGGATCGAAGGCCCGGCTGATGACGTTCTCCGGCATCCCGCAGCCCGTGTCGCGCACACTGAGCACCACGTAGTCACCTGGCAGCAGGTTCTCGTAAGCGTTGGTGAAGTCGCGGTCGAGGCGGCGGTTGAAGGTCTCGATCATCAGCATGCCGCCCTCGGGCATGGCGTCGCGGGCGTTGAGCACCAGGTTGAGCAGGGCGCTTTCAAGCTGGTTCGGGTCGGCCTCGGCAGTCCACAGTTCCGGGTCCAGGCACATGTCCAGGCGGATGCTCTCGTTGACGCTGCGATTCAGCAGTTCACCCATGGAGTTGACCAGGTCATTCATCAGGACCGGCTTGGGGTCCAGCGACTGACGGCGCGAGAACGCCAGCAAGCGGTGGGTCAGGGCGGCGGCGCGATTGGCCGAGGTCACACCCAGGTCAATCAGGCCATCAAGGTCGTCGGTGCGCCCCCGTGCCAGACGGCGCCTGAGCAGTTCGAGGCTGCCGATGATGCCGGTGAGCATGTTGTTGAAGTCGTGGGCGATACCGCCGGTAAGCTGGCCCACTGCTTCCATTTTCTGCGACTGACGCAGGATTTCTTCGTTGTGGCGCAACTGTGAAGTGCGTTCCTCGACCTGCTGCTCCAGGGTTTCGTTGAGCCGGCGCAGCTGCTGCTCGGCCAGCTTGCGTTCGGTGATGTCCGAGGTGACCCCGGACAGCAGGCTGACGCGGCCATTGCGCGCGCGGATCGCCCGAGCCCTGATGTCCATCCAGTGGACCGAGCCGTCCGGCCAGACGTTGCGGAACTCGATGATGAAATCGGCCCCGCTGTCCAGGGTGTGCTGAAGCACCGACTGCATGCGCGGCTGATCTTCGGGGTGCACCGCGCTTAGCCAGTCTTCATAGGAGAGCGTGTCGCGCTCGTCCCAGCCAAAGTGCGCTTTGGTGATGTCCGAGCATTCCAGCGCGAGGAATTCAGTGTCGAGCTGCCAGGAACCCAGTCGCCCGGCTTTCAGCGCATGTTGCAGGCGCTGCTCGCTTTCCAGCAATTCTTCCAGGCGGCTGCGGGCTTCATATTGTCGTCGACGCCCGCGGACCGCGGTGCTCACCAGGCTGATCAGCGTGGCAGGGTGGAACGGCCGCTCCAGGAACGTGACGTTGCCGAGCATCTTGCCCAGGTGCGCCGAGGGGTTCTGTTTCGGGCCGCCGTGGTGGGTCAGCAACACGATGGGGAAGTCCGACCAGGCCGGTTGATTGGCCAGCAGGCTGAGCAGCGGATTGATGTCCGCGCTGCGCAACGCCTCATCGGCGATGATCGCCAGGCCGGCACCGGACATCAGCTCACTGCACAGCTGCGTCAGGTCATGGGTGATGATCGCCGGATAGCCGGCTTCCTGGAGCATGGTCAACGCGATCTGGCTGTCGCGTCCGAGAGGGGCCAGAATAATGGCCCGCTCCGATAACTGTCCCGGAGTGCTCACGCGTCGGTGTCCTGCAGCAGCGGGGTGCGATCACCGAGGTATTGCGGGATACCCCTCAACACGCCCTGAAAGGCTTCCAGCGGTTCGCCGATGGTCATGCCGGACGCACTGATGCGGTATTCACGAATGGTTGACTCATGGGTGCCTGTGCGTTTTTTGATGACGGAAATGGCCCGACGGACCTGACCCAGTGCTTCGAAATAACGCAGCAGGATCACCGAATCGGCGAGATAGGTAATGTCGACTGGCGTCTGCATGTCGCCGACCAGGCCGTGCTGGGCGACGGTCATGAACGTCGAGGCGCCGTGACGGTTGAGGTAGAGCAGCAACTCGTGGACGTGCAGGACCAGCGCGTTCTCTTCAGGCATCGCGGCCTGGTAACCGTTGAGGCTGTCGATCACCACGGTCTGAATGCCCATTTCGTCGACGCAGCGGCGAACGCGGTGGGCAAATTCGCCCGGCGACAATTCAGCGGCGTCGACTTGCTCGATGAGCAGGTTGCCGGTTTCTTCAAGTGCGTGAAGATCAATGCCGAGTTTGCTCATCCGGGTGTACAGCAGGCCAAGTTCTTCATCGAAGATAAACAGCGCGGCCTTCTCGCCGCGCTCCACCGCCGCGGCGGCGAATTTCAACGCGATCAGCGATTTGCCGGTGCCCGCAGGCCCCAGGATCACCGTGCTGGAACCGCTGTCCAGACCGCCACCGAGCAGGGCGTCGACTTCCTTGATGCCGCTGCTCAGCTGGCGGCTGACGTAGCCAGCCCGGTGCTCGGCCGCTACCAGACGCGGGAACACCTGAATGCCGTCGTCCATGATGTTGAAGTCGTGATAGCCGCCGCGGTACTTCTGGCCGCGGTACTTCACCACCCGAAGGCGTCGGCGTTCGGCGCCGTAGGTAGGCGTCTGACCTTCGAGTCGGATCACGCCGTGGGCCACGCTGTGCACGGTTTTGTCCAGGGATTCAGTGGTGAGGTCGTCGAGCAGTACGACGGTGGTGTCGTAGCGCGCGAAGTAATGCTTGATCGCCAGGATCTGCCGGCGATAGCGCAGTGAACTCTGCGCCAGCAGGCGGATTTCCGAGAGGCTGTCGATGATCACCCGCGAAGGTTTGACCTGCTCGACAATTTCGAAAATCTGCTTGGTGGCCTCGCCCAGTTCAAGGTCGGAGGAGTACAGCAAGCTCTGCTGATGGGCCGCATTCAACAAATCTTCAGGGGGGGTGAGCTCGAATACCGAGATGTTCTCGTCCAGCTCCCAACCATGGGAGCGTGCGCCATCGCGCAATTCGCGTTCGGTTTCAGACAGCGTGATGTACAGACCACGCTCGCCCGCCGCCGAGCCTGCCAGCAGAAACTGCAGCGCGACGGTGGTCTTGCCGGTGCCGGGCTCTCCTTCCAGGAGAAACACGTGGCTGCGCGAAAGACCACCCGCAAGGATGTCATCCAGGCCCACGATACCGGTTGCCGCTTTTGATGTAGTCAAGAATCGCCCTCTTGCGACCTGAGAAAAGGTCGGGCGCCGAAACAGGTTCGAACGCCCCCGGCAGACATGTTCGGAAGGTCCGATTCCATGCAGCCATGACTCTGGACCTTTGCCGCCTGAGACCGTTCAGTTTATTGCTGGCCGACCGATGGCATCCCCGGAACGCAACGGGTTCGCTGTCCGGCAAATGGCGCAACCGTGGCCTGCGGGCGCACCGACCGACTTGCTATGATCCGGCGTCATGGAATAAACCCCGTCTGCCCTAAAAGGATCTAAAGCCGTGTCTGACTACAGTGCGTTCAAGGTCGAACTGGCCGACCACATTGCCCACGTCCAGATCAATCGTCCGGAAAAAATCAACGCGATGAACGCTGCGTTCTGGCAGGAAATCATCGAGATTTTCCGTTGGGTCGAGGACACCGACGACGTCCGCGTGGTGGTGCTCAGTGGCGCCGGCAAACACTTCTCTTCGGGCATCGACCTGACGCTGCTCGCCTCGGTGGCCAGCGAGCTGGGGAAGGACGTGGGCCGCAACGCTCGCCTGCTGCGGCGCAAGATCCTGCAGATGCAGGAATCCTTCAGCGTGGTTGATCGATGCAGCAAGCCGGTGCTCGCCGCCATTCAGGGCTATTGCATCGGCGGCGCCATCGATTTGATCAGCGCCTGTGACATGCGTTATGCCGCGGACGATGCGCTGTTTTCCATTCGCGAAATCGACATGGGCATGGCGGCGGACGTCGGCACCCTGCAGCGACTGCCGCGCTTGATCGGCGACGGCATGATGCGCGAAATGGCCTACACCGGCCGTAACGTCGGCGCCGAAGAAGCCCTGCGCAGTGGCCTGGTCAATCGCACATTCACTGACCTGCCGCAGTTGCTCGAAGGCGTGTTCGCCATCGCCCGGGACATCGCGGGCAAATCACCCATCGCCATCAGCGGCAGCAAGCGCATGATCGGCTACATGCGCGATCACAGCGTGGACGACGGTCTCGAATACGTTGCCACCTGGAACGCTGCCATGTTGCAATCGGCCGACCTGAAGCTGGCGATGGTCGCTCACATGAGCAAACAGAAGCCGGTCTTCGACAATTGACTGACCTATTTGAATGCATCACCGACGGCTGCCTGTGAGTCTCTCTACCGGGCTGCAGACGGGCCCGTCGGTGCTCAGAGGAGTTGAGGCATGACGCCCCCGAAGCGTTGGACCACCGCCGTGCTTGATGTTCAGGCACCCGGCGGCTGGGCCGTGGTTCAGAGTGACCAGGGCTTTTTGAAAGACAGCAACGGCGTGCTGTTCCCCCGCGAATGGCTGAAGCGCCAGGAACTCCCGTTACTGCACGAGCATGGCATTGGCCATTTTGACGGCGAGCCGGTGTACGTGCAGACCCTTCAACATTCGCCCGGGTCGGATCTGGCGTTGGAGGCTGAGGGTTCGCAGTGGCAGACCCTCCGTCAGTTCATGCTCGCCGACGACGCCGATGTGTTCCAGATGCTTGGCTACGCGGCGCAGATCAGCACCTGGGCCCGTGAACATCGTTTTTGTGGGCGTTGCGGTCAGGCGGCGCAGCAAGTGCCGGGGGAGCGGGCGATGTATTGCCCGCACTGCGATCTGCGCGCGTATCCGAGGATTTCGCCGAGCATGATCGTGCTGATCACCCGCGGCGATGAAGTGCTGCTGGCGCGCTCGCCGCGTTTTGTGTCGGGGGTCTACAGCACCCTGGCCGGGTTCGCCGAACCGGGCGAGTCTGCAGAGGACTGTGTACGGCGCGAGGTGATGGAAGAGGTCCGGGTCACCGTCAAGAATATCCAGTACAAGGGCAGCCAGTGCTGGCCGTTCCCGCACTCGATGATGCTCGGCTTCCACGCCGAATACGACAGCGGCGAGATCGTGCCCCAGGCAGACGAAATCGAAGACGCCCAGTGGTTCAGCATCCATGACCTGCCGCCGTTGCCGGCCAGTCGCTCGATTGCGCGCTACCTGATCGATCTGTATCTGGCCCAGCGTGCAGGCTCAGTTGAACCAGTGCTGCCAGGCCAGGCGGACGGTTAAGCCCAGCACCACGGTAATGAAGACAGGGCGGATGAACTTCGCGCCGCCCTTGATCGCGGTTCTGGCGCCGAGAAAGGCGCCGACCATCAGCGCCAGGCCCATCGACAGACCAATGACCCAGTCCACCGAGCCGTTGATGGCGAAGATCATCAGCGCGGCGGCGTTGCTGACGAAGTTCATGCTGCGCGCGACGCCGCTGGCTTTCACCAGATCGACCGGGTACATCAACAGCGTGCTGACCGTCCAGAACGCCCCGGTGCCGGGCCCGGCCACGCCGTCGTAAAAGCCCAGCCCGAGGCCTTGGGGCAGCTGCCATTTGGTCTTGATCGGCGCATTGCTGTCCAGCGGCGCCTTGGGCGTGCCGCCGAACAGAAGGTAAAGGCCGCAGCCGAACACGATCACCGGGAGCATCTGGTTCAGCAGTTCGGCCGGCAGATAATGCGCGACTACGGCACCGATCAGCGCACCCACCGCCGTGCCGATCAGGGCGCGTTTCCACTGCCCCGGATTGAACAGCTTGCGCCGGTAAAAGGTGTAGCTGGCGGTGGCCGAGCCAAAGGTCGAGCTGAGCTTGTTGGTGCCCAGCACCAGATGCGGCGGCAGGCCGGCAGTAAGCAGGGCGGGCGTGGTCAACAGCCCGCCGCCGCCTGCGATGGCGTCGATGAAACCGGCGGCAAAGGCAACGACAGCCAGCACCAGAAGGGTAATGGGTTCAACGGTGAGTTCGAACGGCATGGGAAGGCGCTTATCGGGCAGATGGGCAGAATGGCTGCCCGCAAGCGCAGCATTCTACCTGCAAGGCGCGCGGTGTAGTAGGACCGGCTTCAGCCGGGAAGAGGCCAACGTGAACACCCTCAATCTCGCGGTGGGGCGCCCGACGCCTTCCCGGCTAAAGCCGGTCCTACTAATACCGCACGCGGTGTGTCAGGTGGGACGCGCTCGTATTGTGGGACCGGCTTCAGCCGGGAAGGGGCCGGTGGGGACACCCTTGGCGTTCGGTCTGACCTGACTCAAATATCCGACACACTCACCCAGCGCATCTCCTTCGCCGCAATCCGAATCGCTGTGGCCAGGCGCTCGACCTCCATCGCTTCGGCAAAATCCGTCCCGCTCGAAACCTGCCCACCCAGCGCCTGGATGAGGTCGTGCACTTCCAGTGTCTTCAGTTCGTTGTACCCCAACTGATGCCCCGGCGCCGGGCAGAAAGACGCGTACCCGGGTTGCGCAGGACCCGCCAGAATCCGCTGAAAGCCGTCGCGTCCCCGGGATCCTGTTCGGTACAGCCGCAGCTCGTTCAAGCGTTCCTGATCAAACGACAATGTCCCTTCGGTGCCACCGATCTCGAAGCTCAGGTGATTCTTGTAGCCGTGCTTCAGCCAACTGCTGCCGAACGTACCTCGCGCGCCGTTGGCGAAGCGCAGCAGCGCGTAGGTCTGGTCATCAATACTGATCGCCCGTTGCTCTTCGCTGCCGCGCGTGGCCGGGCGTTGCGGATACACGGTTTGCGAGTCTGCGCACACCGCCTCGACATCGCCGAGCAGGTACCGCGCCATTGCCAGCAAATGGCTGCCGAGGTCCGCCAGGGCCCCGCCGGCATGGGCCTCTTCGCAGCGCCACGACCACGGCGACAGCCCATCGCCCATGAAGTCCTCGCTGAATTCCCCCTGAAAACTGACGATCCGGCCCAGCTCGCCACGCTCGATCATCTGCTTTGCCAACCCGATGATCGGGTTGTGCTGGTAGTTGTAACCGACCCTTGTCACCACGCCGGCCTTGCGCGCTGCCGCCTGCATCTCCCGCGCCTGCGCCAGACTCACCGCCAGCGGCTTCTCGCAATACACTGCCTTGCCCGCTTCAAGGGCCGCCATGGCCATGGGGAAATGCAGCTGGTTTGGCGTGGCGATCGCTACCAGATTGACCGCTGGATCGCTGATCAGCTGTTGCCAGTCGTCATGGCTGCGCTGGAACCCCCAACTGGCTGCGCACTGTTGCGCACGCGCAGCATCGGCATCGGCCAGCGCGACAAGGGTGAGGTTGAAGGGCAGATCGAACGTAGTGCGTGCATTGTGAAACGCCAGGGCGTGAGCCCGACCCATGAAGCCCGTGCCGATCAGGCCGACGCCCAGTTCTGGAAGAGAATTCCCGCGCATGACAGCGTGTCCTTTAAGACGTGTTGTTGTGCGGAAAATGTAGGCGGTTGGGGGCGCCCGATGGAATCTTTATTCCATCAGGAACACCTCAGTTTCACCTCAGCGGCGTGGGTTTGCCTCCACGACTCAGGACAGAAACCCGCCGTCCACATTCAACGCCACGCCCGTCGTGTAGCTCGACGCGTCGCTCGCCAGGTACAGCACCGTCCCCGCCATCTCGCTCGGCGCCGCCACGCGCTTGAGGGGAATCTGCGCCAACGCGGTGTTGAGGATCTTCTCGTTGCTCACCAGCGCCGAGGCGAATTTGGTGTCGGTCAGGCCCGGCAGCAGGGCGTTGCAGCGGATGCCGAACTGTGCACATTCCTTGGCGAAGACTTTGGTCATGTTGATCACCGCCGCTTTGGTCACCGAGTAGATGCCCTGATACACCCCCGGCGAGACGCCGTTGATCGACGCCACGTTGATGATGCTGCCGCCGCCGTGTTCGCGCATCAGCTTGCCGGCCTCCACGGACATGAAAAAGTAGCCGCGGATGTTCACGTCGACGGTCTTCTGGAACGCACCGAGGTCGGTGTCCAGCACGTTGCAGAACTGCGGGTTGGTCGCCGCGTTGTTCACCAGAATGTCCAGGCGGCCAAACTGCTCGCGGATCTGCGCGAACACGGCTGTGATCTGTTCCATTTCACCGATGTGGCAGGCGATGGCGGTGGCCTGGCCGCCTTCGGCAATGATCGCCTCCGCGACCTGCTGGCAGCCGTCGATCCTGCGGCTGGAGACGATGACATGGGCGCCTTGCTGGGCCAGCAGTTTGGCGATCGCTTCGCCGATGCCACGGCTGGCCCCCGAGACGAAAGCGATCTTGCCATCGAGGTCGAACAGTTGAGTCTTGGACATTGTTGTTTTCCTTGTCGTGTCGCAATCAGAGGCTGGAACGCTCAATCACTTGCAGGGCCATGCGCTCGAGCAGGGCGTTCATGTGAATGAACTGGGCGAAGCGCTTGTCCTGGGTCTGGCCGTGGAAGAAGCGGAAGTAGATTTGCTGGACGATGCCCGCCAGACGGAACAGACCGTAGGTGTAGTAAAAGTCGAAATTGTCGATGGCAATGCCCGAGCGCTCGGCGTAGTACGCCACGAACTGCTCACGGGTGAGCATGCCCGGCGCATGGCTGGGCTGGCGCCGCATCAGTTGCACCGGCGCGGGGTCGTCCGCCTGAATCCAGTAGGCCAGACTGTTGCCCAGGTCCATCAGCGGATCACCGAGCGTGGTCAGCTCCCAGTCCAGCACGCCGATGATTTGCATCGGGTTGTCCGGGCCGAGGATCACGTTGTCGAAGCGGTAGTCGTTGTGCACCAGGCTGGAGACGGGGTGGTCCGCCGGCTGCTTTTCGTCCAGCCAGCGGGCGACCTTTTCCCAGCTCGGCGCATCGGCGGTACGGGCTTTCTCGTAACGCTCGGTCCAGCCGCGAATCTGCCGCTCAACGTAACCCTGGGGCTTGCCCAGATCGCTGAGGCCACAGGCGGTGTAATCCACCTGATGCAGTTCCACCAGCCGATCGATAAAGCTTTTGCACAGGGTTTCGGTCTGCGCGGCATCGAGGTTCAGCTCGGCGGGCAATTCCGCGCGCAGAATGATGCCCTTGACCCGCTCCATCACGTAAAACTCGGCACCGATCACGCTGTCGTCAGTGCAATGCAGGTACGCCCTGGGGCAATAGGGGAATGCGTCGCGCAGT
This sequence comes from Pseudomonas sp. CFBP 8772, assembly GCF_014841665.1. Classification (NCBI taxonomy): domain Bacteria; kingdom Pseudomonadati; phylum Pseudomonadota; class Gammaproteobacteria; order Pseudomonadales; family Pseudomonadaceae; genus Pseudomonas; species Pseudomonas sp. CFBP 8772. The sequence continues at coordinate 59,982 of NZ_JACYUI010000017.1, read as the reverse complement.
TGATTGAGGATGCGGAATTCGCGGCCCATGTCGTGGGCGCTTTTCGCCTTGTGACCGAACGGCGGGCGGCGCAGAACCAATTCCTGCTCGGGGTACTTCAGCAGGTACGTCAGGTTCGACGCGCCACCGGGAAACTGGCTGATCTGCACGCTACCGCTCAGGCCGGGGACGTGGGCTTTCAGGTACGGGTCGATCAATGCAGCGTCGAGTTCTTCGCCGGATCGAACCGGGGTGGACTGGTCGGTGAGCGCCATGCGTATCCCTGCAGATTATTTTGGTGGGCCAGGATCATTGGCTAATCTAATGCGCTCCGGCGCCGGCGAACAAGGGCTATTGGCGCGGGTGTTACGCCGCAATCAGCCGCCCTGATTCACAGGCGGGAGGCGCCGTCTTGCACGTCGCCCGGACGAAAAAAAACCGAAGCCGGGCAGCTTCGGTCCTTTCGCAACGGCGGTGCGTCCTCAGGAAGGAAACAGCTCGCTCAGTTTCATCGCCAGCATCATGTCGCCTTCAGCGCGCAGTTTGCCGCCCATGAACGCCTGCATGCCGTCGGTCTCGCCGCTGACGATGCCTTCCAGGGTTTCGCCGTCCATCACCAGGGTGACCTGCGCGTCCGGGTTCTCGCCTTCCTGCAATTCGCAGGTGCCGTCCTTGACGATCAGGGAGAAGTTCTTGGTTTCGTCGATGCGGAAACCGAACACCAGGTCCAGGCCCGCAGCAGCGGCTGGGTTGAACTTGGCTTTCATGGCGTGGACGGCGTTTTCTACGGAGCTCATGGTGTGATCCTTTTATATGAGTGGTGATGAGCACTTTGCGAGTGCGATTGGCCGGGCTCATCGATAGGTGATGAGCTCCGGCGCCTTCATCAGTTGCAAGTGCGCGTAACTGTTGAAGGAAGCCAGGGACACCTCGCGCTCACGGAACTTCACGTGATTGAGCGAGGTGTTGACGATGTGCCAGTTCAGTTCAAAAGCCTGGGTGGCCGGCATCTGTGTGATCAGGTGAAGCAGGGCGGTGATGGTGCCACCGGAGGTGAACACGGCGATGCGGTCGCTCGGCCCGGCGCTGTCGAGGATGCTGCTCAGGCCGGCTTCGACCTGCTCGACGAAGGCCTGCCAGCTCTGCAGGGCGGCGGCGTCGTGATCGCCCACCAGCCAGCGGCGAATGATCGCGGCGAACAGGCGCTGGAACTCGGCGCGGTTGTTGGCCGCGTCGCGCATGATCTCGAAGGCGTCCGGTTCTTCATCCAGCATCGCCGGGAGCAGCGCGCGGATCACGCCTTCTGCGTTGAATTCGTTGAAGGCGATGTCGGTTTCAAGTTCGGGGGTGACAAGGCCGGCGGCGTTGAGCTGGGCGATCACCGTTTCGGCCGTGTGGCGCTGGCGGAACAAGGCGCCACTGATGCAGCGGTCGAAGTTCAGACCCAGCTGGGCGAGGTGTGCGCCGAGGATTTCCGATTGACGAAAACCGGTAGGCGACAGGACGTCGTAATCGTCCGCACCAAACGAGGCCTGGCCATGTCGTATGAGATAGATGCTGCCCACGACCGCTTCACCCTGGCACGTTGAAAGTGCTGGGAGGTTATGAGGACGGCCCGCGGTCTGTCAATGAAAAAACATACGCTCGTTTGAATTGGCCGATCTGTCCCGTATTCGCCGTCGCGTCACTGGCTCGGCCACCGGCGCGCCGGTATGCTTGGCCCCATTCGCGATCCTCTGCCGAGGGTCTGCTGTACCGGTAAGGAGTTTCTGTGGAGTTCATTTTCGATTACGCCAGCTTCCTGGCAAAGACCGTCACCATCGTGATCGCGATCATTGTGGTGCTGGTGGTCATCGCGTCGATGCGCGGTCGCGGGCGCCGTGGCGCAGGCGGTCAGTTGCACGTCACCAAACTCAATGACTTCTACAAAGGGCTGCGTGATCGCCTCGAAGGTTCGCTGCTGGACAAGGCGCGGCTCAAGGCGCTGCGCAAGTCCCAGGCCAAGGAGCTGAAGAAGGACAAGAAGTCCACCGAGGTCAAGTCGCGGGTCTACGTGCTCGACTTTGACGGTGACATCAAGGCTTCGGCCACCGAGAACATGCGCAACGAGATCACCGCGCTGCTGGCCCTCGCCACCCCCAAGGATGAAGTGGTGCTGCGCCTGGAGAGCGGCGGCGGCATGGTCCACAGCTACGGTCTGGCGTCATCGCAGCTGGCGCGGATTCGTCAGGCGGGCATTCCGCTGACCGTCTGCATCGACAAGGTCGCGGCCAGCGGCGGCTACATGATGGCCTGCATCGGCACTCGTATTATCAGTGCACCGTTCGCAATCCTCGGGTCGATCGGCGTGGTGGCTCAACTGCCCAACGTCAATCGTCTGCTGAAGAAGCACGACATCGATTTTGAAGTGCTGACCGCCGGCGAGTACAAGCGCACGCTGACGGTGTTTGGCGAAAACACCGAGAAGGGCCGTGAGAAATTCCAGGAAGATCTGGACATCACCCACGAGCTGTTCAAGAACTTTGTCGCCAGCTACCGCCCGCAGTTGCAGATCGACGAAGTCGCCACCGGCGAGATCTGGCTGGGCATTGCCGCCAAGCACAAACTGCTGGTGGATGAGCTGAAGACCAGCGACGAATACCTGTCGGAGAAAGCCAAGACCGCCGAGGTGTTCCACCTGCACTACGCCGAACGCAAGAGCCTGCAACAGCGGGTTGGCATCGCCGCGAGCACGTCGGTTGACCACCTGGTGACAGGGTGGTGGGGCAAGCTGACGCAGCAGCGATTCTGGTGACTGAGCCCTTGAGCGCATCGCGTGAAGGCTGCATGAACCGGTTGTAGACCGGCTTTAGCCGGGAAGGGGCCCGAACAGGCGCGACATTGATAGCGCTCACACTGATCTCTTCCCGGCTGAAGCCGGTCCCACTAAATGCAGCCCGTGCAGCTATTGAGATTTACAGTGAACACGAATGTAGGACCGGCTTTAGCCGGGAAGGCGTCGGACGCCACACCGCAAGATTGACGGTGTTTGCACCTTGAGCCAGCTGAATTAAAAAGCCCCGACTTCTTACGAAGCCGGGGCTTTATATCAAGCGTGTTTAAACGCGGAATCAGCAGCAGCGACTCAACGCCGCCGAAACAGCGGCAGCGGCTCGTCCGTGGCAGCCTGATAGGTCACGGAAAAGTCCTTCAGACCTTCCAGCGCCTCGTACGGGTCCTTGTCGGCACGAATGGCGAACGCATCGAACCCGCAGCGGTGCAGGTAGAACAGCTGATCGCGCAGCACATCGCCGATGGCCCGCAGTTCGCCCTTGTAACCGTAGCGGTCACGCAGCAGGCGCGCATTGGAGTAGCTGCGACCGTCGGTGAATGCCGGGAAGTTCAGGGCGATGACCTGGAACTGATCCGCGTCGTCGCCGATTTCCTCGGCCTCCTCGTCGCTGTCCAGCCAGACACCCAGGCCGCCGTCGCGGGCCTTCAGCGCATGGGCATGCTCGCGCCACAGGTTAAGCGGCACGATCAGGTCATCGCAGTTGGACAGGCTGTCGAACGTCGTGTCCTTGGGCAGCAGGTGCCAGGTCTCGTCGATGACCTCGTTGTTCTTAATGATTCGCTGCATAGACGCGCTCCTTGAAAGGGTCGATGCCAATACGCTGGTAGGTGTCGATGAAGCGCTCGTCTTCGTTGCGTTTCTCAACGTAGACGTCTATCAGCTTCTCGATCACATCCGGCATGACGTCCTGAGCGAACGATGGGCCAAGGATCTTGCCCAGGCTGGCGTCGCGGCTGGCGCTGCCGCCCAGAGACACCTGGTAGAACTCTTCGCCTTTCTTGTCCACGCCGAGAATGCCGATGTGGCCCACGTGGTGGTGGCCGCAGGCGTTCATGCAGCCTGAAATGTTCAGGTCCAGCTCGCCGATGTCGAACAGGTAATCGAGATCGTCAAAACGACGCTGGATCGATTCGGCAATCGGGATCGACTTGGCGTTGGCCAGGGAGCAGAAGTCGCCGCCCGGGCAGCAGATGATGTCCGTCAGCAGGCCGATGTTCGGCGTTGCGAAGCCTTGCTCGCGCAGTTCTCCCCACATCGCGAACAGCTGGCTCTGCTCGACGTCGGCCAGAATCACGTTTTGCTCGTGGGACGTGCGCAGTTCACCGAAGCTGTAGCGATCGGCAAGGTCGGCGATGCCGTCCAGTTGCTTGTCGGTGAGATCGCCCGGCGCGACGCCGGTCGGTTTCAGCGACAGGGTCACGGCCGCGTAGCCCGGCTTTTTGTGGGCCAGGACGTTGCGCGAGCGCCAGCGGGCGAAACCGGGGTGCTGTTGATCCAGCTGAGCCAGTTCGGCGCTGTAATCGGTCAGTGCCTTGTAGTCCGGATCGACGAAGTGTTTGGCAACGCGATGCACTTCGGCCTCGGTCAGCGTGGTCTGGCCGCCGCGCAGGTGAGCCATTTCGGCCTCGACCTTCTCGGCGAACACTTCAGGGGTCAGCGCCTTGACCAGAATCTTGATGCGCGCCTTGTACTTGTTGTCGCGACGGCCGTAGCGGTTGTACACGCGCAGGATGGCGTCGAGGTAGCTCAACAGGTCCTGCCACGGCAGGAACTCGTTGATGAACGCACCGACCACCGGCGTGCGGCCAAGGCCACCGCCGACCAGCACGCGGAAGCCCAGCTCGCCGGCAGCATTCTTGAGCGGCTCCAGGCCGATGTCGTGGACCTCGATAGCAGCGCGGTCGGAGGCCGAGCCGTTGATCGCAATCTTGAACTTGCGCGGCAGGTAGGCGAATTCCGGGTGGAACGTCGTCCACTGACGGACGATTTCACACCAGGGGCGCGGGTCCACCAGCTCGTCGGCAGAGACGCCGGCAAACTGGTCCGTGGTGACGTTGCGCAGGCAGTTGCCGCTGGTCTGGATCGCGTGCATCTGCACGGTGGCCAGTTCGGCGAGAATGTCGGGGATGTCTTCGAGTGCCGGCCAGTTGAACTGCACGTTCTGGCGGGTACTGATGTGCGCGTAGCCCTTGTCGTAATCACGGGCGATCTTCGCCAGCATGCGGGCCTGGCGCGAGGTCAGCTGGCCGTAAGGCACAGCGACGCGCAGCATCGGGGCGAAGCGTTGGATGTAGAGGCCGTTTTGCAGGCGAAGCGGGCGGAACTCTTCTTCGCTGAGCTCGCCGGCCAGATAGCGGCGGGTCTGGTCGCGGAACTGCTTGACGCGGTCCTCGACGATCCGCTGATCGTACTCGTCGTATACGTACATGGTGGTCCTGTTCTCAGGCGGTTCACTGCTGCTGGGCCAGCCGGAAAGGCGATGCGTTGTCGTCTGCTTTCAGGCTACCGAACAAATCTGCGCGCACGGCCGCGCACTCCTTGCGGAGCCGGGGGAGGTTACCAGTTTGCAGATATGCGCAAAAGTGATGTTTGAGTATATGCACAGAACCAAAAGTGCTAAGCAGTACGTCGGTCCGGGATAACCTCACTTGTGATAAGGGCATGGCTCGACTTTACTCTGGCAATGGCCGACGACCCCTGTCGCTGGTCCGCGAGTTTTGCGATCACCCATAAAACAGACAAAAGGCGATGCAATGCGAAATCACCCGAAAGTTGCCAAATCCGAGAGCCATGTGGATGCATGGGCCATTCTGTTCATTGTCGTGCTGGTGGTGGGGGCGGTGGTGTTCTGGGTGACGCACCAGTAGCGATAACCTCCACCTATCTGTAGGCCTGCTGCTGGCGAACCCGTTCATGCAGTCACTGCAACGGCTTTTGCGAAATCGGGTTCGCCATCAAGTCGGCTCCGAAGGGCACCCTATGCCGGTCTTTATAAGGCTGCTCGCCTTGTAAGCGCGGTTAGCCGCCGATCGCTTTGCCATTTCCAGTCTTCATACTTCGGCCCTGACGATTTGATACTCAGGTGTTTCCGGCTGAATCGGCTAAAGGGCCTGCATGTAAAATTTAAATGATGGGTCAGCGTTCGATTAAACAGAATGTATATTCGGGCAGCCCACCGATGGCTATAAATCCTCGCTGTTGGTGTTGGCGTTCACAGTGCTGGCTTTAGCTGACTTTAAATTCTGGCTTCAGATTCTTTTCACTTAACGTGTCAGAACTTTCCGTAGGACCGCTCCTGATATTTGTAAGAAGTTTCTTGATGTGAAAACGTGGGTAGCATTTTAATTTTTCAGTCATTAGCCTTGCTCCTCAACGTCGGGTGGGATCTGGGTGATGTAGCTGCGGGCCCAAGGCTGTGGGGCCGAAGGGCAGGCTGCCGGGGCCGCGTTGTCCATGCTCGCACACGCCAATTTCCTCATCAAAATATCGAGTGTCCAAACGGACGGCAAATCCGTAGACGCAATATTCTTTATTCCCTGCGCGCACTTCATTGATGTGGGCGGAGGTCACGTTATCGCCTGAGTGATCGATTAATCATTCAATCCTGAAAATGCTCTCGGTGTTACCTATGAATTCAATAAGTCATGAGCCCTCCGGTATTGTGCCGATTAATGTAGACCTTATCTTCCAGGATACCTATTTGCTGGCGGTTGAACTGCGTCACGGTCGCACCATGACCGACAGCAAAACATTGCGCGAGACGTGTATTGCCCAAGTTGAAGGCGCGCGCAGCGCATTGCAGGAAGCAGGCATGAGCCAGCCCAGTATGGACTTGATCATCCATGCGCAATGCGCGCTGCTTGATGAAGCCGTGTTGACCAACGTCGGGGACGGCGTCCGACAGATATGGATCAACGAATCGTTGCAGGCCCGCTTCTGCGGGCACCATCGAGCGGGTGAAATCCTGCATGAGCAAATGCGGGAAGTGCTGCGCGAGCCTGCGCCGGACATGCACGTCGTGACCCTATTCCAGCGGGTGATGATGTTGGGATTTCTGGGCGGTTATCGATCGCTGGATGACGAAGAGCGCATGGTTCTGAAAAACCAGCTGGACGCACTGGCAGGGCCGCAACTGTTCCCGGTGCGGCCGACCTGGATTGACGCCAGAGGCCCTGTCCGCACATTCCCCTGGTGGCTACGTTCTCCACTCCTGCACCTGGCAATCGCGGGACTCGCGCTGGCAGTCCTGTGGTGGTTCCTGAATCGTACGCTCGCCAACATGGTCGACGAGCTTGTCGCGAGGGGCGTCTGACCATGACGGACTCACTCCCGGCCTTTTTTGACCACAGCCGTCACACCCTGCGCTTCGACGACTTGAATGCCGACCTCGACGTGCTGACGTTCACGGGCGAAGAACACCTCAGCCAGCCGTTCAGCTACGTCATCGAGTTCACCTCGACGGTTCAGGATATTGGCGCCGGTCACATGCTCGGCAAAGCCGCGCAGTTCACGCTGCACACTGCTCCCCACGTGCTCCCCAGCGCCATGGGCGGTTTGCCGTTACCCGCCGTACCCCCGCTGCGCACCCTGTGTGGCGTGGTCACCGGTTTCAAATGCCTGTCAGCCTCCAGGGACGAGGCGCGTTACGAAGTCACCCTTGAACCGCGGCTGGCGCTGCTGTCCCGCGGGCATCAGTACCGTATCTACCAACACAGGTCGGTGCCGGAGATTGTCGACAGCATTCTGCGCAGTCGCCACGGCATGGAAGGCCATGATTTCCGCTTCAAGCTCGTCCGTGACTACCCCCGGCGCGAGCAAGTGATGCAATTCGGCGAAAGCGATCTGGCATTCATCTCACGGCTGCTGGCCGAGGTGGGCATCTGGTTTCGTTTCGCCCACGACGCCCGTCTTGATATCGACGTGATCGAATTCAACGACGATCAGCGCCATTACCAATGGCCGCAAATCCCGGTGCCGTGTCGCTCGCCCTCGGGGCTGGACAGCCATGACCAGGACGCTGTGTGGCAGCTGCAATCCGACCATTGCGTGGTGGAAAAGCGCATCCACTTTCGTGCCTACGACCCACGGGATGCCAATGCCTGGCTCGACGGCGAGGTGGACCAGAGCCGCCGCGCCACCACCACCTACGGCGAGGCCTATCACTATGCCGAACCCTATACCGTGCTGGGCGACGCACGGGATCAGGACGAAGACCTTATAAGCGAAAGCGGTTTCTTCTATGGCCGGCTGCGCCACGAACGTTATCTCAATGCCCAGACGCGTTTAACCGGCGTCAGCAGCAGTGCGACCCTGGCGCTGGGGCAAATCCTCGACGTCACCGGTGACGCCCCCAACGCGTTTGAACCCGGCGCCGTGATTACGGGCCTGAGCCTGCGCGCCGCCCGGGACCGCAGTTTCGAAGTCGCCTTCGTGGCCATTCCCTTCAGCGAGACCGTTTGCTTCCGTCCCCCGGTGCCGCGCAAGCCGCAGCTCGCCGGCACCGTTGCCGCCCGTGTCACCAGCGTCATCGCCAACGACCCCTACAGCCACATCGACAAGGAAGGTCGCTACAAGGTCAACTTCCTGTTCGACCGTGATCCCTGGGAGCCCGGTGAAGAAAGCGCGTGGCTGCGTCTGGCCCGGGCCTACGCCGGCGACACCCACGGCCTGCACCTGCCGCTGATTGCCGGCACCGAAGTGGCCGTGGCCTTTGAGCATGGCGACCCCGACCGGCCCTACATCGCCCATGCCTTGCACGACGACCGGCACCCGGACCCGGTGACCCTGGCGGACCGGGACTTCACCCGCAACGTGCTGCGCACGCCGGCCAACAACAAACTGCGCATGGAAGACGAGCGCGGCAAGGAGCACGTCAAGCTCAGCACCGACCACAGTGGCAAGAGTCAGCTGAATCTGGGGCATCTGGTGGACGCCAGCAAGCAAAAGCGCGGCGAAGGCTTCGAACTGCGCACCGATGGCTGGGGGGCAATCCGCAGCGGCAAAGGGCTGTTCATCAGCGCCGATGAACAGGCCGGCGCCCAGGGGCAGCAACTTGAGATGGCAGCGGCGATTGCTCACCTGCAGCATGCGGTGGAGCAACTGCAAGGGCTGTCTCAGGATGCCCAGGCGAGCAGGGCGGAGCCCGCCGGGGTTCAGGCGCAAATGGACCTGCTTGAACAGAACCTCGAACAGCTCAAATCCGCCGTGCTGTTGCTCAGCGCCCCACAAGGCATTGCCCTCACCAGCGGCAAGCACCTGCAACTGGCGGCACACGACAACCTGATGCTCAACGCTGGCGGCGAAGCCGACATCGGCGTCGTCAAGCGGATGTTCATCGGCGTCGGCAAAGGCTTGAGCCTGTTCGTGCGCCAGATGGGCATCAAGCTGATCGCCAATCAGGGCCCGATCACCGTGCAGGCGCAGAACGACACGCTGGAGCTGCTGGCCCGGCAAGGCCTGAGCATCACCAGCACCGAAGACGAGATCCACATCGTCGCCAAGAAGAAGATCGTGCTGAACGCCGCAGGTAGCTATCTGACCCTTGAACAAGGCCTCATCGAGTCGGGGACGGCGGGCGACCATCTCCTCAAGGCCGCGACTTTTCAGTTCCTCAAGGGCGGCGCGACCATGGCTGCCGACCATCCCGATTCCCCGAAACAGCTGACCCGTCAGCCCCTGCGCCTGAAGTTGGCCGCAACGCCCAACCTTGGCGGCAGCTGGACTCACATGCCCTACAAGCTTTATGCCGATGGCGGACTGATCACCGAGGGCGTCATGGACGGCAGCGGGCATGTCGAGGTTGATCATCAGCCGACGACGCAGGAATACCGGCTGGAAATGGCCAACGGCGTCAGCTACCGCATTCCCGCCGTGACCGCTTACCGCCATCCCGAGCAGGGAAGGCTGGCCAATCAGGGCCTGCATAACCACCGTTCTGCGCCCGACACCCCGGTCAATCAGCCCGCCTCGCACGCCGACCACCGCACGCAGTACGCCGCCGTGCTGAATAACACCGCCGATCAGGAAGAGGAGGCTCCATGACGCAGCCCGAAATCGTCGCGCCCGTATCGTTTCAAGAAACCGACACCGTGACTCTGACGCCCCCCTGGTTCGTGCAGGACTCTGAGTACCCGCCAGCTTTGACGACGTACATGCCGCTGGTGAACGGCGAAGAGACCTTTGGTGCCGTGCATGAGGCCATCGAAAAAGCGACCCATTCGGTGGACATCATCTGCTGGGGATTTCAGCCGTCGATGTATTTCATTCGCAACGGGGGGAAGCACCCCAGCATCGGCGCGCTGCTCATGGAAAAGGCCAAGGAGGGTGTAAAGGTACGCGTATTGGGCTGGGAGGCGCCGTTCAATACCGCAGGCATGGCGGGCGAAGCTAACCTTCCAGGCAAGGGGTTGCTTGCGCTCGACGATCGTAAAATGCAACACACCGCCGACGTCGAATACGGCTATGACCGTTATTGGTTCGCCAAGTGTGCCATTGCCGCTGGCCAGGCACCCAAGCGCATCAGTGAACAATACCCGGCTTACGCAGCCTGTTCGACCGCGCCGAGATCGTTCACCAGGCCCGGTATCACAGCGCCGATCCGAACCTGAGCGCCATCACGTTCGCAGCCCTCGGTATTGCCGTCACCCACCATCAGAAAACCGTGCTGGTGGACTATGAAGCGCCCGAACACGCGGTGGGTTTCGTCATGGGCCACAACACCCTCGACGAATATTGGGACACGGATCAGCACTCGGCGCTCAAGCGCGACAAAGCCAGTAAACCCGCGCCCAATGCCGGGCCTCGGGGTGACACGCCGCGTCAGGACATTTCCAGCCAGGTGGCCGGGCCGATACTTGAGCACCTGCACCACAACTTCGCCACGGCCTGGTTCGACGCGACGGGCGAAGACCTGATGACCACCCGCGACGCCATGGCCCTGGGCAAACGTCTGAAATGCCCGCCGAACGAGCAGCGGCACTTCGCCCAGATCCTGCGCACCCAGGCCCAGGAAGGCCGACGCGACATCGAGACGCTTTATCTGCAAGCGGTGAACAACGCCACGGGCTTCATCTACATCGAAAACCAGTACTTTCGCTGGCCGCCCCTGGCCGAAATGATCAAGAAGGCCGCCATCGCCCAGACCCAGGGCGGACGCGACCCCGGCAAGCACGGCGCATTGCACCTGTTCGTGATCACCAACGTGACCGACGACGGCATCGGCAAAGGCACGGTCAACACTCACCGCATGCTCGACAGCCTGGGGCGCGCTGACACCATGCCGAAAATCACCCAACTGCAGCGCATCGAGGCTGCAAAGGCAAAAGCCGCCGCGCAGGAGCAGGACCTGAGCGAATTGATCGCGGACCAGGCGATGACCTTTGTGAGCCATTTGCTGACCGGGCCAAATAGCGAGATGAGTGAAAAGGCCCTGCAAAAGCAGCGCGACGCCGAAAGCGCGGCGGCCTTCCGGCGGGCCGTGCTCGAAGGCCAGATCAAGGCCATCGAACAGGAAGTCCTCAAGCCCGAGGACATCCCCAACCTCAAAGTGCATATCTGCTCGCTGGTGGCGCCCGACTCACTTCCCGGTAACTGGATGCCGGTGTACATCCATTCCAAGTTGATGATCGTCGACGACGTGTTTACCACCCATGGCTCCGCCAACATCAACACCCGCAGCATGCAGGTTGATAGCGAATTGAATATTGCCCATGAGTGGGCGAGTGAAACTCAGGCGTTGAGGCGGACGTTGTGGGATCTGCATACGGCGGGGAAGGGGATCCAGGATCAGCCGAAAGCTGCGTTCAAGGCCTGGCAGGAAATCATCAAGAAAAATAAGGACCTCCGCGCAGACGAGAAGGGTAAGCAACCTTGCGCTCCCCTCGTCGAATTTCATTACTCCCCCGCCACGCTGACGAACCTCGACTGATGCGCCGCTTACTGCTGCTTGCCTGCCTAGCCATGACTGCCTGCGACAACGGCAACGGGTTACGACCACTACCGGACAAGGACATCCCGATGAAATCCCTCGCTGCAATTAAGGACAACCTGGCCTTTACTTGCAAACACGAAACGCTAACTCCGGGGAGTGCTGACAGCGATGTGCTGTTCCAGTACGCCCGCTGGCTGGAGAAGAACAACCAGCTGAAACAAGACCCGGATACCGACCTTGAAATTAGTCGGCTGTACCGTATCGCCACTGAGAATGGTCATACCAAGGCCAATATCAACCTGCAGAACGGCAGCCTGCGCGGGAAATACAAACTCCGGGGCTACGAGCACCTGCGCTTCAGTCAAGACCTGATCGATGCAAACGTAGCCACGGGTTACTACTTCGTGTCGCTATTTTTGAAAAACGGTATTGCCGATTTGAAACCAGATATGGAGATGTCGTTGCGCTTTTTGCGCAAGGCGGCCGACGAAGGAAGTGCCCAAGCTCAATACGAGATTGGCGATGCGCTGGCGCCGAGCAGCAGAGCGCCCGATGTCGCGCGGCAGATGCGTCGGTGTGCGGCTGAGCAAGGGCATGGAGATGCAGCGCTGGAGCTAGCAGTCAATCTCCAAGGTAGGCGGCAATACCGAGACGCGCTTGAGGCATTTCAGCTCGGCGTCGCCGCAGGCGATGAAACTTCCGCAGGATGGCTGGATGACAGTTTTCGAGGTCCGGAGCCGACCGATGAGTTGCATTACTTGGCTCTCGACAAAGATCTCGACCGCGCCGAGCGCTACAACAAAATCTGGAGCATCCTCGCCGACTACTCCTACGCCCACCCAAAAGTCCCCGAAATCAACGAAATCCTCCCGCTGCCCCCGGCCAAGCTGCCGCCGTGGGACGGCAAGCTGCAATGGCTGGAAGCCCGCGAAGCCAATGTCCCGCCGGAAAAGCCTTCGCCGGAGTTAATTCAGCGCCTGACCCGGGACCTGAAAATCGACCCCGTCACCGGCAGACCGATGCCGGGCGCCAAGGGCTTCAGCCAGGCAGACCTGTCGGCCGACCAATGCGTCGCCGGGACCAAGTGCCCGGTCAGTGGTTGGTGGCAGGTGGTCGTGCACCGGGAACTGCACACCCCCGACGGCCAGCCGATTGTTCGTCACTTCGAGCAAGGAGACGTTTTCCCTGTCGAGCGCATGTGCTACTACCGCGACCGAATCTGGCCGCTTGCCAAGAGCGAGCACGAAGGCCCGGTACGGGTCTGGTGGAGGCTGGCATGAAGAAGTGGGTTCTGAAGGCGTTCTTCCTGCTGTCCGCAACAATGCTGCTGACCACAGGGTTGTTTGAGCTCTACAGCAAAATGCCAGTCTGCGAAGAGCGGGAAAACGGGCGGGGCGCGATGAACAGTTGTCTGCCCTATGATCAGTTACTCGCAGGTGATTACAGGGTCAGAAAAGGGCAGGTGTATTGGGAGGAGCGAGAGTATTCACCTGAAAAAAACTGCGGGTTTGGGTATTTTTCGATAGTTGCCAACTTAACTAGCTTTAAGTGTTTGCTGGAGATGAAGGGCTACATTCGGACAGTAGAGCGTCGAAAGTTAACCAAGGTAGAAAAGCTGTCGCCTGCGTTCAGGGTTTTAGAAGCCACAGAATCCGGACTGTTGGACTGGCAAAAAAAACAATTCAACAAATATGCCGTGGGCGAACAGGGTGTGTATTTCGAAGGACGGTTGTTGGAAGGGGCCGACCCCAAAGACTTCTCGGTTATCTTTCCATTAGGTGACCATGAATTGTGGAGCTTTGTAAGTGTCTTTCGTACCGGGGATATGACCTTTGTTGGCGGGCAAAGCCTGGGTGATGTCGATCTCACTCTGTTTCGCTTGCTCGAACCCTCTAAATGTCCGGAGGCTTTCACTGTCTGCGAGACGGATGACCTAACTCAGCTCCTTCAGGCAGAGGGTGGGGTTTTCGCCGCGTTAGGTAACGATGTGGTTTTTTTGTCGGCTTACAAGTTGGTTCGTTTTGAAAATAAAGTTTCCCCTGGCATGTATATGTTTTCTCACAAAGCTAAGCGGTATCTATACACTCAGGGAACTCTGTATGAGCTCTCAGTAGCCCGCGATAGACTTATAGGATCTCCCAGTGATTATAAGGATGATATGATCTGGTTTCGCCCAGACTACAAGCCGCTTTCTCAGTCCTCCGAAGCGTACCTTCCTTGGCAGAACGCGCAGATCAAGCAATATAGCGTCACGAACGATGGCGTCTACTTCAGAGGTCAACGTTTGGATGGTGCTGATCCCAGAACTTTCAAGGTTATTTTTCCTTTTGGTACAGATGCGCAATGGAAGACTTTCTATATATCTAAAAGTGGTAGTGTTTCGTTCCGAGATGAAATAAATATTGGAGCGGCTGATTTTAGAGAGCCAAAGATTTTACTTCCGTGCGACGTTTCTGCGAGCGGGGTGATTCATTCTTGCTGGTCATTTCGTGAGGTTTTGGCATCGGCCAACGTAAAAGGGGTTGTAGCCCAGCTAGGTGAAGACGTTCTTTATTTTCATCGTCATGGGGTAAGCAAGTTTATAGGTGCCGCTTCTACCGACTTCCATATTGCAGACGTTGACGGAGTCTTCTATCTCATCAGAGGGGGCGCAAGCTATAGGCTCTTGAGAAATAGTAAGTTCCCAACGCTGAATTTTATTAGTGGATGGGGGACTTAGCGGACCTACCCACTTTGGATAAGTCTTACGTTTGTAACAGCAGTCTTAGTCTTTGCCTGGCTTCGCTGAAGCCATGAATCACTTACATTTCTTAGCAAAAGGAATCAACCATGAAAGGCATCATCCGCATCGGCGACACCACCACCGGCGGCGGCATCGTCAAAACCGGCTCGGACGCAATGATCTTCGAAGGCATTGGCGCAGCGCGCGTAGGCGACATCGTGCTTTGCCCGTTGCCAGGCCATGGCACCACCCGCATTGCCCAGGGCAACTCAGGCTACAGCGACGACGGCGTACCCATCGCGTTCCACGACGACCTCTGTGAGTGTGGCTGCGCATTGATCACCTCCCTCCCGGAAGCCAGCGCCGGCTGAGCAGGCAGGATGTTTATCAACACCCGAGACACCCAAGACAAGGACATCTGCCATGAGCAAGGACAACCCGACGCTGGCGTACTTCGACGCCGAGATGCGCTACCTGCGCGAAGCGGCTAAAGAATACGGCGCCGCATTCCCCGACCGCGCCGCCGCGTTGAATCTGGACAGACCCGGGGCGCAGGACCCCGCTGTCGAACAGCTGTTCCAGGGCTTTGCGTTCCTGATGGGGCGTCTGCGGGAAAAGCTCGACGATGACCTGCCGGAGTTGACGGAAGGATTGGTCGGGCTGGTGCGGCCGCAGTATTTGCGCATGATTCCGTCGCTGTCGATCGTCGAGTTCTCGCCTGACATCCATGAGATGAAGACCAGCGAGACGATCCGCAAAGGCTTCGAGGTGCGCTCGCGACCGGTCGGCCCACAGGGGACTCGCTGCCGTTACACCACCACACAGGACCTGACGCTGCGTGCGCTGTCCCTCGATGCCGTGAAGGTCGGCCAGCAGGCGGATGGCCGCTCCGTGATCAGGCTGCGGTTCTCCCGGGGCAAGATGTTGCAATGGGAAACGATGGACCTGCGCAACCTGCCGTTGTACCTGAATGCCAGCGCGCCCGTGGCCAACGCCTTGCACCAGGCGCTGGCGCTCAATGCCCGCAAGGTCTACCTGCGCAGGGGGAGTTCGGAGCGCGAGGAGGTCGCTGTCAAATTCAGTCCCAAGGGCTTCGGCGACGAGGATCGCCTCTGGCCTCAGGGCGAAGACCGTTTCAGCGGCTGCCCGTTATTGCTGGAGTATTTCAGCTTCCCCGAGAAATTCATGTTCCTCACGCTCAAGGGCCTGGAGCAGGTGAAACTGGACGCCAACACCAAGGCGTTAGAGCTTGAAGTGGTGCTCGGTCAACCCTGGCCCCGCGGGTTCGCGCTCAGTGCAGAGCACGTCCGTCTTCACGCCGTGCCGGTCATTAATCTGTTTGCCCTGGAGGCGGACCCTCTGGCCCTAGATCCCTTACAGACCGATTACCGGCTGCGGCCAGTGCAGGTGGAGGATGCCGACACGGACATCTATTCCGTGGACAGCGTAATCGCGGGCAAGCGTGCTGCGCGGCACGAGTATGTGCCCTTCAGCCATTTTCAGCACAGGGGCGGCATGCTGCGCGACGACGCTCCGGAGCGCTATTTCCATACCCGGCTCAAACCCGCGCCAGATGGGTCCCACGACACATGGCTGATCCTGGGAGGAGACGGTTTCGAACAAGACCGCTTGAACCCGGCACACCGCCTGACACTGCAGTTGACGGGCACCAACGGCGAGCTGCCGCGAATGGCGCTGGCCGAAACAGTGCTGGACCAGCCTGCGCAGTCCAGTCGGCGGACATTGACGGTGCGCAACCTCTGTGCGCCGACGATGCCTTGTTACGCACCCGACAAAGACCGCTTTCACTGGCGCGTGCTCAGTCACCTGGGCTCAAGCTTTCTGCCCTTGCTCGACAGTGCCGAGGTCTTGCGCAATACGCTGGCGCTTTACGACTGGACCGACAGTGCGCTGAACCGGCGCCGGTTACAGTCGATCATCGAGGTTCGTCATCACCTGATCCAACGTTTTGAGGGCGGTTTTCTGCTGCGCGGTGTGGACATTGAAGTCACGCTGGAGGCAGGCCATTTCGCGGGGGAAGGGGACATTTGCCTGTTTGGTGAACTGCTCAACCGCTTCTTTGCGCAGTACGCCGACATTCATCTGTTCAACCAGCTGACGTTGATCCTGCAACCGCAGGATAAACATTTGCGGTGGAGCGAAAATCACAGCCAGCGAGTGCCTGGGTGAATCGTTAATTGGCGGGCACCGTCGCAGATTTTCTTTCATTGAGACGCTACGCTGCCGCAGAGCAAACATAGCGGTGTGGGAGCGAGCTTGCTCGCGATATAGGACGGCAATCCGCCGACTATTTCAGCATCTGGAATGCCGTATTCGCGAGCAAGCTCGCTCCCACAGGTCCTGCAGTGGCCGAATCCAGTTCAGCCGAAAATGACTGGGCCGTGATTACTCGTCATACCCCAGATTCGGCGCCAGCCAGCGTTCGGTCACGCTCAGATCCTGCTCCTTGCGCGCGGTGTAGCTTTCCACCTGATCCTTGTCCACTTTCCCCACGGCAAAGTACTGCGCCTGCGGGTGGGCGAAGTACCAGCCGCTGACCGCCGCTGCCGGGAACATCGCGTAGTGCTCGGTGAGAAACACGCCGCTGACGCCGGGTTTGCCGTCGCCCTGGGCCGGGTCGAGGAGGTCGAACAGCACGCCTTTCTCGGTGTGATCCGGGCAGGCCGGGTAGCCGGGGGCAGGGCGGATGCCGGTGTATTGCTCCTTGATCAGCTCGTCGTTGCCCAGCTGCTCATCGCGGGCATAACCCCAATACTCTTTGCGCACCTGCTGGTGCAGCCATTCTGCGCAGGCCTCGGCCAGACGATCCGCCAATGCCTTGACCATGATCGCGTTGTAGTCGTCGCCCTTGTCCTGATACGCCTTCGACACCTCTTCGGCGCCGATGCCGGCGGTGGTGATGAAGCCACCGACGTAATCGGTGACGCCGCTGCCCTGGGGGGCGACGAAATCGGCCAGGGAGAAATTCGGCTTGCCGTCGGTCTTGATGATCTGCTGGCGCAGGTGATGCAGCTTGGCCAGTGGCGCGCCGTTATCGTCGAGCAGTTGAATGTCGTCGTGGTCAACCTGATTGGCCGGCCAGAAGCCGAATACGGCGCGGCTGCGGATCAGCTTCTCGTCGATCAGTTTGCGCAGCAACTCCTGGGCGTCCTTGAACAGCGAGGTGGCCGCTTCGCCCACCACTTCGTCGGTGAGGATGCGCGGGTACTTGCCGGCCAGGTCCCAGGAAATAAAGAACGGCGTCCAGTCGATGTAATCCACCAGCACGTTCAGGTCGATGTCTTCCAGCACCTTGACCCCGGTGAACGTCGGCTTCACTGGCTGGTAGGCGGCCCAGTCGAACTGCGGCTTCTTGGCGATGGCCGCGCCGTAGCTCAGGCGCTCGGTGCGGGCGCTGCGCGCGGAGGTGCGCTCACGCACTTCCACGTATTCGGCGCGGGTCTTCTCGATGAAGCCGGCTTTGAGTTCCTTGGACAGCAACTGCGTCGCCACGCCCACGGCGCGAGAGGCGTCGGTGACGTAAATCACCGCGTCGTTGCTGTACTTGGGCTCGATCTTCACCGCCGTGTGCGCTTTGGAGGTGGTCGCGCCGCCGATCATCAACGGCAGGTGGAAGTCCTGACGCTGCATCTCGCGGGCGACGTGAACCATCTCGTCCAGGGAGGGCGTGATCAGGCCGGACAGCCCGATGATGTCGCACTTCTGCTCGCGGGCGACCTGCAGGATCTTCTCCGCCGGCACCATCACGCCGAGGTCGACGATGTCGTAGCCGTTGCAGCCCAGCACCACACCGACGATGTTCTTGCCGATGTCATGGACGTCGCCCTTGACCGTCGCCATGAGAATCTTGCCCTTGGCCTCGGGCTTGTCGCCTTTCTCTTCTTCAATGAAGGGGATCAGGTGCGCCACGGCCTGCTTCATCACGCGGGCGGACTTAACCACTTGCGGCAGGAACATCTTGCCCGAGCCGAACAGGTCGCCGACCACGTTCATGCCGGCCATCAACGGGCCTTCGATGACCTCGATCGGGCGCTTGAAGGACTGGCGCGACAACTCGGTGTCTTCAACGATGTGCGTGGTGATGCCCTTGACCAGTGCGTGCTTGAGGCGCTCGTTGACCTCCCAGCCGCGCCACTCTTCGGTTTCCGCTTCCTTTACCGAGCCGTCGCCTTTGTACTGGTCGGCGAGGGCCAGCAGCGCGTCGGTGCCTTCCGGCGTGCGGTTGAGCACCACGTCTTCCACCGCGTCGCGCAGCTGGGCCGGGATCTGGTCGTAGATCTCCAGCTGGCCGGCGTTGACGATGCCCATGGTCAGGCCGTTGCGGATCGCGTACAGCAGGAACACCGAGTGAATCGCTTCACGCACGGGGTTGTTGCCCCGGAACGAGAACGACACGTTGGACACGCCCCCCGACGTCAGCGCATACGGCAGTTCGTCGCGGATGTAGGCGCAGGCGTTGATGAAGTCGACGGCGTAGTTGTTGTGCTCTTCGATGCCGGTGGCGATGGCAAAGATGTTCGGGTCGAAAATGATGTCTTCCGGGGGGAAGCCCACTTCATTAACCAGAATGTCGTAGGAGCGCTTGCAGATCTCCTTCTTGCGCGCCTCGGTGTCGGCCTGGCCGGCTTCGTCGAAGGCCATCACCACCACCGCCGCGCCGTAGCGCTTGCACAGCTTGGCGTGATGGATGAACTGCTCGACGCCTTCTTTCATGCTGATCGAGTTGACGATGCCCTTGCCCTGGATGCACTTGAGCCCGGCTTCGATGACTTCCCATTTCGAGGAGTCGATCATGATCGGCACGCGGGAGATGTCGGGCTCGCCGGCAATCAGGTTGAGGAAGGTCACCATGGCCTTCTTCGAGTCCAGCATGCCCTCGTCCATGTTGATGTCGATCACCTGGGCGCCGGCTTCGACCTGCTGCAGGGCGACTTCCAGGGCTTCGGTGTAGTTGTCTTCGCGGATCAGGCGGGCAAAACGGGCAGAACCGGTGATGTTGGTGCGCTCGCCGACGTTGACGAACAGCGAGCTGCGATCGATGGTGAACGGTTCCAGACCGGACAGGCGGCAGGCCTTGGGAATCTCAGGAATCGGCCGCGGCGCATAGGGCGCGACGGCGTTGGCGATGGCCTTGATGTGCGCCGGGGTGGTGCCGCAGCAACCGCCGACGATGTTGAGGAATCCGCTCTGGGCGAACTCTTCGACGACTTTGGCCATTTCTGCCGGGGCTTCGTCGTACTCACCGAATTCGTTGGGCAGGCCGGCGTTGGGGTGCGCCGAGACGTGGGTCTCGGCCTTGTTCGACAGCTCTTCCAGGTACGGCCGCAGCTCGCTGGCCCCCAGCGCACAGTTGAGACCAACGGAAATCGGCTTGGCGTGGCGCACGGAGTTCCAGAACGCTTCGGTGGTCTGGCCGGAAAGGGTGCGGCCGGAGGCGTCGGTGATGGTGCCGGAAATCATGATCGGCAGCTCGAAGCCCAGCTCGTCGAACACGCCCTGAACCGCGAAGATCGCCGCTTTGGCGTTGAGGGTGTCGAAGATGGTTTCGATGAGGATCATGTCCGCACCGCCTTCGATCAGGCCTTTGGTGGCTTCGGTGTAGTTCTCCACCAGTTCGTCGAAGGTCACGTTGCGGTAGCCGGGGTTGTTGACGTCCGGCGACAGCGAGCAGGTGCGGCTGGTCGGGCCGAGCACGCCGGCGACGAAGCGAGGCTTGTCGGGGGTTTCCAGGGTCTTGGCGTCGGCGACCTGGCGGGCCAGGCGCGCGCCTTCCACGTTCAGTTCGTAGACCAGCGCTTCCATGCCGTAGTCAGCCTGGGACACTTGGGTGGCGTTGAAGGTGTTGGTTTCGAGAATGTCGGCACCGGCGTCGAGGTATTCCTTCTCGATCGCACCAATCACGTCAGGCCGGGTCAGGATCAACAGGTCATTGTTGCCCTTGATGTCGCTCGGCCAGTCGGCAAAACGCTTGCCGCGGTAGTCTTCTTCCTCCAGCCGATAGCTCTGGATCATGGTGCCCATGCCGCCATCGAGGATCAGGATTCGCTGTTGAAGAGCCTGCTGGAGTGCTTGAAGACGCGCGCTGCGATCTGACATGAAGGTTACCCGGATGAAGAAGTACGAAATAAGGTGGCGCTGAAAGGTGCGAAATAATAGCAAACCTGTACGGATTTAAATCATTCCGGGATTTACATGAATTCTGTTCATGTTACGCGGCACTGCCAAACGGTAGAATCCCGGCGATTCATTTTCAGGACGCCCGTTCCATGTTGCATCGCGTGCTCGCCAGTTCCCTGGCCTTGTTGTTTTGCGGTGCAGCGTTCGCGCAGTCACCCCTTCAGTCTCCGGCTATTTCCTACAGCCGCGATATCCAGCCGATCTTCACCGAGAAGTGCGTCGCCTGCCACGCCTGCAACGACGCTGCCTGTCAGCTGAACCTGGGCAGCGGCGAAGGTGTGCTGCGCGGTGCATCGAAGGTGCCGGTTTACGAAGGCGACCGCAGCAAGGCGGTCGCCCCCACCCGGATTTTCGTCGACGCGCAGGGCGCTGACGCCTGGCGCAAGAAAGGCTTCTATTCAGTGCTGGACGGGCAGAGCAACCAGGCGGCGCTGATGGCAAAGATGCTCGAGTTCGGGCACAGCGCGCCATTGGTGCCCAACGCGCGGCTGCCGGATGACATCGTGCTGGGCCTGAACCGCCAGAACATGTGCCCGTTGCCCAACGAGTTTGCCGCCTATGCCACGGCGCGTCCGGGGCAGGGCATGCCGCTGGCGGTGACCGGCCTCACCGACGCTCAATACAGCACGCTGCAACGCTGGCTGGCAGCCGGGGCACCCGTGGAGCAGACGCCGGTGCAACCGAGTACGGGCGAAGCGGCGCAGATCACCGAATGGGAGCGCCTGCTCAATCGCCCCGGATCGAGCGAGGCGCTGGTCGGCCGTTGGCTGTACGAACACCTGTTTCTGGCCCACGTGTATTTCAGCGACGGCGAGCCGGGGCACTTCTTCCAGTGGGTGCGCTCGCGCACGCCGAGCGGCCAGCCGGTTGACCTGATCGCCACGCGCCGTCCCGACGACGATCCTGGCACCACCTTCTATTACCGCCTGATGCCGGTGCAGGGCGTCATCGTCCACAAGACCCACATCACCTACCCGATGGGCCCGCAGAAGCTGGCCCGGGTCAAGCAACTGTTCTACAGCGGCACCTGGCACGCCACCGAGCTGCCCGGCTATGGCCCGCAGCATCGGGCCAATCCGTTCGAAACGTTCAAGCAGATCCCCGCTGACGCGCGCTACCAGTTCATGCTGGACAATGCCGAATACTTCGTTCGCACGTTCATTCGCGGCCCGGTGTGTCGGGGCGAGATCGCCACGGATGTGATTCGCGATCATTTCTGGGCGCTGTTTCAAGCGCCCGACCACGACCGTTACATCACCGACGCGGCCTACCGGGCCAAGGCCACGCCATTGCTGGCGATGCCGGGGCAGGACGATGACGTCGGCAGCGTGCTGACCCTGTGGCACGACTACCGCGACAAGCGCAATCAGTACGAAGACCTGCGCAGCGATGCCTACGCGCACATGCCCCCGCCGGGTTGGGCGACGCTGTGGGCGGGCAACGACAACGCGCTGCTGACCATCTTCCGCCACTTCGACAGCGCCTCGGTGAACAAAGGGCTGATTGGCGCGCTGCCCAACAGCGTCTGGCTGTTCGACTACCCCTTGCTGGAGCGCACCTATTACCAGTTGGCGGTCAATTTCGACGTCTACGGCAACGTCTCCCATCAGGTGCAGACGCGCTTGTATTTCGACCTGATCCGCAACGGCGCCGAGGTCAACTTCTTGCGCCTGATGCCGGCCGACAAGCGCGATGACATCCTCGGCGACTGGTACCAGAACGGCGGCAAATTAAAGATGTGGCTGGATTACCAGGCCATCGACGATGACACCCCGAGCGGCCTGACACTCGATGAGAACAACCCCAAGCGTGACTTCGAGCGCAAGTTGATCGAGCGTGCGGGCACCTTGAACGTGACGCCGGACCCGATCAATCGCTGCGACGGCGCCTACTGTTCGCGTGAGGGACTGGACCCGGTGTTCAGCGAGGTGGAGCAGACATTGAGCCGGCTGACGTCGCGGCCGGCGGCGGGGCTAAAGGTCATTCACCAGTTGCCGGAAGCGACGATGCTGCGGATCCAGGATGGCAGCGGCAAACGCATCGTCTACAGCATGCTGCGCAACCGGGCCCACAGTAACGTCGCCTTTCTGATGGGCGAGGATTACCGCTACCAGCCCGGTCTGGACACGCTGACAATCTATCCGAGTGTGCTGAGCAGCTACCCGAATTTCATGTTCAACGTCCCGGCCAGCGAGGTCGGTGCGTTCGTTGACGCAATGGAGCAGGCCCACGATCACAAGCAGGCGTTCGACGCTATCGTCCAGCGCTGGGGCGTGCGCCGCAGCCATCCGCTGTTCTGGACGTACTTCCACGACCTGGACCGCTACCTTCAGGAAACCGAGCCGCGCGAGGCGGGTGTCTTGGACATGAATCGCTACGAGAATCTCTGAGCCGCCCGAGAGCCGCCCTGCAGAAAATCTTCACACTAAGCGTTGGCCCCGCTGATGCTGCTTCAAACAGAGAAACCCTTGTAATACATGGCGCGCAGCCATTATGCAGCCCGTCAGTGACGCCGAACCTTTTCGCAACTTATGAAGTCCGACCTTGGGAGTCGCTCTTCGACACCTTGCCTTTTCGGGCGTGGCAGCGAAGGTCAATCCAGACGAAGCAAGAGGTTGCAGATGTTGATTTCGGTTCAGGCCCTGCGGGCACTCGCCGCGTGGGCTGTTGTGTGTCACCACTTCATGCAGATATTTTTCGACTTCCATCCGAGTGGGCCGGTCGGCCGTTTTTTCACTGAAAAAGGCGCCGTTGGCGTCGACATTTTTTTCGTCATCAGCGGTCTGGTCATCTACCTGTCAACCGTAGACAAGGACATTCCCGCCGGCCGCTTCATGCTCAACCGTGTCATTCGCATCGTCCCGGCGTATTGGCTGTACACCCTGGTGATGGGCCTGCTGGTGGTTGTCGCTCAGCCGCTGCTGCCCCACCAGGTGGTCGACTGGCAAAGCTTTGTGCTGTCGCTGTTGTTCATCCCCTCGGAAAACCCGGGCGGCTACGGCCTCTATCCCACCCTCAACGTGGGCTGGACGCTTAACTACGAAATGCTGTTCTACGTGCTGTTCTCGATGGTGTTCCTGTTCCAACAGCGTCTGCGCCCGTTGATTCTCGCAGCGGCGCTGTTTGCCATCACCGACGTGCTGGGTCGTTCGGGGCTGGTCAGCCGGTTCTACGCCAATGACATCGTCTATGAGTTCCTGCTCGGCATTTTCGTGGGTGTGATGTATCGCCGGGGCTGGATCAGTGAGCGGTTGTGGCTGCCGTTGCTGGCCATTGGCGCTGCGCTGTTCACCATCGACCATCTGCAACCGGCGCCGCGCATCATCAACTGGGGTCTGCCGAGCGCGGTGATCGTGGTCGCCTGCATCTCCCTCGAACCCTATCTGCGCAACTATCGCCTGCTCAAGACCATGGGCGACTGCTCGTATTCGGTGTACTTGCTCCACGTGCTGGTGCTGTATGCGGGATGGCTGGTCAGTGAGCGTTACGGCCTGAACCCGTATCTGGTGTTTGCGGTGTGCGTACCGGTCATCGCGCTCGGCGCGTGGCTCAGTTATGAATGGATCGAGAAGGGCTTGTACCGCCGCATGAAAGGCTGGCTGGACCAGAGACGGGCAAGCAAGGAGGCGGCGCTGTCCTGACAGACACTGGGTAGCGGTCGGGTCACTTACCCGACTAAAACACTAGGGCTTTGTCAGGCGCAGTTGATTGGCGTAAACTGCGCCCCACGTCTGCGAGGAATTTTCATGACCGCTATTACGATTACCGATGCCGCCCACGATTACCTGGCCGATCTGCTGGAAAAGCAGAACACGCCCGGCATCGGCATCCGCGTGTTTATTACCCAGCCTGGCACCCAATACGCTGAAACCTGCATTGCCTACTGCAAGCCAGGCGAAGAAAAACCCGAAGACACGGCCATCGGCCTGAAAAGCTTCACCGCCTGGATCGACGCGTTCAGCGAAGCGTTTCTGGACGACGCCGTTGTCGATTACGCCACCGATCGCATGGGCGGCCAGCTGACCATCAAGGCGCCTAACGCCAAAGTGCCGATGGTCAACGCCGACAGCCCGATCAACGAACGCATCAATTACTACCTGCAAACCGAGATCAACCCGGGTCTCGCCAGTCATGGTGGGCAGGTCACCTTGATCGAGGTTGTTGAAGAGGAGGAGGCGAACGTCGCCATTCTTCAGTTCGGCGGTGGTTGCCAGGGTTGTGGTCAGGCGGACGTGACGCTGAAGGAAGGCATCGAGCGCACGCTGCTGGAGCGCATCCCCGAGCTGACCGGTGTGCGTGACGTGACCGACCACACCCAGAAAGAAAACGCGTATTACTGAGAAGTGATTGTGTTGCAGGCAAGGCCCCGACGCGTTCGGGGCTTTTTTATGGGCGCTCGGTAAGCGTGACGGGCGCAGGCTAAGGCCTGAACACATGGGCGTGGCCGGCGCGATACAGCGAGGATTCGCTGAACACGTCGTTGCCCAGCACTCTGCCTACCAGAATCAGCGCGGTGCGGCGGAATCCCTTGATCCGCACCTTTTCCTCGATGTTCGCCAGTGTGCCAGTGACCCAGTCCTGGTCCGGCCAACTGGCGCGATGCACCACGGCAATGGGGCAGTCCGCGCCATAGTGCGGTGTCAGCTCGGCGACGATCTTGCCCAGGTTATTGACCCCCAGATGAATCGCCATGGTCGCTTGATGCCGCGCCAGATCGCCGAGACTTTCGCCTTCGGGCATGTCGGTTTTGTCGGCGTAGCGGGTCAGGATCACGCTCTGGGAAATGTCCGGCAGCGTCAGCTCGGTGCCCAACAGCGCGGCGCACGCAGCGGTGGCGGTGACGCCGGGGATGATTTCGAAGGGGATCTGCAGCGCGCGCAGGCAACGGATTTGCTCGCCGATCGCGCCATAGAGACTCGGATCGCCGGAATGAACCCGCGCTACGTCATGGCCTTGTGCATGAGCGGATTTCATCAGCTCGATGATCTGCTCCAGGTGCAGTGAAGCGCTGTTGGTCACCTGAATCGCCTGATGCCCCTCCAGCACCGCCTCAGGCACCAGCGAGCCGGCGTAGATAATAACCGGGCAGGAGCGGATCAGCCGCTGGCCTTTGACAGTGATCAGGTCTGGATCGCCGGGGCCGGCGCCGATGAAAAAAACGGTCATGGGGTGTCCTGATTGGAATTCATTTGAACGATGGTTCGCCGGATGCTTGTCGCTGAATGCACGCGGCCTACTTCTGTAGGACCGGCTTTAGCCGGTAAGGGGCCTGCATGTACACCCTCATATTTGCAGCGTGACGCTTGACGCTTTCCCGGCTGAAGCCGGTCCTACGAGGGTCCGCGGTGTGTCCGTGGGACCGGCTTTAGCCGGGAAGGGGCCTGCATGTACACCCTCATATTTGCAGTGTGACGCTTGACGCTTTCCCGGCTGAAGCCGGTCCTACGAGGGTACGCGGTGTGTCCGTGGGACCGGCTTTAGCCGGGAAGGGGCCTGCATGTACACCCTCATATTTGCAGTGTGACGCTTGACGCTTTCCCGGCTGAAGCCGGTCCTACGAGGGTACGCGGTGTGTCCGTGGGACCGGCTTCAGCCGGAAAGGGGCCTGCATGTACACCCTCATATTTGCAGTGTGACGCTTGACGCTTTCTCGGCTGAAGCCGGTCCTACAATTTGAGCCGGTCCTAAGAGGTTGCGCTCGCCCTGCCGGTTGCGGTTGCCAATGCAAATGTCGCGTGGGGGCTTTTTCGGCGGGGGATGACCAATGTCGCTGGCGAGCCGGTCAACCGCGTCACCATGGCCAACGCGGCGCTTTCCGCCACGCCGTAGCAGCCCGTGCGTTCAAAAGCGATCTCGGATCGATGGCTGAGCTGATCCTCGTAAGCCGCCAGGTCACCTGCGCTGAAGAACCCGACCGTCAGGCCCAGCCCATGACCCAGTTCCAGCAACCCCGCTTCATCGGCTTTGCCATCAATCGACGCCAGGGCAGCAATGTCCGCCGGGGCCAGCTGACACTCCCGCAAACCATCCTCTATCAGTTGCCGAAGCTCCAGCGCCGAGCATCCGCGCTGGCAGCCCAGGCCGACCACCCACAGCGGTCGGTCGCACGAGTCATTCACGGTCAAAGCGCGGGGTTCAAACCCGTGTGCGCCGCAGGCGTTTCACTGCGACGAAACAGCCAGGCGCTGATCCAGCCCAGGGCGATCCAGAACGCGGCATTGGTCAGCAGCGACGCAATCTTGAACTGCGCTTCAAGGGCTTCCGGCGCCAGTGCCGAATGGACCGCCGGTTGCGGCGCGCCGACCATGTGCGGCACCACCAGAATCACCGCGCCCATGACCTTCAGCAGCCAGTGTCTGGCAAATACCATCAGCGCCAGGCCCGCAGCCGTGGACGCAGCGGTGCCGACCCACCAGATCTGTCGTTGGGTCAGGTCCGCCGCGACGGTGCCGGGCAGCTCGGGCGGCAGACCGAGGGTCGGCGCCAGCACAAACACCGCATAACCGGCCAATCCCCACAGCACCCCTTCGCGCGTACTTGCCGGCGTGCGCAGGGTGTACAGCGCCGCCAGCATCAAGGCGAAACCGACCGCGACCACCAGATTGCCGCCGGTGGTGGACAGCACGCGCTGCCAGCCATCTTCCGGCTCCCAGGCTTCTTCGTTATGGACATGAGCCGCCATGGCGTCGTCGGCGTGCTCATGCATCTCGACGGCGGGCGCCTTCTCGTAGGTCTCCGCCTGCAGAATAAGCGGCGCCACCGAGAAGCTCTGCAGCAACGTCAACAACAGGGCGGCCAGCAGTCCGGTGAACCCGGCCGTTTGCGCGATTCGCTTGAACATGGCGGCGGGTCTCAATGGCAAGGGAAGGCGGAGCTGTGACGGGTGTCGTGTGCCGCGTTATGCACCGCATCGATGTGGGAGAAGCCGGCGAAGTACACCAGAAACACACCGAGAAACATCGCGCTGACGGCGGCGACAAGGCGCTGGCTTTGCGTGCTCGCAACGGCCGTCGTGGTGTGTGTGGTGGTGCCGGACGTCTGGCGGGGTGTGCTGGTGGACATGGCGCTTCCCTCTGATGTGGATTCAGCGGACGGAAAGGCGCGAAGACACCGCAGGCCAATTCCGGCAGTGCTCAACAGCGCCCGCCCACCGCGGGTTGTTATGTAACGTTGTCGGGCCGGTCTCCGGGCTCACGAGGGGCACATGTAACAGCCTTCACAGCCGTCGCGCCTTCAAGAATCGCCTTCCCATATCGCTGTGGACACAGTGGATCTGACTCTTCACTCGCTTACCGTTGCGGGGGCAGCACCGGACTGATGCACACCCGAAGGTCTGCACGCACCGGTTTCCCGTTTCACCCTGTGAAGGGCACCCGTAACAAGGTGTGTAGGAGACCACGGGCTGTTTGGCGCGTCAATCGACCCGTCAGTCGGCAAGTCAATCGATGCAGTGATCGGTGCGTCAATTGGCGCGGCAATCATTGCAACGGCGCGATTGACCGGCCTGCGGTCACTGCGTAGCCTTGCGCACTTGAGGTTCGCTGGCCGCTTTTATGAAAGCCACCGGCGCTAAGAAGGGAATGCGGTTTCACGCCGCAGCTGCCCCCGCAACTGTAAACGGACCGCTTCATTGCACAGCCACTGCGCGAGCGGGAAGGCGCAATGAATGCCAGTCGCCTGACGATGCCTGTCAGCGACCGGCCGCCGTGAGCCAGGAGACCTGCCTCGAATCGGACCGCCTGCGAGCGGCCGAGGAATTCCACTACAACCGGGCGGGGTGATCCGGTGGCGAATCGAACCGCGCGCCTGTTTCTGCCGGCCTGCGCTGTTTTCGTCCTCGTTGCCCCGCCGCATGCCTGAGGGCAACCGATGAAAACACTGGCCAAACTCCCCGTCACCATCGTCACCGGCTTTCTCGGCTCGGGCAAAACCACCTTGCTGCGGCACATGCTCGACAACGCCGAAGGCCGACGCATTGCCGTCATCGTCAATGAGTTCGGCGAGCTGGGCATCGACGGCGACATCCTCAAGCAATGCACCATCGGCTGCTCGGAAGAAGAAGCCGTCGGTCGCGTGTACGAACTGGCCAACGGCTGCCTGTGCTGCACCGTTCAAGAAGAGTTCTTCCCGGTGATGCAGGAACTGGTCGCCCGTCGCGGCGACCTCGATCACATCCTCATCGAAACCTCGGGCCTGGCCCTGCCGAAGCCGCTGGTGCAAGCCTTCCAGTGGCCGGAAATCCGCAACGCCTGCACCGTCGACGCCGTGATCACCGTGGTCGACAGCCCAGCCGTGGTCGCCGGCACCTTTGCTGCGTTCCCGGATCAGGTCGACGCCCAGCGCAAACTCGACCCGAACCTGGACCACGAATCGCCGTTGCATGAGCTGTTCGCCGACCAACTGGCAAGCGCCGACCTCGTCGTGCTGAACAAGGCCGACATGCTCGACGCGGACGCACTGGCCGCCGTCCGCGCTGAAGTCGCCGAAGAACTGCCGCCAGCGGTGAAGATCGTCGAAGCGAACCGGGGCCAGCTGCCGATCAGTGTGCTGCTGGGCCTGGGCGCTGAGTCCGAGCTGCACATCGATGGCCGCAAGACCCACCACGATCACCACGAAGGCGACGATCCGGATGATCACGACCACGACGCCTTCGACTCGATCTCCATCACGCTGCCCCAGGCCGATGAATCGCTGTTGCTCGACGCGCTGACCCAGGCCGTCGTCCAGCACGGCATCTTGCGGGTCAAAGGCTTCGCCGCCATTCCCGGCAAACCCATGCGCCTGCTGGTGCAAGGCGTCGGCACCCGGTTCGACAAGCATTTCGACCGCGCCTGGAAGTCAGACGAAACCCGCGAAACCCACTTGGTGCTGATCGGCCAGGAACTGGACGCGGGCGTTCTTGAAGCGCAATTGCGCGCTGCCGTTTCCGCGATCAAAGGCTAACCATGCACCTGCTGCGTACACAGCCCGGCGGCTTCGTTCCCGACGACAGCATCGCTGACCTGGGCCAGACGCCCGCCGAGCTGGTGATCCTGTGCAGCGCCGACTCAAACCTGGCGTTGCTGGCTGAAGTCGCGCAGCAACTGCCGGACGATTACCCGAGCCTGCGCCTGGCCAATCCGATGCAGGTGCAGAACCATGCCTCGGTGGATTTGTACGTCGACGAAGTGCTTCGCCACGCCAAAGTCATCCTGATTTCCCTGCACGGCGGCATCGGCTATTGGCGTTACGGCGTCGAGCGGCTGGTGGAACTGGCGGCCAAAGGCGTCAAGCTGATTCTGGTGCCCGGCTGTGATCGGCCGGACCCCGAGCTGAGCGGCCTGAGCACCGAATCCGCCGAAGACCGCGAGCGGCTCTGGCACTACCTGCGCCAGGGCGGCAAGCACAACGCTCTATCGCTGTTCAGCTTCATCGCCACGCGCTGGCTGGGCGGTGACTATCCCTGGGCCGAGCCGCAAACCCTGCCGCGCACCGTGATTTATCACCCGCAGAACCCCAACGCCGACCTGGCCCGCTGGCAGGCCGACTGGCGCGCGGATCAGCCGGTGGCTGCGGTGCTGTTCTATCGCTCCCACCTGCAAGCGGCGAACACCGGTTTCATTGATGTGTTCTGCGAGCGCTTGTCGGCCCAGGGCTTGAACCCGTTGCCGATTGCGGTCGCCAGCCTCAAGGAAGCCGGTTGCATGACCGCGCTGCAGGACTGGCTCGATGAGGTGGATTGCGAGGTCATTCTCAACACCACCGGCTTTGCTCAATCCAGTCCGGAAGCGCCGGACGTGCGGCCGTTTCGCCGGGATATCCCGGTCATTCAGGCCATTTGCGCCCAGGACAACGAACCGACCTGGCAGGCCAGCGCACAGGGCTTGGGCTCCCGGGATCTGGCCATGCACATCGCGTTGCCGGAACTGGACGGGCGCATCATCAGCCGGCCGATCAGCTTCAAGGACCTGGCCTGGCACAGCGAGCGCAGCCAGTCCGACGTGGTTTGCTACCGCGCCCAGCCGGGACGCATGGATTTCGTCGCCGAACTGGCCCGGCGCTGGGTGCTGCTGGCCCGTACGGCCAACACTGACAAGCGTGTGGCGCTGATTCTCGCCAACTACCCGACACGCGACGGGCGCATTGGCAATGGCGTCGGCCTCGACACGCCGGCCGCCGCGCTGAACATCCTCAACGCCATGCAGGCCGAGGGTTACCCGGTCGAGGGTCTGCCTGAATCGGGCACAGCGCTGATTCATGCCTTGCTCGGCGGCGTCACCAATGACCCGGACAGCCTCGATCAGCGGCCTTGCCACCAGAGCATGGCCATGGACGAGTACCTGGCCGCGTTTCAGGCATTGCCCGAGGCCAATCGCGATGCGGTCATCGCGCGATGGGGCGCTCCTGACACCGATCCCATGTGCCGCGACGGGCGGATGATGATTGCCGGCTTGCGTTTCGGCATGACCTTCGTCGGGATTCAACCGGCGCGGGGCTACAACGTGGACCACAGCGCGGTGTATCACGACCCCGACCTGGTGCCGCCCCACGGTTACCTGGCGTTCTACTTCTGGCTGCGCAAACGCTATGGCGCCCACGCCGTCATCCATGTCGGCAAGCACGGCAATCTGGAGTGGCTGCCGGGCAAAGGCGTCGGTCTGTCCGAGCACTGCTGGCCGGATGCGATCCTCGGCCCGATGCCAAATATCTACCCGTTCATCGTCAACGATCCGGGCGAGGGCGCCCAGGCCAAGCGCCGCACCCAGGCGGTGATCATCGATCACTTGATGCCGCCGCTGACCCGCGCCGAAACCTACGGTCCGTTGCGCGACCTTGAACTGCTGGCAGACGAATATTACGAAGCGCAACTGCTCGATCCGCGCCGTGCCCGTGAGCTGCAGAAAGATATTCTCAGGCTGGTGCGCGAGACCCATATCGACCGCGAACTGTCGATGGACGGGGATGCCAATAGCGACGAAGACGCCGCCGTGTGGCTGCCGCGTCTGGACACCTATCTGTGTGACCTGAAGGAATCGCAGATCCGCGATGGGCTGCACGTGTTTGGCGAGTCGCCCACGGGCCGGCTGCGCATCGACACGCTGCTGGCGATGGTGCGCGTGCCTCGCGGTGATGGTCGCGGCGGTCAGGCGAGCCTGTTGCGCGCCTTGAGTCAGGCGCTGGGGCTGGATTTCGACCCGCTGGACTGTGACCTCGGCGCGCCGTGGACCGGCGATAAACCTCAGGTATTACATGAGGTCAGCGCTGAACCCTGGCGTACCACGGGTGACACCCGCGAGCGACTGGAGCTGCTGGCTGCGCAGATGATTGAGCAGGTTGCCGCTGGAGTCGAGGTGATCAATAGCTTTGAAAACAAAGGCTTGTCGCAGGTTGTTGAGTCTTTGCATGAGGTAGTGATTCCGCGCCTTGACGCGTGCGGTCCGGCCGAGATGGCCAACCTCCTTGGCGCGCTGAGCGGACGCTTTGTCCCCGCCGGCCCGAGCGGCGCCCCCAGTCGTGGCCGGCTGGACGTGCTGCCCACCGGGCGCAATTTCTTCTCTGTCGACGTCCGTAACCTGCCGACCATGACCGCCTGGCGCATTGGCTTCCAGTCAGCCAATCTGTTGCTGGAGAGGCACTTACAGGACCATGGTGATTATTTACGTCAGCTTGGGCTGTCGGTCTGGGGCACGGCAACCATGCGCACTGGCGGTGACGACATCGCCCAGGCCATGGCCCTGATGGGCGTGCGGCCGGTGTGGGCGACGGGCAGTCAGCGCGTCGATGATTTCGAAATCCTGCCCCTGAGCCTGCTTGATCGGCCTCGGGTTGACGTGACCCTGCGGGTTTCCGGGTTCTTTCGTGATGCGTTCGCCAACCTCATCCGCTTGTTCGATGCGGCGGTGCAGGCCGTTGCAGCACTGGACGAGCCCGATGACATGAACCCGCTGGCCGCCCGCGTGCGCCAGGAGCGCGAGCAATTGCTGCGCGACGGCCTGGATGCCGAGCAAGCGGCGAAGCAGGCCGGCTGGCGCGTCTTCGGCGCCAAGCCGGGAGCGTATGGCGCGGGGGTGCAGAACGCTATCGACGGACGCTTGTGGCAGAGCCGCGAAGACCTTGCCGAGGTTTACCTGAACTGGGGCGGCTACGCCTACGGCGGCAGCGACGAAGGCACGCCCGCCCGTGACGGTTTTGCCAAGCGGCTCAGCCAGGTCCAGGCGGTGCTGCAGAATCAGGACAACCGCGAACACGACCTGCTCGATTCCAACGATTACTACCAGTTCCAGGGTGGCATGCTGGCGGCGGTGGAAAGCCTGTCCGGCGCAAAAGTCGCCAGTTACCACGGCGACCACAGCCAGCCCGATCTGCCGAAGATCCGCACGCTCAAGGAAGAACTCAACCGGGTGGTGCGCTCGCGGGCGGCCAATCCAAAGTGGATCGAAGGGGTCAAACGCCACGGCTACAAGGGCGCGTTCGAGATGGCGGCGACGGTGGATTTCCTGTTCGCCTTCGACGCCACCACCGAGCTGATCGACGATCACCAATATGCGCTGCTGGCCGATGCCTATCTGCTGGACGCCTCGACCCGCGATTTCATCCAGCAGCACAACCCTGACGCGTTGCGGGACATGACCGAGCGCATGCTCGAAGCGCAGCAGCGCGGCTTGTGGCAGGAACCGGGCGAGTACCGCGAAGCGCTGGAGAACCTGTTGCTGGACATCGAAGAGTCATGACCCTGGAAGAGCGCCTGCCGGGCAGTCTGCAAAGGCGCGTGACCGGCTTGAACCACATGACTGCCCCGCGGCTTGACGAGAATCGAACATGACCGACACCCCTCATTTCCCCCTGGCCGCCGTCGTCGGTGCCGATGACCTGAAGCTCGCCCTGTGCCTGACCGCCATCGACCCGAAAATCGGTGGCGTGCTGATCGAGGGCCCGCGGGGCATGGCCAAATCGACCCTGGCCCGAGGGCTCGCGGATTTACTGGCCAGCGGTCAGTTCGTCACACTGCCCCTGGGCGCTACGGAAGAACGCCTGGTCGGCACGCTGGACCTTGACGCCGCGTTGGGCGAGGGCCGCGCGGCGTTCTCCCCGGGGGTCCTGGCCAAGGCGGACGGCGGCGTGCTGTACGTCGATGAAGTCAACCTGCTTCCGGACCACTTGGTCGACTTGCTGCTGGACGTCGCCGCCAGCGGGGTCAATCTGGTGGAGCGCGATGGCATTTCCCATCGCCACGCGGCGCGCTTTGTGCTGATCGGCACCATGAACCCGGAAGAAGGCGAACTGCGCCCGCAGTTGCTTGACCGTTTCGGCCTGAACGTGGCGTTGAGCGGGCAGACAATGCCGCAACAGCGCGGGCAGATCATTCGCCGTCGGCTGGATTTCGACGCCGCGCCCGAAGCCTTCTGTCAGCAATGGGCCCCGCAACAGCTGGCGTTGCAGACCCGTTGTGAAAGCGCGCGGGGGCTGTTGCCGAGCATTGAACTGGATGATGCCAGTCTGGGCCTGATCACCGAGCGCTGCTTTGCCGCCGGGGTCGACGGTATGCGGGCGGACCTGGTCTGGTTGCGCGCGGCCCGTGCCCATGCTGCCTGGCGTGGCGCTGCGCATATCGCCGAGGCGGACATCGACGCCGTCGCCGACTTTGCACTGCGTCACCGTCGTCGCGAACCGCAACCGCCCCAACAACCGCAATCCCAGCCGCCTGCGCCATCACAACAAACCCCGCCGAAACCCGATGACGGTGCTCCGCGGCAACCTGAATCGCCGGAAACAGGCGAGGGCAGTTGGGGTGAGTTGCCTGCCCGCACCGTGCAGACGGGTCACCGCAAAGAAGTGCCCCACTGGCCAAAAAAGCCCTAGGCATTCGCCCCCGGTTGTCGAAGGGGGCGAATGCCAGCCCTCGACCGGGTGCACTGGGCGGCGGCCGAAACGGCGCGGCCCGCGCGGGTGCAGAAGGCGCGATTGCCTGGCTGCCCACCTT
This sequence comes from Pseudomonas sp. CFBP 8772, assembly GCF_014841665.1. NCBI lineage: Bacteria > Pseudomonadati > Pseudomonadota > Gammaproteobacteria > Pseudomonadales > Pseudomonadaceae > Pseudomonas > Pseudomonas sp. CFBP 8772. The sequence continues at coordinate 25,361 of NZ_JACYUI010000017.1, read as the reverse complement.
GCTCCGTGGGCGCCCCCGGGTTCGCAGCGATCTGGTGCATCAGCCCCGCAGTCGCCGGCCGGAGCAGCTCTGGCTGGTGATCGTCGACGCGTCGGCATCGACCCGGCGCAATCACGCGTTGAGTCAGGCAAAGGGTTTGTTGGCGGGGTTGTTCGATGATGCGTATCGGCAGCGCGCCAGACTGGCCTTGCTCACCGCCAGCGGCACCGGCGCGCGCTGGCAGCATCAGGGCCTGAAAGCCAGCGCCGGGTTGCAGCCGTGGCTCGATGCATTGGGCGCTGGAGGCGGCACGCCGCTGTGGGATGCGATCAATCAGGCGGCTGACTGGTCCGCAAAACGGCACAAGCGCTGCCCGGCGGAACAGCAACGGGTGCTGATTCTCACGGACGGGCGGGTCAAGGACATACCGGCGCTATCAACACGACCGGCGCAGCCGCTTCCCGTGTTCAGCGGCCCCGTGCTGCTGATCGACATCGAGCGTGGGCCCATACGGCTGGGCCGCGCCCGGGACATCGCCGTGCAACTCAACGCTGACTACCGCCACATCGACGAGTGCTGAGCGCACGTCGTCGTTCGGGTCTCAGGCGGGCATGGTCCACGGCTCGAGGCTGTAGCCTTCGCCGCTGATTTCAGCCCGGGCCTGTTCGAGAAACTGCGCCAGTTGCTTCGGATCGGAATAGGCGCTGCTGGGGATCTGCTTGCGGCCAATGCGGGTGCTGGTGCGATCGATGACGGTGAGGCTCAGTTCGCCGTTGCCATCCTGTGGGGCCCAGGCCACGCACTGGAAGGGTTCAAAGGCGTGACCGGCAATCAGCAAAGCATCGTTGAAGCGCAAGGGGGCGTTCATGGACTGTCCTCAAAGTGCCCGTGTACGTTGTGCACCGGCGGCGGGCGTTTCGCTCGGTGGCGTCTGGTGTTGCTACTTGTACTGATGACCGTCCCCCAGGGCTGAGTCACACCCATTTTGAAATTTCTTGATTTATTTTAAGCGGCACTTTTGCCGCGCTTCCTTGCCGCGCCTGAGCCAAACTCCTGCGAGGCCAGGTTCTTCACTGCCAAGCGCGCTTGATGGTGTACGTAAACGCTAAGCACGTTTCGATCTTAGGCTTATACAGAATCGATCCAAGGGGGCGTCAGAAACCTTGCTATGGTGTCAATCGGCCTTCACAAGGCACTGTTTATAAGAATGTTTTCTCCATGGATCACTACGCGACCCCGGCGCCAAGGAAACTCACATGCATGATCTGGCCTCCATACGCCGCCTGCTGATCGTCGAACCGTGCGAGGAATGTCTGCAACTGGTCCCCGGCCTGCGCATTGCCGGGTGGGATGTTGACAGCTGCACCCTTGAAGAGGCCGCGTTGCGTCCCTGTGACGTTGGCCTCATCCGCCTGCTGCCCGAGCATTTCGAACACCCTGAAGTGGTCAAGTCCCTTATCTCTCGAAGCAACACCGAATGGATCGCCGTGCTGACCAGCGAGGACCTGCGCCGCGAGCACATCGGTGATTTTGTCTGTGAGTGGTTCTTCGATTTCCATACCTTGCCCTTCGACGTCGCCCGCGTGCAGATCACGCTGGGGCGCGCCTACGGCATGGCGCGGCTGCGTGCCAAAGGCGCCAGCGTTGCCGGCGGTGGCGGTTATGGCAAAGGCGCCCCCTTTGGAGAGAACCCTGGCCAGCAATTGCTGGGGGAAAGCCGGCCGATGCGCGAGTTGCGCCGATTGCTGAGCAAGCTGGCGCCCACCGAATCACCGGTGCTGATCCGTGGCGAAGGCGGGACGGGCAAGGAGTTGATCGCACGCACGCTGCATGCTCAGTCCCAGCGCCGCGATCAACCCTTCATTTCGGTCAACTGCGGGGCGATGTCGGAGCAATGGCTGCAGGAAGAGTTGTTCGGCACCGCTGACGCGGGAGACGCAACACGCCAGCGCAGGACGGGGCGCATTGAAGAGGCCAATGGCGGCACCCTGTTTCTCGACGAGGTCGGCGATTTGCCCCTGGAGGTCCAGGCGAATGTGCTGCGGTTCCTGCAGGATCGGCACATTGAAGTGGCGGGGGAGCGTGTCCCGGTGGATGTGCGCGTGCTGGCGGCGACCCATGTCGATCTGGAAGCGGCGATTCGCATGAAGCGGTTTCGCGAAGACCTGTATTACCGGCTCAACGTGTTGCAGGTCGGCACTGCGCCGTTGCGCGAGCGGCACGGTGATCTGGCGTTGCTGGCCAATCACTTCGCCCAGTTCTACAGCCGGGAAACCGGCCGGCGGGCACGCAACTTCAGTCAGGACGCGCTGGTTGCCATGGGCAAGCACGACTGGCCCGGCAACGTGCGGGAGTTGGAGAACCGGGTGCGTCGCGGGCTGGTGCTGGCGGAAGGGCGGCAGATCGAAGCGTTCGACCTGGGGCTGCTGGGCGAAGAAGAGATCAGCACCAGCATGGCCACTCTGGATGAGTACAAGTCCCGGGCGGAACGGCAAGCGCTGTGTGATGTGTTGACCCGTCACAGCGACAACCTCAGCGTGGCCGCCAAAGTGCTCGGTATTTCTCGGCCAACGTTCTATCGCCTGCTGCACAAGCATCAGATTCGTTGATCAGGCCTTGCGCGATGCAGCCGCCGGCGTTCACCTCCGGCGTGCAGGCTCTCAGTCATTGATCAGTTGGCTGACCCGCTGCAGTGCTTGCTCACTGCGGTGGCTCCAGCTCTCGCCAATCACCTCGAAAGGCTGCCCGTGGGCCACCAGCCATTGCCGGCTGGCCTCGAAGAATGCCTGGCGCTCGGCCAGGTCTGGCTGGCAACGCTGACCGTCGCCGACCCATTCGACCCCCTCCGGGGACAGCAGCAGGTGCAGATCGTAGTGGCGCTCGGCGAGGGCGGTTTCGATCCACGCCGGGCAGTCGTTGAACAGCGCACGGCTCCAGAGGACGTTGCTGAGCAAATGGGTGTCGAGGATCAGCAGTGACGGTTTAAGCGACCGCGCGGCGTCCTCACGGGCCAGTTGTTCCCGGGCAATGACGTCGATGTCGGCGTAGCAGGTGTCCCGCTGTACCTCATCAATGAACTGCCGCACGTATTCGCCCACCCGTACGCCGCCGAACTGCCGCTGAATCTCTTCCGCCAGCCAGCTCTTGCCGCTGGATTCGGGCCCTGTGAGTACCAGCACTTTCATCCCGGTCAACGCGCCAGCGCGGGGTCGGCGCGCCAGTCGCGCCAGCCCTGCACGGCGAGCAGGGTGAACAGCGCGTACAGACCCGCGGTGAGGTACAGCGCTTTATAGAGAAACAGGCCCACGAAGATCACGTCGAGCAGGATCCACAGCGGCCAGCACTGCACCCGCTTTTGCGCCATCCAGACCTGCGCGACCAGGCTGTAACCGGTCAGTGTGGCGTCGAGCCAGGGTTGCGCGGCGTCGGTGAAATGGGCCATGGCCGCGCCAAGGACAACGCTGACCACGGCGCCGGCGACCAGGCTGAGCAACAGGCTGCCGCTGCCCAGCGAGGTGACGATGCGGCCGTTGTCCGCCGCGCCACGGCGGGTCCACTGCCACCAGCCATACAGCTGCAGCACGGCGTACACCACCTGCAACAGCATGTCGGAGTAGAGCTTCACGTCGAAGAAGATCCAGGTGTAGAGCAACACCATGACCAGACCGATCGGCCAGCACAACGGGTTCTGTTTGACTGTCAGCCAGACGGCAATGACACCGAGTGCAGCGGCGAACAGCTCAAGCCCTGACATGGCAACTCCTGAAAATACGGTGGAAAAACGGGTCGGCGATTGTAGGCGCTTTATCGCCCGAGGTGGGACGCGATGATGCGTCGGAAGCGTCTGAAAAGGCAGTAGAAAAACAGCCCGGGCAGCACGTCGGGTTCATAGAGGCAATGTAACGACGATGGGGTAAACGTCAAAGCCTTCGCGCCAGTATTCATGCTAGCGCGTTCGTCAGAAAGGTCTGCTAGCATCGCCGCGCTCATGCCCGAGGCAGAGCGCTGTAACGTTCATGCTTTTTTTACGTTTGACCGTTTATCGTTCGCGCAACAGTTTGTAATACATATCAAGAGAGCCGTGCCATGAGCAGGTTCCAGCCGGGGGAATGATGGATCTTTGGACCGCTGCACAGGCGCTGATACTTGGGGTTGTAGAAGGGCTGACGGAGTTTTTGCCGATTTCCAGCACGGGTCATCAGATCATCGTTGCGGACCTGATCCGTTTTGGCGGCGAGCGGGCGATGGCGTTCAATATCATTATTCAGTTGGGGGCAATCCTGGCGGTGATGTGGGAGTTTCGTCGCAAGATTCTCGACGTGGTCACCGGGCTGCCGACCCGGCCCGAAGCCCGGCGTTTCACCGCCAACCTCATCGTCGGCGTGCTGCCGGCCATGGTCCTAGGGGTGCTGTTTTCCGATCTGATCCACGAATACCTGTTCAACCCGATCACAGTGGCCGTTGCACTGGTGGTCGGCGGCTTCATCATGCTCTGGGCCGAGCGCCGCGGGCATGTGATTCACGCCGAAACCGTGGATGAGATGACCTGGGTGGATGCGTTGAAGGTCGGCTTCGCGCAATGCCTGGCGATGATTCCGGGTACTTCGCGATCGGGCTCGACCATCATCGGCGGGCTGCTGTTCGGCCTGTCACGCAAGACCGCCACCGAGTTTTCGTTCTTTCTGGCGATGCCAACCATGATCGCGGCTTCGGTGTACTCGGGGTACAAATACCGCCACCTGTTCCAGCCCGATGATCTGCCGGTGTTCGCCATTGGCTTCATCGCCGCGTTCATCTTCGCCATGATCGCCGTTCGCGGCCTGCTCAAGTTCATTGCCACCCACAGCTACGACGTGTTCGCCTGGTACCGCATCGCCTTCGGTCTGCTGATTCTCGCGACCTGGCAATTCGGCTGGGTCGACTGGTCCAGTGTGCAGGGCTGATCTTCCGATGACTCAACGTTCCGAATCGCAACACCCGGGGCGCTCGGCCGCAGCGAAGCCTGTCGCCGTGCGCTTTCTGAAACTCAAGCTGCTGGCGATGCTGTTGCTGTGCGGCTTGCCGGTCTACGGCGTCGTCACCTACTGGACCCGCGGTGGCAGCTGGCTGCCGGCGGCGATCTACGGGCTGATGAGCGTTGTCGCCTTTGGGTTTTACGGCTGGGACAAGAAGCAGGCCCAGCGCGGCAGCCAGCGGACGCCGGAAAAGCTGCTGCACGTGAGCGAACTGCTGGGCGGGTGGCCGGGTGCGCTGCTGGCCCAGCAAGTGTTCCGCCACAAGACCCGCAAGTTTTCGTACCAGCTGGTGTTCTGGTTGATTGTGCTGCTGCACGAATTGTTCTGGATCGACCGGCTGCTGTTCGGCGGTCGCCTGATTTCGCGCCACTTGTATTGAATGGCTTGCAGAAACGCTGGATGGACCCGTTTACAGTTTCAACGCCACCTGGCGGCGCTTCGACAGCTTGCCGACTACTAACTGGTGGGAGCGGATCAGCGCTTCCTTTAGCTCGTCTTCGCCCATGGCGAACGGGTAGGTCAGGGTGATCCAGTGGGCGCGGGCCAGGTAAGGCGCAGGGCGCACGCCCGGACGGTCGACGTAGCCGAGGAACAGCTCGGCGCCGACCTTGAACGACAGGTCGTTCCCGGCCAGGCCCATCACCGCGAACATCTTGGTGTCGGCGATGGAGAAGACCCTGACGCCGCCCCATTTGTAATCCTCCCGCGCGCCGGGAAGATTCAGGCAGAACGCGGCGACGTCTTCAATCTGCATCGGCATGTTCCTGAAGGGCGGTTAGGGGTATACGAGTGCGTGGGTTACCCATGGGCGCGACCTCCATTCGACGCCAGGTCCGCCAGAATCGGACAGTCCGGGCGGCGATCGCCCTGGCAGTGGCTGACCAGGTTCTGCAGGGTGTCACGCAGCCCGGCCAATTCCTCGATTTTCTGATTGAGTTCGGCGATGTGCTGGTGGGCCAGCGCCTTGACGTCGGCACTGGCACGGCCGCGGTCTTGCCACAGGGTCAGCAGTTTGCCGACCGCTTCCAGGGAAAACCCCAGATCCCGCGAGCGTTTGATGAACGCCAGGGTGTGCAGCTCGTCCGGGCCGTACAAGCGATAGCCGCTGTCGGTGCGGGCAGCGGCAGGGAGCAGGCCGATGGATTCGTAGTAGCGAATCATCTTGGCGCTGAGGCCGCTGCGTTTGGCGGCTTGTCCGATGTTCATGAAGCGTCTCCCGTGTCGTTGGGCTTGTAGTTGGGGGCGTCTATAGGTTCGTCGTTGGCTTGGTCTTTGGGTGTCCAGGTTTTCAACAGCAGGGCGTTGCTCACCACGCTGACGCTGGACAAGGCCATGGCTGCACCTGCCAGGACCGGATTGAGTAGACCGAACGCGGCCAGCGGAATGCCGATCAGGTTATAGACGAAGGCCCAGAAGAGGTTTTGCCGGATCTTTGCGTAGGTCTTGCGGCTGATGTCCAGCGCGGCCGGGATCAACCGCGGGTCGCCGCGCATCAGGGTGATGCCGGCGGCGTGCATGGCCACGTCCGTGCCGCCGCCCATGGCGATGCCGATGTCGGCAGCGGCCAGGGCAGGGGCGTCGTTGATGCCGTCACCGACCATCGCCACCACGCCGGTTTTTTTCAGGGCCACGACGGTGGCGGCTTTGTCGGCGGGCAGTATTTCGGCGTGCACGTCGTTGATGCCCAGCGCCTGCGCGACGACCCTGGCGCTGCCAAGATTGTCTCCCGTCAGCAGGTGACTGCTGATGTGCCGGGCGGTCAGTTGCGCGATGGCCTCAACGGCGCCGGTCTTGAGCGTGTCGCCGAAGGCAAACAAGCCGAGCACCTGACGCTGCGGGCTCAGTTCGATCAGCCAGGACAGCGTGCGGCCTTCGGCTTCCCAGGCCTGAGCCCGCCCGTACAGGTCGACCCCGGTCAAGTTGCTTTCTTGCAGCAAGCCGCTTTCTTGCAGCAGGCGCTGATTGCCCAGCGCCAGTTCGCGGCTGTCCAGGGTGCCGGCGATACCGCGTCCGGCCAGCGCGCGGCTGTTGCTGACGTCCCCCAGGTTCAGGCCGCGTTCTGTGGTCACGTCCAGCACCGCTTTGGCCAACGGGTGTTCGCTGCCACGCTGCAGCGCACCGGCCAGTTGCAGCAGGCCGTTTTCATCACCGTCGAGGGCGGCCATGTGGGCAATGCGCGGCGCGCCGGAGGTCAGCGTGCCGGTCTTGTCGAAGACCACCGTGGTGACTTCATGGGCGCGTTCAAGGGCTTCGGCGTCCTTGATCAAAATGCCGTGGCGGGCGGCCACGCCGGTGCCGGCCATGATCGCAGTCGGCGTGGCCAGCCCGAGGGCACAGGGGCAGGCGATGACCAGCACGGTGGCGGCGTTGATCACCGCGGCCTCCAGCGACGCGCTGGCCATCAGCCAGCCGACCAGCGTCGCCAGGGCAATCAGCAGGACCACCGGCACGAACACCTGGCTGACCTTGTCGACCAGTTTCTGGATCGGCGCCTTGGCTGACTGCGCGTCTTCCACCAGACGGATGATGCGCGCCAGCACGGTTTCTGCGCCCAGCGCCTGAGTGCTGATCAGCAGGCGGCCCTCGCCATTGATCGCGCCACCGGTGACCCTGTCGCCGGGTTGCTTGGGGACCGGCAGGCTCTCGCCGCTGATCAGGGCTTCGTCGGCGTGGCTCTGGCCTTCGATCACCTCGCCATCCACCGGGAAGCGCTCGCCGGGTTTTACTACCACCTGATCGCCGATGCTCAGTGTGCTGATGGCGACCTCCATTTCCTGGCCGTCCACCCGCTTGATCGCGCGTTCAGGGCGTAACCCCTCCAGCGCCCGAATTGCGCTGGCGGTCTGGCGCTTGGCGCTGCTTTCGAGGTATTTGCCGAGGAGGACCAGTGCGATCACCACCGCCGACGCCTCGAAATACAGGTGCGGCATCGTCCCGGGCGCAGCGCTCAGCCATTGGTAGATGCTCAGCCCATATCCGGCACTGGTGCCCAGCGCGACCAGCAAGTCCATGTTGCCGGAACCGGCGCGCACGGCTTTCCAGGCGGCGACGTAAAAGCGCGCGCCGAGGAGGAATTGTACGGGGGTGGCCAGGGCAAACTGCAACCACGCCGGCAGCATCCCGTGGCCGCCGAACGGCTGCAGCAGCATTGGCACCACCAGCGGCAGCGCCAGGACAATGGCGAGTATCAGTTGCCAGCGCTCGGTGTTGTGGCGTTGGCGCTGGTCGGCCTGCTGAACGGCTGAATCCTGTTCGAGGCTGGCGCTGTAGCCAGCCTTGTCGACGGCCGCCACCAGCACGGCGGGGTCGATCTGCCCGCTGACTTCGACGTAGGCGCGTTCGTTGGCGAGGTTGACCGTGGCGACCTGGACGCCGGGCACTTTGCGCAACGCGCGCTCGACCCGGCCTGCGCAACTGGCGCAGGTCATGCCGGCGATAGGCAGATCGAATGTTGCGGGACTGGGCATCGTGGACACTCCGGTAAGTCGATTGCCAGTAAGGATCAACCTTGCCCTTCTGGCAAGGTCAAGGTGCGTAACGGATGTTTTTCTGGCCGGATCGTTTGTCCGCCGCCGCGCAGGACAGCCCATTTGCAACCTGCGACAATCGCGGACCCTTTCGGCCAGGCGAGCGGCATACCGTGTACGACTTCAACGATTTGTACTACTTCGTGCAGGTGGTCGAGAACAAGGGGTTCGCCGCCGCCGCGCGCAAGATCGACGTACCGAAGACCAAGCTCAGCCGCCGCATCGCTCAACTGGAAGATCGGCTCGGGGTACGTCTGATCCAGCGCACCACGCGCAAGTTCACGGTGACCGAGGTGGGGCTGGATTACTACCGTCATTGCGTGGCGATGCTGGTGGAGGCCGATGCGGCGGAGAAGGTGGTCGAGCAGTCGAGGTCCGAACCCCAGGGCATCGTGCGCATCAGTTGCCCACCGGCGCTGGGTGCGATGGGGGTGAGCGACACGATCGTCAAGTTTATGGTGCTGCACCCGAAAGTGCAGGTTCAGGTGGAGAGCACGAACCGACGGGTGGATGTGTTGGGGGAGGGCTATGACATCGCGCTGAGGGTGCGTTTTCCGCCGCTGGAGGACGAGAATCTGGTGATGAAGGTGTTGGGCGAAAGCCATCAGCGGTTGGTGGTTCGTCCGTCGCTGCTGGAGGGTAAGGTGGTTCGAACGCCGCAGGAGTTGGTGGGGCTGCCGAGTATGGATCTGGCGCCGGCAAACCGTGAGCACCGTTGGGCGTTGATCGGGCCGGGTGGTGAGCGGATTGAGGTTGCTCATCAGCCACGCTTTGTGTCGTCGGATCTGGATGCGTTGCACCGGGCGGCGGTGGAGGGGGTGGGGGTGGTGCAGATGCCGGAGATTATGGTTCGGCATTCGTTGCATGAGGGGCGGCTGGTTGAGTTGTTGCCGGGGTTTCGGCCGCCAAGCGGGTTGATTCATGCGGTGTTTCCGTCTCGCCGGGGGTTGTTGCCGTCGGTGCGGGGGTTGGTGGATTTGCTGGCGGAGGAGTTTGGGTTGAATGCGAAGGCGGATCGGGAGGCGTGTGAGTTGGCCGGCAAGCTGTAGGGGACTGATTTATTTACAGCGCTTCACCGTAAATGGGACTGTCAGATTTTTTGTGTGCGGGCCGGTTACGGCCTGCCGTTAGGCAGGCCGTGCTCTTACCAGGCCGGCCTGATAAATCGATCTCCGTACAGAATCGCAAATTGATTCATTGCACTCTTCCAGTCATGGGCCGCAGAGCCCCAGTTTGCAGTGATATTGCGCAGCCCCAGCCAGATCAGTTTGGTTGCTGCATCGTCGGTCGGGAAGTGGCCGCGAGTCTTGATGATCTTTCGTAGCTGAGCGTTGATGCTCTCGATGGCATTGGTGGTGTAGATCACCTTTCGGATTGCTGGCGGGAAAACGAAAAATGGAATGACGCGATCCCACGCACGCCGCCATGAAGCTACTACCGTTGGATATTGTTTGCCCCATGGCCCGGCTTCGAACGCATCCAGCGCCTGTTCGGCCGCTTCTGCGGTGACCGCCTGGTAGATCGGCTTGAGCGCCTTGGCCAATTCGCGGCGCTTATCCCAAGCCACGTAATCAAGGCTATTACGGATCAAATGGACGATGCAGGTTTGCAGTGTTGTAGCTGGAAAGACAGCGCCAAGGGCCTCTGGCATGCCTTTGAGCCCATCAGTTACGGCGATCAGCACATCTTCAACGCCGCGTGTTTTGAGGTCGTTGAATACTTTCATCCAGAACTTCGCGCCCTCGGTATTTTCGATCCAGATGCCCAGGATGTCGCGTGTGCCGCCAGGCAAAACACCAAGCGCCAAGTAGATCGCCTTGTTGCGCACCAGTCCTTCTTCGCGAATTTTGACACGCAGGGCATCGAAGAAAATAACCGGATACATCGGCTCCAGAGGCCGCTGTTGCCACGCACCGATCTCAGCCATGACCTCGTCGGTGACAGAGCTGATGAAGTCAGGCGAAACGTCCGTACCGTACTGCTCGGAGAGGAAAGCGCGGATTTCCCTGACCGTCATTCCTCGGGCGTACATGGCGATTATTTTGTCGTCAAAACCGGTGTAACGGCGCTCGTGCTTGGGGATCAAAATGGGCGAAAAGCTACCGTCTCGGTCGCGAGGAATATCCAGCCGGATCGGGCCATCCCCGGTCAGAACCGTCTTGCCGCTTTTGCCGTTACGCTGGTTAGTTTCATCCTCCGGGCGCTGCGCGCCCGACGGATAGCCCAGGTGATGGCCGAGTTCGGCACTCAGGGCTCGCTCGATCAACGCCTTCTTGAACGCCGCGGAGGCGTCCTCGATGGCTTCAGCGGTCATCAATCCGCCGCCGAACTGCTCGAGCAGCTCTTTAGGGATTTTTGGTAGCTCGCGTAACGCAGGTTTCTTTTTGGTTGGCATACATGCACCTCTTACTCATGTTATGCCCGAACACAAAATTTCTGACACCCCCGGTTACTTGGGGCTTTATCAAGTAACTCGCCGGAGGCGAAATGTCTGCCGTTAGGCAGACCCCTCTCAGCCGCACCGCGCACTCGGGGACAAGCGCACTCGGGGACAGATTAATTTACGATGAAGCGCTGTAAATAAATCAGTCCCCTCACCAGTCCCCTCACCGCGCCTTACGGAACGTAAAATTGATCCGCTGCTCCCCCAGCTCCGGATGCTCCGCCTGCCGAATCGGCAGCACCCCATGAAAGCGCAACCGATCAACCCCGCCCCACACCACCACATCCCCATGAAACAACGGCACCCGCTGAGTCGGATCACCGCGCCCATGACCACCGAACAAAAACATCGCCGGCAACCCCAGCGACACCGACACCACCGGCCACTCCAAACCGCGCTCATCCTTATCCTGATGAAGCGACATCTTCGCCCCGGGAATATAACGATTGATCAGGCACGCATCCGGCACAAACCCCTCAAACCCCGCCGCCGAGGCCGCCGCCACCGCCAGCTCCATCAGAACCTCGGGCATCGCCGGCCACGGCTGACCCGTCATGGGATCGACCGGAGAATAGGCATAGCCACTTCGGTCTGTCGTCCAGCCGAACTCCCCGCAACTGCTCAGCGCCACCGACATCGTGTAACCACCGGGCGTGACCATGTTGCGGAACGGCGCCTGCGCAAGAACCGACTCCAGCGCATGCAGCAATGGCTCGATAAAGGGCAGGGCGAAGCCACGGAACACAAACGACTCCGGCCCGATCTGCTCCCGGGAAGGCAACTGCGGCGTATCCTCCGCGAACAGATCAAACGTCGCCGGCGTCGTGCCTTTGCGCTGCATCACCATGGGCTTTCCCCGATCCAGATTTCGGCTACAGGGCTTTGCTGACCTTCACATCGCTGATGACATCGGTGCTGTCGCCGTGCATCTTCTGCAGGGCGGCCATGGCCTCATCGGCGGAAGGCGACTGCAACAGGGCAAACTCGAAACGACGCTCGCCGTTGAGCTTGTAGCTGATCGCGTATTTGACGACGGGGGCAGGGGTGCTCACATTTGACTCCTTGGAAACGCTGACCGGATGTTCGCAAAAAAACCACAAAGATTTCACGTCGTCCGGTGTTCAATGGCCCATCAGCTCAGACGCGAGGACGAGCGGCGGACGATCTTGATGGAATGGGTGAAAGCGGTTTTGCGCCCGCCATGGCTGTCCAGTTTGCGGCCAGCGGTGTCGATGGTGATGTTCCAGAAGCCGGTGCTGGGCACCGCGATCTTGGCAGGGAAACGGTCGAATGCGCCGCCGTGGTAGGTGTGACGGCCGCCGTTCTTGAAGCTGCGGAAGTTGGCATCACTCATCAGGCGTATGTTGCAAAGCTGGGAGCACTCGATGACGACCATGTCGTCTTCGTTAAGGTGCTCGCGCTGGTGAACGAATTTCATGGGTGTCTCCGGAGACAGCGTTCTCGAAAACCCGAAACGATAGCACGGCGAGCCTGGGCATTGATCATCCCGGCGGGTTTTATTGCGCTGCCCTCAGCCCGAATCAGCGCAGCGCTGACACCAACGCTGGCAGTTAAAAAAGCAGGCGTGCGGGATTTAATCCGGGTCAGGCTTGTCGTAAGGACCTTTACTGGAGGGATTGTATGAAATTGGCGGTTGTTATTCTGGCCCTGGCGATGACCGGCTGCGCCACAGTCACAGACATTGAACACACCCCGGCGACCATGAGTGTGATGTCCGGCAAGTCGCCGAAGGATTATGCCGCGTGTTTTGTCGGACGCATCTCCGACAGCCGCAAGCCGCCGCAGATTGAGCCGCACAAGGAGGGCCTGCGCATCATCGTTCCACAGAAGCTGCTGAGCAGTGATCCTGCTGCCATCGTCGACATCGAGACCCGCTCCGGCGGCAGCTCGATCAAGCTGTTCGAGCGCATGTCGAACAACCCGCTGCGACCCAAAGACGTGCAGCACGCCGTGACGGCCTGTATCTCGGGCGAATGACGCGGTTGAGACAGCATCAGGAAGTGACGTGGGTACAGCGGTAAACGGCCAGCAACGTTATTTGCAGACCACCAGCACCGTGCGGTTTTTATAGTTGCCGACATCGACACCCAGGGTCTTGTCATCTTCCTTGGGTTGCGGCGTGCCGTTGGTGCTGACGATGTTATAACCGGTGCCCGCGCAGGAAGCGTCAGCCTTTTCGTAGCAAGCGGCCCAGGACATGGCTTCGCCGGAGCAGTCGATGCTCAACGCCTGTTTGCCGTCTTTGAGGTAGGTGTTCTGCGCAGTCGCGCAACCGGTCAAGGCCAGTACAGCAATGACGGATAAGATCTTGATCATGGTGGAATGCTTCGCGGTGAGGGCCGGTGTGGGGTGTGCTGCTTTGGGATTGCTAGTCTCAGACTTGGGGTGGGTGCCATCGTTCCGGCATCACCCGACATTTTTTGCAGGGTGCGCGCGCTGAGTTAACCGAGCATGAGCACCGCTGGACCCGACCTGCGCCCGGGCCATGCCCCATTGCGGGGCTGGCCGGGCCAGGGGATCAGTCTTTCTTGTCAGCCCGACGACGCGGGGCTGGCGTGTCTTCGAATACGGCGGCGACTTCAATGGCGCTGCTTTCGCTGGAGAACGGGCCTGCCACGGCTTCACCGTCGTGGCCGACCAGCCACCATTGGCCGTCCTGGAGCTTCTTGATCTGGTACCCGTTCACGCTTTTGACTTCAGACATCGACTTGTCTCGATTAGTGATTCAGGCGCCCATGATAATCGGCAAATGCCAAAGGGCAATCGCACAATTTCCCACGGGCGATGGCCAACAGGGCTACGCTTGCGAAGGTCACCGAACGGCGGTTACGCGGCGCTGGATGCCCTCGTATGACGGACAGCATGGAATTCCAATAATCAGTGGGTGAAGCGTGGCGAGGCAGCGGGTTGCTGAGCTATTTGCGGAACTATCTGCGTCAGCGTTCCTCTACCTAGGCAGCGAACGGCCAGTAGCGGCATTGTAAGGTTATCGCCGCCTCATTAGACTGCGCCGCAACACCCCCAGCTCATCAAGGATTTATATGATCAAGAAATGCTTGTTCCCTGCAGCCGGATACGGCACTCGCTTTTTGCCAGCGACCAAGGCCATGCCCAAAGAGATGCTGGCAGTTGTTAACAAGCCACTGATCCAATACGGCGTAGAAGAGGCCTTGGAGGCCGGTTTGACCGAAATCTCCATCGTTACTGGCCGCGGCAAGCGCGCGCTGGAAGACCACTTCGACATCAGCTACGAGCTCGAACACCAGATCAAAGGCACCGACAAAGAGAAATACCTGGTCGGCATCCGCAAACTGATCGACGAATGCAGCTTCTCCTACACCCGTCAAACCGAAATGAAAGGTCTGGGCCACGCAATTCTCAGCGGCCGGCCTCTGATTGGCAACGAAGCATTTGCCGTGGTTCTGGCAGATGACTTGTGTGTCAATCCCGGCGGTGACGGTGTCCTGGAGCAGATGGTCAAGCTGCACAAGCAGTACAAATGCTCGATCGTCGCCATTCAGGAAGTGCCTGCCGATCAGACTCACAAATACGGCGTGATCGCGGGTGAAGAGATCAAGCCTGGCCTGTTCCGCGTGACCGACATGGTCGAGAAGCCAAAGCCTGAAGATGCGCCTTCGAATCTGGCGATCATTGGTCGTTACATCCTCACCCCGGACATTTTCGAGAAAATCGAGCAGACCGAGCCGGGCAAAGGCGGTGAAATTCAGATCACTGACGCTTTGATGAAGCAAGCTGCTGAAGGCAACGTACTGGCCTACAAATTCAAAGGCACGCGTTTCGATTGTGGTGGTGCGGCCGGCTACGTCGAAGCCACCAACTTCTGCTTCGAGCATTTCTACAAAGAACTGTAATCTGCACATGACAGCAGTTGTACTGGCTTTTGCCACGCCGCTGTATGTATGACAAAGCCACCTTCGGGTGGCTTTGTCGTTTCTGCCCTGCGGAACTTGCCGAGCGCGCTCAAGCGGTTATGCTAGCGCATCGCTTAGGAGAGACAGATGAGCTACGACTTTGACCTTTTTGTAATCGGCGCAGGCTCGGCGGGCGTCCGGGCGGCGCGGTTTTCCGCCGGCTTCGGTGCGCGCGTGGCCGTGGCCGAGAGCCGTTATCTGGG
The DNA here is from genome assembly GCF_014841665.1 of Pseudomonas sp. CFBP 8772. Taxonomy (NCBI): domain Bacteria; kingdom Pseudomonadati; phylum Pseudomonadota; class Gammaproteobacteria; order Pseudomonadales; family Pseudomonadaceae; genus Pseudomonas; species Pseudomonas sp. CFBP 8772. The sequence goes on along the minus strand of NZ_JACYUI010000017.1, from coordinate 10,241 downwards.
CGGCACGTGCGTCAACGTCGGTTGCGTACCGAAGAAGCTGATGGTCTATGGCGCGCACTATTCCGAAGACTTCGAACAGGCGAAAGGCTATGGCTGGAGCAGTGGCGAGGCGCATTTCGACTGGCCCACCCTGATCGCCAACAAGAACCGCGAGATCAGCCGCCTCAATGGCGTTTACCGCAAGCTGCTGGACAGCAGCGGCGTGTCACTGATGGAAGGTCATGCACGCCTGCGCGGCCCCCACGAAGTCGAAATCAACGGCCAGGTTCACACGGCCGAGCACATCATGATTGCCACCGGTGGCTGGCCACAGGTGCCGGACATTCCGGGCCGCGAGCACGCCATCACCTCCAACGAAGTGTTCTTCCTCGAGCAGATGCCCAAGCGCGTCGTCGTGGTCGGCGGCGGCTACATCGCGGTGGAGTTCGCCTCGATCTTCAACGGCCTGGGCGCTGACGTTTCGCTGATGTACCGCGGCGAGTTGTTCCTGCGCGGCTTCGATGAGAGCGTGCGCACCCATCTGCACGAAGAACTCGCCAAGCGCGAGATGGACATTCGTTTCAAAACCGAGATCAACAGCATCGAGAAGCTGGCCGACGGCACCTTGCAACTGAGCCTGAACGACGGCAGCCGTTTCAACACCGACTGCGTGTTCTACGCCACCGGGCGCCGCCCGATGCTGGACAACCTGGGCATGGACACCGTCAACGTCGAGCTGGATGACAAGGGCTTCATCAAGGTCAACGGTGACTACCAGACCACCGAGCCGTCGATCATCGCCGTCGGCGACATCATCGGCCGCGTGCAGTTGACGCCGGTGGCGCTGGCCGAGGGCATGGCCGTCGCGCGGCGCCTGTTCAAGCCCGAGCAGTACCGCCCTGTGGATTACCGCCACATTCCCACTGCCGTGTTCAGCCTGCCGAACATCGGCACGGTCGGTCTCACCGAGGCCGAAGCCATGAAGGACGGGTATGAGGTGCAGGTGTTCGAAAGCACGTTCCGGCCGATGAAGCTGTCGCTGACCGATAATCAGGAGCGCACCCTGATGAAACTGGTGGTCGATGCCAAAACCGATCGCGTGCTGGGTTGCCACATGGTCGGCCCGGACGCCGGCGAGATCATTCAGAGCCTGGCGATCGCCCTCAAGGCCGGCGCCACCAAGCAGATTTTCGACGACACCATCGGTGTGCACCCGACGGCGGCGGAAGAATTCGTCACCATGCGCACACCGACACGCTAAGCATCACCCGGCACGTGTTGTTAAGCCTCGCGCGGCACACGTGAACGGTCCGGCCTCCATGGAGGGAGCCGGGCCAGCCATTGTTTTTAGGGACGGACCCACTCTTTGACCAGCACGAGTTTTTCGGCAGCCATGCCCTTGAATCCAGCAGGACCTGATGACCAGGCGCTTTCCAGAACCGAAGCGCTTGATGAGAGTGAGCGGCAGTTTCGCAGCCTCGCCGACAACATGAGTCAGTTGGCCTGGATCGCTGACCCCGCCGGTCACATCCATTGGTACAACGAACGCTGGTACAGCTACACCGGCACCTCATACGAAGCGATGATGGCGCTGGGCTGGCGATCGTTGCATCACCCTGACCATGGGCAGCGGGTCGAATCACGTCTGCAGCGCTGCTTCGCCACCGGCTCGTTGTGGGAGGACACCTTCCCGCTGCGCGGCAAGGACGGCCAGTACCGCTGGTTCCTCTCCCGCGCATTGCCGATCCGCGATGAGCGCGGCAGCATCATCCACTGGTTGAGCACGAGCACGGACATCACCGCCCAAGTCAGTGCCGAAGACGCGCTGCGCGAGCTGAACGAGAGCCTCGAACAGCGCGTCGCCGAGCGCACCCGCGAACTGGCCGAAAGCAACGAGCGCCTGCAGGTCGAAATCAGTGAGCGTGCCCAGGCTGAAGAGGCCTTGCGCCACGCGCAGAAAATGGACGCCATCGGCCAGCTGACTGGCGGCATCGCCCACGACTTCAACAACATGCTCACCGGCGTGCTCGGCGCACTGGACCTGATTCAGCGTCGGGTCGCCGCAGGACGCGTGTCGGAGATCGATCGTTACATCGAGGCCGCCATGGGCTCGGCCAACCGCGCTGCGTCGCTCACCCATCGCCTGCTTGCGTTCGCCCGTCGCCAGTCACTGAACCAGCGGCCGGTGGACGTCAACCACATGGTGACGTCGATGGAAGAACTGCTGCGCCGGACCATTGGTGAAAGCATCGAGCTGGAAGTCGACCTGCACACGATCTCGTGCCTGACCAACACCGATGAGCATCAGCTCGAGAATGCGTTGCTTAATCTGGTCATCAACGCCCGCGACGCGATGCCCGATGGCGGTCGGTTATTGATCCAGACCGAACTGACCCACATTGCCCTGCTGCAGGACGCGCTGGCGCCGGGCGACTACGTGCGCCTTCGTGTGCAGGACACCGGGCTGGGCATGTCCAGCGAGGTTATCGCACGGGCCTTTGATCCGTTCTTCACCACCAAGCCGATCGGGCAGGGCACTGGCCTGGGCCTGTCGATGGTCTACGGCTTCATCAACCAGACCGGCGGCCGGGTCAGCATTTCCAGCGAAGAAGGGCGTGGTACGCGCATCGACTTGTTGTTGCCGTGTCACCACGAGGTTGCCGAGCTTCCCCCCGCCGTCCCTCGCAGCTTCGAGCCGCCTCGCGCCGGCCTGGGCGAGCGCGTGCTGGTGGTGGAGGACGAGGCTGAGGTGCGCATGCTGGTGGTGGATGTGTTGAAGGAGCTGGGTTATCGCGTGAACGTCGCCTGCGACAGCCATGAGGCACTGGTGGCTTTGCAGGGAGCCGAGCCCGTTGATCTGCTGGTCACGGATGTGGGACTGCCGGGGCTGAATGGTCGCCAGTTGGCAGAAGTGGCACGCCAGCATCGCCCGGGGCTGAAGGTTTTGTTCATGACCGGTTATGCGCGGGAGGCCGAAGTGCGTGGTGACTTCCTCGACGATGGCATGGATTTACTCACCAAACCCTTCAGCATCGACGAACTTGCCGTGCGGGTGCGAAGCCTGATCGAATCAGCAGCCTAGGACTGGCTGGATCACCAGGACTGGCTGGATCCGTAGGACCGGCTTTAGCCGGGAAGCTTTCCGGTCGACAGTGCGGGTGACCCAACCGCACCCGCCCAACAACGTCTTCTATTAATAAAGCATCCTTATAGTCAAAACCAATCATAAGCATGAGCTTTGCCAATGAGTCCCTGCTGACGATTTTGCGTAGTATCCTCCCCATCGAATTTGTAACACCCCATTTTCACAACCCTCAGGAGATTCACTGATGCCTATCATCAACAGCCAAGTCAAACCGTTCACGGCAACTGCTTTCAAGAACGGCAACTTCGTAGAAGTGTCGGACGCCGACCTGAAAGGCAAATGGTCTGTGGTGTTCTTCTACCCGGCTGACTTCACCTTCGTTTGCCCAACCGAGCTGGAAGACCTGGCGGACAACTACGCCGAGTTCCAGAAACTGGGCGTCGAAATCTACAGCGTTTCCACCGATACCCATTTTGCCCACGCTGCCTGGCACAACACTTCGCCAGCCATCGGCAAAATCCAGTACACCATGATCGGTGACCCGACCCTGAAAATCTCCCGCAACTTCGACGTCCTGATCGAAGAAGCAGGTCTGGCTGACCGCGGTACTTTCGTGATCAACCCGGAAGGCGAAATCAAAATCGTCGAATTGAACGACGGCGGTGTTGGCCGTGACGCTTCCGAGCTGCTGCGCAAAATCAAGGCGGCTCAGTATGTTGCTGCTCACCCGGGCGAAGTCTGCCCAGCCAAGTGGAAAGAAGGCGAGGCCACCCTGGCTCCTTCGCTGGACCTGGTTGGCAAGATCTAAGTCGTCATGACCGGATCGGGGGCGATGAGCCCATGAGCACGTAAACCGCATCGCCCCCAAAAAACGCCCGGGCGGTCATCGCCTGGGCGTTTTTTTTTGTAGAACCCGCTAGATCTTGAACGTATCCAGACCTGAAAGTGAAGAAGGAAGCCGAACCATGTTGGACGCCAATCTTAAAGCTCAGTTGAAATCTTACCTGGAGCGGATCACTCGCCCGATCGAGATCGTTGCGTCCCTTGATGACGGCGCAAAATCCCAGGAAATGCTGGCCCTGCTCAATGACATCGTCAGCAGCTCCGACAAGATCACCCTGGACACCAATGGCAGCGATGCACGCACGCCGTCCTTCGCCCTGAACAGCCCGGGCCAGGACATCAAGCTGCGTTTCGCCGGTCTGCCAATGGGTCACGAATTCACCTCGCTGGTGCTGGCGCTGCTGCAAGTCGGCGGCTACCCGTCCAAATCCTCCGAGGACACCATTGAACAGGCCCGCGGCCTGACCGGTGAGTTCAAGTTTGAAACCTACTTCTCGCTGACCTGCCAGAACTGCCCGGACGTGGTCCAGGCGCTGAACCTGCTGGCTGTTCTTAACCCTAACGTGGAACACGTCGCCATCGAAGGCAGCCTGTTTCAGCAGGAAGTCACCGACCGCCAGATCATGTCCGTCCCAAGCATCTACCTGAACGGCGCGCTGTTTGGTCAGGGCCGCATGAACCTGGAAGAGATTCTGGCGAAGATCGACACCAGCGCCGGCGATCGTCAGGCCGACAAGCTCAATGGCAAAGAAGCGTTCGACGTGCTCGTCGTCGGCGGTGGCCCGGCCGGTTCCTCCGCAGCGATCTACGCTGCCCGTAAAGGCATCCGCACCGCTGTGGCGGCCGAGCGTTTCGGCGGCCAGGTGCTGGACACCATGGCGATCGAGAACTTCATCTCGATGCAGCACACCGAAGGGCCGAAGCTGGTGGTCGCCCTCGAAGAACACGTCAAACAGTACGAAGTCGACGTCATCAACCTGCAGCGCGGCGAGCAACTGATTCCGGGCAAGAACGGTGAGCTGCATCAGGTGAAGTTCGCCAGCGGCGGCGTGCTCAAAAGCAAGACCGTGATCCTGGCGACCGGCGCACGCTGGCGCGAAATGAATGTGCCGGGTGAGCAGCAGTACCGCAACAAAGGCGTGGCGTACTGCCCGCACTGCGACGGTCCGTTGTTCAAGGGCAAGCGCGTGGCGGTGATTGGCGGCGGCAACTCCGGTGTGGAAGCGGCCATCGACCTGGCGGGTATCGTGTCCCACGTCACCTTGCTGGAATTCGACGCCAATCTGCGCGCCGATGCGGTCCTGCAACGCAAGCTGCACAGCCTGCCCAACGTGACGGTGCTGACCAGCGCGTTGACCAGCGAAGTCACCGGCGACGGCCAGAAGGTCAACGGCCTGCGCTACAAGAACCGCCTTACCGGTGAAGACATCACCATCGAGCTGGAAGGTATCTTTGTGCAGATCGGCCTGCTCCCGAACACCGAATGGCTGAAGGGCACCATCGAGCTGTCGCCACGGGGCGAGATCATCATCGACCCACGCGGTGAGACGTCGATCCCGGGCATCTTCGCTGCCGGTGACGTGACCACCGTGCCGTACAAGCAGATCGTGATCGCGGTCGGCGAGGGCGCCAAAGCCTCCCTCAGCGCCTTCGACCACCTGATCCGCACCAGCGCCCCGGCGTGATACCTCGCTAAAACTGGTCCTGCTGGCTCATGCGGTGTCGTAGGACCGGCTTCAGCCGGGAAGGCGTCGGTTGCCATACCTCTGAACCAAGGGCCAGAAAAAAAACCTCATGAGCGATCATGAGGTTTTTTTTGGGCTGTAGCTCAGGCGGTCATGTGTGCACCGCCTTCCGGGCCAGGCCTGCGTGATATTCTCGCGGCCGTTTTCAACTCTGCCGTGGGATCCCCGTGAAATTCATCCACCAACGCGAACACCTGAATGAAGGCGACATTGTGGTGATCGAGTCCTCGAACGCCTGCAATATCCGCCTCATGAGTGATGCCAACTTCCGCAGTTTCAAGAACGGCGGTCGGCACACCTATCACGGCGGCGCCTTCGACCGCTTCCCGGCGAAAATCGTGGTGCCCAGCACCGGCTTCTGGAACATCACCCTGGACACGGTCACCCAACGGGCGATCAGCGTGACCCGCAAGCCCAACCTCAAACACTCGATCAAGATCGTGCGTCGGACTGGCTCGAAACTTCAGCACTGAGCCCCTGATGTACGTATCTTCAGTCGCGCGAATCAGGCCCGCCACCGCAGCGGGCCCCGGGGCAGGGTGGTCAGAGTTTCGGCAGTTGACCGATGCGGCCCATCATCTCGGTGACGATCTGCAAGTCCAGCAGGAACTGCTCGGTGGTCTTGAACTCGGCGTCGGTGTGACCGGTGTATTTGACGTCGGGTTTGGCCAGGCCGAACTGCACGCCGTTGGGCAGCTCATGCACTGACGTGGCGCCGGCGGACGTGCCGAACTTGTGCTCCATGCCCAGATTCTCGGTGGCCACGGCCAACAGCGCCTTGACCCACTCGCCCTCAGGGTTGCGGTACATCGGCTCGGCGATCGAGTAATCGAAGCCCGGCGTGATGTGGCTCTGCTGGGTCCAGGCGGTCAGCTTCTGGGCGATTTCCGCTTTCAGTGCTTCCGGCGATTTGCCCCTTGGCACGCGCAGATTGACCGCCAGCTTGAAGGCCTTGTCGTCCATCGCCACGTAGGTCAGTGAGGCCGTCAGCGGGCCCATGAACTCGTCGCTGAAGCCGACGCCCAGTTTGCTGCCCAAGTAATCAAGGCCCCAGTTGTCAGCGGCATAGCGCGCGGCGTCGGTGATCGCGTTGTGCTTGAGCGCGACCTTGCCATCCAGACCGTTGATGAAATCGAGCATCCGCGCCACCGGGTTGACCCCCGATTCGGGCTCGGAGGAGTGCGCCGAGACGCCGGTGACCGTCAGCTTGACCTCCTTGCCGGCGACTTCTGCGTCGACCTTGAAGTTGCCGCCGTTGCGCTGGGCGTACTCAGCGCCGGCTTTCTGCAGCTCGGCGGCGAGTTCAGCGGGCTGCTCGCTCACCAGCGTGACGACTGATTTTGACGGGATCTGGTTGGTCGCCATGCCGCCGGTCATCGAAGTGATTTCCGCGCCCGCGCCTTCGGCGGTGCGACGGGGGAAGCTGGCCATGACCGTGCCGTAGCCCTTTTCCGCGATCACCACCGGGTAGCTGCCATCGAGTGCCAGGTTGTAGGCCGGCGTCGGGTTGCGCTCGAAGTAGTAGGGAATGGCGTCGCCGGAGGTTTCTTCGGTGGTGTCGATCAGCAGCTTGAAATTGCGCGCCAGGGGCAGCTTCTCTTCCTTGATCACCTTCATGGCGTACAGCGCGACGACGATACCGTTCTTGTCATCCTCGGTGCCGCGCCCGTACATGCGGTCGCCGATCAGGGTCACTTTGAACGGATCGAGGCGGGTGCCGTCAGCCAGCACCCAGTTTTCCAGGGTGACCGGAACGACGTCGGCGTGGGCATGAATCCCCACCACTTCAGGGCTTGAACCCTCAAGGGAAACCTCGTACACGCGGTTGTCGATATTGCGGAAGGTCAGGTTGAACGACTGGGCGAGGGTTTTGATTTTCTCGGCAATCTTGATGAACGCGGGGTTGTCGTGTTGCGCGACGCCAGCGGTCTGGAACGTGGGAATGGCGACCAGTTCGCGCAGGGTTTCGGTGGCGGCGCTGCCGTATTTCACCCGCGCATAAACCCCCAACAGGCGATGGATATCGTTCTGCTCATCGGCGGACAGTTTTTTATTGGCGAGGAAGGCGCTGATCGCCGGCTCGATGCCCGCCGCCTTGACCACGTCGGTGGTGCTGACGGTCTTGAGGAACTGGCGGAAATCAGTGACGGCGTTTTCCTTGAAGGTGGTGACAATCGTGCTGCTCTGTTGCGCGGTGAGGTTGGCAAAGGCAGCGGGTGTGAAGGCGCAGACGCCGGCGAACATCAATGTAGCGGCGGTGAGGTGCTTGAGCGAAAAGTCCATTGGGTGGGGCATTCCTTGGCAGGCATGTTGAGAGAAAGGTCTGATCCTTCGATCAGAAACCACCGCACGCTACCATCGCCGGTGGAGCAGGGGGAGTCCTCATGCTGATATCTGTCGCCTTGACGGGTGAAAGCGGCGCACAACCGTAAATGACTCAGGCTATTGAATGGCCTGAAAAAATAGTCGTGAAGCGGCCTCGCTCATACGGCATAACCGTCTACGCTGATGGCGCAGCGCGACGGCATGGTGTTGATGTACATGGTTTTCCGGAGCCGCAAATCTTTCAGGCGCTATCACGCCCGGCTTTATCACTAAGGAATTCCATGAAACTGCGTCATTACGCTGACCGGACGCTGTGTGCGTTGCTGGTCATGATGAGTGTGGGCATCTGCCAGGCGGCAGAGCAGCAACGGGTGAACATTGGCTCGTTGAACATGACCGGCGGCAAGATCTCGCGTTGCGACTTGGCTTATCGCACCTACGGCACGCTGGCAGAAGATCGCAATAACGTCGTGCTGGTGACTACCTGGCTGGCCGGGCGGACGTCCGACCAGGCCGACATGATCGGCCCCGGCAAGTTGGTCGACACCAATCGCTGGTACGTGGTGGCGATGGACGCCATCGGCAATGGCGTGTCGTGCTCGCCGTCCAACAGCCCGATTGCGCCGCGCCTGAAGTTTCCGCAGTTCGGCATCCGCGATATGGTCAAGGCGCAGCATCGGTTGCTGGCCATGTACTTGGGCATCGATCACGCCCACGCCATCGTCGGCATTTCCATGGGAGGCATGCAGGCGTTGCAGTGGGCGGTGATGTACCCGGACTTCGCCAGCAAGGTGGTGACCATCGTCGGCACGCCTCACCCGACCGAACGCGACCTGCAGGCCTGGAATGCAGAACTGGCCGCCATCGAACGCGCGCCCGGCTGGAACGACGGCAACTATGCGCCGGGCACGGCTTTCAAACAGCTCGCGGCGATACACAACGGTTATCTGTGGACGCCGGGACACAGGGCGGCCAAGACCGTCGGCACCGGTCCCTCACCTGCCGGCACGTTGCCCGCCACCGCGAGCAATCAGTCCTTCAGCACGGTCGACTGGTACCGGCAATTGCAGGCGATGACGTCGTTCGATCTGTTGCGTCACGGCGACATGGCCGCACTGGCCGGGAAAATCAAAGCGCGGCTGTTGATCATCACCTCCGAGCAGGACCGCATGGTCGACCCGGCGCCTTCCAAGGCGCTGGCCGCCCAAAAGCGCGCGCAGTTGCTGGTACTCAACAGCGATTGCGGACACATGGCGCCGGCGTGTGAGGCGGGCCAGGTGAATGAGGCGGTGAAGGCGTTTCTCAAATAGGGCGGCGGCCTCGGGTTGTCAGCAGCGCGCTGGCCGATACGGCAAGCCGGCGGCGAGGATCTGCCGCAGACGGCAAGCATTGTCGATCATGGCGGCCCTTCATGGCTTGACGCTGGGTCCGCAGGCCCGTGTTGACGGGTCTTTCAGGGAGGACAGGCTGGATGGCATCGGTTTTGCTGCTGTCGGGGTACATCGGACAACCTGAACAGGAGGTGAAAGATGTTGATCGGCAACAGTGCTATCCAGCAGTTCGTGTCAAAAGCCGTGAGCCACACCCATTACGCCACGACGGACACGGACGCCTACACCAGCGCCATGGCCGGCGCCGCCACACCCGTGGCGGCGATTGCGAGCAATGGCGAAGGCGCGGCGCAAAGCAGCAACGAGGGCAAGCAGGGCTACGACGAGTCGTTTGCCAAGATGATGGTGAACCTGAAGGCAGCGGGGGCCAACACGGCGTCGTCGGTGACGGACGATGACAAGGCAGCCGCCGCTGCGGCGTTTGTGTCCAGCGCTGACAAGCAGGTCGCGTCGTCTGACAGTGTCAGCAAGACGGTCTCTGATGATCTGGCGGCCAGTGATGGCGCGGCGGGTTCTGATGACGTGGGTTCGGTGAAGGATCAGTTTCTGTCCTACATGAACCAGACCGACGCGGAGAAGGTGCGGCAGCGGTTGACGGGCGTCAGCAAGGCGGAATACGACGCCATGACGCCGCAGGAGCAGGCGGCGGTGGACAAGCAGGTGACTGAGCTGCAGAAGCAGAAGACGGATCAGCAGGTCGCTGAGCGGGAGGTGAAGACCAGGATCGCCATGGCAAAGGCGGAGATGGCCTGATTGTTTGTGTTTAGATCAAGGGCGTCTGCCTAACGGCAGACATTTCGCCTTCGGCGAGTTACTTGGAAAAGCACCCCAAGTAACCAAGGGTGCTTGCTCTCGGTTTGGCCCGACTTCGTC
>NZ_JACYUI010000016.1:0-109543 GCF_014841665.1 Pseudomonas sp. CFBP 8772 | reverse complement strand
TTTCTGGTCATGTAGAACTCCTCGATAAATGTATTTTCCACTTATCGAGGTGTCCGGGGAAATTAGACCACTGCACTGGCGCTTTCCCGGCTAAAGCCCGTCCTGCAGGGAAAGCACCCTTCGATCAGCGCTTGTTCAGCCGCAACGCCAATCGATCCCCGCCCAACTGGATCACCGCCACCAATATCACCAGCAACACGATCACGGTGAGCATCACTTGGGTGTCAAACCGCTGATAACCGTAGCGATAAGCGATGTCGCCCAACCCTCCGGCGCCAATCGCGCCCGCCATGGCCGATGAATTGATCATCGTCACGAGGGTGATGGTGAATCCCCCAACGATGCCCGGCAGCGCTTCGGGCAGCAGCACGTGCCAGACGATGTGCCAGCGGCGGCAACCCATCGCTTGTGCGGCTTCGACCAAACCGTGGTCCACCTCGCGCAAGCTGACTTCCGCAATGCGCGCGAAGAACGGCGTCGACGCAATGGTCAGCGGCACCACCGCCGCCCACACGCCGTAGGTCGTGCCGACGATCAGCCGCGTGAACGGGATCAGCGCGACCATCAGAATCAGGAACGGCACCGACCGGAAGATATTCACGAACGCCCCCAGCACCCGGTTCACAGTGGGCGCTTCAAAGATCCCGCCCTTGCCGCTGGTCACCAGAATCACCGCCAATGGAATGCCCAGCATCAACGCGATCAACGACGACACGCCGACCATCAGGAAGGTATCGATGACGCCCTGCCAGAGACGATCAAGCCACATAACCCAGTACCTCCGCCTGCTGCGCGTGTTTGCGGGCGCGATTGAGCAATTCTTCCGCCGACAGTGGCGAATGACTCACCGCCAGCAGCAGATGACCCAGCGCACGCCCTTGAATGCGTTCGACGCCGCCATGCAGCAGGCTCACCCGCCCGCCAAAGGCGCTGAACAACGCCGACAGATCAGGCTCCTTGCCGTCGCTGCCGGTGAACTGCAGATCCAGCACAACGCTGGCGTGATGATCGGAAGGGTGCGGCTGCAAGCGCGCTTGAACATCCTCCGGCAGCGCCTGTTGCAGCGGCGCCAGCAGCGTCTTGCTCACCTCATGCTGCGGGTTGCCGAACACCTGCCAGACCGGGCCTTGCTCGACAACCTGACCTTTTTCCAGCACCACCACCCGGTCACAGATCTCCCGGATCACCGCCATCTCGTGGGTGATCAAAATGATCGTCAGCCCCAGGCGCCGGTTGATCTCACGCAGCAGGCCGAGAATTGATTGCGTGGTCTCCGGGTCGAGTGCCGAAGTCGCCTCGTCGCACAGCAGAATCGCCGGATCATGCACCAATGCCCGGGCAATGCCGACGCGCTGCTTCTGCCCACCCGACAACTGCGCAGGATAAGCCTTGTGCTTGCCCTCCAGCCCGACCAACGCCAGCAGCTCGGCGACTTTGCGCTGACGCTGTGCCTTGGGCACGCCCGCGACCTTGAGCGGCAGCTCGACGTTCTGCCACACAGTCTTGGCCGACATCAGATTGAAATGCTGAAAGATCATGCCGATGCGTCGGCGCAGCGCCACCAGCGTGTCTTCGTTGAAGTCGCCGATGTCCACCTGATCGATCAGCACGCGGCCGTTGCTGGGTTTCTCCAGACGATTGATGGTGCGGATCAGCGACGACTTGCCTGCGCCGCTGCGGCCGATGATGCCGAACACCTCACCGCGCTGGATATCCAGGTCGATGCCCTGAAGCGCCGGCACCGGCCCTTGCGGACCTTCATAGACCTTGCCCAGATTAATGAAACGCACATGGGCGTGTTGCTTCTGCGGAAGGAGTTCGGCTTGCTCGGCGGCATGGGGAGCCTCAGCCCCCTCAAGCGTCAAAGCGCGTTGCGCGGATGCGGTCATGGTCAGTTCTTCCAGCCAACTTGATACAGCGAGCCATTGACCTTATCCAGCGAGGCGCGCACGACGGGCGAGTGCTGGTAGATATCGATGAACTTGGCCAGACGCGGGTCATCCTTGTGGTCCGGTTTGATGACGAACTGAATCACGTATTCCGGGTGGTCGAGGCCGTCGAACAGAATCGCCGAGCCAGCATCGAAGGTCTTCGACAAACGAATGTAGGCCGGGTAGCCCTGCACCAGATCGGCATCGTCATAAGCGCGCACCAGTTGCACGGCTTCGACCTGGATCAGCTTGATCTTCTTCGGATTGGCGGTGATGTCGTCTTCGGTGGCCTTGTAACCCACCCCCGGTTTCAAGGTAATCAGGCCGGCCTTGGCCAGCAGTTGCAGACCGCGTCCGCTATTGATCGGGTCGTTGGCGATCGCCACAGTCGCACCGGTTGGCAGCTCATCGAAGCTTTTGTACTGCTTCGAATACAGCCCGACGTTGTTGATGATGCCCGGCGCGTAGGGCACCAGATCGAAGCCGGACGCGGCCTTGGCGTTTTCCAGAAATGGAATGTGCTGGAAGTAGTTCACGTCGATGTCACCGGCGTTGAGGCTGACGTTGGGCGCGATCCAGTCGGTGAATTCCACCAGCTCGACCTTCAGGCCTTGTTTCTCGGCTTCGGCGACGGCGGTTTCCAGCGGGATGGCGAACGCCGCCGTGGTGCCGACTTTGAGCGGTTGATCAGCGGCGTGGGTGATCCCGGTAAACAGGCCCAGGGACAGCGCGAGGGTGAGGAGGGTTTTGGTCATGGGTGGTAATCCGGGTCAGTGGTCTGGTTTGAATGCTTAGATGTCTGTGAAGCCGTCTTCGTCCGGACGCGGCCCAGACCAAGCGCGCTCCTACACGTTGCGGCGCGTTCTGTAGCTCGCCCCTGCGTGGCGATCCGGCAGTCGCGCGTCGCCTTCAAATAACTTCTCGCGCAAGGTGCCGTGTTCGTACGCGGTCTTGTACGAACCCCGTCGTTGCAGCTCGGGGATCACCAGATCGATGAAATCCTCGTAGCTCTCCGGGGTGATGATGCGGGTGAGGTTGAAGCCGTCCAGACCGGTTTCGGCGATCCACGATTCCAGCTCGTCGGCGACCTGCTCGGGCGAGCCAATCAGCGTGAGGTAACGGCCGCCCAGGGCGTGCTGATCGAGCAACTTCTGGCGGGTCCAGTCGTTGTTCTTGAGGATCTTCGTCGCTGACTGAATGGCATTGCCTTTCACGTGCTGGATCGGCTCGTCGAGCGCGTAGTCGGCGAAGTCGATGCCGGTGGACGCGGCAAAATGGGCGAGCCCGGCCTCCGCGCTGGCGTAAGACCGGTACTCCGCATGCTTGGCCCGCGCCGCTTCTTCGGTGGCGCCGACGATCACGTTGAGGCCCATGAACACCTTGATGTCATCGGGATTGCGCCCGGCGGCCACGGCACTGGCGCGAACCTTGTCGACCTGTTCGCGGGTCGCGGGTTTGTTCTGCCCGCTGATAAACACGCACTCGGCGTTGCTGCCGGCAAACTGCAAACCGCGCTCGGAACTGCCCGCCTGAAACAACACCGGCGTGCGCTGCGGCGACGGCTCGCACAAGTGATAACCCTCCACCTGATAGAACTCGCCGCTGTGCTGCGCGGAGTGGACCTTTTCCGGCTGGGCATAAATGCGCGCCTGACGGTCCTCGATCACCGCGTCGTCCTCCCAACTGCCTTCCCACAGCTTGTACAAAACCTCCAGGTACTCATCGGCCTGGTCGTAGCGGCGGTCGTGTTCGATCTGCTCGGTCAGGCCCATCGCGCGTGCGGCGCTGTCCAGATACCCGGTGACGATGTTCCAGCCCACGCGTCCGCGGGTGAGGTGATCCAGCGTCGACATGCGCCGGGCGAACAGATACGGCGCCTCGTAGGTGAGGTTGGCGGTCAGGCCGAAGCCGAGGTTTTTCGTGACCGCTGCCATGGCCGATACCAGCAGCAACGGATCATTCACCGGCAACTGGATCGACTCCTTCAGCGTCACGTCCACCGACTTCTGATAGACGTCGTAGACCCCGACGATGTCCGCGATGAACAAACCGTCGAACAGCCCGCGCTCCAGCAACTGCGCCAGATCTGTCCAGTACTCCAGGGTCTTGTACTGGGTGGACGTGTCCCGCGGGTGTGTCCAGAAGCCGTGATTGATGTGGCCAATGCAGTTCATGTTGAACGCGTTGAGCAGGATCTTTTTCTTGCTCATCAGATCGTCCCCCGGCGTGGCGGGTTGACGTCATTGAGGTAGTAATTGCCGATGGCGTGATACTTCCAGCGCACCGGGTCGTGCAGCGTGTGAACCCGCGCGTTGCGCCAGTGCCGGTCAAGGCCGTGCTCCGCCAGCGTGGCCTGGGAACCGGCGAGTTCGAACAACGTGCTGCCGGCATCCAGTGAGATTTCGGTGCTGATCGCCCGCGCTTCCGCCACCGCAATCGATGCCTGGGCCAGCGTTTCGGGCGTGGTCTCGGCCTGTGCGCGATCAAGGTATTCCCCTGAACGTTCAAGCAGGGCTTCGGCGGCGTGCAGACGAATGCCGAGCCTGCCGAAGCTGTGCAGCGTCAGCGGATCATCGACAGCTTTTTCGATGCCGGAGTCGATCCATGGCCGGGTGCGGGTGCGCACGAAATGCAGCGCGTCTTCAAAGGCCGCGCGGGCGATGCCGGTGTCGATGGCGGCATGGAGAATCTGCGCCAGCGGGCCGACGGTGGTCGGGCGTTCGAACGCTGTCTGAAAAGGCACCACGTCATCGGCTTCGACGTACACGTTATCGAACACCACCGAGCCGCTGCCCGTGGTGCGCTGTCCGAACCCGCTCCAGTCGTCGATCACGCTCAGCCCCGCCGCATTCGCCGGCACGAATGCCAGCTGCTGCACGCCGTGGTCATCGACCACCGAGGTCGGTATGCGTTGGGCGTAAAGAGCGCCGGTGGCGTAGAACTTACGGCCGTTGATGCGCCAGCCGTTGCCGTCGCGGCTCAGGCGGGTGGTGCGGTCGTGGGCGGTTTTGGTGCCCAGTTCGGCCAGCGCGTTGCCGAAGCGCTGACCGGCAAGGACCTCTGCATACAGCCGCGCCTGCTGCGCCGGGCTGCCATTCACCCGCAGCACTTCCAGCGCGTAGAAGTGGTTCTGTGGAATTTGCCCCAGGGAGGCGTCGGCGGCAGAGATGATCCGAATGACGTCGGCCAGGGTGACATTGGAAACGCCTGCGCCGCCGAAGGCCTTCGGCACGCTGATGCCCCACAGTCCGGAGCGGGAAAACGCTTCCAGTTCCTGATGGGGCAGACGCCGTTCGCGATCACGCGTAGCGCTCTGTTGTTTAAAATCTTCCGCCAGCGTGCGGGCGATGCGCAGTGCCTCGGCGTCGTCACGAATGATCGCGGTCACGGCGGTCGCCTGCGTGTCACGCGGCAAGGTTTGAAGGCTCATAGGTGTGCTTCCAGTGGTCTGGTTATATCCAGGAATGACGGGCAGGCAGGGTGCCGTTCAGGTGCCAGGCGCCGACGGCGTGCACCTTCCAGCGCACCGGGTCATGGAGGGTATGAACCCGCGCGTTGCGCCAGTGCCGATCCAGATTGAATTCAGCCAACGTCGCGCGACTGCCCGACAGCTCGAACAGTTTTTCACTGGCGAGCAGGGCGATCTGAGTGGTCAGCACCTTGGCTTCGGCGACCACGATGGACGCCCGCGCCGCTGAGTGTTCGTCGATGGGTGCGGCGGCAATGTCATCGAGCACGCGACCGGCCTTGCGCAACAGCGCTTCAGCGGCGTGCAGTTCGAGCTTTAACTTGCCGATGTCGGCGATCACATAGGGATCGTCACTGGCGCGCTCCACATTGGCGTCGATCCATGGCCGTGAGCGCTCGCGCACAAAACGGATGCTTTCGTCGATGGCTTCCCGGGCAATGCCCGCATCGATGGCCGCCTGAATCAGTTGCGAAACCGCGCCCTGAATGTTCGGCGACAGGCCGAGCTTCCAGTTATCCACAACGAGCTCGCCACTCACGCGCACGTTTTCCAGCAGCACGCTGCCGCTGGCGGTGGTGCGCTGACCGAAGCCGGACCAATCATCGATGATGTGCAGCCCCGGCGTCCCGCGTGGCACGAACACCAGCACCTGTTTGCCGTCGTCATTGATGGCCTTGACCGCCACCCAGTGGGCGAACAGCGCGCCCGTCGAATAGAACTTGCGGCCGTTGAGCAAATAATGATCACCGTCCGCAGTCAGTCGGGTTCGCACGTCGAGGGTGTTTTTGGTTCCTCGCTCGGGGCCGCCGTTGCCGATGCGTGCGCCGCCCAGGATGCTGGCGAACAGGGTTTCCTTCTGAGCCTCTGTGGCGCTGCCCGTCAGCGAGTAGAGGATGCCGAAGTGGTTCTGTGGAATCTGGCCCACGGCAGGGTCAGCTGCCGAGAGGATGGCGAAAACCTCGGCCACTGTGACGAATGACACTTGGGGCCCGCCGTACGCGCGCGGCACCGAGATGCTGCCCAGACCGCTGCGGGTAAACAGTTCGATTTCCGACCAGGGCAGTTGCCGCTCGCGGTCTCGCGTAGCGGCATTGGGGCGCACGATCGCGGCCAGTTCATGGGCCGCGGCAATGGCGTCGGCGTCGTTACGCAATACGTTGGCAGGAAGCAGGGGAGGAGCCACGTCCAGGGTGTGCTGGACAGAAAGGGCGTTCAGATCAGTCATGGTGGTGACCTTCTCGAGCGCGAGCACTGGGGTCGTTGTGCTTGACCATTCGAACCTCGAATCAATACCGCGATGGCGGCGGGAAAATTGACGATGGTCCGGTGGTCCGGTGCATATACCCTAAGCGTGTATAAAAATTAAATAAACTCACATTTAGGCATAAGCATAGAAGGCGAAATGGCGGCGGCCGTCGCCAGCGCCGTGGCTTGGGTGTAGGTCAGGCATGAGCCGAAAGCCAGCGCCAGAATCATGTACTTGACGATATGTCTGCAGGGCATGGCGAACACCTCGTGAAGGGTTTCACCGCAGGCTAGCAGTCAGTCTTCGCTGGACGAGGGAGGAATTTGTAGGACGCTGATGCAGATCATGTGGGAGCTTTCTTCTCCTCTGCGGATCTGTGGAGGTGTTCACATTGCAC
Organism: Pseudomonas sp. CFBP 8772; assembly: GCF_014841665.1. Lineage (NCBI taxonomy): Bacteria > Pseudomonadati > Pseudomonadota > Gammaproteobacteria > Pseudomonadales > Pseudomonadaceae > Pseudomonas > Pseudomonas sp. CFBP 8772. Next base: position 102,500 of record NZ_JACYUI010000016.1, on the reverse strand, counting down.
GACGCCATGTGGCGGGCATGTGGCGGGCAGCACACGTGTCGCAGCGCGCAGAAGGTGCGCCGCGACAGCGTTCTGGGCAGGGTCGATATCAAACTTCGGCCCCATCGGTCACGTCGGTCGATACCTTGATCAGCCGTGCCGGCGCCCAGCGCGAGTTGTTGCCGACCCGGTCAATCACGCAGTAGCTCACCTCCAGATGGGGATCATCGCCGGTCTCGCGCACCAGCTCTGCCGGTATGTCAACAACGATGGGCCGGCCGACGTCGTCCTGGGTGAGGGGTGGCAAGTCCAGACGCAGGTCGCCCCAGCGCAGGGTGATCTCGTCGTAGGCATCCATGTTGGGATAGGCGTCGAGGGTGAGCTGCACGCCCTCGTCGAAATGGCGCGCCGTCAAACCGTCGTGCATGACCGACTCGGCGAAGGTCACCGGTGCCAGCCCCTGATTCTCATCGCCCTCGCCGCTGACCAATTGACCGCCGGGAGTCTCCAGTTTGACCCACAGTTTGGCGCCAGGAGACTTAATGGGTTCGCTGCCAATTTTGGTAACGCGATAGTAGGTTTTAACTTTTCCGCTTCGAAGAAAACTTTCGGGTACATGTAGGACGGATGTATGCCCGATGTCGGACTCCGATAAAAGTTTTGACGCGGCATAACAGCCTCCCCAAAACAATTCGATCAAGTCACCACAGTCCATTTCTGGCCAGGGGTCAATGTGTACCTGCAGATCGGCCGCCGCAAGGGCGCCAATCCCGTGCTTGTTCGACTGTGGGAGATACGGGGCCATCAACTTGAAAGACTGAGTCATTACAGGGGTATGGATCATCTTTTAATACTCTTCGAATGTGTGCCTGGGTCAAGGCAAGTCAGGTAGTTAATTCATCGCAACTGCAACGTGGAAACGACTGGCACTAGTACACGCCGGGATGCGCAGGCATGGCAAACATTACAAACGGTGGCAATTGGTGAGTTGCCGTTTGGGAAAGAAAATAAACACGGAGCGATTTCAGCTAATTGTGTTGCGGTGTTTGTGTCAACGGCATTTAAGTTTTTAAAGTCTGTGAGAGACAAATGCAGAAGTTTCCTACACTCGGGCGTTGCTTATGGGAGGGAGTTACGACTCCGGTCCTACCTGAGCGGCCGGGCGTGCCGCCTTTGACAGCCAGCGAGTGGATGAAAAGTGTCAGCGGCAGTTATTTGTGGGCGGAGAAATGGTCAATCAACGTTGCGGGGAAGCGGAGAGAGTGAGGGCTGTACATATAGAAAAAATAGATAGATGTGCGGCGGTTAGCCGGCGTCGAAACAGTAAGACTTTTAGTGGATCAACGCTTTTCTAAATATGAACGACAAAGAAAACGGCGCCTGTTGGCGCCGTTTTGAACACATATCGTGTCGGACTAGTTCCTGCTGCGCTCAAGAAACTGCCTTGTGCGTTCTTCTTTGGGATTGGCAAACAGCGCTTTCGCCTCACCCTGTTCAACGATGACGCCCTTGTCGATGAAAATCACCCGGTTGGCGACGTCCCGCGCGAAGCTCATTTCGTGGGTCACGATCACCATCGTGCGTTTCTCCAGCGCCAGGGCGTGAATCGTATTCAGCACCTCGCCCACCAGCTCGGGATCGAGCGCAGACGTCGGTTCATCGAACAGAATGACTTCAGGCTCCATGGCCAGCGCACGGGCAATCGCCACCCGCTGTTGTTGGCCGCCAGACAGCCGACGCGGATAAGCGTCCTCTTTCCCCGCGAGGCCGACTTTCGCCAGCAGCGCGCGGCCCAGCTCGATGGCCTGCTCGCGCGGCATCTTCTTGACCACGGTCGGGCCTTCGATGACGTTTTCCAGCGCCGTGCGGTGCGGGAACAGGTTGAAGTTCTGGAAGACGAACCCGACATGCTGGCGCAGTTGCCGGATCAGTCCCTGTTGCTGGCTCAGCGGACGGCTCAAATCGACTTTGATGTCGCCCACGACAATGCTGCCGCTCGTGGGCACTTCCAGCAGGTTCAGGCAGCGCAACAAAGTGGTTTTGCCCGACCCGCTTGGGCCGATGATCGCCACCACCTCGCCAGGCTCGACCTTCAGGTCGATGCCCTTGAGCACTTCGTTGCCCTTGAATTGCTTGGTCAGTTTTTCAACCGTGATCATGCCTCAGGACTCCACGTCGTGGCGGTTGGCCCGTGCTTCCAGGCGATTTTGGAAATGCGCCAGGATGCTGCACAGCACCCAGTAGATCACCGCAACGGTGAGATACATGGTGAAAATTTCCAGCGTCCGCGAAGAGATCAGCTGCGCCTGGCGGAACACTTCCGGCACCTGAATGGTGGCGGCCATCGCCGTGTCCTTGACCAGCGAAATAAAGCTGTTGCCCAGTGGCGGCAACGCGGTGCGTGCAGCTTGCGGCAAGATGGCGCGGCGCATCGTCTGGGCGCGCGTCATGCCGATGCTCGCAGCGGCTTCCCATTGCCCTCGGTCCACCGAACTGATCGCGGCCCGAAGGATTTCGCAGGCATATGCGGCCATGTTCAGCGAAAGACCGATCAGCGCTGCGGTGATCGCATCCAGTTCAATCCCCAGGTCCGGCAAGCCGTAATAGATCATGAACAGCTGGACGAGAAGCGGCGTCCCACGGAAAAACGACACGTAAACCCTGGCAACGGCACTGATGACCCAGATCTTCGACAAACGCATCAGTGCCAGGCCGAAGCCCAGCACCAATCCGAAAAACATCGACCCCAGGCTCAAGCCCACCGTGTAATACGCGCCCTTGAGCAAAAAGGGCGCGGAGTCCAGCGCGAGCTGAAGGCTCTCTGGGATCATTTGGTCACGTCAGCCTTGAAGTACTTGTCCGACAGCTTGGCGAGGGTGCCGTCGGCGCGCAGCTTGTCGATGGCCTTGTTGATCGCGTCCAGCAATTCAGGCTCGCCCTTGCGCAGTGCGACACCGGACTCCTGACGGGAGAACGCTTCGCCGGAGACCGCCAGTTTGTCCTTGGTCTTGGCGACCAGTTCCAGTGCAGCGAGGCGATCGACGAGGATGGCGTCGATACGGCCGACACGCAGGTCCTGGTATTTGGTCGGATCATCGTCGTAGGTTTTGACGATGGCATCAGGCACGTTGGCTTTGAGCCATTCTTCGTAATTGGTGCCCAGGCCGACGCCGACTTTCTTGCCTTTCAGGTCAGCAGCCGTCTTGATCACGCCGACGTCTTTGGTCTGCACCAACGCTTGAATGCCCGACACGGTGTACGGTTCGGAGAAGTCGTACTTTTTCTTGCGCTCGTCGGAGATGGTCACCTGATTGATCACCACATCCAGACGCTTGGATTCCAGCGCGGCCAAAATGCCAGCCCACGGCGTGGCTTGCAGCTTGACCTTGACGCCCAGTTCCTTGGCGAGTGCTTCAGAGAACTCGACTTCAAAACCGGTCAGTTTGCCGTCTTCACCCACGAAGCTGAACGGGGGATAAGTGCCTTCCAGGCCGACATTGAGGGTTCCATTCTTTTTGATCGTTGCCAGTTGTTCGCCAGCCATAGCCTGGCTGACCAGACCGGTGCCCAGCACCAGGCTGAAGGCCGACAACAGAAAGGTGCGGCGGATTGCAGACATGTTCATGAAAGTCCCCTGTTTTAATTGGAATGTCAGGCAAGTATCAGACCCGACGAAGCTACGTTGGGATCACGCGTTTATCCAGCTTTTTCAGTCGCCTGCGAGGCTCTGCGCGCCGGCTGGCGGCGATCATAAGACCCGAACCAAGACCTGAAAAATAATAAAAATCGGACTGCTTATCAGTTTTTGGAATATTAAGCCCGTGCAACCCTGCGAGCAGGAGTGTGAAGGTGGCTCTATGCCGCCGAAAAGACGCCCTGGTACGCAAACAAGGCAGGCGCCCCGCCGGTGTGCAGGAACACGATCGGCCCGTCTTCGAAACGCTGCCGGCCAATGCCGTCGAGCAGTCCGGCCATGGCTTTGCCGGTATAGACCGGGTCCAGCAGCAGCCCTTCATGACTGGCCACCAGCCGGATTGCCGCCAGCGTACCGGCATTCGGCTCGCCGTATCGAGGGCCGAAGTACTCATCCCACAGCTGCACCTTGAATGCGGCGGGCAGTGATTCGCCCAGCAGCTCGACGGTTTGCTCCGCCAGACGCTGAACCTTGGGCGCCTGGGTTTCTTCCGGGCGCGACACGGTCACGCCAATCACCGGGAGCTCGGGCAGTTCTTCAGCCAGCGCAAGTGCCAGGCCGCTATGGGTGCCGGCACTGCCCGACGCGAGCACGACGGCTGCGAATGACAGGCCGCTTTGCTTGATCTGCTCGGCCAGTTCAAAACCGGCCTGCACATAACCCAAGGCGCCGAGGGCATTCGAACCGCCGATCGGCACCAGGTACGGCTTCTTGCCGCTGAGACGCAGTCGGCTCGCAAGTGCTTGCAACTGGTCGTCTGCATTGTCGAGGTTCTCGACCAATTCGACCTTGGTATCGAACAAATCCAGCAACAGGCGATTGCCGTTGCCCAGGTAATTGCTGTCGTCAGTCGCGGTCGGGTTTTCCAGCAGGGCGACACAACCCAGGCCAAGACGGGCGGCGAGGGCGGCGGTTTGGCGCACATGATTGGACTGAATGGCGCCCGCAGTGATCAGCGTGTCGCACCCTTGAGCCAATGCGTCGGCCGCGAGGTATTCCAGCTTGCGCAGCTTGTTGCCGCCCATGGCCAACGGGGTGATGTCGTCGCGTTTCGCGTAAATGTCGCGGCCGGCCCAGGTCGAAAGGCGTTCCAGCTTTTCAAAGGGCGTCGGGCCGCCGAGCAATTCCAGACGGTTAAAACGGGCGAGCTGTTGTTTGATCATGGTGGCGTCGACAGGTCTGCATTTGAGTCGCAGGACTATAGGCAGACGTTTCCCGCAGGGCAACCGCCCGGCGTCCGCCATCCTCCAGGCAGAAGCCCCACAAAAATAGTTATTTTTTTGCCGCGAAGGGATGTCGTAGAGTGATTCCACTTCGGCCGTTACAGCCTGACTCGCCGTTGAATTGAGGAGAAATCTGCGTGAGCACTATTCCCGACCTGTCCCCGGAATCCTGCGCCGAGGGCGTGACCGGCCACTGGCAATTGCAGCGGATTGTGGGCGAATTGCGCGCCGCGCGTGATGACTGGCGTACCAGCAACGGCCGAATCAGCGGCGAGAAGGGCGGCCGCGAGCTGCCTTCGCGGGAGGCCATGCGCGACATTCTCGATGCCTTGTGCGGCGCGCTGTTTCCGATGCGGCTGGGGCCGGTGGACCTGCGCGAAGAGAGCGAGGACTTCTACGTCGGCTACACCCTCGACGTGGCGCTGAATTCGTTGCTCGACCAGGCGCGGCTCGAACTGCGCTACGCCGCCCGCCAGAAAGGCCAGGATGCCAGCTGCGCGGACGTGCATGCGGAACGGCTGATTCAGGATTTCGCCAGCGCGCTGCCGACCATTCGCCGCATCCTCGACACCGACGTGCTGGCGGCGTATCACGGTGACCCCGCCGCGCGGAGTGTGGATGAGGTGTTGCTGTGCTACCCGGGCATTCTGGCGGTGATCCACCATCGTCTGGCCCATCACCTGTATCACAACGGTTTGCCCCTGCTGGCACGCATCAGCGCCGAACTGGCCCATTCCGCGACCGGCATCGATATTCATCCCGGCGCGCAGATCGGCCCAAGCTTCTTCATCGATCACGGGACAGGCGTGGTGATTGGCGAGACTGCAATCATCGGCGAGCGCGTGCGCATTTATCAGGCGGTTACGCTGGGCGCCAAACGCTTCCCTTCCGATGAGGATGGTCAGTTGCTGAAGGGCCATGCGCGCCACCCGATCGTCGAAGATGATGTGGTGATTTATGCCGGTGCCACGATTCTGGGGCGCATCACCATCGGCAAGGGCTCGACCATCGGCGGCAACGTCTGGCTGACGCGCGGCGTCCCGGCGGGCAGCAACGTCAATCAGGCGAGCCTGCAGCACGAGGATGGCTGTCCGAAGTAGCCCGTCATATCGCAAATTTCCGGGTGCGCACGCTGGCCTCTTCCCGGCTGAAGCCGGTCCTACTGATCGACCGCGTACGCTTCGTAGGACCGGCTTCAGCCGGGAAGGCGTTAGTCGTCATGTCGCAAATCTTCTTGCGCGCGCACTGGCCTTTTCCCGGCTGAAGCCGGTCCTACTGATCGACCGCGCACGCTTCGTAGGACCGGCTTTAGCCGGGAAGGCGTCAGTCGTCATGTCGCAAATCTTCTTGCGCGCACGCTGGCCTCTTCCCGGCTGAAGCGGGTCCTACTGATCGACCGCGTACGCTTCGTAGGACCGGCTTTAGCCGGGAAGGCGTCAGTCGTCATGTCGCAAATCTTCGGGCTGCTCACACTGGCCTTTTCCCGGCTGAAGCCGGTCCTACTGATCAACCGCGTACGCTTCGTAGGACCGGCTTTAGCCGGGAAGGCGGCGTGTGTCACTCCGCAATTTCTTCAGCGCTTTAAAAACCCTCCCGAACCCACGGAACGAAAGGCTTTCGTCGTCCGTCCTACCCTCGCCTGAGAGAGCGTCACGCCACTGTGCATTAGTCTCCAGCCGTGTTTTCGTGTTTTAATTGAACGTTCAATCAAGTTAAACCGGTGGTTCGCTGCCCGCTGATCTCAGGAGGCCTACCTTTGCCGCATACACGTTGCATGATCAATCCCCTCGCCCGCGCGGCGGTATTCATATGAATAATTCGAGCGCTCCGAACAGCTCGGCTGTTCGCATGAACGGCCCTGTTTTCTACTTTGCCGCCAGCTTCATCCTGATCTTCGGACTGGTCGTGATCGGTTTCCCGGAAGCCTCGGGTGCCTGGTTGCTTGCCGCGCAGAACTGGGCCGCCAATACCGTTGGCTGGTACTACATGCTGGCCATGACCCTGTATCTGCTGTTCGTGGTTGTTACCGCGATCTCAGGCTACGGCAAGATCAAGCTTGGCGCGGACCACGACGAACCCGAGTTCAGCTACCTGTCCTGGGCCGGCATGCTGTTCGCCGCAGGGATCAGCATCACGCTGTTCTTCTTCTGTGTGTCCGAACCGCTGACCCACATGCTGGCGCCGCCACAGGGGGAAGGCGGGACCACCCAATCGGCACGTCAGGCCATGCAGCTGCTGTTTCTGCACTGGGGCCTGCACGGTTGGGGCGTGTTCGCGTTCGTCGGCATGGCACTGGCTTACTTCGCGTATCGCCATAACCTGCCGCTGGCATTGCGTTCAGCGCTGTATCCGCTGATCGGCAAGCGCATCAATGGCCCGATCGGCTATGCGGTCGACGGCTTCGGCATCATCGCCACCATCTTCGGCCTCGGCGCCGACATGGGCTTTGGCGTTCTGCACCTGAACTCCGGGCTGGACTACCTGTTCAACGTGCCGCACACCCAATGGATTCAGGTGGGTTTGATCACCCTGATGATGGGCGCGGCAATCCTCGTGGCCATTGCAGGCGTGGACAAAGGCGTGCGCGTCATGTCCGACATCAACATGCTGCTGGCCTGCGCGCTGCTGCTGTTCGTGTTGTTTGCCGGGCCCACGCAGCACCTGCTCAATACCCTGGTGCAGAACATCGGTGATTACCTCGGCGCACTGCCGGTCAAGAGCTTCGACGTGTATGCGTACGACGGCCCGAGTGACTGGCTGGGCGGCTGGACCGTGTTCTATTGGGCGTGGTGGATTGCCTGGTCGCCGTTCGTGGGTCTGTTCATTGCGCGTATCTCCCGTGGCCGCACCATTCGTGAATTCGTCTGTGGCGTGCTGCTGATTCCGCTGGGTTTCACCCTGGCCTGGATGTCGATCTTCGGTAACAGCGCCATCGACTTGGTGCTGAACCACGGCATGGCGGCCTTGGGCCAATCGGCTATCGACGATCCGTCGATGACCCTGTACCTGATGTTGCAGACGTACCCGTGGAGCCGGACGGTCATTGCCGTGACGGTGTTCATCAGCTTCGTGTTCTTTGTGACCTCGGCCGACTCCGGCACCGTGGTGCTGTCGACACTGTCCGCCAAAGGCGGCAGCCCGGACGAAGACGGCCCGAAATGGCTGCGCGTGTTCTGGGGCGTGATGACCGCGCTGATCACCAGCGGGTTGCTGTTCTCGGGCAGCATCGATGCGCTGAAGTCAGCAGTGATGCTGACCTCGCTGCCGTTCTCCCTGATTCTGCTGCTGATGATGTGGGGGCTGCATAAGGCGTTCTATATGGAATCCCAGCGCAAGATCGCCCAGCTGTATTCGCTGGCACCGGTCTCTGGAGCGCGGCGCGGCGGATGGCGTCAGCGTCTGACCCAGGCGGTGGCGTTCCCGTCCCGGGACGAGGTTTACCGCTTCCTCGATCAGACCGTGCGCCCGGCGATTGAAGAAGTGACGGCAGTGTTCGTCGAGAAGGGTCTGACGGTCGTGACTCAGCCGGATCCGGCCAACGACACCGTAGGCCTGGAGATCGGCCACGGTGAAGAGCGTCCGTTCGTGTACCAGGTGACCATGCGTGGCTACTTCACGCCGTCCTTTGCGCGCGGCGGCATGGGCTCCAAGCAGCTCAACAACCGCCGTTACTACCGTGCCGAAGTGCACCTGAGCGAAGGCAGTCAGGACTACGACCTGGTGGGCTACACCAAGGAACAGGTGATCAACGACATCCTCGATCAGTACGAGCGCCACATGCAGTTCCTGCACCTGGTGCGTTGAGGCTGTTTCGTTTGTAGAAACACGCGTGCCCGCGACGGCGTCGTGCCAATCCCCCTGACCGGGGGCTGCCACGAAATCTTCGCGGGCACGCGCGCTTCTACCGCCTGGTTTTACGCCAGGCCACCATTCGCCCGCAGCACTTGACCATTCACCCAGCCTGAATCCGGGCCGGCAAGGAAGGACACGACGCTGGCGATATCTTCCGGCTGTCCCAGCCGTTGCAGCGGCGGCATGTTGGCGAAGTGCTGGATCTGCTAAGCGAACAATTGAATGCGCATCGCCGCCTGTCTGCGCTGAACGGGTGGCATTCGTCCACTCGCTTGAACCCCCTCGTCGCACGGAAATCCGAGTAATCTCACGGGTTTGGTTATGTGACCTGACTTCCATACAAGAAAGAGAGGACTGGATGACTTACATCGCTGCCGAAAACCGTTATGAACGCATTCCCTATCGTCGCGTAGGCCGTAGCGGCCTGGTGTTGCCAGCGCTCTCCATGGGGCTGTGGCACAACTTCGGCGACAGCACGCCGATGGACACCCAGCGCGCGATGCTGCGCACGGCCTTCGATCTGGGTATCAACCACTTCGACCTCGCCAACAACTATGGCCCGCCCTACGGCAGTGCCGAGATCAATTTCGGCCGCCTGCTCAAAGAAGACTTCAAGCAGTGCCGGGACGAGTTGATCATCTCCAGCAAAGCCGGCTGGGACATGTGGCCGGGGCCTTACGGTCAGGGCGGCGGATCGCGCAAGTACGTGCTCGCCAGCCTCGACCAGAGCCTGCAGCGCATGGGTCTGGACTACGTCGATATTTTCTATTCCCACCGCTTCGACCCGGACACCCCGCTGGAAGAAACCGCCAGCGCACTGGCCACCGCTGTGCAGCAGGGCAAAGCGCTGTATATCGGGATTTCGTCGTATTCAGGCGCCAAAACCCGGGAAATCGCCGGCCTGCTGAAAGAGTGGAAAGTGCCGCTGCTGATTCATCAGCCGGCCTATAACCTGCTCAATCGCTGGGTCGAAAAAGACCTGCTGGACACCACCGAGGAACTCGGCTCGGGCGTTATCGCGTTCACCGCACTGGCCCAGGGGTTGCTCTCGGACAAGTATCTGAACGGCATTCCAAAAGACGCGCGGGTCAACCGTCCCGGTGGCGGCTCGTTGCAGGCGGCGCATTTGTCGGAGCAGAACATCGAGCACGTGCGTGCGCTGAACGAGATCGCCAAGCGTCGCGGCCAGAGCCTGGCGCAGATGGCACTGGCCTGGACGCTGCGCGATCCACGCGTCACCTCCGCACTGATCGGTGCAAGCCGTCCGGAGCAGATCATCGAGAACGTCGGCGCCCTCNATTAATCTGTGGGAGAAGCCGTCTTCGGCTGAGTGACGCTGGGGCTGTTGGAGCCGGCTTGCTGGCGAACTCAACACGTCAGGCGACGTTTCTATCGTTGACACCGGTCCGTTCGCCAGCAAGCCGGCTCCTACAATTTCTGGTCTAGCCCATCAATACACGGGGCTGCATCCGTTCAGCCCTCATCACCCTCGTCATCGTCCCCGCCATCGATCTTCATGCCCAATTCCTTGATCTTGCGGGTCAAGGTGTTGCGGCCCCAGCCCAGCAGCACGGCAGCGTCGCGACGGCGGCCAGCGGTATGCTTGAGCGCGGTCTCGATCATGATGCGTTCGAACGTCGGCACGGCACTGTCCAGCAGGCTGGATTGGCCGCGCGCCAGCGCTTGATCCGCCCATTGGCGCAGCGCTTGTTCCCAGTTGGTCACCGGAGCAGCGTCCTGCGGCAGGCTCAGCAGTTCAGGCGGCAGATCGCTGACGTGCACTTCGCGGCCTGAAGCCATCACCGTGATCCAGCGGCAGGTGTTTTCCAACTGACGGACGTTGCCCGGCCACGGCAGGTGCTTGAGGTATTCCTCCGTTTCCGCCTTCAATAGCTTGGGCTCAACGGCCAGTTCCTGCGCAGCGCGGCTGAGGAAGTGGCGTGCCAGCGTCGGGATGTCCTCGCGACGGTCGGACATGCGCGGGATGTGAATGCGGATCACGTTCAGGCGGTGGAACAAGTCTTCGCGGAACTTGCCGGCCTGGACCAGGGTTTCCAGATTCTGGTGAGTCGCCGCAATGATGCGCACGTCGACTTTGACCGGCACATGGCCGCCCACCCGGTAGAACTCGCCGTCGGCCAGCACGCGCAGCAGTCGGGTCTGGGTATCGGCCGGCATGTCGCCGATTTCATCGAGAAACAGGGTGCCGCCGTCGGCCTGCTCGAAACGCCCGCGGCGCAGGTTCGCCGCGCCGGTGAACGCGCCTTTTTCATGGCCGAACAGTTCGGATTCCATCAAGTCTTTCGGAATCGCGGCCATGTTCAGCGCAATGAACGGCGACGCCGACCGTGGGCTGTGTCGGTGCAGGGCGTGGGCAACCAGTTCTTTACCGGTCCCGGATTCGCCGTTGATCAACACGGTGATATTGGAGTGGCTCAAGCGGCCGATGGCGCGAAACACTTCCTGCATCGCCGGCGCTTCGCCGATGATTTCCGGCGTGCGGGTCAAGGTTGGCGGAACGGCCAGGCCTTGCTGCTCTTGAGCGTGCTGATTGGCGCGTTTGACAAGAGAAACGGCTTCGTCAACGTCGAACGGCTTGGGCAGGTACTCGAAGGCACCGCCCTGATAGGACGCCACGGCACTGTCGAGGTCCGAATGCGCGGTCATGATGATGACCGGCAGGCGCGGATGCTGTTCGCGAATGCGCGCCAGCAGGTCCAGGCCGCTGGCGCCGGGCATGCGGATATCGGAAATGATCACGTCCGGTTGCTGGCGGGCCAGGCGGCTCATCACACCATCGGCGCTGTCGAAACTTTGCGTGGTCATGCCCTCTTGCTGCAGGGCTTTCTCCAGTACCCAGCGGATGGAACGGTCGTCATCGACGATCCAGACAGTTTCACTACGGCTCATGTCGACGCTGCTCCTTGTTCCAGCGGCAGGAAGATCGAGAATGTTGTATGGCCAGGATGGCTATCACACTCGATCAGCCCCTGGTGCTGACTGATGATGTTCTGGGTAATGGCAAGGCCCAGCCCGGTGCCATCCGGGCGGCCGCTGACCATGGGATAAAAAATGGTTTCTTGCAGCTCCGGCGGAATGCCGGGGCCGTTGTCGATGATTTCGATCTTGCTGACCAGACGATGGCGCACGTGGCCGATGGTGAACTGGCGCATGGCGCGCGTGCGCAGGCTGATGCGGCCCAGACGCAGCTCGTTCTGGCTGCTGATCGCCTGCATGGCATTGCGCACGATATTGAGCACCGCCTGAATCATCTGCTCGCGGTCGATCAGCACATCGGGAATGCTCGGGTCGTAGTCGCGCACGAGGGTGATGCATCCCTGGCTTTCGGCTTCGACCAGGCTGCACACGCGCTCGAGCACTTCATGCACGTTGGTCATCGCCAGCATCGGCAGCTTGTTCGAGCCGAGCATGCGGTCGACCAGATTACGCAGACGGTCGGCCTCTTCGATGATGACGTTGGTGTAGTCCTTGAGGCTCTCCTCCGGCAGCTCACGTGCCAGCAACTGCGCGGCACCGCGAATCCCGCCAAGGGGGTTCTTGATCTCATGGGCCAGGCCACGCACCAGCATTTTGGTGGTTTCCTGCTTGGACAGCTGAGCCTCCTCCTTGGTGATGCGCAGCAAGCGATCACGGGGATGGACTTCCAGCAGCAGCATCGTCTCGGCCTGGGAAAGGATCGGCGTGACGGCGTAATCAACCGTCAGCGTCTGGCCGGTCAGTGCGGTCAGCATGGCCTCACGCTTGGTAAACGGATGGGCCTGTTCGACTGCCTGACGAAGGGAGCTGAGCGCTTCGGCGGATTCGGTGAACAGCTCGCTGATGAATTGTCCGTGGCTGCGCTGACCGCTGATGGCCAGCAGCATTTCAGCGGCAGGATTCATGTACTCGAGGCGCAGGTCCGAGTTGAGCAGAATCGTGGCAGTGGTCAGGTTGTCGAGTAACAACCGATGCAACGCATCGCTGATAGTCATGAATCCCGGTGACCTCTTTTGGCTCTATGCACACGGTCTGGGCCGTGAGTGCAGGCGCTGATTGGTCTTTGCCAGCGTATGGAAACCGCTGAAACGTGTGATGTGCTCGCGCATTCATTACAAAATGCAAAAACCAAACCAAGGCTCCGAAAAGAAGCGCGGATTGAGGAATTGCGAGCGTTTTTTGCACGGCAGGCCCGGCGACAGTGCATGAATTCCTGAATGCTGAACCAAAATGGGCGTTTAGAACGAAACCTTGTTCAGGTTGCGCACCATAATAGAGCATAGCCAGTCAGGCATGGTTTAGCGGAAAAATGGAAAGAAGCTCGATTCTTCTTCTGGCTTGTCCTTGAGGGGGCATTCGGGGCGCACGCCGTAATCATCCGTTTTGCAAGGCTGTGCGAGCCGCTTCTGCGCCAGAGAGATGCGTATCAGGTGAAAGGGCTGATTGGGGGTTCGCTCCAGCACTCGGCCGTATTGATCGACGATCTCCACGGACAGCTGGTGAGTGCCGCGGTCGATGTTGGTTAGCGGAAACACCGGGCTGCGCGTCGGCCTGCCATAGGGTTTGCTGTCGAGCAGTAACCGGTACAGGTGGTCTGGCTGTAGCTCTGGCTCATTGGTGACGGTGACATTCAGGTTGCCCTCAATGTCGCGAATCGTGCTGTCAGGTTCCGGCGCCAGAATGCGCAGCAACTGATAATGAAAGATGGGACCCGCCGCTGGCTTCGGTTTGGATGGCCGACTGGGCGCCTTCGCAGGCTGATCGACCCGGTTGGTCGGCGCAATGTCGACCTTCTTCGCATTGCGGTGAGGTTGGTCGGTGAAGACCCGATTCCCGTCTGCATCGACGTAGGTATACACCTGGGCGAGGGCGGACTGAGTTACGCCGAACAGCAGGCAGAGGGCAATGGCCAACCGGCAAAAGTGTTTAAGGTCTGCCGACATGAACTCGCTGCACTGTCAGGTTGACCGTCTCGCTTTGCTGGATGGAACGCTGATTGTCCAGCACCTGAACCGAGAAGCTGTGTTCGCCCCGTTCAAGCTCCATCACCTGCAGTCGCGGGATATTGGTGGGCTGGCCGTAGGGCGCGCCGTCCACTATCAACTGCAGCAAATGCCCGGGCTGCAGACGAGGCTCAATGGCCACGCCAACGGTGAACGAGCCGTTGTTGGCACGAAGCGCTTCGTCCTGGGGCAAGTCTTTCAGCGCGAGCACCTGATAGGTGGCAGCGGTTTGCTGGTTCTGGTTCTGGTTCTGGTTCTGCGTCGCGGGCAGTGGCGGCGGCGCGGCAGGCACGACGGTCTCGACGCTGTTGAGCGGCGGCAGCTCGACAGTTTCGGCTTTGGTGCCGTTCGGCGGCTGGTTGCTGTACGCCGTGTTCCCGGAGGCATCGGTGTATTTGTAGATCTGCGCGGCAGCGGGCAGTGCAAACACCAGCAGCAGAAGGGCGAGACATTGACGCATGAACACTCCAGTGCAGCGATCAGGACAACCAACAATGGTGCCGCGCTCAATGCATGGCGCGGCACAGGATCAGCATAGAGGAATACTGATCGACGGTGTCAGTTGAGAAGCGGATCTGCGTGCCTGCTTACTGGCTTGCCTTGATCCGGCAAAGGTCGCCTGCCGCCCGTTGCAACGCGGTCACGATGACCGGATCACTTGCCTGCCGCTGGATTTCCGACTGCACCCAACCCGGGCACTTGGCATCGCTGCGATAAGGCTGAAACGCCGAGTAACTTTGCATCAACACCGGCAGCAGCGTATCCAGCCGACCCCGGATGCCATCGGTGAGACTGGATTCGGGCTTCTCCGGAGAGTGGCCGGTTTCACGCCACTGCTCTATGCGCGCGTATTGCACCATCTTGTTGGCTTCCATCTGGGCGGTCATGAACTCGCGCACGTCGTCGGCCGCCAGTTTGAATTCACCCGCCCGTGATTCGGCGTTCTGGATCACCTGGCGCTCGCGCTCACTGTCCTGTACCGGCTTGCCGCTGTGCCATTTGCTGCGCGCCACGTCATTGGCGATTTCCAGCCTTTGCTCCATGGCCGCAATAAGCGGCTGAAGTTGCCCAGGAGGCTGCTGAGCAGGCGCCGCGTGAACGCCGGCCGACACCAGGCCGCAGGCCAGGGCGGCGAGTTGGAGCTGTTTGAGCATTGTCATGTCCTCACGTATGACCAAGCGATCACTGTTTAACATTTTGGCTGGAAGAAAGTGGCATTCCCGGTGTTCCGGCGTAAAAAACGACGAGCTCCACGGCGGTGTCTCCCGTCAGGCCTCGGTGCTGCCTGGCGACCATTTCAGGCAGCACATCGCCTGGTTTCAGCTGAATCGACTTGCCGCCTTCGCGGGTTTCTACCGTGAGATTGCCGGACACGACATAGGCCGCATTGGGCATCGGGTGCTCGTGCCATTTGAGGGCGGTGTTGGCGGGGATCTTGATGTTGAGGACCGTCAGCTCAGGGTTGCCGACAGGGTAGGCGTCATAGGGTGTTCCGTCCCAGGAAGTTGAGCTTTTGAGCAGAACGGTGGACTCGACCGTTGAGACTGGAGCGGAGCTGGACGTTTGCGCGGTAGCGCATCCGCCAAGGGCGATCATCGCCAGCAGCAGGCAGGCGGGGGTGATGTTGAGCATGAAAGAAATCCTTGTGCTTGTTGAAGAGCAGAAAGCACAAGGTTGCCGGAAGCATCGTTCCCATCTGCGGTACATATTTATAGCGACTGAACAATACGCGCTCAGTAACAAAAAAGGCCTCCCGAAGGAGGCCTCTTGTTCACGCGGCTTACGCCGGCGCGACTGGATCAGCAGCTGTAGTACAGCTCATATTCCAGTGGGTGTACGAAGGTGCGTACTTTGATTTCTTCTTCGGATTTCAGAGCGATGTAAGCGTCGATGAAGTCGTCGCTGAATACGCCGCCTTTGGTCAGGAACGCACGGCCTTTATCCAGTTCTTCCAGGGCTTCTTTCAGGCTGCCGCAAACTTGTGGGATCTCTTTCGCCTCTTCAGGCGGCAGGTCATACAGGTTTTTGTCAGCAGCATCGCCAGGGTGGATCTTGTTCTGGATGCCGTCCAGGCCAGCCATCAACAGGGCAGCGAATGCCAGGTAAGGGTTGGCTGCCGGGTCCGGGAAACGTGCTTCGATACGACGGCCTTTAGGGCTATTGACGTAAGGAATACGGATCGAAGCCGAACGGTTACGAGCCGAGTAGGCCAGCATGACCGGCGCTTCGAAGCCTGGAACCAGACGCTTGTACGAGTTGGTTGCCGGGTTGGTGAAGCCGTTCAGGGCCTTGCCGTGTTTGATGATGCCGCCGATGAAGTACAGAGCGGTGTCGGACAGGCCGGCATAACCTTCGCCTGCGAAGGTGTTCTTGCCATCTTTGGAGATGGACATGTGAACGTGCATACCCGAACCGTTATCGCCGTACAGAGGCTTGGGCATGAAGGTAGCGGTGCGGCCGTAAGCGTCGGCAACGTTATGCACGACGTATTTCAAGGTCTGAACTTCGTCAGCCTTTTTAACCAGCGTGTTGAATTTCACGCCGATTTCGTTCTGGCCAGCGGTTGCCACTTCGTGGTGGTGAACTTCGACGACCTGGCCCATTTCTTCCAGAGCGTTGCACATTGCGGTGCGGATTTCGTGGTCGTGGTCGAACGGTGGAACCGGGAAGTAGCCGCCTTTGATACCTGGACGGTGGCCCTTGTTGCCGCCTTCGATGTCAGCGTCGGACATCCACGAACCTTGTTCGGAGTAGATCTTGAACATGGAGCCGGAGATATCGGACTTGAATTTCACTTCGTCGAAGATGAAGAATTCTGGCTCAGGGCCGGCGAATACAGTGTCACCGATGCCGGTCGACTTCAGGTATTCCTCGGCGCGGTGAGCGATGGCGCGTGGGTCGCGATCGTAACCTTGCATGGTCGACGGTTCGATGATGTCGCAAACCAGGATCAGGGTAGGCTCTTCGGTGAACGGATCCAGGACGGCGGTTTCGTCGTCCGGCAGCAGGATCATGTCGGAGGCTTCGATGCCTTTCCAGCCCGAGATGGAGGAACCGTCGAACATTTTGCCGACTTCGAAGAAGTCGTCTTCCAGCGCATCGCGGGCCGGCATGGTCACGTGGTGCTGAGTGCCTTTGGTGTCCGTGAAGCGCAGATCAATCCACTTAACGTCATGATCTTTGATGAGTTGAACCGACTTCGACATGTTGTCCTCCGGGGTGGATTAGGGCCTGAGTAGTAGTGGGCCCTTCAATTTGGGTGATGCCGGGCGCGATACTCGACCAAGGCAACCTGCCTCACAAGGGAGCAATTTGCATGCCAGTGCCCTGTGTTGGGATTTCCTCGGGAATACCTGTCTTTTAGCGTGTTAAACGTCGCATATTCGAAAACAGGCGCACCGTTGTGGTGCCAAGTAATTGTATACAGGGCCGTTTTGGTGCGTGGACGATTGACTTTACGATAACTGGTTAAACCTTGAGCAATTTCCGCTATAATCCGCGCCCCCCTTTTTCGACCGGGACCTAGCGCGCTGTTTTCATGAAATTAATCGTCAAAGTCTTCCCAGAAATCACTATCAAAAGCCGGCCTGTGCGCAAGCGCTTCATCAAACAGCTGGCCAAGAACATCCGTACGGTGCTCCGCGATCTGGACCCGGCGTTGGTGGTGGATGGCGTGTGGGACAACCTTGAGGTCGAAACCAGGGTCGAGGATGCCAAAGTGCTGCGCGAGATGACCGAGCGGCTGAGCTGCATGCCCGGCATCACGCACTTTCTGCAGGTTGACCAGTATCCGCTGGGCGACATGGAAGACATCTATGAGAAGTGCAAGCTGCACTTCGGCGATGCGATCCCCGGCAAGATATTCGGGGTGCGCTGCAAGCGAGCGGGTCATCACGACTTCAGCTCCATGGAAGTCGAGAGGTACGTCGGCAGCAAGCTGCGCCGTGAATGCAACGCCGCCGGCATCTCGCTGAAGGCCCCGGAAGTCGAAGTCAGAATCGAAATCCGCGACCAGCGCCTGTTCGTGATTCACAGCCAGCACAACGGCATGGGCGGTTATCCGCTGGGTTCGCTTGAGCAGACCCTGATCCTGATGTCCGGTGGTTTTGACTCCACCGTGGCCGCGTACCAGATCATGCGTCGTGGCCTGATGAGCCATTTCTGCTTCTTCAACCTGGGCGGACGTGCCCACGAGCTGGGCGTGATGGAAGTCGCGCACTTCATCTGGAAGAAGTACGGCAGCTCCCAGCGCGTGCTGTTTGTCAGCGTACCGTTCGAGGAAGTTCTGGGAGAAATTCTCGGAAAAGTCGATAACAGTCATATGGGCGTAGTATTGAAGCGTATGATGTTGCGCGCCGCGACGAACATTGCCGACCGGCTGGAAATCGACGCGCTGGTCACCGGCGAGGCGATTTCCCAGGTGTCCAGCCAGACGCTGCCCAACCTGTCGGTCATTGATTGCGTGACGGAGAAGCTGGTCTTGCGGCCGCTGATCGCCAGTCACAAGCAGGACATCATTGACCTGGCCGATCAGATCGGCACCGGCGATTTTGCCCGGCACATGCCCGAATACTGCGGGGTGATTTCGGTGAACCCGAAGACCGCTGCCAAGCGCAACCGGGTCGAGCACGAAGAAAAATCGTTCGACATGGCCGTGCTCGAGCGTGCGCTTGAAAACGCTCGTCTGGTACCGATCGATCGCGTGATCGAGGAATTGGGCCAGGACGTTCAGATTGAAGAAGTTGGTCAGGCGCTGGCCGGGCAAGTGGTCATCGACATCCGTCACCCGGATGACGCTGAAGACCGCCCGCTGGCGCTGACTGGCGTTGAAGTACAAACGCTGCCGTTCTTTGCATTGAACAGCCGTTTCAAGGAACTGGATGATACGCGCCAGTACCTGCTCTATTGCGACAAAGGCGTCATGAGTCGCCTGCATGCTCATCATCTGCTCAGTGAGGGGCATGCCAATGTGCGCGTTTATCGACCGAGCTAAGTGCCCGGGGCTGTTTGCCTGTGGCTTGCGTCACCGGCCCCCCGACACCAGTCGTCAGCCGTAACGGCTTTCGCCGGCTCCACCGTTCATAGCTGCCTACAATCAGACAGCTGACCGAATCCTCTGATCGAGATACACAAGTGATCGAAAATCTACGCAACATCGCCATCATTGCTCACGTTGACCACGGTAAAACTACCCTCGTTGACAAGCTCCTGCGCCAGTCCGGCACCCTTGAGCGCAACGAGCTCAACGACGAACGCGTGATGGACTCCAACGACCAGGAAAAAGAACGCGGTATTACCATTCTCGCGAAGAACACCGCGATCAACTGGAATGGCTACCACATCAACATCGTTGACACCCCGGGCCACGCCGACTTCGGCGGTGAAGTAGAGCGCGTGATGTCGATGGTTGACTCCGTTCTGCTGCTGGTCGACGCCCAAGACGGCCCTATGCCGCAAACGCGTTTCGTGACCAAGAAGGCTTTCGAAGCCGGCCTGCGTCCAATCGTCTGCATCAACAAGGTTGACCGTCCAGGCGCGCGTCCGGACTGGGTTCTGGACCAGATCTTCGACCTGTTCGACAACCTCGGTGCTACCGAAGAACAGCTGGACTTCAAAGTCGTCTACGCCTCGGCCCTGAACGGTATTGCCGGTCTGGATCACACCGACATGGCTGAAGACATGACCCCGCTGTACCAGTCGATCGTCGACAACGTCCCTGCGCCAAAGGTTGACCGTGACGGCCCGTTCCAGATGCAGATCTCGGCACTGGACTACAACAGCTTCCTGGGCGTTATCGGTGTTGGCCGTATCGCTCGTGGCCGCGTCAAGCCAAACACTCCGGTTGTTGCGATCGGTGCTGACGGCAAGCGCCGCAACGGCCGTATCCTGAAGCTGATGGGTCACCACGGTCTGCACCGCATCGACGTCGAAGAAGCTGCTGCTGGCGACATCGTTTGCATCAGCGGTATGGAATCGCTGTTCATCTCCGACACTCTGTGCCACCCGGACACAGTGGAAGCGATGAAGCCGCTGACCGTTGACGAACCCACCGTTTCGATGACCTTCCAGGTCAACGACTCGCCGTTCTGCGGTAAAGAAGGCAAGTTCGTGACGTCCCGTAACATCAAGGAGCGTCTGGACAAGGAGCTGCTGTACAACGTTGCTCTGCGCGTTGAAGAAGGCGACTCGGCTGACAAGTTCAAGGTCTCCGGCCGTGGTGAGCTGCACTTGTCGGTACTGATCGAAACCATGCGTCGCGAAGGCTTCGAAATGGGTGTCGGTCGTCCTGAGGTGATCATCCGTCAGGTAGACGGCGTGAAGCAGGAACCGTTTGAAAACGTGACCATTGATACCCCGGAAGAATCCCAGGGCAAGGTCATGGAAGAGATGGGGCTGCGTAAGGGCGACCTGACCAACATGGTGCCGGATGGCAAAGGCCGTGTGCGTCTGGAATACAACATCCCTGCTCGTGGCCTGATTGGTTTCCGTAACCAGTTCCTGACCCTGACCAACGGTGCTGGCATCCTGACCTCGATCTTTGACCGCTACGACACCATGAAGTCCGGCGACATGTCCGGTCGTCAGAACGGCGTTCTGGTATCGGTTGAGACCGGCAAGGCACTGACCTATTCCCTGGAAACCCTGCAGGCGCGCGGCAAGCTGTTCGTCGAGCACGGTCAGGAGATCTACAACGGTCAGATCGTTGGCTTGAACAGCCGCGATAACGACATGGGCGTGAACCCAACCAAAGGCAAGAAGCTCGACAACATGCGTGCTTCGGGCAAAGACGAAACCATCGCTCTGGTTCCACCTGTTCGCTTCACCCTGGAACAGGCTCTGGAATTCATCCAGGACGACGAGCTGTGCGAAGTCACCCCTAAGTCGATCCGTCTTCGCAAGAAGATCCTCGACGAAGGCGAGCGTACCCGTGCTGCCAAGAAAGCCAAGGCGTAACTAGCCCCGGCTGAACGAAAACGCCCCCGGTCGAAAGGCCGGGGGCGTTTTTGTTTGTCTGCGTTTTGGTTTGGCCGGTGTCGATGCTGTGAGGGCGATGCCGCTCAATCCGGCCTCTTCCCGGCTAAAGCCGGTCCCACTAAGGTCTGCGCGCCTTTGGTAGGACCGGCTTCAGCCGGGAAGGCGTACACGAGCACTATAGAAGGTTTAGAACTTCAACGGCACCCGGCCGGAGTTCGAATTCAACGTACCGGTAGCTTCGCGCACGACTTCTTTCGGTTTATAGGCGCAATAACCCGGGCGCGGGCCGATCTTCGGGTGGTTGCGGCAAGTGTCGGGGCGTTTGTCATAGATGGTGCACAGCCGGCTCTTGCGATCCAGGTACAGGCAATCGTTGTTGCTCATGCGCTGGAGGGTGAAGATCCCGGACTTCTGATTGAAGCGCTCGACGATCCCGTCCTTCTGCAAGCGTTTGGCGATGTTCTTCGGGTTATCGCCCTGTTCGAACTCGTCGACGATGCCGATGCGGATCAGGTCCTTGATCTTCACTTCCACAGGGAGCGTGCAGCAACTGGAAACACAGCCTCCGCACATGTAGCTGGAATATTTCTGCCAGGTCTCGATGCGGTCGAGTTCTGCAGCGGCGATCAAGGTGGGTTTCATGCGCGTGTGCTTCCGGGTGTATCGGGCGCGCGATCATACCGGTCCGCGCGCAATTCCCCTATCGCAAAATCGTCGGGGCGACTGTCGGCTGCTGACCGGTAGAGCATTGCGGCCGCCCATTTCAGACCAGCACGGTCTTTGCCAAGGCCTCGACTTGCTCCTGCCGCTCGCTCTGGTTCAGCTTTGCGCCAGGATTCAGCGACGACCATTGCGGATGCGCTCGCGCCTTGTGCAGCGCCTCCGGCAGCTTGCCTTCGCGCCAGGTCTTGTCCAGAGGCGCGGTCAGTTTGATGCTCTCCATGGCGGCGTGGCCGCGCACTTCCAGCGCTTGCAGCAATTGCCGTTGGCGCAGCGCCAACAGTCGCAGCACGGCATCGTCGACCGTCAGTTCGCGCTGCCCCTTGAATTTGTCCATCAGCCGCCCGCCGTAACTGCGCGCTGTTTGCAGAGCGCCGCCGGCAATCGCGCCGACCAGTGCCGCCGCACCCAGCGTGATGCCGCCCACCAGCAAGTCCACGCCTGCACCTGCCGCCGCGCCCGCAGCAATACCGCCACCCACACGTACGCCCAGCAATTTCAGGGTTTCGGGATTGAACAGGTCATCCCCCCAGCGGCCATCCATCAACGGCAAGTCGCTGGCCGAGGCATCTTCTCGACGAAACGCGTAGAGCTTGAGCAGTGATTCGACGCAACGCTGCTCGCGCTGGCGCACGGCTTTGCGCAGATCGTCGATGGCCGCCTGTACCTGACCGGAGTCCGTCGCAACACTTCGGCGGCAGGCAGCGCAGTCCAGCAACAGCTCGGAGATCAGCCTGGCGGCGCTCTGCTTGCGAGCCTCACGCTGGGCCTGCTGATCTGCGATGAGACGCTCCAGTCTGCCGCGGGAGGTTTCCAGCAGCAGGGCCAGGCTTTCATACAGACGGCGTTCGCCATCTTCGGGCGGTGCAACGCTGTCAAAACGCACCAGCGCGTGCAGGCCGAGACGCGCCAGCGCTTCACGCCAGTCCGGTTCGCGCTGCTGCGCACTGCTGACAAAATTGAGCACGGGCAGCAACGGCTTGCCGCAACTGGCAAGCACCGCAAGCTCGTCGCGGTACTTGGCAAGCACCGGCTCTCGCGCGTCGATCACGTACAGGCCGGCGTCGGAGGCGAGTAGCTGACGAAGCACTTTGGCCTCCTGTTCAAAACGCTGGCGCGCCTCGCTGCCTTCCAGAAAGCGCCCGAGCCGCGCCGGGCCGTCGAGCCGTTCGCCGGGTCGGTCCAGCCGCTCGAGGTAATCCAGCAGGGCGATGGCGTCTTCCAGGCCGGGCGTGTCGTACAGCTCCAGCAGCGCCTCGCCATCCACCGACAACCGCGCGCCTTCGACGTGCCGGGTGGTGCTCGGGCGGTGGGAGACTTCGCCGAAGCCGACGTCGCGGGTGAGCGTGCGCAACAGTGAGGTTTTGCCGACGTTGGTGTGGCCGACCACGGCCAGTTTCAACGGGCGAATTGCGTCCTTGTCAGTCATGCCCGCTCTCCAGCCAGGTCATCGGCGCACTGTCGGTCCAGTGCAGTTCAAGCTGCTGCAGCGCCGTGTGCCAATCCTCCAGTCGGTCGGCGTCCAGCACCTGTCCGGTGGGGGCCGGCAACAGCCAGATGCGCGTCGCGGTGGCGCAGCGAGCCAACTCGGCAATCAACGCCAGGCTGCCGCGATCCGGCGAGCGACGTGGATCGCAGGCGATGGCAAGACGCGCAGGCGGGTAGCGTGTCAGTTGGTCGAGCAGTGTGCGCCTTGACTCACGGGAGTCGAGAATGCCGGCGTTGACCACGCTGTCGGGAAGCTCGGGCGGCCACGGCTGCTGATTGTCCAGCTCGATGGCGACCAGCAGCGCGCCCTGGCTTTCGCTCGCTGACGGACCGGTGACCACGGTGTGAAGCTCGGGAGGCGCGGCATCGTTAACGCCCAGCCGTTCGCTGCTGGGCATCAAGCGCTCGCGCAGCTCGACGAAACCGGGATGGCTCAGATCCAGTGACAACCCTCGTCGACCCACGCGCCAACGCAGGTAACACAGCATCGTCAGCAGCAAGCGCGGCACAATACCGAACACCACCAGCACGCCGACCAGCCATCCAGCCCAGGCCTGACGGGCGTTTTCGATGGCGAGCGCGTTATCACCGCTGGCGCGGATCATCGACTCGGTGGGGACGCTGAAACCGAGAGGCGAGGGGATTGCTCCCAGGCCTCGGGTCAGGCTGACAAAGGTGTCGCTGCCCAGAATGGTGGTTTCCCAGACGAAGCCGTAGCGCCGCGTCGCCATCAGTAACAGCAGCAGCGTCAGGGCGCTGACCAAGGCGAGCAGCCACAAGCCGTTGACGCAGATACCCAGCACCCAGCGGTTCAGGCGCTTGCGTTGCAGCAGCAATATCAACGCCGGCGCGAGCTGCGCCGCCTGGGCATCGCGCGCCAGTTTCTCGCTTAGCCACAGCCAGAGGCGACCGAGGCCGGCGGTACTTTCCCCGACGAAGAGCACGCCGATGGCCCAACTCAACAGCAGAATCAGGTTAAGCCCGAGCAGGCTGCCGAGCGCCCAGAACACATTGACGGGCGTCTGGCCGTCGCCCAAGGCAGCGAACGCCAGTCCGGCGCCGCTGACCACCGCGAACACCGCCAGCACGATCAACGCCAGGCGCGCGCCTTGTTTCCAGTGATGCAGCGCCTTGAGCATGCCGTCGCGTTCGGCGAGCCACAGGGCGCGGTGTTTGATCCGGGTTTGCAGGTCGCCCGCCGAGGCGCGTGCGCGGCGGTTGGCTTCTTCGTCTTCGAGCGCGCCGGCGTGTTCTTCACGCAGGCGCACGGCTTCGGTCAGCCAGAGTTCATCAAGGGGAGTCAGTGCAGTCACGCGGCGTCTCGTCGGTAAAGTCGTGGTTGAGCATAACCGGTGTGGCTGCGATCGCGCATTGCCAAGGGTTTGCGTTGCTTGGACAACCGCCATCGCGAGCAAGCTCACTCCTACAGGTTCGTCGTTCGAAATTTCCCGGCCTGGTGCGCACAGTGTAGGAGTGAGCTTGCTCGCGATAGGGACCTTCCCGGCGAGGTCATTCGGCTTGTACTCCGGTGAAGGAATCAGAGGGTGGCCTCTGATATCCTCGCACTATGAAAAAACATCTCCCCCTGAGCTTGATCGCCGCACTCGCTGAAAACCGGGTCATCGGCGTCGACAATTCCATGCCCTGGCACCTGCCGGGCGATTTCAAATACTTCAAGGCGACCACGCTGGGCAAGCCGATCATCATGGGTCGCAAGACCTGGGATTCCCTGGGTCGTCCGCTGCCGGGGCGGTTGAATCTGGTGGTCACGCGCCAACAGGATTTACGGCTTGAGGACGCCGAGGTTTTCACCTCTCTGGATGCGGCGGTGCACCGCGCTGAAGAGTGGGCGGCCGAGCAGGGCGTCAGCGAAGTGATGCTGATTGGCGGCGCCCAGCTTTACGGCCAGGCCCTTGAGCACGCTGACCGCCTGTACCTCACCCGCGTTGCGCTGAGTCCCGAAGGCGATGCGTGGTTTCCGGAATTCGATCTGGCGCAGTGGAAACTGGTTTCAGACACGCCAAACCCGGCGCTGGATGACAAGCCTGCGTACAGTTTCGAGGTTTGGGAGCGGGCCTGATATCGCTCTCGCGAGCAAGCTCACTCCTACAGGGGAATGCGGTCAACTGTGGGAGTGAGCAGCCCAAGCGCTGTCACCAAAACGTCGTTTTCATGTCATCTGTCGTGAATGGCGATCGGGGTGACGCCATCAGAACGGACGTTGTCGCTGACGCATCCAAACAGTCATGGCTTTTTGTTACGGTCCTCCTCGAACCAAAAAAGGGGAGGGGATCACCATGAAATTCGTACCAACATTATTGGCCACCGCGCTGTGTCTGGGTCTGGCCGGACAGGCACTCGCCACCGAACTGACCCACTGGCCTGCGCCTGCCGCCAAGCAGCTCAACGCCATGATTGCGGCAAACGCCAACAAAGGTAATTTCGCCGTTTTCGACATGGACAACACCAGCTACCGCTACGACCTGGAAGAGTCGCTGCTGCCGTTCATGGAAAACAAGGGGCTGATCACCCGCG
Organism: Pseudomonas sp. CFBP 8772; assembly: GCF_014841665.1. NCBI lineage: Bacteria > Pseudomonadati > Pseudomonadota > Gammaproteobacteria > Pseudomonadales > Pseudomonadaceae > Pseudomonas > Pseudomonas sp. CFBP 8772. The sequence continues at coordinate 77,034 of NZ_JACYUI010000016.1, read as the reverse complement.
ACACACTCGATCCTTCCCTCAAGCTCATCCCGTTCAAGGACACCGCTGACCACAAGGAAAGCCTGTTCAGCTACTACTACCGGCTTTGCGAAATCGACGACATGGTCTGCTATCCGTGGGTCGCGCAAGTGTTTTCCGGCTTCACCCTCAAAGAGCTCAAGGGCTACGTTGACGAGCTGATGGCCTCGGGCAAGCCGGTGCCGAGTACGTATTCCGAAGGCGATGTGGTCAAGACCATCGAAGTGCAGCCGCCCAAGGTCTTCACCGGTCAGGCCGAGCTGTACAACAAGCTGATGGAAAACGGTATTGAGGTCTATGTCATGACCGCGGCGTCAGAAGAGCTGGTGCGCATGGTCGCCGCCGATCCCAAATACGGCTACAACGTGAAGCCGCAGAACGTCATCGGCGTGACCACACTGCTGAAGAACCGCGAGACAGGCGAGCTGACCACCGCCCGCAAGCAGATCACCGCCGGCAAATACGACGAAAAGGCTAACCTCGGTCTTGAGTTGACGCCTTACCTGTGGACCCCGGCGACCTGGATGGCCGGCAAGCAGGCAGCGATTCTGACCTACATCGATCAGTGGAAAAAACCGGTGCTGGTGGGCGGCGACACCCCCACCAGCGATGGCTACATGCTGTTCCACAGCGTCGACGTCAGCAAAGGCGGCGTTCATCTGTGGATCAACCGAAAGGACAAGTACATGACCCAGCTCAACGGCATGATGAAGACCAATGCCGAGGCTCAGGCCAAAGAGGGCTTGCCGGTCACGGCGGACAAGAATTGGGTGATCGTCAAGCCGGACGAGATTCAGTAAGCCGTCTCATTGCGCGGCGCGGCGATTTGCCGTGTCGCACTTTTTCAGGCCCATAACCTGCGGTATGCGCCGTCGGCATCATGTTCGTCGGCCTGCTTCACGGTGTTGAAGCGCCGACCGCCCCTCGGGTCCGTTCCGTAGCCGGCGATGTACAGCCAATTGCCCTGATTGCTGTAAACGTCGTAATCCACCAGCTGCGCCTCGAACCACGCGGCCCCGGCGCGCCAATCACCCTTTAGATCGAAGATCAGGTAACTGGCGACGATCTGGCGCATGCGGTTGGACAGATAGCCCGTCGCTGCCAATTCCCGCATACCCGCGTCAATCAACGCCGCTCCGGTTTCACCCCGACACCAGCGCGCAAACCCCTGTGGATTTTGGCCCGGCTCGCTGCCACCTTTCAGGCCGCTGGCGTGATAGAGAAGCCGGCCGTATTTCAGATGCAGCAAGCGAAAGTAATCGCGCCACAGCAACTCGAAGTAGATCCAGTACGTACTGTCATTGGCGCCATGTTCGGACTCAAAAGCCTTCAGCGCCTGATCGACCTGCGGCGCTGAAAGCGAACCGCGTGCAAGCCAGGGCGAAAACTTGGTGGAGTCGTCCACAGCGCTCAAGTTGTTGCGGGTGGCTTTATAGCTGTTCGCCAGGCCCCGGCGAAAATACTGCTGCAGATGCTCGATGGCCGCGTGCTCGCCGCCGTGAAATGCTTGCTGTTGGTAAGGAAACGCCGAGCGGGAGTCCGGAACCGCAGACGTTTGCAGCGTGACCGGTTCAATCCTCACACCTTGCGGCAGCGCTGGAATTGTCGCTGGCGATGGTATGGCGGGGCGGGCAGAAGCGTGGGCCTTTTCCACAAGACGCCGAAAGCTGCTGAATACGTCGGGCAGCTGCTCGACCGCCATTGGCAATTCATCCAGCGTAAACAGCGTCGATTGCCAGTGATCCTCCACGGTCAGTCCCGCCGCGCGGAGGGCTTGCACCTGTGCTTCCTCTTCCGGCGCCGCGATGCGTTCGCAGATGATCGTATCGATGCCCAGCTCGTGGGCCAGGGCGACGAGGCGTTCAACGGACTCACCCTCAATCTGCATCAGCGCGTTGCCTCGTGCGCTCAGCTGCCCGGCCAGTGCGCTGACCGCGGTCTGTTCGAAATACTGGCGGTGGGCGCCGATGCGCTCGAATCCCCACGGCGTGGACGTCACCACGGGTGTGCAGTAAACCGGCAGCAGCGTGTGGGCAAGTTCGCATGCGTGGGTGAATGCGGGGTTGTCGGCAAGCCGAAGGTCCTGACGGAACCAATAGATCAACGTATTCATGTGAAGGTCTCAGCGCCCAGGGATCGAGGCCTTGATCAGTGGGTGACAGGACGTGGTCCTTTTTCCGGTCGAGCAAGAGAAGCTAAACAGCATTGCACTTTTGAGCCATAGTCTTTCAAGTAAATGACTGAAAGGGGCTCAAATGAAAGCGTTGTCGCTGTCTTCGTCGCCAAGGTACGTGGCGCTGCTGGGTTATGGCGGTTTGCTGCCGTTCGTTGGGCTGCTGTTGCTGATCCTGTTTGCAGTCGACTACCGAGCTTTCTTGACGCACGCGCTGCTCGCTTACGGAGCGGTGATCCTGAGTTTTGTGGGCGCGCTGCATTGGGGATTCGCCATGACCCTGCAAGGCTTGAATGCCGACCAGTGTCGCGAGCGGTTCATCTGGAGTGTCATCCCGGCGCTGATCGCCTGGCCCGCACTGTTATTGCCGGCACCGTTGGGGCTGTTGCTGCTGATTTTCGGTTTCGTCACGCACTACTGGCAGGACCGGCGTCTGGTGAAAACCACAACACTGCCCGACTGGTATTTGCCGATGCGCCTGCGTTTAACGTTGGTCGCCAGTCTTTGCCTGCTGCTGGGAGCGATCACTGCAGCCGTTGGCTCCTGAAACCGCCGGTGTCCGGATCTGTTGGAGGCTAATTGAAGGTTCGGCCGGGTGTTCGACCCGTGTCCGAGCCTTACCTCCTCCAAGCGGTTGGCAGGCAAAAAAACACCCCGACATGCGGGGTGTTTTCCAGTGCGGGTTGATGCTTACGGCATCAGCTTGTCGAGCATCGCCTTGTCACGCACAGCACCCTTGTCGGCACTGGTCGCCAGCAGGGCGTAGGCCTTGAGGGCGGTGGTCACTTTGCGCGGGCGTGACTCAACCGGTTTCCAGCCTTTCTTTTCCTGCTCGGCGCGACGTTCGGCCATTTCCGCGTCGTCGATCAACAGATTGATCGAGCGATTCGGAATATCGATCAGTACTTTGTCGCCGTCACGGACCAGACCGATCGCGCCACCTGCTGCGGCTTCAGGAGACGCATGGCCGATGGACAGGCCAGAGGTCCCGCCCGAGAAACGCCCGTCGGTCAGCAGCGCACAGTCTTTGCCCAGACCTTTGGATTTCAGATACGACGTCGGGTACAGCATTTCCTGCATACCCGGGCCGCCTTTCGGACCTTCGTAACGGATGATCACGATGTCGCCGGCCTTCACTTCGTCCGCCAGAATGCCGCGAACAGCGCTGTCCTGGCTTTCGAAGATCTTGGCGTTGCCTTCGAACACGTGAATCGACTCGTCCACGCCAGCGGTTTTCACCACGCAGCCGTCGAGCGCGATGTTGCCGTACAGCACGGCCAGGCCACCTTCCTGGGAGTAGGCGTGCTCGACACTGCGAATGCAGCCGTTCTCGCGGTCGTCGTCCAGGGTGTCCCAACGGGTCGACTGGCTGAAGGCCGTCTGGGTCGGAATGCCCGCAGGGCCCGCTTTGAAGAAGTGATGCACCGCTTCGTCGTCAGTCTGGGTGATGTCCCACTTGGCGATGGCTTCTTCCATGGATTTGCTGTGCACGGTCGGCAAGTCGGTGTGCAGCAGGCCGCCACGGGCCAGCGAGCCGAGGATGCTGAAGATGCCGCCGGCGCGGTGGACGTCTTCCATGTGGTACTTCTGGATGTTCGGCGCGACTTTGCACAGCTGCGGCACTCGGCGCGACAGGCGATCAATGTCGCGCAAGTCGAACGGAATCTCGGCTTCCTGGGCAGCGGCCAGCAAATGCAGGATGGTGTTGGTCGAACCGCCCATGGCGATGTCGAGGGTCATCGCGTTCTCGAACGCCTTGAAGTTGGCGATGTTACGCGGCAGCACCGACTCGTCGTTGTCTTTGTAGTAGGTTTTGCACAGGTCGACGATGGTGCGCCCGGCCTGCAGGAACAGCTGCTCGCGGTCGGAGTGGGTCGCCAGCGTGGAGCCGTTGCCCGGCAGCGCAAGGCCCAGTGCTTCAGTCAGGCAGTTCATCGAGTTGGCGGTGAACATCCCGGAGCACGAACCGCACGTCGGGCAGGCGCTGCGCTCGTATTCAGCGACTTTTTCGTCGGACGCGGTGGAGTCGGCAGCGATGACCATGGCGTCGACCAGGTCCAGGCCGTGGCTGGCGAGCTTGGTCTTGCCGGCTTCCATCGGACCGCCGGAAACGAAGATCACCGGGATGTTCAGGCGCAACGAAGCCATCAGCATGCCGGGGGTGATCTTGTCGCAGTTGGAGATGCAGACGATTGCATCGGCGCAGTGGGCGTTGACCATGTATTCGACGGAGTCGGCGATGATCTCGCGGCTGGGCAACGAATACAGCATGCCGTCATGGCCCATGGCGATGCCGTCATCCACCGCGATGGTGTTAAATTCCTTGGCGACGCCGCCTGCTCTTTCGATCTCGCGCGCCACCAGCTGACCCATGTCCTTCAAGTGGACGTGGCCCGGAACGAACTGGGTGAACGAGTTGGCGATGGCGATGATCGGCTTCTTGAAATCGTCGTCCTTCATGCCCGTGGCACGCCACAAGGCGCGCGCGCCGGCCATATTGCGGCCGTGGGTGGACGTTTTTGAACGGTAATCAGGCATTGGAACACTCCGGCTAATCGGCTGAATGAGGAAGGGAGTGAGCTTCTAGTGACGTCGTGTGCAAAAGGCAGTGACCGGATGCAGCGAAGAAACCGAACGATACGGGATCACCGTACGCCCAGCCTGAGCTCATAAACCCGCCGGGGATGACTGGCGATGAATAGCGCTGATTCTACACCTGTGAGGGCGGGAGGGAATGGCGGGAAGTGGGGCTGCGGACTCATCGGTCTGATTGCCAAACGGGTCGGTGGGGGATCCGACCTCAATCGCGAGCAAGCTCACTCCTACAAAGATGCCCCCTGATTCGAGCGATCAATGGTCCCGGCACGAATGCAAAGTTCGGCGCGGAACCACTGTAGGAGTGAGCTTGCTCGCGATAAGGATCTTGCAGACACATCCGGAATCTCTGTTTGGCGTCTACCCCTCAGGCACTGTTCTAGCCTTCCTGGTAATCACCAACGGGAGCGACTAATGCCGGAATTACCGCGTGGAAGATATCTAAGGAGCGGGAGATTTTCGGAGTCGGGACGGATTTACCTCGTCACGTCGGTCACCCATAACCGGGAGCAGGTTTTCAGCGACTGGAAGCTTGGACGATTGGTTGTGAACGAGTTCCGCGCCGCTCAGTCCTCGGGGGCGGCAGATTCGTTAGCGTGGGTCATCATGCCCGACCACATCCACTGGCTGCTTGAACTGACGGGAGGTGAACTCACTCGGATTTTACAGGGAGTGAAATCGCGAAGCGCTCGCGCAATCAATCAGTCGCGAGGAACGCACCGGCAAGTCTGGCAGAGGGGTTTTCACGACAGAGCATTACGACGGGAGGACGATCTTTTGATGATGGCCAGATACATTGTCGCCAATCCGTTGAGGGCTGGATTGGTCAAACGGGTCGGAGATTATCCGCTGTGGGACGCGAGTTGGTTTTGAAGCAGAATCGCGAGCAAGCTCACTCCTACAGGTACTGTGCATCGCCTGTAGGAGTGAGCTTGCTCGCGATCTGTTGCGAAGCGACAGCAATCCTGCAATGCATTCAGTCAGGCATATCACTGTCGTCTGATTTGCTGCCGGTTCCCGGCAGATCGCGGGACAAGCCACGCTCCTACAGGTTCTGCAGATGGCCTGTAGGAGTGGGCGGCTCGTTACGTCACGCTATCAGCCATCAGCTGTTCGGCAACAACCGGCAGGTGATGCTTTTGATGTAGCGCGTTTCGGGGATTGCAGGGTGGACCGGGTGGTCCGGGCCCTGGCCGCCGCGCTCGAGCAGCTGGATGTTGCGGTCCAGATGGCGGGCACTGGTCAGGAGGATGTTTTGCAGGTCATCTTCCGGCAGGTGCATCGAGCAGGAAGCGCTGACCAGAATGCCGTCCTTGCTGAGCAGGCGCATGGCTTGCTCGTTCAGGCGGCGGTAGGCGCCTTCGCCGTTTTTCATGTCCTTCTTGCGTTTGATGAACGCGGGCGGGTCGGCAATGATCACGTCGAAACGCTCTTCAGCCGCTTTCAGTTCCTTCAGCGCCTCAAACACGTCGCCTTCGATGCAGGTGACCTTTTCCGCGAAGCCGTTCAGTGCGGCGTTACGCTCGACACCGTCCAGCGCGAAGGCTGACGCGTCGACGCAGAAGACTTCGCTGGCGCCGAACGCACCGGCCTGGATGCCCCAGCCGCCGATGTAACTGAACAGGTCCAGTACACGCTTGCCCTTGGCGTACGGTGCCAGGCGCGCGCGGTTCATGCGGTGGTCGTAGAACCAGCCCGTCTTCTGGCCTTCCATCACCGGCGCTTCGAACTTCACGCCGTTCTCTTCCAGCGCGACCCACTCCGGCACCAGGCCGAACGCGGTTTCAACGTAGCGGTTCAGCCCTTCGGCGTCGCGCGCGGCGGAGTCGTTCTTGAGCAGAATGCCCCTCGGCTTGATCACTTGAATCAGCGCGGCGAGCACGTCGTCCTTGAGCTGCTCCATGGCTGCTGACGCCAGCTGCACCACCAGAATGTCGCCGAAGCGATCCACCACCAAACCTGGCAACAGGTCGGAGTCGCCGTAGACCAGACGATAAAACGGCTTGTCGAACAGACGCTCGCGCAGCGACAGGCAGACGTTCAGGCGATGAACCAGCAGCGACTTGTCCAGTGGCAGCTTGATGTCGCGGGACAGCAAACGTGCGCAAATCAGGTTTTGCGGGCTCATTGCGACGATGCCCAGCGGCTTGCCGCCCGCAGCTTCCAGAATGGCTTGAGCGCCCGGAGCAAAGCCGTTGAGCGGGGTGGCAGCGACGTCGATTTCGTTGCTGTAGACCCACAAATGACCGTTGCGCAAACGGCGATCGGCGTTGGGCTTGAGGCGCAAGCTAGGCAGGGACATGACGTCGCTCCGGAAAAAAGAGCGGGAGTATAGCGCGTGAACCCGCTGACGGGCGCGCCGTGGTCGATTACCGTCTGGCTGTCCGTCGGATCCGTTGGATCGTCATCCAGTTGTCGACCCGTGGCCGCGAGGGGTTAGAATCGTGGCCTGACCCCGAGTGTGAAGTTATGTCCCAAGAGCTTACGTCCGAGCAGATCCAGCAGGCGTTACAAGGCATCAGCGTTCCGCCCCAGCCGCAAATCATGGTGGATTTGCAGATGGAGCAGTACATGCCTGACCCTGACTTGGGTGCCATCGCCCGGTTGATCGCCCAGGATCCGGGGCTCTCCGGCGCGCTGCTGAAAATCGTCAATTCCAGCCATTACGGACTGACCAACAAAATCGCCTCGATCCAACGGGCGGTGAACCTGCTCGGCAGCCGCTCGGTCATCAACCTGATCAACGCACAGTCGATCAAGGGCGAGATGAGCGATGAAACCATCGTCGTGCTCAACCGTTTCTGGGACACCGCCCAGGACGTCGCAATGACCAGTCTGACGATCGCCAAGCGCATCGGCTCGCAAACGGTCGACGAATCCTACGCACTGGGCCTGTTTCATGACTGCGGCGTGCCGCTGATGATCAAGCGTTTCCCCGACTACATGAGCGTGCTCGAAGAGGCGTATTCCAACACCACCGCCGAGTGTCGGGTGGTCGACACCGAGAACCGGCTGCTGAACACCAACCACGCCGTTGTCGGTTATTTCACCGCCAAGTCCTGGCGTTTGCCTGAACATGTCAGCAATGCGATCGCCAATCACCATAATGCGCTGGCGATTTTCAAGGACGACTCGGGTCGCAACGCGCCACTGAAAAACATGCTGGCCGTGCTGAAGATGGCCGAGCATGTCTGCGAATCCCACCGTGTATTGGGCAACGAGCCCGTCGACCACGAGTGGAACAGCATTGGTCCCCTGGTTCTCGATTACGTTGGCTTGTCCGACTACGACTTCGAAAACCTCAAGGAAAGTATTCGCGAGCTGAGCGCGCACTGACCCTGCGCCTGACCTTGCCCTTCACCGAGCTGCCGCATGCCTGAATTACCTGAAGTCGAAACCACCCGCCGGGGCATTGCGCCGCATCTGGTGGGCCAGCGCGTGAGCCGCGTGATTGTGCGTGATCGTCGGCTGCGCTGGCCGATCCCCGAAGACCTTGACGTGCGCCTGTCAGGCCAGAAAATCGTGGCTGTCGAGCGTCGTGCCAAGTATTTGCTGATCCAGGCGGAGGTTGGCACGTTGATCAGCCACCTCGGCATGTCGGGTAATCTGCGCCTGGTGGACGCCGGTCTGCCGCCGCTCAAGCACGAGCACGTCGACATCGAACTCGAGTCCGGCCTGGCCTTGCGCTACACCGACCCTCGGCGTTTCGGCGCCATGCTCTGGAGCCTCGACCCGCTTAACCATGAATTGCTCGCGCGCCTTGGGCCGGAACCGCTGACCGAGGTGTTCGACGGGCTGCGTCTGTTCGAGCTGTCCCGTGGCCGGGCAATGGCGGTCAAGCCGTTCATCATGGACAACGCGATCGTCGTGGGTGTCGGCAACATCTACGCGACCGAAGCACTGTTCGCCGCCGGCATTGATCCGCGCCGTGCCGCCGGGAGCGTTTCCAAGTCGCGCTATATAAAGCTGGCGATTGAAATCAAACGCATCCTGGCCGCCGCCATCGAACGGGGCGGTACCACGCTGCGTGATTTCATCGGCGGGGACGGCCAGCCCGGTTACTTCCAGCAGGAACTGTTCGCCTACGGACGCGGCGAGGAACCGTGCAAGGTGTGCGGGACCACGCTGCGAGAAGTGAAGCTGGGTCAGCGGGCGAGTGTTTATTGCCCCAAGTGCCAGAAGTAGTTCCAGACAGCAGCAGAGCCGTCGGCCTGGATCGCTGACTGCCGCGGGATCGCGAGGGTTTATCCGATCCCTCCTACAGGGCGTGTCTTGTCAGTGAGACACGCCGCCCCTTGCGTAAGCCCGCGCCCTGTTTATAGTGAACAGCTTCATATCTGCCTTAGCTTGAAGGACCATGCCATGAGCCCGTTTCGCATGCTTGCTGCCACCCTGGCCGTGTTCTTCGGCTTGCAATTCACGCCTGCGCTGGCTCAGGACGCGACCGGCAGTGGTGACCCCGTCTACGAAATCGAAAGCCCTCCCGCCTACGCGATGATCGGCGACCTGCTGATCGCGCGGCCGATTCTCATTGCTGCCACCATCATCGGCGCCGGGTTGTTCGTGGTTGCACTGCCGTTTACCGCCGCCGGCGGCGGCATTGGCCGAACCGGCAAGGCGCTGGTGGTGGATCCGGGCAAGGCGGCATTCGTCCGCTGCCTGGGTTGCACCGGCGACGGTTATGGCAAGCAGGACTGATCGGCGCAGGCGCGCATCAGCTTCAGCGCGTCACTGGGTTTGAAAGTCGTTGATACGCCAATGCCACGCGGGTCACTGGCCGCTTCGACCCGGGCACTGTTCTTGTGCCATAACAGCACCTGCTGATTGCCGAAATCCTTCGCCGTCTCCTTCAGCGCATAACCGCGCTCGCGCAGGTCCGCCAGTTCCTGCTCCGTGAATGTCTCCGGCTCGTACTCCACCACATCCGGCGTGTACTGGTGGTGGTAGCGCGGCGTTGATGCCCAGTTGGCAATCGGCTGCTCGTCCAGATACTGCAGCATCGACAGCAGCACCATGCTGGGGATGCGGCTGCCGCCCGGGGTACCGAAGGCAGCGAGTGATTGCGGGCCTTCGATGAAGCTCGGGCTCATGCTTGAGATCGGTCGCTTGCCCGGCTCGATGGCATTGGCGTGTCCGCCGGCTGAGGCCGAGTTGCCCTGACCTTTGGGGTCTATGGCAAAGTCGTCCATCTCATCGTTGAGGATGATCCCGGTGCCGGGCACGGTAAACGCTGAGCCGAAGGGCAGGTTTAGCGACAGTGTCGCCGTCACGGCGTTGCCTTCGTTGTCCAGTACGGCGAAATGGCTGGTGTTGTCGCCCTCACGCCAGCGCGGCGCGGGGGGCAGGGTGTTATTGGGCGTGGCGCGGTGGGGATCGATGCTGGTGGTCAGCTGCAGCAAGTAGTCGGTGGACAGGAGTTGAGCCACCGGGTTGGGCACGAAGTCCGGGTCGCCCAGCAGCACGCGATCACGATACGCACGGCGAAGCGCCTCAATCACAAAATGCGCCCGCTGAATGTTCTCCGACCCCCGCCACGGCAGCTGTTGCAGCATCGACAGGCTTTGCGCCAGTGCAATGCCACCTGCCGAGGGCGGCGGTGCGCTGATCAGTTCCCGTTGATCGGCCATCTGAAAGCGCAGAGGCGTTCGCGTGATGACTTCATATTCTTCGAAATCATGGTAATTCCAGATGCCTCCGGCACGACGCACGCCGCTGACCATCGCCTGTGCCACCAAGCCACTGTAGAACCCGGCGCGGCCATTATCGGCAAGGCGCCCCAGGGTTTGCGCCAGCTCAGGCTGGGTGATGACGTCACCCAGATTCGGCACGTCGTTGTTGCGCAGGAACAGGCGCGCGCTCTCTTTATTGTTGCGCAACGCGAACAGCCGCCAGCTGGCGCGCTCGCGATAAACGCTGTCCACCTTGAAGCCGCGGTAGGCGACCCGGATGGCGGGCGCCAGCGAGATCGAAAGCGGCAATCGGCCATAGCGTTCGGCGAGCTCGACCAATGCCGCGGGAAGCCCGGGGATCGCGGCCGCCAGTGGTCCGTTAAGGGACAGGTCCGGCTGGAGGATCCCGTTGCGGTGGAACATTTTGGGTTTTGATTTGAGCGGCGCCTTTTCGCGCGCGTCGAGAAACTGATACTGAACGGGGTCGCCGGATTGGCGCAGCAGGAAAAACCCGCCGCCGCCGAGGCCCGACCCGTAAGGTTCAACGACGGCGAGCGTGGCACTGATGGCAATGGCGGCATCGAATGCGTTGCCGCCATCCACCAGGATTTCCCGGCCGGCGGCGGTGGCAATGGGATGCGGGCTGGCGATGGCAGCCTGATCGGGGTGATCGGGGCTGGCCTGGGCCGAAAAAGCGCACAGCAGAAACACTGCGCCTGACAAAACAGGTATCCGTTCCAGCATAGAGATCATGCGTATCTCGCTCAATTCAACGGGCGTTATAAGCCAGTGTCTTCGGCGAAAGCACGTATGCCGACAGGATATGCGTTCGGTTATGCCTTGCTGGTGATCAGGTTGTACTTGGCCATGAGCTCGTCCTTGCTCTCCACGTGGTTTTCATCCAGCGGGATGCAATCCACGGGGCAGACTTGCTGGCACTGCGGCTCGTCATAGTGGCCGACGCATTCGGTGCACAGGTTGGGATTGATCACGTAGATCTCTTCACCCTGGGAAATCGCTTCGTTCGGGCACTCGGGTTCGCAGACGTCGCAGTTGATGCAATCGTCGGTGATGATCAGGGACATGGATACTCCTGCCACGGTCGACACCGGGGCATATCAAAACGAATGCGGCGAATTGTGCCGCATTAGCGCTCGGTATGCACCTTACCTCGACGCAAGGCCTCAGGCTTTGAAACGTTCGCTCAGCGCCTGGGCCACGGCGGGGTGGACGAATTTGGTGATATCACCGCCCAGCGCTGCGATTTCCCTGACCAGCGTAGATGAAATGAACGAATAGCGTTCCGACGGCGTAAGAAAAAGACTCTCGATGTCCGGGGCCAGTTGCTTGTTCATGTTGGCGAGCTGAAATTCATACTCGAAATCCGACACTGCACGCAGGCCGCGCAGCAGGATGTTGGCGTTCTGTTCCTGAGCGAAGTGCGCCAGCAGTGTCGAGAATCCTACGACTTCCACGTTGTGCAGGTGCTTGGTCGCTTCGCGGGCGAGCGCAACACGTTGCTCCAGCGGGAACAGGGGGTTTTTCTTGGGGCTGGCGGCGACGGCGATGACCACTTGATCGAACAGGCGCGAGGCGCGCTCGACCAGATCGCCATGACCCTTGGTAATAGGGTCGAAGGTGCCGGGGTACAACACTCGGTTCATCGCGTCGTCCTGGTCGGAGTTCGTTGGGGACTGGATGGTAGCGCAGCAGGCTGAGCGGGCCAAGCTGCCGAGGAGTGTAGTGGGAAGCTTTGCGGTGCAGCGCGAGACGCCTTCCCGGCTAAAGCCAGTCCTACAGGACGATCGCGTTCAAATAGTGGGACCGGCTTCAGCCGGGAAGAGGCCAGTGTGGGCACCGTCAGATTTGCGGTGTGACGCGAGACGCCTTCCCGGCTAAAGCCAGTCCTACAGGACGATCGCGTTCAAATAGTGGAACCGGCTTCAGCCGGGAAGAGGCCGGTGTGGCCACCGTCAGATTTGCGGTGTGACGCGAGACGTCTTCCCGGCTAAAGCCTGAGCTACAGGACGATCGCGTTCAAATAGTGGGACCGGCTTCAGCCGGGAAGAGGGCAGTCTGGGCACCGTCAGATTTGCGGTGTGACGCGAGACGCCTTCCCGGCTAAAGCCAGTCCTACAGGACGATCGCGTTCAAATAGTGGGACCGGCTTCAGCCGGGAAGAGGCCAGTGTGGGCACCGTCAGATTTGCGGTCTGACGCGAGACGTCTTCCCGGCTAAAGCCTGTGCTACAGGACGATCGCGTTCAAATAGTGGGACCGGCTTCAGCCGGGAAGAGGCCAGTGTGGGCACCTTCAGATTTGCGGTGTGACGCGCTAAAGCCAGTCCCACAATGTTCCACAGCCAGCTCAATGCACGGGGGTGTTGGGTCAGTCAGAATTCGCAAGCGCATCAGCGCACGAACAGTCGCTGAATCAGCGTCTGGATCGCCTTTCCATAGGGCGGGTAGAGCAGCCGCGCCGCGTTGAACCGCCGTTTGATCAACACGCCTTTGGCATGACTAAACGTCAAAAACCCCTCGTGTCCGTGGTAATGGCCCATGCCTGACGCGCCGATGCCGCCGAAAGGCAAGTCGTCCTGGGCGACATGGAGCAGGGTGTCATTCAAGCAGACGCCGCCCGAATGCGTCTGCTCCAGCACGCGGCTCTGTTCATGCCGTTCGTAGCCGAAGTAGTACAGCGCCAGTGGCCTGGGCCGCTGATTGATGTAGGCGAACGCCTGCTCGATCTGGTCGTAGGGCACGATCGGCAGCAGCGGGCCAAAGATCTCGTCCTGCATGATCAACATGTCGTCGCTCACATCCAGAATCAGGCTGAACGGCATCCTCCCGTCCTGCCCCTCGGGGAAAAGCTGAATCACCCGAGCACCTTTGGCTTGCGCGTCGGCGAGATACGAATTCAGGCGTGCGACATGCCGCTGATTGATGATCGCTGTGTAGTCCGGGTTATCCGTCAATGTCGGATAAAACCGTGTGACCGCCTCCTTATAGGATTCGACGAATTCGTCAACGCGATCCTTGGGCACCAGCACGTAGTCGGGTGCCACGCAGGTTTGTCCGGCGTTGAGGGTTTTGCCGAAAGCGATGCGCTCGGCGGCGTCCTTGAGCGGTACGTCGCGGGACACGATGGCGGGGGATTTTCCGCCCAGCTCCAGCGTCACCGGCGTGAGGTTGTCCGCCGCCGCGCGCATGACATGCCGCCCGACGCTGGTGGCGCCCGTGAACAATAAGTGATCGAACGGCAATGTCGAGAAGGCCACGCCAACCTCCGCCTCGCCCAGCACAACGCCGACGTGATCTTCCGCAAACACCCGCGCCAGCAGGCTTTTCAGCAGCGCGCCGGTGGCGGGCGTGGACTCGCTGAGCTTGAGCATCACGCGGTTACCCGCCGCCAGTGCGCCCACCAGCGGCCCGATGGCCAGGTACAGCGGGTAATTCCAAGGCACCACCACGCCGATCACGCCCAATGGCTGGTAAACGACTTTGGCGCTGGCGGGCTGGAACGCCATGCCGACGCTTCGGCGGGAGGGCCGCATCCATTTCTTCAAATGACGCTGGGCGTGGCGGATGTTGTGCAGGCAGGGCATCAGCTCGGCGAGAAGCGTTTCGTCGGCGCTGCGGTGGCTGAAATCAGCGTTGATTGCATCAATGATCGCCTGGCGCTCGCTGCTGAGCAGCGTGTGCAAGCGATCGAGCCATTGTTTGCGCTCTTGCAGGACCGGCATCGGATTGGCGGCGAATGCGCGTCGTTGCTCGTCGAATACCTGTTCCAGATGGCGGCGCGGGCAAGGAGCGTCGTCTGCATATGGCAGAAGATTAGAGTCGACGGGCATCGCGGCGGTCCTTGTTGAAGTTATGCAGTGCTTTTAGAGTCATTGCTCTATGAAGTCAACGGCCCTTGCATTCGCTCGCAGACGCACGCCAGACTGTCCGGGCAAAAACTGAACTGCCGCCCCGCACCACCTGACACGGAGTCTCAATGCGCACGGACTATCTGGCGTTTTTTCTTTCCCTTTTTCTATCCCGTCTTGCCGATCAGGTGCTCCTGTTTCTGGTGCCGCTGATTGTTTTCCAGACCACCAACAGCGCTTCCCTGGCGGGGCTGGCGTTCTTCGTCGAGACATTGCCGCGCTTCCTTGCATTCCCGGTTTGCGGCGCGCTTTGCGATAAATACTCGCCCATCCGGCTGCTGCACATCAGTCAGGTTTACCGGGCTGTTATCTGCCTGGCCGCAATGGGGCTATATGGCCTGTTTGGCGGGATCTACTGGCTGATCATTCTGTCGGCGGTCTGTGGCGTCCTGACCACCCAGGGGATCATGGCCCGGGAAGTGGTGATGCCGCATATTTTCCCGGATTACCGCTACGGCAAGACGCTGTCCTACTCACAGATTGCCGACCAGACCGGCCTGGTGCTCGGGCCTTTGCTGGCGGCGCTGGCGCTGGAAATCTGCCCGTGGTGGGGCGTTGTCATCGGCGTGGCGCTGGTTTTCGTCGCGGCGGATCTCGCCATGCGAGTCTGGCAGCGCAACAGCAATATTACGCTGGAGCGGTTCGATCAGGACGTAGGCCGCTGGACACAGCCGTTGAAAATCGCCTTCGGACACATCTTCCGATTGGCCGAGCTGAAGAAGATCATTTTGCTGGCGGTCGGCGTCAACCTGATCGTCGGTGTCACGCTGGCCAGCTCGGCGGCGATGGTCATCGGCTCATTCAGTGAGAGTAAAGATTACTACGCTGGGCTGCAGGCGGCGGGCGCCTTGCTGACCATCGGAATTCTGTTTGTCCTGGCACGGGTCAGCCTGCCGCTGAAACTGCTCGGTGCGATGTCATACATTGCCTTGCTGCTGGGGGCATTCATTACCGCCACGAGCGCGTCATCCGAGGTCTACCTTGTCGGCTTTCTGCTGATCGTCGGCTTCGACAAGATGTTCAACGTGTACATGCGCAGCATCCGTCAGCGGGTCATCCCCGCGCGCGACTTCGGCAAGACCGTGGGCGTCATCACACTGCTGAACAACCTGTCGCAACCGCTGGCCGGTCTGCTCGTCGGGATACTGACAGCGCCGATCGGGCTGCGCGGCGTCATCTTGATCAACATGCTGGCGGCAGCCGGGCTGGGTATCGGCGTCGCAGCGGTGGTTCGGATCAGGCTGGCGACTGCCCTGGAGCGATGAAGTCTGCAACGGGCCCAACGCTTGCGTTAAGATCCGGCACATCCCTGTTACGTTTCGACGTTCGAGTTGAACATGGCGCCGCGCATCAAAACCGTACGCATCAACACCCGTGAACGCATCGTGCACAGCAGCCTGGAGCTGTTCAATCAGCAGGGCGAGCGCAGCGTCAGCACCAATCACATCGCTGCGCACATGGAAATGTCGCCTGGCAATCTGTACTACCACTTCCCCAACAAGCAGGCGATCATCGCCGAGTTGTTCACTGAATACGAAACGCTGGTCGACAGCTTTCTGCACCCGCCCAAGGGTCGCCTGCCGGGTGTTGAAGACAAGCGCCATTACTTGATGGCGATTCTCGACGGCATGTGGCGCTATCGTTTTCTGCACCGCGACCTCGAGCATCTGCTTGAAACCGATCCAGAGCTGGCGGTGCGCTACCGACGCTTTTCCCAACACTGCCTGATCAAGGCGATGTCCATTTACAGCGGCTTTGTCGACGCGCAGATTCTGAGCATGGATAAGGTGCAGATCGAATCACTGACGCTCACTGCCTGGATCATCCTCACGTCATGGGTACGTTTTCTGTGCACCACACGGGAAAACGCCGCGCACCTGAATGAGGACGCGATTCGTCGCGGGGTCTATCAGGTGCTGATGCTGGAACTGGCCTACGTGACGCCCCAGGCGCGGGAAGCGGTGAATGCGCTATGCGCAGAGTTTTATGTGCCATTGGCCAAGGCGCTGGAAGACGCCGGCTGAATCAGCCTGGCTGTCTGAACTGATTGTCATATCGCCATTTTTTACTGCCTGCAGGAGCCTGTCATGTCCATCGCGCAACTGATCAGCCCGCAACAATTGTCAGAACGCCTGACCCGGCCCGGGCTAGTGATACTGGATTGTCGTTCGTCGCTGGACGATCTGGACTACGGCCAGCGCAGCTACGCAGAGGGCCATATCGAAGGGGCTTCTTACGCTGATTTGCTCAATGACCTCAGTGGGTCCATCACCAAAGGTGTCACCGGTCGCCACCCGCTGCCGGATCCCCAGCGGCTGATCGAGCGCTTGCGGTTCTGGGGTGTGAACGATCAGAGCGACATCGTGCTGTACGATGATGGCCCGGGTGCTTATGCCGCCCGAGCCTGGTGGTTGCTGGCGTGGCTGGGCAAGCGCGACGGCGTGTTTGTGCTCGATGGCGGGCTAAAGGCCTGGCATGGGGCGGGTCTGCCGCTGAGTCTTGATCCGCCGCATCAGCCCGAGGGTTCGTTCGACGGCGTGCCGGAGGACGCGATGGTGCTGACGGCCGGGCAGCTAAAGGCCCGCATCGGCGATCCCGCCATGACCTTGATCGATGCGCGTGCACCCGCGCGGTTCCGGGGTGAGGTCGAGCCCATCGATCCTATCGCGGGGCACATTCCGGGCGCGCAGTGCGCGGCATTCACCGACAACCTAGGGTCGGATGGCCGGTTTCTCCCACCGGAGCAACTGAAGCAGCGGTTCGCCGAGGCGCTGCATGGTCGCCCTGCAGAAGCGCTGGTCGCTTATTGCGGTTCCGGCGTGACGGCCTGTCACAACCTGTTTGCCCTGGCCCTCGCCGGGTATCCACTGGGGGCGCTGTACGCGGGCTCGTGGAGCGAGTGGATCAATGATCCGCAGCGGGGCGTCGCGACCGGGGGCTGAGGTGGCGGCGTGTGTGCCTCACATCTGCCCCATCGCCCAGCGCAGCCAGAAGAACACCAGCAACCCGCCGCCGATGGTCGCCAGGAGATTGCGGCTCATGGCCGCAATGCCAATCGACACGATCCCGGCCAGCAAATAGGCGTTGTCCAGGGACAGCTGCCAATGCGCGCCGTCGGGCAGCAACATGCCAGGCACGACGATGGCCGTCAGCACGGCGGTGGGTACGTAATGCAGGCCTTGGCGCACCAGCGGCGAGAAACGCAGGTTCGGCCAGGCGAACAGGCTGTAGCGCATCAGAAAAGTGATCGCAGCCATGCCCATAATCAGCCACCAGTACGTCATGGGCGCACCTCGTCCGGGTGCATGTCGTCCTGCCTTTTTGGCTGCCGTCTTTCCAGAAGCACCCCCGCTGTGATGCCACTGAAGGCTGCGGCCATGAGCCCCAGCTTGTAGGGCCACGACCATGTCAGCAGGGCAACTGCGCCGGCGACCAACGCGGCGGCAATCTGCGGCTGGTTGCGCAGCAGGGGCACGACGATGCCTATGAAGGTCGCCAGCATCGCGAACTCCAGGCCCCAGCTGGCCATATCGGGAAAAGCCTGACCAAACAGCACGCCCACCAGTGAGCTGCTGACCCAACAGGCATACAGCGAACTCGCGACACCCAGCCAGTACCAATGTGCGAGTGGCGTCCGGCCGTGGACCAGGTAGTGGCGTTGGACGATCGCGAAGGTTTCGTCTGTCAGCCAGAACGCCAGCAGCAGTCGCCAGCGCTGTGGCAGTCCCTGAACCTGTGGCTGCAAGGTGGCGCTGTACAGCACATGGCGCAGATTGACGATGAAGGTCGTCAACAGAATCACCACCGCGCCGGCCCCGGCGCCCATCAGGCTGATGACGATGAATTGCGCCGACCCTGCGTAAACGAACATCGACATGCCGACGGCCTGCCATAACGTCAGCCCGCCCACACCGGCGAGGGTGCCGAAGATAATGCCGAACGGTGCAATGCCGACCAGCATGGGCACGCTGTCGCGAAGGCCGCGGACGAAGAATGGGTGACGGGACATGGTTTTTCTCCTTATGCCCCGGATGGTAAGCGGGCGGCGCATAAGTGTCTTGAACGATCGTGCAGACGTTAGCGGTTTATCTGCGCGCCATGGACGTCCGCCAGCCACGCCGGAATCCGCTGCTCCAGGTAATACGTCGGCTTTCTGATCGTGCCGCCGACAAAACCCACATGCCCGCCTCTTTTCTGCAGGTCGAACGCGGTGCTGGACGACAGCTCAGAGGCTTCAGGCAGGCTGTGCTTGAACACGAACGGGTCGTCCAGGGACTGGATCAGCAGGGTGGGCGTACGGATGGCGCCGAGGAAGTACCGACTGGAGGCGCGGCGATAGTAATCATGGGCGTCGACGAATCCATTGAGCGGCGCTGTCACGCGCCCGTCGAAATCCCAGAACGTGCGCATGTCTTTAAGCGAACCCAGCGCCGCCAGTTCTGCCAGGCCGTCGCTGAGGCCTTCATGCTGAAAGCGTCTCTGCTTGTCCTTGATGTAGCCGACCATCTCGCGCATGAAATGGCGTTGATAGACTTTGGAGAAGCCCAGCCCGATCCGGTCGGCGCATTCATCCAGCCTAAACGGCACCGACACCGCCGCAGCGCCTTGCAGGTGGCTGTCGAGCCCGGTTTCGCCGAGGTGCTTGAGCAAGATGTTGCCGCCGAGGGAATACCCGACCGCGTAAAGCGGCGCCAACGGTCTTGCCTTGCGCAGATGATCGATTACGGCGGCAAGGTCTTCACTGGCCCCCGAGTGATAGCTGCGGGGCAACAGGTTTGGCTCCCCCGAGCAACCTCGCCAATTGAGGGCGACGCTCGCCCAGCCGCGTTTTTCCATGGCGTGCTGCAGCCCGGCGACATAGGGGGAGTTGGACGAGCCGGTCAGACCGTGCAGCACGAGCACGACCGGCACGTTTGCGTCGTGCGGGCCGTGCCAGTCCATGTCGAGGAAATCGCCGTCTTCCAGCCAGATGCGCTCACGCCTACGCTCGAGGTGCGTGGTCGGACGCCAGAGCGGTCCCCACAGCGTCTGCAAGTGCGGGTTGCCCAGGCCGAAGGCCGGGACGAACACGGGAAGGTCAGCTCGCGACGGCACTTCGTTCCCACACCGCGTAGTGAACCTGACCGGCTTTCTTCTCACGGTGCAGGCGCCAGTTGGCAGGCATGCCCAGCGTCGACGGCGCGGTCTCGCTTTCGGTGTAGATCCACGCGCTGTCCGCCAGCCAGTTGCGCTCTTCCAGCAACGTGCACGCAGGCATCAGCAAATCCTGGTGGAACGGCGGGTCGAGGAAGACCACGTCGAACTGTTCAGCCGGCTGGGTTTCCAGATGGCGGAGTGCGTCGCCCGTCGCGGTTTTGCCGACGGTGCAACGCAGCGTGCCGAGGTGTTCGCGCAGGCTGGAGATCGCCATCGAGTTGGTGTCCAGCGCCAAGCCCATGCTGGCGCCGCGCGACAGGGCTTCAAGGTACAGCGCGCCGCTGCCAGCGAACGGATCGAGCACGCGCGCGCCCTCGATGTACGGCGCCAGCCAGTTGAACAGGGTTTCCCGCACACGATCCGGCGTCGGGCGCAGACCGGGGGCGTCAGGGAAACTCAGACGCCGACTGCGCCATTCGCCGCCGATGATCCGCAGTTGGCCGAGGCCCGTGTGGATTTTGTGCCCTTTGTGGATACGCGGCGGCTTGGAAGTCGAGGTCATCAGTGCTCCGGAACGCCGAGCGGTTGCTCAGCGGGTTTGTCGGTAGGGGGTGGCAGCGGCTTCTGCGGGACGGTCGGACCTGCGGTCACGATCACCAGCTTGTCAGCGTCCAGATGTTTGTTCATCACGGTCTTGATCTGTTCGACCGTGACGCTCTGGGACTGCGTCATGAAATCTTCAAGGTAGGTCAGCGGCAGATTATAGAAGCCGACCGCGCCCAGTTGGCCAACGATGGCCGCATTGCTGGCGGTCGCCAGAGGAAAGCTGCCGGCCAGTTCGCGCTTGGCATCGTCGAGCTCTTTCTGGGTCGGGCCGTTGGCAAGGAAGTCACGGGTAATGTCCTTGACCAGCTTCAGGGTGTTCTCGCTCAGTTCGGCTCGGGTCTGCAGGCTGATCATGAAAGGACCCTGCGCCTGCATCGGCGTGAAGCCTGAAGACACACCGTAGGTCAGGCCGCGTTTTTCCCGGACTTCGGTCATCAGGCGGCTGCCGAAGCCGCCGCCACCGAGGATCGAGTTGCCCAGTGAAAGGGCCGCGTAGTCAGGGTCGCCTCGGGTAATGCCCAGTTCAGCCAGCATCAGGTGCGTCTGCTTGGACGGGAACTCGATGTGGGTTTCACTCGGCTTGGGTTCGGTCGGGGCAACGGTTTGTGCCAGCGCCGGGCCTTTCGGCAGCGCGGCGGACACTTGGGTTGCTACCGCTTCGGCTTCTGCGCGCGTCAGGTCGCCAACCAACGCGATCACTGCGTTGCCAGCGGCGTAGGCCTTGGCATGAAAGGCCTTCAGTTGAGCCAACGTCAGAGGCGCGATGCTTTTAGCCGTGCCCATGCTCGGGTGCGCGTAGGGGTGATCGCCGTACAACCGCTTGAACAGCTCGTCGCCTGCCAGCTTGCCCGGGTTCTGCTTCTGATATTCAAAGCCCGCCAGCAACTGGTTTTTGATTCGCGCCAGCGAGTCCGCCGGGAATGTCGGTTTGCCCACCACGTCGGCAAACAGTTTCAACGCGGGCTCGCGTTTGTCGGCGGCGCTCAGGCTGCGCAGCGAAGCGATTGCCATGTCGCGATAGGAGCCGTTGCCGAAATCAGCGCCCAGCCCTTCGAAACCTTCGGCGATGGCGCTGACGTTCTTGCCTTTGATGCCTTCGTTGAGCATCGCGTTGGTGACCAGCGCGATGCCGGGGGTGGCGCCATCCTGACTGCTACCGGCCGCGAACAGCAGGCGCATGTCGAACATTGGCAGCTCATGGGCTTCAACAAAGAGCACGCGAGCGCCTTCGGCGGTATTCCACGACTGGATGTTCAGCGAACGGCGCGCCGGCGCTTTACCGTCCAGTTCCTTCAGGGACTCCAGCGTACTGGCGGCCTTGTCGATGGCTTTCGGGGCTTCGGCGGCGGTCTCTGCCATCGCCCATGGGGCACCTAACAGACCAAGCGTTACGGCGAGTGCGAATGAGCAGGCCCGCGTTCGCGCAAAGCGGGATTCGTAGCGCTGGCTCATTGGGCTTTCTCCTCAGGCAAAACATGCGCAACGGCGAGGCGCTCGCGGGTGAAGTAAGTACGGGCGGCTTTCTGGATGTCTTCCGGCGTCACGCTTTGCAGCCCTGCCAGTTCCTGATCGATGAGCTTCCAGGACAGGCCCACTGTTTCCAGTTCGCCAATGGTGCTGGCCTGACTGGTAATGGAATCGCGCTCATAGACCAACCCGGCGATCACCTGGGCCCGGACCCGCTCCAGCTCTTCCTTGGCGGGCGGCTTGGTTTTCAGCTCGTCGAGCAGGCGCCAGATGCCGGCTTCAGCGTCGGCGAGGGTTTTCTTCTTCTGTTGATTGGGTGTGGCGCTGAGGGTGAACAGGCTGTCGCCGCGGGTGTAGGCGTCGTAGTCGGACGAAGCGCCGGTCACCAGTTCTTCGCCGCGCTCCAGGCGGGTCGGAATGCGCGCGCTGTAGCCACCGTCGAGCAAGGCCGAAATCAGGCGCAGTGCGTTGACCGACTGTGGATCGGTGGCGGTGGCCAGGCTCGGCACGTTGAAGCCATACATCAGGCTCGGCATCTGCGTGGCGACATGCACGGTGATCTGGCGCAGACCAGGTTCGGCCAGCTCCAGCGGCTTTTTCGAGGGCGGTACATCGCGGCGCGGAACCGGGCCGAAGAAGCGCTCAGCCAGGGCCTTAACCTCATCGGGCTTCACGTCGCCCACCACCACCAGCGTGGCGTTGTTGGGGACGTACCAGGATTCATACCAGTGGCGCAGCTCCTCGACCTTCATGCGCTCAAGGTCCGCCATCCAGCCAATGGTCGGCGTGTGGTAGCCGCTGGCGGGGTAGGCGATGGCCTTGAAGCGCTCGTAGGCCTTGGCGTTCGGCTTGTCATCGGTGCGCAGGCGGCGCTCTTCCTTGATGACTTCGATTTCCCGGGCGAACTCTTCAGGCGGCAGGCGCAGGGTGGCCATGCGGTCGGCTTCCAGTTCGAAGGCAACCGCCAGTCGATCACGAGCCAGGACCTGGTAATAAGCGGTGTAGTCGTCGCTGGTGAAGGCGTTCTCTTCGGCGCCCAAGTCGCGCAGGATCAGCGACGCTTCGCCCGGACCTGCCTTGGAGCTGCCCTTGAACATCATGTGTTCCAGCGCATGGGAAAGGCCCGTCTGGCCAGGCGTCTCGTAGCTGGAGCCAACCTTGTACCAGACCTGCGAAACCACGACCGGTGCGCGGTGATCTTCACGCACGACGACCTTCAGGCCGTTGTCCAGCGTGAATTCGGTGGTGGGTTGTGGGTCGGCAGCCGATGCGGCGAAGGGCAAACAGATTGTGCTGAGCAGCAGGCCTGCGGCACAGCGGGCTAGAGCATTCATTCGTGATTTGAACCTTGGAGACGGCCTGCTTAGCGTCAGCGGGCGCGGGGGTGTTAGGATAGCGGCGAGTTTGCCTGACGACCATGACTAAGATGTCAGCGTCGTAAACCCGCTTCGTAAGAAATGGCCGAGCAGTGCGCTCAATGGGACTGCGCCCCCCCTGTGGCAGGGCGAACGCTGAACAAGCGGACATAAAAGCAGTCTGTTTCCCATACAGAATTTTTCAGAGGCGCCGCTCTGGCGCGTCGTTACCGTGAGATAGCCGTCCTCCATGTTTGGTTCCAACGACGACAAGAAGACCCCAGCCCCGGCTGGCGAGAAAAAAGGCCTGTTCGGATGGCTGCGCAAAAAGCCGCAGGAAGTCACTCCCGAGCCGCCTCAGAACACCCCCGCACCAGCGCCAGAGTCCGTGCCCGATCAGGCCCCGGCTGTTGCTGAGCAGCCCAACGCCCCGGTCATCCCGGCCGAGCGCGCGCCGCAAACCGCGCCGCAGCCCTTGCCACAAACAGCTACGACTGAAGCGCTTTCGGCCCCGGTCGAAGATCCTTGGCTGCACCTGCCTGTTGCTGAAGAGCCAGTGGCTTTCACCGATGAGCGCGAGCCTCACGTTACGCCGTCGATTCCGGTTCACACCGAGTCCAACGTGGAATCCGCAGCGACTCCATTGGCGCAAGCCCCCGCTCAGCCGGCGGTCATCGACACCCGCTCGTTTGAAGTGGCTCCGTCCATCGAGCCGACCCCCGTCGCGCTGCCTGATCCGGTTTCCGGCAATGATCTTCCTGCGCTGACGCCGCCGTTGACCACGGCGCCGCTGGTTCCAGCCGCGGCTGCCGTGCCCGTTCTTGAGACCAACGTACCGCCAGTCCCTTTCGAAGGGGCCCCCGCACCCAAGCAGCCTGGTTTTTTCGCGCGTCTGAAGCAGGGCCTGTCGAAAACCAGCGCCAGCCTTGGCGAAGGCATGGCCAGCCTGTTCCTCGGCAAAAAAGCCATCGACGACGACATGCTCGACGAGCTGGAGACCCGGCTGTTGACCGCAGATGTCGGTGTGGAAGCAACGTCGGCGATCGTGCGCAACCTGACGCAGAAAGTGGCGCGCAAGCAGCTCACCGACAGCGACGCGCTGTACAAGTCGCTGCAAAACGAACTGACCGAAATGCTCAAACCAGTGGAAGCACCGCTGGTCATCACTTCGCAGCACAAGCCATTCGTGATCCTGGTCGTCGGCGTCAATGGCGCGGGTAAAACCACCACCATCGGCAAGCTCGCCAAGAAGCTTCAGATGGAAGGCAAGAAGGTCATGCTGGCGGCGGGCGACACCTTCCGCGCTGCAGCCGTTGAGCAACTGCAGGTCTGGGGCGAACGCAACAAGATTCCGGTGATCGCCCAGCACACGGGTGCTGACTCGGCTTCGGTGATTTTTGATGCTGTGCAGGCCGCCAAGGCGCGCGGTATCGACGTGCTGATCGCCGACACGGCGGGCCGTCTGCACACCAAAGACAACCTGATGGAAGAGTTGAAGAAGGTTCGCCGCGTGATCGGCAAGCTCGACGCCGACGCGCCCCATGAGGTCCTGCTGGTGCTGGACGCCGGCACAGGCCAGAACGCGATCAATCAGGCCAAGCAGTTTAATCAGACTGTCCAGCTGACCGGCCTCGCGCTGACCAAGCTCGACGGGACGGCCAAGGGCGGCGTGATCTTCGCCCTGGCCAAGCAGTTCGGCCTGCCGATTCGCTACATCGGTGTCGGTGAAGGCATCGACGATCTGCGAACCTTCGAAGCCGAACCGTTCGTCCAAGCCCTATTCGCCGAGCGGGAGCGCCCATGATTCGTTTCGAACAGGTCGGTAAACGCTATCCGAACGGACACGTCGGCTTGCATGAGCTGAGCTTTCGAGTACGTCGTGGCGAATTTCTGTTTGTGACCGGCCATTCCGGCGCGGGCAAGAGCACCTTGCTGCGCCTGCTCCTGGCGATGGAACGTCCGACCACCGGCAAACTGTTGCTGGCAGGTCAGGACCTGGGTCAGATCAGCACCGCGCAGATTCCGTTTTTGCGTCGTCAGATCGGCGTCGTGTTCCAGAACCACCAGCTGCTGTTTGATCGCACGGTGTTCAATAACGTCGCGCTGCCGCTGCAGATCCTCGGCCTGTCCAAGACCGAAGTGGTCAAACGCGTCGATTCGGCCCTTGAGCGCGTGGCGCTGTCCGACAAAGCAGAGCTGTACCCGGGCGACTTGTCCACCGGTCAGCAACAGCGCGTCGGCATTGCTCGCGCCATTGTTCACCGCCCGGCGCTGCTGCTGGCGGACGAACCCACCGGTAACCTCGACCCGCGACTCGCGGCCGAAATCATGGGCGTGTTCGAAGACATCAACCGACTGGGCACCAGTGTGCTGATTGCGAGCCACGACCTGGCACTGATCGCGCGGATGCGCCATCGCATGCTGACGTTGCAGCGCGGCCGATTGATCGGCGACGGGGAGGCTGGCGTATGAGTGCCACCCGCAGTCCCAAGGTTTCCGAACGTGTAGCGCCCAAGGCCTCAGACCCGGCGCCGCAAAAGAAAAAGAAACGCGATGACGATGACGGCCCGAGTTTCGGCGAGTTGTTCAACGCCTGGATCGAGGCCCACCGTTCAAGCCTGCTGGACAGCCTGCGCCGTCTCGGCAAGCAGCCCATCGGTAGCTTCTTTACCTGTCTGGTCATGGCCATCGCGCTGAGCTTGCCGATGGGCCTGTCATTGCTGTTGAACAATGTCGAGCGCTTGGGCGGTTCGTGGCAGCGTGCGGCGCAGATATCTCTGTACCTCCAACTGGACGCATCGCCGAGTGAAGGCGAGGGTCTTGTCCGTCAGATCAAGGAAATGGGCGGCGTCGCTGATGCCGAGTACATCAGCCGCGATGAGGCACTGAACGAGTTCCAGAAACAGTCCGGTCTGGGCGAGGCGTTGAAGGAACTGCCTGAAAACCCGCTGCCCGGCGTTGTGCTGGTGACGCCACTGGAAGTTGACAAAGCCGCGCTGGAAGCATTACGTACGCGTCTGGCCGAGTTGCCCAAGGTGCAGCAGGCCCAGCTTGACCTGGTCTGGGTTGAGCGGCTGGCCGCTATCCTGAAGCTGGGCGACCGATTTGTCTTCGGCCTGACCGTCTTGCTGGTCGCGGCACTGCTGTTGGTCATCGGCAACACCATTCGTCTGCACATCGAGAACCGTCGTACGGAAATCGAGGTCATCAAGTTAGTAGGCGGTACAGACAGCTACGTGCGTCGGCCTTTCCTTTATATGGGGGCGTTGTACGGGCTGGGCGCCGGGGTGCTTTCCTGGGGTGTTCTGGCTTTTGGGCTAGACTGGCTGAACGATGCGGTGGTCAAACTGGCTGGGCTCTACGGCAGCGATTTTGCGCTTGCCGGCGTGCCGGTGTCCGACGGCGTGTCGCTCTTGCTTGGAGCGGTGTTGTTGGGGTATATCGGTGCGTGGATTGCAGTGGCACGCCATTTGAGAGAGCTGGCGCCTCGTTAGTGATGTGAATGTAGTGTTGTCATGAGTTTTGAGTAAATTTTGTTTCACCTATTGACTTTTCAGCTGAGGGAACTTGTCTAGCGGTTCCCGGTCAATTTCGCAGTGCTGAACTGCACGAGTTATGTGTCGGAGGTTTTTTCGTATGACCAATTCTTTGCAACCTGCTTATGCCTTGGTTCCGGGTGCAAACCTGGAAGCCTATGTGCATACGGTAAACAGCATTCCACTGCTGACGCCTGAGCAGGAGCGTGAACTGGCCGAGAGTCTCTATTACGAGCAGGATTTAGGGGCGGCTCGGCAGATGGTGCTCGCCCACCTGCGATTTGTCGTGCATATCGCACGCAGTTATTCCGGTTATGGACTGGCTCAGGCTGACCTGATTCAGGAAGGTAACGTTGGCCTGATGAAGGCCGTCAAGCGCTTCAACCCCGAGATGGGCGTGCGTCTGGTGTCCTTTGCCGTGCACTGGATCAAGGCCGAGATTCACGAGTTCATCCTACGCAACTGGCGCATTGTAAAAGTCGCAACCACCAAGGCTCAGCGCAAACTGTTCTTCAATCTGCGCAGTCAGAAGAAGCGTCTGGCCTGGCTGAACAACGAAGAAGTGCATCGCGTGGCGGAAAGCCTCGGCGTTGAGCCCCGCGAAGTGCGCGAGATGGAAAGTCGTCTGACCGGCCACGACATGGCGTTCGACCCGGCGGCAGAAGCCGACGACGACAGCGCCTTCCAGTCGCCGGCCAACTACCTGGAAGACCATCGCTACGATCCGGCGCGTCAGCTGGAAGATTCCGACTGGACTGACAGCTCGACGGCCAACCTGCACGAAGCGTTGAACGTGCTCGACGACCGCAGCCGCGACATTCTGTACCAACGCTGGCTGGCGGAAGAAAAGGCCACGCTGCACGACTTGGCCGAGAAGTACAACGTCTCTGCCGAGCGTATTCGTCAGCTCGAAAAGAGCGCGATGAACAAGCTGAAGCTGTCGATCGCTGCCTGATCGCTGCGCGAAACGCAAAACGCCCCGAAGTGATCGGGGCGTTTTTGTTTGTGGGATGTATTGCGCCTGATGCGGAAACTACTAACAGCGTGAACGCGAATCTGACCCTGCCCATCCCGCAAGGTGGACGCGGTTTCTGAGTAGGACCGGCTTCAGCCGGGAAGAGGCCGGGTTGAGCACCATTAGGATTGCGGCGTGACGCGTAACGCTTTCCCGGCTAAAGCCAGTCCTACGAAAGCTATAAAGCCAGACTTGGGCTTACCACTTGCGACCGTGATTCAACCCCATCAAATACTCATCCCCACCCAACTGACGCATCTGCTGGCGGATCCAGCCTGCGCGGCGTGAGACGTAGCTGGTGGGGTGGCTGGCGCTCCACTCCCGCGGATTGGGCAGGACGGCGGCGAGATAGCTGGCCTGTTGCGTGGAAAGCTGGCTCGCATTCACATGAAAGTGATGCTGCGCAGCGGCCTGGGCGCCGAAGACGCCGTCGTCCCATTCCACGCTGTTCAGGTAGACCTCAAGAATGCGCTGCTTGGACCAGAACACCTCGATCAGCCCGGTGAACCAGGCCTCCAGGCCCTTGCGGAAGTAGCTGCGGCCCGACCACAGGAACAGGTTCTTCGACACCTGCTGGCTCAGCGTACTGGCCCCGCGCAGGGAGCCGCCGCGTTCATTGTGAACCAGTGCCGCCTGAATGGCGTCGATATCGAAACCCCAGTGCTCGGCGAACTTCTGGTCCTCGCCAGCGATGACGGCGATTTTCAGGTCATCGGAGATGTTGTCCCATGACTCCCAGTCGCGCTGCAGGTCAATGGGCTGACCGTCGAACCAGGATTCGATCTTGCGTTCGACCATCAACGCAGTGAACGGAGGAGGGACCCAACGGAAAATCAGCACCAGCACGACACTTGCCGCTGCGAACCAGAGCAGGCCTTTGGCGACACGACGGAGAAGTAATTGCAGCATAGAGATGGCTTGGCCGAACCGGTTGAGCGGGCCATTATACAGACGACGCGTCATTGAACTTGCCTGGAGTTGTACATGTTACGAACCTTTCTGATGCTGGCCTCCTTCTTCGGATTCACCGGCGTCGCCCTTGGCGCGTTCGCCGCCCATGGCCTGAAAAACCGCCTGACACCCGAGTACCTCGCGGTTTTCCACACTGGCGTGCTCTACCAACTGATTCATGCCCTGGCAATTTTCGGCGTGGCGCTGCTGGCGATGCAGATCCAGGGCCGGCTCGTCACCTACGCAGGCATCTCCTTCACACTGGGCATCATCCTGTTTTCCGGCAGCCTCTACCTGATGACGCTGACCGGCGCGACCAAGCTGGGCATCATCACCCCCTTCGGCGGCCTGTTTTTCCTGATCGGCTGGGCGATTCTCGGTTGGACAGCCTGGCGCCTGGGCCTCGACACGCTCTGATCCCGAATGCGTGCGCTCATGTCGAGCGCGCAGCAACCCTCGGCCACGCCTGAGACGAATGGCGTGGCTTTGCCTTGGTCATACCGCCCGATCGGGCTAGAATGCTCGCCCCCTAAAATGATGGCTGCCCCCTCGCATGCGCATTCAGTTGAACGGTGAATCCTTTGAGCTGCCCGACGGCGAGACCGTTTCGGCATTGCTGACACGTCTGGATCTGACCGGGCGCCGAGTCGCCGTCGAGCTCAATCTGGACATCGTCCCGCGCAGCCAGCATGCCGCCACGACGCTGTCCGAGGGCGATCAGGTCGAAGTGGTACACGCCATCGGTGGCGGCTAGCCTTCGACGTGCTGTCGGCCTGATCCGCAAGCACTGCAAGAACCTCAACCGTAAAGAGGATTTCAGATGAGCAACGTTCGCAGCGACAAGCCGTTTACCGTGGCCGGTCGTACTTTTCAGTCGCGCCTGCTGGTCGGCACTGGCAAGTACACGGACATGGAACAGACCCGACTGGCCATCGAAGCCTCGGGCGCCGAGATCGTGACCGTTGCCGTGCGCCGGACCAACCTGGGGCAGAACCCGGGCGAACCGAACCTGCTCGACGTGCTGCCGCCGGATCGCTACACCATCCTGCCGAACACCGCCGGTTGCTACGACGCCATTGAGGCCGTGCGCACTTGCCGCCTGGCCCGCGAGCTGCTCGATGGCCACAATCTGGTCAAGCTGGAAGTCCTCGCTGACCAGAAAACCCTGTTCCCTAATGTCATCGAAACCCTCAAGGCAGCCGAAACGCTGGTGAAGGACGGCTTCGACGTCATGGTCTACACCAGCGATGACCCGATCATTGCCCGCCAGCTCGCCGAAATCGGTTGCTGCGCGGTGATGCCCCTCGCGGGCCTTATCGGTACTGGCCTGGGGATCTGCAACCCGTACAACCTGCAGATCATCCTCGAAGAATCGAAAGTCCCGGTGCTGGTAGATGCGGGTGTCGGCACTGCTTCCGACGCTACTATTGCTATGGAGCTGGGTTGCGAAGCGGTGCTGATGAACTCGGCCATCGCTCACGCGCAGCACCCGGTGCTGATGGCCGAAGCCATGAAGCACGCCATTCTGGCGGGACGCATGGCTTACCTGGCCGGTCGTATGCCCAAGAAACTCTATGCCAGCGCGTCCTCGCCGCTGGATGGTCTGATCAAGTAAGAGCCTGTTGATGATTGATTCGCAAACGCCCGACCCACTTCCGGACGATGAAGTGATGAATGACGAAAATGCCAAAGCGCCAGGCGATGACGGCCATCACCGCCGCATCAAGAGCTTCGTGATGCGCGCCGGTCGCATGACCGAAGGTCAGCAACGTGGCCTGGATCAGGGTAAGGAGTTGTTCGTGCTGCCGCTCGCGGACGCCCCCGTTGATTTCGACGAAGTGTTTGGTCGTTCGGCCCCGCGCACTCTCGAAATCGGTTTCGGCATGGGGCACTCGCTGCTGGAAATGGCCGCCGCCGCGCCAGAACAGGATTTCATCGGGGTGGAAGTGCACCGTCCGGGGGTTGGCGCTTTACTCAACGGCGTGCTGACCCAAGGTCTCACCAACCTGCGCGTTTACGATTGCGATGCGATCGAAGTGCTCAACCGTTGTGTGGCCGACAACAGCCTGGACCGGCTGATGCTGTTTTTCCCGGACCCGTGGCACAAGTCGCGCCATCACAAGCGCCGTATCGTTCAAGCCGAATTTGCCGAACTGGTGCGTAGCAAGTTGAAGCCGGGCGGCGTGCTGCACATGGCGACCGACTGGGAACCGTATGCCGAATACATGCTGGAAGTCATGAATGTGGCCCCGGGTTACCGCAACCTGGCCGAGGACGGCAAATGCGTTGCGCGCCCTGCGGAACGTCCGATCACCAAGTTCGAGCGCCGTGGCGAACGGCTCGGTCACGGGGTCTGGGATCTGAAGTTCGAGAAGCTGGCCTGATCACTTCTTGACCAGGAGCGGCCCAAAAGCGGCCGCTTTTGAGTTTTTACAGCACATTTCAGCCGATAATTGCCTTGTACGACGAACCCTTCGATTTCTTCCTAAGAAGGCTACAGGGTCTTCGGAATCGTCCGACATCCATTTTCAGTTCTGATCTTCATAGTCCCCGCCGTTGCATATATCCATATCGATGACGAGGAATAAAGATGAACAAGTTTTGGCAAATGGCTGCGATCGCCACGCTGATTGCGACCACCAGCGGCTGTGTCAGCTACAACGTCAGCCAGCCAAGCGCTTCGCTGTCCGGCGACGTGAAGACTGATCTGAAGGCTGACGTCAAAGTCGGTGAAGCCATCAGCGGCGAGTCATCCACCAATGTTCTGTTCGGCTGGTTGAACATCGGCGGCGACACGCAGTTTGCGGACGGCGTGACCTACGGCGGCGCGAGCGGCGGTGGCATGGGCCTTCCTCTGCCGGACCCGATCTCCTCCACCAAAGCAGCCGCAGCGTTCAAGGCGGTCAAATCGTCCGGTTCCGACCTGATCGTCGCGCCGCGTTACGAAGTCACCGTCAACGATTACTTCATCTTCAAGCAAGTGAACGTAAAAGTGACCGGCAACAAAGGCAGCATCCAAAGCATTCGCTGATGGATTGATCGCACTCGGCAACAGCGGAGTGTGATTTCTTGAGCGCCCTTCCCGCCATCGCGGGCAAGGGCGCTTTTGCATTCCGGTCGGTTATTTCCGATCCGCCACCACCCCGATCAACACCAGCACCACCACCAACACCGGCGCCAGGCTGTAGTTGTTGAACTGGCTCAGGCCTCGCACGACCCACGGCGTGGCATAAATCAGCGCAGCGCCGCTGCCAACGGTGCAGAGCAGCGCCATGATCGGAATGCGCAACGCGCCGGCAAAGCTGCCGAGGCGGCCTTCGATCCAGCCCTTGATGTCGGTCCCGAACAGAATCAGCAGGCAGCCGACCAACGCCAAGGCGATTTCCGACAAATTGCTGCGACTCCAGCGCGAGACGGTGGCCAGCAAGTCGAGTACGAATTCCATTCAGTGTCCTTAATGTTGAGCCTTACAGAAGAAAGTGCTGCAGCAAGTCGTTGAGGAATAACTGGCCGCGAGCGGTCGCCACCAGCCGTGCCGGATCGGTCTCCAGCAAGCCGCGTTGTTCGGCCTCAAGACGGGCGCTGGCGAGCGAATCGACGCTTAGACCGGTGCGGCGCTGAAATAATGCAGCGTCCACGCCCTTTGTCAGGCGCAGGGCGTTCATCAGGAATTCAAAGGGCATCTCATCCAGTGGCAGCCGCTTTTCGCCAGCCTGATAAGCCTTGGCCGGGTTGAGGTAATCCTTGGGCAGTCGGGTTTTCCAGGTGCGGATGATGCGCCCGTCCGGATGGCTGAGCTTGCCATGGGCGCCCGCGCCGATCCCGAGAAAGTCCCCGAAGCTCCAGTAATTCAGGTTATGCCGTGCTTCGCGTCCCGGCTGGGCGTAGGCCGACACTTCGTATTGGCCATAGCCGTTTTCCCGAAGCAGCGTCTGACCGGCCTCTTGAATATCCCAAAGGATGTCATCTTCCGGCAGCGTGGGCGGCTGATTCCAGAACACCGTGTTCGGCTCAAGGGTCAGCTGATACCAGGACAGGTGGGTCGGGGCGAGGGCGATCGCCTGACGCAGGTCGCCGAGGGCGTCTTCCTGGGACTGGTCCGGCAGACCGTGCATAAGGTCCAGGTTGAAATTATCAAAACCCGCCCGACGCGCCATGTCGGCAGCGCGCACGGCCTCATCGCCGTTATGGATACGCCCCAGCGCTTTGAGCTTGGCCTCCTGAAAACTCTGGATGCCGATGGACAGACGATTGATGCCTAGACCGCGATAGGCGCTGAATTTCACCTGCTCGAAGGTGCCGGGGTTGGCTTCCAGCGTGATCTCGATGTCTGGGGCGAAGCGAATGCGTTGTTCAACGCCGCTCAGCAGGCGGCCCAGCGCATCGGCGCTGAACAGGCTGGGCGTGCCGCCACCGAAAAAGATCGTGCTCAGCTCGCGGCCGTAGACGTGGGGCAGGTCCTGGTCGAGATCGGCCAGCAGCGCGTCGACGTATTCCTGCTCCGGCAACACCGGGCTCGCCGTGTGGGAGTTGAAATCGCAGTACGGGCATTTGCGTACGCACCACGGGATATGGATGTAAAGCGACAGCGGCGGCAGCTCGGCAAGGGGCGCCCGCGACGGCTCTGTCGTGAAGCCGGCCGCGCCGAGAATCAGCGGCCGGGTGGTGGAATCCTGAGTCATTGCTGATCAGGGCTCAGCCCCAGACGCTGACGCAGGATGGCCATGGCGCGGGCGCGGTGGCTGATCTGGTTCTTGTCGGCCGGGGTGAGTTCGGCGCTTGAGCAGTTGCGCTCCGGCACCCAGAACAATGGGTCATAACCAAAGCCGTGCTCGCCGCTGGCGGCGGTGAGGATGCGGCCGTGCCACAGGCCTTCGCAGAGGATCGGCAGCGGGTCGTCGGCGTGGCGCACCAGGGCCAGAACGCAGACGAACTGGGCGCCGCGTTGTTCAGCGGGGACGTCGTTGAGGGCGTCCAGCAATTTGGCGTTGTTCGCCGCATCGCCCTGGCCGTCGGCGTACCGCGCGGAATAGATGCCCGGCGCACCGCCCAGATAATCCACCGCGAGCCCCGAATCATCGGCCAGCGCCGGCAGGCCCGAAATACGTGCGGCATTGCGCGCCTTGAGGATGGCGTTCTCGACGAACGACAGCCCGGTTTCGTCGGGCTCCACGGTGCTGAACTCGCCGATCGAGCGCAGCTGAACGCTGGCGCCGAGCATGGCCTGAAGTTCTTTGAGTTTGCCGGCGTTATGGCTGGCCAGTACAAGCTGGGTGAGATTCATGATGAGTCCGTGAAAATCGGCTGCGTGAAAATCTACTGATTGAAGCTGAGCCAGTGTGTGGCTGTTGCCCGCTTTTACCTGAGTGCTAGCGCTGGCCGACAGGGCTTTAACGCCCTGCAGCGCAGGTCACACGGCAATCTGATGGTCCTGCAAGCCTGGGCTGCTGACGCGGTAGATGCCGATTTCACCCAACAGATTAGGCCAACGCTTGCTGGCCCAGCCGTGCCGATGCTGTTGATCGACCGCGAGCCGATCAATGACCTTCGCCGAGCGACCCCGGCACAGCTCTTCGAAATCTTCGAAGGTGCAGAAGTGGATGTTCGGGGTGTTGTACCACGTGTACGGCAGGAATTCGGAAACCGGCATCCGCCCTTTGCTCGCCAGGTACCAGCGGCAGCGCCAGTGCCCGAAGTTGGGGAAGGTGATGATGCACTGGCGGCCGACGCGCAGCATTTCGTCGAGGATGCGATCCGGGTAGTGCACGGCCTGAAGCGCCTGGGTCATGACCACCACATCGAAACTGTTGCTGGCGAAGTTGCCCAGCCCCTTGTCCAGATCCTGTTCGATGACATTGACGCCTCGCGCCACGCAACGCGCGATGTTGTCGGCGTCGTTTTCCAGGCCATAGCCCGTCACTTGCTTGTGCTCCTGCAGCCAGGCGAGCAATTCGCCGTCGCCGCAGCCGAGGTCGAGCACACGGCTGCCTGCCGGTATCCAGTCTTGGATGATTTCCAGGTCGGCTCTCATGGTGTCCTCAGAGTGCAATTCGGTTCATGTAGCTGGAGAAGGCCTGCAAGTAGCGCGGGATCGGGATCAGGAAGGCGTCGTGTCCCTGGGGCGCATCGATCTCCAGATAACAGACATCCTTTTTCGCCGCCATCAGCGCGTCGGCCAGTTCCCTCGAGCGGGCCGGGGAGAAGCGCCAGTCGGTGGTGAACGACATCACGCAGAACTTGGCGCTGGCATTGGCGAAAGTGGCGGCGAGGTTGTCGTTGAAGTTGGCGGCCGGATCAAAGTAGTCCAGCGCCTTGGTCATCAGCAGATAGGTGTTAGCGTCGAAGCGCCCGGAAAACTCCTCGCCCTGGTACCGCAGGTAGCTTTCGACCTGGAATTCCACGCTGTGGAAGTCGTAGTTGAGGTTTTCGTTCTTCAGGCCCCGGCCGAATTTCTCACCCATCGAATCATCGGACAGGTACGTGATGTGCCCGACCATGCGCGCCAGCATCAGGCCGCGTTTGGGGATCACGCCGTGCTCCTGAAACGAGCCGCCGTGGAATTCCGGGTCCGTCAGGATCGCCTGCCGCGCGACTTCGTTGAACGCGATGTTCTGCGCCGACAGCTTGGGCGCGGAAGCAATCGCCAGGCAATGACGCACGCGCTCGGGGTAGGTGATCGTCCATTGCAGCGCCTGCATGCCGCCCAGACTGCCGCCGACGATGGCCGCCCATTGATCGACGCCCAGCCGGTCGGCCAGACGCGCCTGGCTGTGCACCCAGTCTTCGACCGTCAACACCGGGAAGTCGGCACCAAAAGGTCTGCCGGTTTCCGGGTTGAGGCTGCTGGGGCCGGTGGAGCCGTTGCAGCCGCCGAGGTTGTTCAGGCTGACGACGAAGAACTTATCGGTGTCGATCGGCTTGCCGGGCCCGATGCAGCTGTCCCACCAGCCCGGCTTGCGATCTTCGGCGCTGTGATAGCCCGCCGCGTGGTGATGACCCGAAAGCGCGTGGCAAATCAGCACCGCGTTGCTCTTGGCGGCGTTGAGCTGACCGTAGGTTTCGTAGATGAGATCGTAGGCTGGCAACGAACGCCCGCAGGCCAAGGCCAGCGGCTCATTGAAATGCGCCGTTTGCGGCGTGACTAGACCGACAGAATCTTTGGGAAAGACCGTGGACATCGACCTGCTCTCGCTGAAATGAGGCGTAAGTCTAAAGATCGCGCCGGGGTGCGGCAACAAACTAAATGGCTGAATGCGCGGAGGGTGACGCTTTGGATTTTTGTCGGCGCTACATTCATTAGGCGGGGAAAAGGGCGACGGCTGCTGGTGCCGTCGCCCCAAGATCAAAAGCTTCCCGGCTGAAGCCGGTCCTACGGTCAGAGTTACCGCATTCCCATTGGCTGCATGCGGCGGCTGTCAGATCAAACGCCACAGCTCTTGCGGCATGCCGGCATAGGCCGCCAGCGCAGGCATGACGTAGGACTGCAGCACCTGAATCGCGATAAAGGCGAAGATCGGCGAGATGTCCATGCCGCCCAGGTTGGGGATGATGCGGCGGAACGGCGCCAGAATCGGCTCGCTGATCTGATAGGCCAGCTCGGCCGCCGGGTTGTGGCTGCCCGGAGCAATCCACGACACGATGACCATGATGATCATCGCCACCCAGAAGATCTTCAGCAGCAGCGACGTGATGCCGATGATCGACCACATCAACAGGTGTGGGATATCGCCGATGGTGCCGTAGGTCATCATCAGCACGAAGGCCATCAACAGCGCCTGAATGACGATCGCCAGCAGCAGCGAGGACGTGTCGAGCCCGAAAACGCTCGGCACGATGCGCCGGATAGGCTTGAGCAACGGCTGGGTCGCACGAACAGCGAACTGGCACAGCGGGTTATAGAAGTTGGCTTTGACCAACTGCAGCACGAAGCGCAGCAGAACGATGGTCAGGTACAGGCTGATGAGCGTCTGGATGACGAAAATCGTGGCGCCGGTGAGTGCATTCATGTGTTGCTCCTTATTTGCCCAGCTGTTCGGCGAGTTCGGCGGAGCGATGTGCGGCAGCGCCCAGCGCCTTCTCCACAATTGCTTCGAAGCCATCGGCCTGGAACGATTTGATGGCCGCTTCGGTGGTGCCCGCAGGCGATGTCACTCGGCGACGCAGCTCTGCCGCATCGACGTCGCTGCCGGTGGCCATCAGTGCGGCGCCCAGCGCGGTTTGCAGGGTGAGCTTGCTGGCAACGTCAGCCGGCAGCCCGAGCGTGACGCCTGCGGCGGTCATCGCCTCGATCAGCAGGAAGAAATACGCCGGGCCGCTGCCTGATACCGCAGTCACCGCGTCGATCTGTGCTTCTTCATCGACCCACAGGGCAATCCCGACCGCCGATAGCAACGTCTCGGCCTGCTCGCGCTGTGCCTGAGTGACATCGGCGGTGGCGTAAAGGCCGCTGACACCCTGGCGCAGCAGTGCGGGCGTGTTCGGCATGCAGCGCACGAGGGGTTGCTCGCCCAGCCAGGCTCGCATGCTGGCGCAGGTAATCCCGGCGGCGATCGACACGATCAATTGATGAGGCTTGAGCGCCGGTTTCAGCGCTTCGCACACGGATTTCATCATTTGCGGCTTGACCGCCAGCAGCACCACATCGGCGCCTTCGATGGCTTCGGCGTTGTCGGCGACCACCTTGATGCCGTGTTCTTTTGCCACGCGCTCGCGGGTTTCTGCGCCAGGATCGCTGGCACGAATCAGCTCAGCGTCGACGCCCTGGGCGCGCATGCCGCCAATCAGGCTGGCGGCCATGTTGCCGGCGCCGATGAACGCGATACGGGTTTTGCTCATGAACGGTTTCCTGTGGGGCAAAGGTTAAGGCTGCCCATAGTCGCGGGCGCCGAAGAGGGCAGTGCCGATCCGCACCCAGGTCGCACCTTGTGCGATGGCGGCTTCGAGGTCGTGGCTCATGCCCATGGAAAGCGTGTCCAGCGGCAGGCCAATTTGTGCCTGCAGCGTGCTGACGGCGGCGAACGAAGCGTTCTGTTCGTCGCGGTCGTCGGTAGGTTCGGGAATGGCCATGAGGCCGCGCAGTTTCAGATTCGGCAGCGCGCCGATGGCCTGGGCCAGTGCGGCCAGGTCTTCAGGGCTGCAGCCTGACTTGCTGGCCTCGCCGCTGACGTTGACCTGAATGCAGATGTTCAGCGGCGGCAGTGCTGGCGGCCGCTGCTCGGACAGCCGTTGTGCGATTTTCAGACGGTCCACGGAATGCACCCAGGCAAAATTCTCGGCGATGGCGCGAGTCTTGTTGGACTGGATGGGGCCGATGAAATGCCAGATCAAGGGCAGGTCGGTCAATTCGGCCTGCTTGCCGAGGGCTTCCTGAAGGTAGTTCTCGCCGAAATCGCGGAGGCCGGCGTCGTAGGCTTCCCGCAGGTCGCTCGCCGGTTTGGTCTTGCTCACCGCCAACAGGCCGACAGAGCCCGGGTCGCGCTGCACCGCTTGCGCCGCGCTACGAATTCGCTCGGCGAGCGTTGAAATGTTCTCTGCTATCGTGGACATTGATTTGCGCCAGCAGGGCTAAAGTCTGCGGCATTCTATGTGATGAGGAGCTGTATGGATATTACCGAGCTGCTGGCCTTCAGTGCCAAGCAAGGCGCGTCGGACTTGCATCTCTCTGCCGGCCTGCCACCGATGATTCGCGTCGATGGCGATGTGCGGCGGATCAACCTGCCCGCATTGGACCAGAAAGAGGTCCAGGCGCTGATCTACGACATCATGAACGACAGGCAGCGCAAGGACTTCGAGGAGGATCTGGAGACAGACTTTTCCTTCGAAGTGCCGGGCGTGGCGCGCTTCCGGGTCAACGCGTTCAACCAGAATCGCGGCGCCGGCGCGGTGTTCCGGACCATTCCGTCGAAGGTCCTGAGCATGGAAGAGCTGGGCATGGGCGAAGTGTTTCGCAAGATTACCGACGTGCCCCGCGGCCTGGTGCTGGTGACCGGTCCGACCGGCTCGGGCAAGTCGACCACCCTTGCGGCGATGGTCGATTACCTGAACAGCAACAAACATCACCACATCCTCACCATCGAAGACCCGATCGAGTTCGTTCACGAGTCCAAGAAAAGCCTGATCAACCAGCGCGAGGTCCATCGCGACACCCACGGTTTCGCCGAAGCGCTTCGTTCGGCCCTGCGTGAAGACCCTGACGTGATTCTGGTGGGTGAGCTGCGCGACCTGGAGACCATTCGCCTGGCGCTGACGGCAGCCGAAACCGGCCACCTTGTGTTCGGCACGCTGCACACCACGTCCGCTGCCAAGAGCATCGACCGTATCGTCGATGTGTTTCCGGCGCAGGAGAAGTCGATGATCCGCTCGATGCTCTCCGAATCGCTCCACGCCATCGTGTCTCAGGCGCTGTTGAAGAAGGTGGGCGGAGGCCGTGTCGCGGCCCACGAGATCATGATCGGCACGTCGGCGATCCGTAACCTGATCCGCGAGGACAAGGTGGCGCAGATGTATTCGTCGATTCAGACCGGGGGGTCGCTGGGGATGCAGACGCTGGATATGTGCCTGAAGGACTTGATCAGCAAGGGGCTGATCACGCGGGAGAGTGCGCGGGAGAAGGCGAAGACGCCGGACAATTTTTGATCGGGAGGGCAAACGACGGTGGGGAGCGAATGACTCCGCTCCCCACCGTGTTGTTTGTCAGGCGGCGTGTGCGATCAACGCTGGGCGATGCGCACAGTGCCTTTCTGACTCGGCGGCTGCTTTGGCAGCACACGCTTGGCGACGACGTAATGGCTGTCCCAATACGGCTTCTTCAGCGTATCGATCGTCACGGATTTGCCGCGGCGTGGCGCGTGAACGAACCGGTCGTTGCCGAGGTAGATCGCCACGTGATTCACCTTGCGGCTCTTGATGTTGAAAAACAGCAAGTCGCCCGGCTTCAAGTCCTTGCGGTCAACCTTCTGCCCGTGGCCTTCGGCCATGGCGTTGGAGGTGCGCGGCAAATCGACTTCGCTCACGTCGTTGAAGGCATATTTCACCAGTCCGCTGCAGTCGAACCCTTTTGTCGGGCTGGTGCCGCCCCAACGATAAGGTGTACCGATGGCGTTAACGGCCCGGTTGACCACGGTGCTGCTCTGTTTGGTACCCATCTGCGCCGTGTTGGCCAGGGCGACAGTGTTCTGCGAAATCTTGCGAGTGCTGCGGGATGGTTTCCCCTTAACAGCTTTGGCTCGCTTGCCGGAGGACTCGAGTGGAGTAGCCGTCTGTTCCAATGCAGCCATTGCAGCGCGTTGAGCGGCAATGTTGCGTGAAACGGATTCCGGCGACTCGGACCTGGCGGTGAAACCGGTGAAGCTCGGTGGAAGGGTTTGCTCACGATTGGTGGCGTGGGCGGCCAGTGGCATAAATAGACAAATAGTCAGCCATGTCTTGAAAAATGGACGCATTAGGCAGGGCTCATGTTGGTCAGCGCGCAACTTTATAACAGCTTTTGGCGAAATTCTGAGCCCCCTTGTCGAACAATTTACTGCCCTTGGAGTCAGTTTTGGCGGCAAAATCGTCATCTTGCTGTGCTGATCACCTTGCAGAACAAGGGTTTGCACGATTGAAAAGAGGTTCAAGCCATACGTCGGACGGCGTCACGAAAGTCACAAAACTTACGCATATTTTTTTCTATTGCAGAAGGCGAGGTCAACAATGAACACCTATCAAGCGGACGTTCAACGTCCTGATACCCACAGTAAGGTCATGGGCTATTTGCTCTGGATTGTGGGATTCACCGGCGCTCACCGGTTTTATTACGGCAAGCCGGTGACCGGTACGCTCTGGTTTTTCACGCTCGGTCTGTTTGGCATTGGCTGGCTGATCGACCTGTTCCTGATTCCGGCGATGGATCGGGAAGCGGACCTGCGATTCAACGCGGGGTCGACCGATTACAGCCTCGCCTGGATTCTGCTGACCTTTCTGGGCGTGTTCGGTGTGCACCGGATGTATCAGGGCAAATGGATCACCGGGATCATTTACCTGTTCACGGGAGGTTTGGCGCTGCTGGGCGTGCTGTACGACTTCTGGACGCTGAATGACCAGATCTCGGTGAAGAACGCTCGTAGATAGCAGGAGCGCTGCGAAATACGGCTCACCCCTGCAGGGTCATACTGGTGACGCCGGAATTGTGGGAGTGAGCTTGCTCACGAAGGGTTCGGTGCATTCAGCCACTTTCTCTGGGGCTGAAAGTAAGCCTTCGCGAGCAAGCTTGCTCCCACATAAACAGCGCCTGCCGCGCAACTGCGCGGACGCTGGACAAAGCGGGTGAATCTCACCCGTTATAGCTGACCCGCCCATCCACAAACGTGTACTTCACCGCACTCGGCAGGCAATGGCCGAGGAACGGGCAGTTCTCGCCTTTCGACAGCCACTTTTCGCCCGCCACCGTCGACGCGGCGGGGTCGAACAGCACCAGATCCGCAGGCGAGCCGGCGATCAGCGTTCCGGCGGGCAGGCGCAGTGCAGCGGCAGGGCCTGAGCTGAGGCGGGCCAGCAGCGTCTGCAGGTCCAGCAGACCGTCTTCAACCAGCGTCATCGCCAGTGGGAGCAACAACTCCACGCTGCTGATGCCCGGCTCGGTCGCGCCAAACGGAGCCAGCTTGGCGTCACGCTCATGGGGCTGGTGATGACTGGAAATCGCCTGCACCACGCCCGACTTCACCGCTTCACGCAATGCGTCGCGGTCGGCACGTGTGCGCAACGGCGGCTGTACGTGATACAGGCTCGAAAAGCCCGTCAGCGCCTCATCGGTCAGGATCAACTGATACAGCGCCACGTCCGCCGTCACCGGCAGGCCTTGCGCCTGGGCCTGGGCAATCAACGCCACACCGCGCGCACTGGTCAGCTGCGTGAAATGCGCACGCACACCGCTTTGCTCGACCAGCAACAGGTCCCGCGCCAAGGCCACCGTTTCAGCCGTTTCCGGAATGCCCGGCAGGCCAAGAAACGCCGCCGTTGGGCCGTCGTGGGCCAGACCGCCTTCAGCGAGATCGTGGTCCTGGGAGTTGAAAATCACCGTCAGATCGAACGTCGCCGCGTATTCGAGGGCACGGCAGAGCGTGCGATTGCTGCGGAAATTGACCATGCCGTTGGTGAACGCGACGCAGCCCGCGTCGCGCAGGGCGATCAGCTCGGCCAGTTGCTCGCCTTCCAGGCCCTTGCTCAACGCACCAATGGGGAAGACCTTGCTGTGGCCGGCT
The DNA here is from genome assembly GCF_014841665.1 of Pseudomonas sp. CFBP 8772. Lineage (NCBI taxonomy): Bacteria > Pseudomonadati > Pseudomonadota > Gammaproteobacteria > Pseudomonadales > Pseudomonadaceae > Pseudomonas > Pseudomonas sp. CFBP 8772. The sequence goes on along the minus strand of NZ_JACYUI010000016.1, from coordinate 35,348 downwards.
TCGCGCGCGCGGTCCAGAATCAGTTCGGCGACCGCGGAGGTGTCGAGCACCGGTTTGGTACGCGGCGGGCAGCACAGGCTGGTGACGCCGCCGGCCGCCGCTGCGCGGGTTTCGCTGGCGATGTTGCCTTTGCGGCTGTAACCCGGCTCGCGCAACGACACGTTCAGGTCAACCAGCCCGGGGGCGGCGATCAGGCCGGCGGCGTCGATGGTTTCCGTAGGGCTGAAGCCGGCAGGAGCCGCGCCGAGGGCGAGAACTTTGCCCGCTTCAAGATGGATGTCGGTGACTTGATCCAGACCGCTGACAGGGTCGATGACGCGAGCGCCGAGGATGCTGAACTTCACTGGGCGATCTCCTGCTCGAACTGACGTTGTGCGGTTTGGCCACTCATGGCCATGGACAGAACGGCCATGCGCACCGCAATGCCGTAAGTCACCTGATTGAGAATGACCGAATGCGCGCCGTCGGCCACCGCTGATTCGATTTCCACGCCACGGTTGATCGGGCCGGGGTGCATCACGATGGCATCGGGCTTGGCGCCGGCCAGACGCGCAGTGGTCAGACCGAACAGTCGGTAGAACTCACCCTCGCTCGGCAGCAGACCGCCCGACATGCGCTCACGCTGCAGGCGCAGCATGATCACCACGTCGACGTCCTTCAGGCCTTCGGTCAGGTCGGTGTAGACCTTCACGCCGTATTGCTCGACGCCCACCGGCAGCAGGGTTTTCGGCGCGACCACGCGGATGTCCGGGCAGCCCAGCGCTTTGAGCGCGATCATGTTCGAGCGCGCGACACGGGAATGCAGGATATCGCCGACGATCGCCACCGAGAGGTTCTCGAAATTGCCCTTGTGGCGGCGGATGGTCAGCATGTCCAGCATGCCTTGGGTCGGGTGCGCATGACGGCCGTCGCCGCCATTGATGATCGCGACCTGCGGGCTGACATGCTCAGCGATGAAGTGCGCCGCACCGGAGTCACCGTGTCGCACGACGAACATGTCGGCGGCCATGGCCTCAAGGTTGCGCAGCGTATCGAACAGCGTCTCGCCCTTGCTGGTGGAGGAGGTCGACACATTCAACGTGATGACGTCCGCCGACAACCTTTGCGCCGCCAGCTCGAACGTGGTGCGGGTGCGGGTCGAGTTTTCGAAGAACACGTTGCACACGGTCTTGCCGCGCAGCAACGGGACCTTCTTCACCGCCCGGGCGCCGACTTCGAGGAAGGAGTCGGCGGTGTCGAGGATTTCGGTGAGCAGTTCGCGGGGCAAACCGTCGAGGGAGAGAAAATGCTGCAGCTGGCCCTGATGGTTCAGTTGCAGCGGGCGCTTGGCGTCGAGAGGCGTCATCGCAAAGGACTCTTAGAGGGCGGCGGAATCGGTGGAAAGGTCTTGCAGTTCAAGCGTCAGCGGCGTTGGCCCGGACAGCTTCACCCGCTCATTGGGCGCGAGTGACAGGGTCGCGCCCGTCACGTTCGGCCGAATCGGCAGGTCGGCGGCGTCCAGATCCAGCAGCGACACTAGGGTCACGCTGGCCGGGCGGCCGTAATCAAACAGTTCGTTGAGCGCCGCACGAATGGTGCGCCCGCTCATCAGCACGTCATCGATCAGCACCAAGTGCTGGCCTTCGATTTCGAACGGCAGCTCCGAAGGGCGCACCTGCGGGTGCAGGCCGTTCTGGCTGAAGTCGTCCCGATAAAAGGAGACGTCCAGCGTGCCCAGCGGGGACTCAATGTTGAGGGCTTCGAGGAGCGCCTGCGCGACCCACACACCACCGGTGCGAATGCCAATGAAACGAGGCTCTTTTATGCCGCGTTTGTTCAGGTGCGCGTCGAGATCAATAGCCATCTGGCTGATCAGTTCGGCGGGATTTGGCAGGCTCATGGTTGCTCCTTCAGGTGCCCCGGCGTGCGCTGCACGAACGTCCGGGGTAAATCGAATTCGGTTCAGCGTAGATGGATCAGGTTTCAAACAGCGCGGTGTTGGCTTCCAGCCAGCTTTGCAGCAGAAGCGCTGCGGCGATGGCGTCCACGGGATTGTCCCGGTAGCTGCCGTGCTGGCCGCGAGAGGCGCGCTCGCCTTTGGCCTCGAACGTGGTCAGGCGCTCGTCGTGGGTGTAAACCGGCAAGTTGAAGCGGCCGTTGAGCTTGCGCGAAAACTTCTCGGCGCGTGCGCTCATCTCGCTCGGCGTGCCGTCCATGTTCAGCGGCAGGCCGACCACGATGGCATCCGGCTTCCACTCGGCGATCAGCGCCTGAACCTTGTCCCAGTCGGGCACGCCGTTCTGCGCTTTCAGTGTGCAGAGCTCGCGTGCCTGTCCGGTGATCACTTGCCCGACGGCCACGCCGATCTGCTTGGTGCCGTAGTCGAATCCCAGCAGCAGGCGCAGTCCGGCCATCAGGCGTGACCCGCCTGGCTGGTCAGCAAGCTCAGGTTGACGCCCAGTTTGGCGGCGGCGGCGTTGAGCCGGTCTTCGCTTTCAACCTCGAACAGGATTGCCGGGTCGAACGCACAGTTCAGCCATGCATTGGCGGCAAACTCGGCGTCTAGCTGGCCTGCGTCCCAACCGGCATAACCGAGAGTGATCAGATTCTGATCAGGACCGTAGCCGTCTGCGATAGAGAAGAGGATGTCTTGGGAGGTCGAGAGCGAAATACCGCCCAGATCCACGGTCGCCTGGAACACCTGGCCGGAAGGGTGCAGGACAAAGCCGCGGTCGGTCTGCACCGGCCCGCCGAGGTGAATGGCTATGTCCTTGCACCGCGCAGGGGGCGGCAATTCGGGGCGCAGCTGTTCGAGGACGTCTGCCAGCGACAGGCTTTGCGGTCGGTTGATGATCAGACCCATGGCGCCATTGGCGTTGTGCTCGACGATGTAGGTCAAGGTCTGAGCGAAGTTCTCATCGTGCATGTGGGGCATGGCGATCAGAAACTGATGTTTGAGGTACGACGGAGAGACGTTTTTCATGAGCCCTAGTGTGGCGTTGCGGGGCTGTTGTGACAACTGGCAGAACTGACTCGCGGGCGGATAAATCGCGACGCAGGTCAGGTTTCATAGTGCGCGGCATTGGCTGATCAATTACTCGACAGCTTGTCCCCGCGCGCGAATTTCCAGGTGCGGATGATTTCAAGCCGGTCGATGTCGGCCAGATCGCCACTGAACGGCGCAAAGGGTGCGGCCAGCCGGACGATCTTCTGCGCTGCCTGATCCAGCAGCGGCTGGCCCGATGATTCGAGAATCAGCACTTCGTACAACGAGCCGTCGCGATTGATCGATACCATCATCCGCAAGCTGCCGTAGATCTGCTTGCGGCGCGCCTCATCCGGGTAGTTCAAGTTGCCGATGCGCTCGATCTTCTTGCGCCAGTCCTCTTTGTACCAGGCGCCCTTGTCGCGCATGGTCGAGGCCGCGCTCAGGCGGTGGATCTTCGGACGCTTGGCGTAGGCCTGCTGCTCATCCGCCAGTTCGGCTTCAAGGCTGGCGATTTCGCTGTTCAGCTGCGTGCTGTCGATGGTGGGCGCGACCTTCTTCTGTTCTTCCGGTTTGACCTCATCGCGCTTGGCGACGGTCTTTTGCGTGGACTGGGCTTTCGTGGCGACAGCTGTCTTCGGCGCGTCCTGCTTGATCACCGGTTTGGCGGCAGGCGGAGGCGTTACCTTGTTGATCTGATTGTCTTGGTACGGGGCGATTTCGGTGGTCTTGGGCACCGCTTTCTTGTCGAGGGTGCCGCTGCCCTGCTGGTTTTCCTGGGCGAGGAAGTCAGCGTCCTTGGGCTTGGTGCCGCTTCTGAAGGGGGCGAGGGTAATCTCCAGCGTCTGGCTGATCTTTTCCGGTTTGACGTAGGTGAAACCGACGCCAAGGATCACCGCCAGATGCACCAGTGCGGCGATCATCAGGGTAAACCCGAGGCGATCGGCAGGGCGCACGCCAGTGCGGGTCAGGGACAGGGGGAGATCATCGTCGACCGCAGCGTTCATCCACGCTCCGGCAGCACATGTGCCAGCATTACTACTCACCTAGCGCAAAAATTCAGGCCGCGCATGATAACGCAATGTCAGGACTGGCTTTGCGTTTGATGTCGCCGGGCCGATTAGTGGGAGGTGCGGTCCCTTGTAGGAGCGTGGCTTGTCCCGCGAACGGCGGGGCACCCGTCGCAAAACCGGCAAATGGGGTACACCCGATATGCCGTATTCGCCAGATTTGCTGCCGGTTCCCGGCAGATCGCGGGACAAGCCACGCTCCTACAACGTCGCGGCTAGACCTTCTGCAGCTTCTTCTCGATCACATCCATCAACATGCCGCCGATGTCCGTCCCGAACGCGTTGTCGATCTCGCGGATGCAGGTCGGGCTGGTGACGTTGATTTCGGTCAGGTGCTCGCCAATTACGTCCAGGCCTACGAACAGCAGGCCTTTTTCCCGCAGCGTCGGGCCGATTTCGGCGGCGATCCAGCGATCGCGGTCGGTCAGCGGGCGTGCTTCCCCCCAGCCTCCTTACGCCAGATGTTCCCATTTATTGGCATGGTATAAGGGTAAAAGTATGTGGGGAAGGAATCGAACCTCCGTTGGACGATTAATAGTCGCCTATTCTGCCATTAAATTACCCACACACAATAAGACTGTAGTTGATGGTGTGAGCGATGCCACTCAATGGCATTGGCTGCAGATGTGGATAGTTCCTGCGAGTTATGGTGTTAGTGTTGAGATGGTGTCTCGGCGATTATTCATTAACTAATTGAATTTGCTGGCCTATGTGGATTTTTTTCGAAGATTTTTATAAGCGTTATCGAAGCGGGGGTGCTGCCCGTAAAATGAATTTGCTATTACGAATCCAAGCATTATTTCGAATAAGTCCTGACGGCATATGTGCGCGTTTTATTCTCATGCCCTCTACAGGTTTTTTTATTGCCAATCGAAATTATAAAACTTTGATATATAGCGATTAGATCCGGGCCGATTAGCGGGAGGGGCGGGCCCCACCATTTCCCGTGGGAGGGAGCTTGCTCGCGAAGAGGCTTGAGCATCCGCTGAATCCTCGGCGGCTGGAATGCCACCTTCGTGAGCAAGGTGGAGCGCCACCCCGGTCACTCCCACAAGGAGCCGGGTTAAACGCGCGCCTGCAGCTTCTTCTCAATCACATCCATCAACATGCCGCCAATGTCCGTCCCGAACGCGTTGTCGATCTCGCGGATGCAGGTCGGGCTGGTGACGTTGATTTCGGTCAGGTGCTCGCCAATTACGTCCAGGCCTACGAACAGCAGGCCTTTTTCGCGCAGGGTCGGGCCGATTTCGGCGGCGATCCAGCGATCGCGGTCCGTCAGGGGGCGTGCTTCGCCCCGGCCACCGGCCGCCAGGTTGCCACGGGTTTCGCCGGCGGCGGGGATGCGCGCCAGGCAATAGGGCACAGGTTCGCCGTCGACCATCAGGATGCGCTTGTCACCGTCCTTGATCGCCGGCAGATACGCCTGGGCCATGATTTGCTCCTGGCCGTGCTTGGTCAGGGTTTCCAGAATCACCGAGAGGTTCGGATCGCCAACGCGGTGGCGGAAGATCGACGCGCCGCCCATCCCGTCCAGCGGTTTGAGGATGACGTCGCCATGCTTGGCGGCGAACTCACGAATGATGTCCGCACGGCGGCTGACCAGCGTCGGCGGGGTGCATTGCGGGAACAGCGTGGCGAACAGCTTCTCGTTGCAGTCACGCAGGCTTTGCGGCTTGTTGACCACCAGCACGCCGGCGCGCTCGGCTTGTTCGAGCAGATAGGTGGAGTAGACGAACTCCATGTCGAACGGCGGATCCTTGCGCATCAGGATCACGTCGAGGTCGTCCAGACCGCTGTCGACTTCAGCTTCCAGCTCGAACCAGTGGGCCGGGTCGGCGAAGACTTTCAGCGGTTTCATGCGGGCGCGGGCCTGGCCGGCGTCCTGATACAGGTCGTGCTGCTCCATATAGAACAATGACCAGCCGCGGGCTTGCGCTGCCAGGAGCATGGCCAGCGAGCTGTCCTTTTTATAGGAGATGCGCTCGATGGGGTCCATGACGATTCCCAGGCGAATGCTCATGGGTAATATCCTCTGATCGGTAAAGGCCACGACAGGCCGAAAATAGGCGTCAGGGTGGCGCCGCGCCGGCTTTGGGTCAAGGGGCAAGGCTTTATGGATTGACCGTGGAGAGTGTGCTAAAAAGGCTCGGCATCCGGTGTCGCGCCAGCCTTGCCTTGCCGCTTCCCGATGCCTCCGACCCAAAACCAGATGCCCGGCAGAAGGCAACCCATCTGATTCGCCGCGGCGATGGTAGAGCAGATATGGAACAGCATTCAGCCCCATTGAAAGTGATGGTCATCGACGACTCCCGAACGATTCGTCGCACTGCCGAGACCCTGCTGAAAAACGTCGGCTGTGAAGTGATCACCGCCATCGACGGCTTCGATGCATTGGCCAAGATTGCCGACAATCATCCCAGAATCATTTTCGTCGACATCATGATGCCCAGGCTCGACGGGTATCAGACGTGCGCGTTGATCAAGAACAATCGGGCGTTCAAATCCACGCCGGTGATCATGCTGTCCTCAAGGGACGGGCTGTTCGACAAGGCCAAGGGGCGCATCGTCGGTTCCGATCAGTTTTTGACCAAACCATTCAGCAAGGAAGAACTGCTCAGTGCGATCAAGGCCCATGTGCCCGGGTTCGTTGCAGTCGAACAACAACTATCTTGATGCTGTCCCCCTCGTGCGGGACGGCTGTTTCTATGGGGAAGCAACATGGCTCGAATTCTGATCGTCGATGACTCGCCGACCGAAATGTACAAGCTGACCGGCATGCTGGAGAAGCACGGCCATCAGGTCCTCAAGGCCGAAAACGGTGCCGACGGCGTGGCCCTGGCCCGTCAGGAAAAGCCCGATGCCGTGCTGATGGACATCGTCATGCCGGGCTTGAACGGTTTTCAGGCGACCCGTCAGCTGACCAAAGACGCTGACACCAGCATGATCCCCGTGATCATGATCACCACCAAGGATCAGGAAACCGACAAGGTCTGGGGCAAACGCCAGGGCGCGCGGGATTACCTGACCAAGCCGGTGGACGAAGAAACCCTCATGAAAACCCTGAACGCGGTGCTCGCGGGCTGACCCCCGGCTGACGCTCATGGCCCAGTCACGAACCGCCTTCCAGCTGCTGCTCGATATCGACCAGCGCTGCCGCTCCCTCGCTGCCGGCCTTCCGCTGCAGGAAACCCGACAGCAGGGTTGGGGCGGCATTGGCTTTCGCATGGGCGAGCGCCATTACGTGGCGCCCATGGGCGAGGTCGACGAAATCCTCCACGAGCCGCGCTGCGCGGTGTTGCCGGGCGCCAAGGCATGGGTCTGCGGCATTGCCAATCTGCGCGGCCGCTTGTTGCCGATCATGGATCTGTGCGCATTCTTCGGCCACGAGCTCTCGCCCTTGCGCAAACAGCGTCGCGTGCTGGTAATCGATTTTCAGGGGGTTTTTGTCGGCTTGCTCATTGACGAGGTGCTGGGCATGCAGCATTTCAGCGAGCGCAGTCTGATGCCGGAACCGGGGCACGACAGCGAAGCCCGCGTCGCGCCTTATACACAGGGGCGTTTCGTGCGCGAGCAGGTCTGGCAGGTGTTCAGCCCGAGAGCGCTGGTTCAGTCGCCGGATTTCATGGACGTAGCGGTTTGATACAGAACGGCAGCGTTGCGCCACTGTGCCGACGCCCCCTAAATCGAACATCAGGCGGAGCCCTGAGCAATGAGTAATACCGGCAAGTCACTGGAAGGCGCGCGCAGTCGATCACAGATCGTCGTGCTGTTCATCTGCCTCATCGTTTTCATCATGCTGCTGTTCGTCAACTTCGCGTACCTCAGCACGCAGTCCAACTACGACAAACAATACATCGGCCACGCCGGCGAGCTGCGCGTGCTGTCCCAGCGCATCGCCAAGAACGCCACGGAAGCGGCGGCGGGCAAGGCGGCGGCGTTCAAGCTGCTGGCCGACGCGCGCAACGACTTCGACACGCGCTGGCAGTATCTGAAGACAGGCGACAAGAACACCGGCCTGCCTGCTGCGCCCGCCGCGGTGAGCGATGAGCTGAAAGCCGTGCAGACCGACTGGGAAAACCTGCGCAAAAGCACTGACGTGATACTTGCCCGTGAGCAGACCGTGCTCTCGCTGCATCAGGTCGCGGCAACTCTCGCCGAGACCATCCCGCAGTTGCAGATCGAGTCGGAAAAGGTCGTCGACATCCTCCTGCAAACCCGTGCGCCCGCCAGCCAAGTGGCCCTTGCCCAGCGGCAGTCGCTGCTGGCCGAGCGGATACTGGGCGCAGTCAACACGGTGCTGTCGGGCGACGAAACGGCGGTTCAGGCAGCGGATGCTTTCGGTCGCGATGCCAGCCAGTTCGGGCGCGTGCTCAACGGCATGCTCGAAGGCAATGCCACCCTGAAGATCGCCCAGGTCGAAGACCGGGATGCGCGGGCGCGGCTGGCCGAGATCGCCGAGTTGTTCCAGTTCGTCTCGGGGTCGGTGGACGAGATTCTCGAAACCTCGCCGGAGCTGCTGGAAGTCCGGGAAGCGGCAGGCAGCATCTTTAATCTGTCGCAAACGCTCCTCGACGAAGCCTCGGTGCTCGCTAACAGCTTCGAGCACATGGCCGGTGGCCGCGCGGTGTACAGCTATGCCGGCTACATGCTGGGCCTGCTGGCCCTGGCGTCGATCATCCTGATAGGCCTGGTGATGGTGCGCGAAACCAATCGGCAGCTGCGCGAAACCGCCGAGAAGAACGAGCGCAATCAGAACGCGATCATGCGCCTGCTCGACGAGATCGAAGACCTGGCGGACGGTAATCTGACCGTGGCCGCTTCGGTCACCGAGGATTTCACCGGCGCCATTGCCGATTCGATCAACTACTCCATCGACCAACTGCGCGAGCTGGTGTCGACCATCAACCTCACCGCCGAGCAAGTGTTCGGCGCCGTGAAAGACACGCAGACCACCGCCACGCAACTGGCCGCTGCGTCCGAGCATCAGGCGTTGCAGATCGCAGCGGCGTCCAACGCCATCCATGACATGGCAACTTCCATCGATCAGGTCTCGGCCAATGCGTCCGAGTCCGTCGCGGTGGCCGAGCGGTCCGTGACCATCGCCAACAAGGGCAACGAAGTGGTGCATAACACCATCACCGGCATGGACAACATTCGCGAGCAGATTCAGGACACGTCCAAGCGCATCAAGCGGTTGGGCGAGTCTTCCCAGGAGATCGGCGATATCGTCAGCCTGATTGATGACATCGCCGACCAGACCAACATTCTCGCGCTCAACGCCGCGATCCAGGCCTCCATGGCCGGTGATGCCGGGCGCGGGTTTGCGGTGGTGGCCGATGAAGTCCAGCGGCTGGCCGAGCGCTCGTCGTCAGCCACCAAGCAGATCGAGACGCTGGTGCGTGCGATTCAGAACGACACCAACGAAGCGGTGATCTCCATGGAGCAGACCACCGCAGAAGTGGTGCGCGGTGCGCGGCTGGCGCAGGATGCCGGTGTCGCGCTCGAAGAGATCGAAGGCGTGTCCAAGATCCTCGCCGCGCTGGTCGAAAGCATCACCAATGCAGCGCAGCAGCAGGCGGCATTGGGTCAGCAGATATCCTCGACCATGCTGGTGATTCAGCAGACCACCACGCAGACCACCTCAGGCACGGCGGCCACCGCTCGGAGCATGGGCAATCTGGCGAAGATGGCCAGCGAGATGCGCCGCTCGGTGTCCGGCTTCACGCTGCCGACATCGCGGCAGTGATGGCCGTTGTGAAGGCGCGTTTGATAGCCCCGCTAATGCACCCGTTACTGCACATGAAGCAGCGTCAAGGCACAGGCAACCGGAGTCACCATGGCTGACCGTCACGATTACGTGGCCCTGGAGTGGGTCAAAGGCGAAATAGCCGAAACCCTCACCCACGCCCGACAGGCGCTGGACACCTTCGTCGCCCAGCCTCACGACGCAGCGGCGATGGACGAGTGCCTCGAGCTCATCCATCAGGTTCACGGCAGCCTGCAGATGATCGAGTTCTACGGCGCCGCGCTGTTCGCCGAGGAAATCGAACAGCTGGCGCTGGCACTGAAACAAGGCCATGTCGCCCAGGAAAACGAAGCGATTCAACTGCTGAATCTGGCGATGACCCAGCTGCCGGTCTATCTGGAGCGTGTGCACTCCGCTCGCCGTGATCTGCCGTTGGTGGTGCTGCCGCTGCTCAACGACTTACGCAGCGCCAGGGGCGAAAGCCTGCTGTCCGAGACCAGCCTGTTCTCGCCGCAATTGCTGTCCATTCCCGCCCTTGATGCCGACGCGTTGGCCGAGCGCGACAGCCCGGAACTGCCCGCGAAACTGCGCAAGCTGCGGCAAACGCTGCAAACGGCACTGGTCGGGCTGCTTCGCGATCAGGATGTTCAGACTCAGCTCGGTTACATGGGCAAGGTGTTCTCGCGGCTTGAGGTGTTGTGCGAGGACGCGCCCCTCGAACCGCTGTGGCGCATCGCTTCCGCGCTGGTCGAAACCATGCTCAGCGGCAACTTCACCAACAGCCCGGCGCTGCGCAGTCTGTTCAAGGACGCTGACAAAGAACTCAAACGTCTGCTGGATCAGGGTATTGAAGGCATCAATCAGCCTGCGCCCGACGAACTCCTGAAAAGCCTGTTGTTTTACATCGCCAAGTCCGACAGCGAGGCGCAGAAGATGACGGACTTGAAGGATCAGTACGCCCTTGCCGATGCCCTGCCCCACAGTGCCTTGGTTGCTGAAGAACGTGCGCGTATGGCCGGGCCGGATCGCGACGCCATGCGCTCGGTGATCATTGCCCTGTGCGATGAGCTGGTGCGCACCAAGGAGCGGCTCGACGTTTTTGTGCGCGGGGACCGTCAACACGTCAGTGAGCTGAGCGCTTTGCTGCCGCCGCTACGGCAGATCGCCGACACCCTGGCGGTGCTGGGATTTGGGCAGCCGCGCAAAGTTATCATCGATCAGATGACCGTGGTGCAGGGCATGGCCCAAGGACAACGCGCGCCCGACGATGCCACGTTGATGGACGTCGCCGGTGCGTTGCTGTACGTCGAGTCCACCCTCGCGGGCATGGCCGGAACGGTCAACCAGAGCAGCCCCGAAGAGAGCCGTCTGCCCACCACAGACCTCAGTCAGATTCACCAGCTGGTCATCAAGGAAGCGCGCATTGTCCTGCAGCAGGCCAAGGATGTGATCGACGATTACGTCGACGGCGAGCTGGACCGGGCACGTCTGCTGCCGCTGTCCGAGCAACTGGTTCAGGTGCGCGGCGCATTGGCGATGATCCCCCTGGCGCGGGCATCCGGCCTGCTGGCGGCCTGTAACGATTACATCACCGAGCACCTGCTGGTCGACACCGAAAGCCCGGCGGCCTCGCAGCTCGATCACTTGGCGGACGTGATCATCGGCGTCGAGTATTACCTCGAACGCATGGCCGAGGACCCGGAAGCGCCGGGTGAGCACGTGCTGGATCTGGCCCAGGAGAGTCTCGCCCGGCTCGGTTATTCACCGGTCCCGGAAGCACTGGATGTGCCGGTGCTCGAAGAAATCATCAGCGAAGAAGAGCTGCAAGACCTGCACGAACGCCAGGCCTTGGTCAGCCCGAGCCGGACCCTCGCCGAAGTGCTGGCCAGCCCGTTGTCGGCGGTCAACCCGCCGGCGCGCGATATGCCGGCCAGCCTGTTGCCGCCGCCGAAGGGTGAGCAGGCAATCGATGACGAGCTGCGCGAAGTCTTCCTCGAAGAAACCGACGAGATGCTCGAAGCCCTGCGCGAGTACGTGCCGCGCTGGCTTGCCGATCCTGGCAATCTCTCGGCGCTGGGCGAAATTCGTCGGGCGTTTCACACGCTCAAGGGCAGCGGCCGGATGGTCCGTGCGCTGATTCTGGGCGAGCTGGCGTGGTCGGTGGAGAACCTGCTGAACCGCGTGCTGGAGCGCAGCGTCGAGCCGGACGCACGGGTGCAGCAGTTGCTCACAGACGTGCAGGCCTTACTGCCGGACGTGATTCGCGATTTCGCCGAGGATGTTCAGCGCCAGCGCGACGATGTCGATCAACTGGCGGCCCAGGCCCACGCGCTGGCCCAGGGTGATGCGGGCGACGTCGAGCCTGCGCAGCGGCTGGAGGATGAAGAGGGTTTTGATCCGCAGTTGCTGGAGATTTTCCGACAGGAAGCCCACACCCACCTGAACACCATGGCTCGCTACCTCGACGCTGCGCAGGACCATGATGCGCCGCTGTTCAGTGATGATCTGCTGCGCGCGCTGCACACCCTCAAAGGCAGCGCTTACATGGCGGGCGTTTTGCCGATCGCCGAGCTGGCGAGCCCGCTGGATCAGTTGGTGCGCGAGTTCAAGACCAATCTGATCGCGGTCAGCCAGGGCGAAATCGACCTGCTGCGGGCGGCCGAGCCTTTGTTCCATCAAGGCCTGTCCCAGTTGAATGTCGACCCGCTGATGCCCATCGAAGGCGCCGCCGCGCTGATTCAACAAGCCCATGAGTTGCTCGAAGCGCGCCTGGCCGATGCGTTGAGCGACGACAGCAATGGCCTGCGCACGCGGCGCAATCCCCAGCTGATTGCGAGCTTTCTGGCCGAAGGCATGGACATCCTGCTGGACGCTGACAATTTGCTCAAAGACTGGCGCCAGCACCCCGGCCATCGCCAGGAACTGAATGCGCTGCTCGACGAACTGACCATGCTCGGCCACGGCGCGCACGTAGCCGACCTGCCCCAGGTCGATGAGCTCTGCGAAGCACTGCTCGACCTGTATGGCGCCGTAGAGGAGAGCAGCCTTGCGGTCAGCGAGCGGTTTTTCGACGAAGCCGAAAAGGCCCACGAAGCGCTGATCAACATGCTCGATCAGGTCGCCGCCGGACAGGAAGTCCAGCCGTGCCCCGAGCGCGTGGGCGCCTTGCGCGGTCTGCTCGCCGAAGCGCTGGACCCCGGCGCAATGGGCGTTATCAAACGTGATCGCGGTGGGGCGACAAGCATCACGAACATGGAGGAGGTCACCGAGCATCTCGCTCAACCCGCCCAGCCTGCCCGGGATGATTTCGATCAGGAAATCGTCGAGATCTTCCTCGAGGAGGCGGTGGATATTCTCGACATCGCCGGCCCTGCGCTGCAGCGCTGGCTCGACGACCCGGAAAACCCGCTGCCGCTGTCATCGTTGCAGCGTGACCTGCACACCCTCAAAGGGGGCGCGCGCATGGCCGAAATCGGCCCGGTGGGCGACCTCGGTCATGAACTGGAATCGCTCTACGAAGGCCTGCTCGACCGACGTTGCGGTTATTCGCCGCAATTGGCCGAGCTGCTAGTGCACAGCCACGATCACTTGTCGCTGATGCTTGAGCAGCTGCAGCACCGTTCGGCGCTGACCAGTCCCGCGCCGCTGATCGAGAAAATTCGCGAGTTTCGTCAGCGCAACTGCTACCTGCTGCCCAATGACGGCGAGACGCGCAACGTCAGTGCAATGATTCACTCGCTGGACGAGCGCGATCCGGAACTGCTGGAGATCTTCCTCGAAGAAGCCGACGACATCATCGAGAGCAGCAGTGCGGCATTGGTACGTTGGCAGGCCGACCCTCAGAACGCGCAGGAAGTCGAGAACCTGCTGCGCGATCTGCACACGCTCAAGGGCGGCGCGCGGATGGTAGAAATCGCGCCAATTGGCGATCTGGCCCATGAGCTGGAGTCGCTGTACGAGGGATTGTCGTCCGGCGCGCTGAAAAACAGCGCGCTGCTCAACGGCCTGCTGCAAAGCGGCCACGACATGCTCGCCGACATGGTTGATGCCGTTCGGGGTTACGAGCCGTTGCCCAATCCGGCGCTGCTGATCGAGAGCATCGGTCACTACACCTCGTCCGGAGCCGCCCGCGAGCCCGTCGAAAAACCTCAGGAGGTGCCGGCTGCGCTGCCAGCGCCTGCTGTTGATCCGGCGGCGGCACAGGCCGAGGCCGATGGCGAGCGTACCGGACCGGAGATGATCAAGGTCCCGGCCGAGCAGCTGGAAGACCTGGCGAATCTGGCCGGGGAGACCTCGATATTCCGGGGCCGTGTCGAGCAGCAGGTCAGCGACGCGCAGATCACCCTGGTCGAAATGGAAACCACCATCGAGCGGATGCGCGATCAGCTGCGCCGACTCGACATCGAGACCCAGGGCCGTATTCTCAGCCGTGACCATCACACCGATCGGCACGGATATGAAGCATTCGACCCGCTGGAAATGGACCGTCATTCGCAGCTGCAGCAGTTGTCCCGCGCGCTGTTCGAGTCCGCGTCCGACCTGATGGACCTTAAGGAAACCCTTGACACCCGCGCCCATGAGGCCGAAACCCTGCTGCTGCAACAGGCACGGGTGAACACCGAACTGCAGGAAAGCCTGATGCGCACGCGCATGGTGCCGTTCGAACGGATGGTGCCGCGCCTGCGCCGAATTGTCCGTCAGGTATCGGGCGAGCTGAACAAGAAGGTCAAGTTCGACGTCATCAACGCCGAGGGTGAGATGGATCGCAACGTCCTTGAACGCATGGTTGCGCCCTTGGAGCACATGCTGCGCAACGCGGTCGACCATGGTCTGGAGAGCGTCGAGGAACGCCTGGCCGCCGGTAAATCCGAGTGGGGGCATATCACGCTGAGTCTTGCCCACGAAGGTGGTGACATCGTCATCGAGATGCGCGACGACGGCGCCGGTGTCGACTTCGAGGCCGTGCGGCGCAAGGCGATCAAGCGCGGCATGATCAGTCCCGACGCCGAGCTGAGCGAACACGACATTCTGCAGTTCATCCTGCGCGCGGGCTTTTCCACCGTCGAGACCATCACCCAGATTTCCGGGCGCGGCGTCGGCATGGACGTGGTGCACGCCGAGGTCAAGGACCTTGGCGGTTCGATGGTCATTGATTCCAGGGCGGGAGAGGGCGCGCGTTTCCGCGTCCGCTTGCCGTTCTCGGTGTCGGTCAATCGGGCGCTGATGGTGCAAAGCGGCGAGGAGCAGTACGCCGTGCCGCTGAACAGTATCGAGGGCATCGTGCGCGTGATGCCGAGCGAGCTGGAGACCTGTTATCACTCGGTGCCGCCGCGCTACGAGTACAGCGGACGGAGTTACGAATTGCGTTATCTGGGCGAACTGCTCAATAACGGTCATCCGCCGAAACTGAGTGGCCAGACACAGACCCAGCCGCTGCCGGTGCTTTTGGTCCACGTACACGATCAGTGGGTCGCGGTGCAGGTGGATGCGCTGGCCGGCTCGCGGGAAATCGTGGTGAAAAACCTGGGTCCTCAGTTTTCGTCGATACCCGGCATTGCCGGCGCGACCATTCTCGGGGACGGCCGCGTGGTGCTGATTCTCGACCTGTTTGCGCACATCCGGCGCTTTCACGCCAAGCTGCTGGCGCTGCACGTCGCGGGGCATGCGCCGGTGCGCCATGTCGAACCCGAACAGGCGCGGCCGTTGCTGGTGATGGTGGTGGATGATTCGGTAACGGTGCGCAAGGTCACCGGCCGCTTGCTGGAGCGCAACGGCATGAACGTGCTGACGGCCAAAGATGGCGTCGATGCCATGGCGCTGCTGCAGGAGCACACCCCGGACATCATGCTGCTGGACATCGAAATGCCGCGCATGGACGGCTTTGAGGTGGTCAGCAAGATTCGCGGAGACGACGCCTTGAAGCACCTGCCGATCATAATGATTACGTCGCGATCAGGGCAGAAGCACCGCGACCACGCCATGGCGCTGGGGGTGAACGAATACATGAGCAAGCCGTATCAGGAAGCCGCATTGCTGGAAAGCATCGCTCACTGGAGCCACGCCCATGTCTGACACGACGACGCAAACGGCGCGGCTGACCAGCCTGACCGGGTTGCTGATCCCCCTCAGCGACCGGCAGTTGTTGCTGCCCAACGTCGCCGTCGCCGAGCTGATCGACTATCAGGACAGCGTCGCCAACCCCGCCGCACCCCAGTGGTACCTGGGCCCAATCAACTGGCGCAACCGCAGCCTGCCGCTGCTCAGCTTCGAAGCCGCCTGCGGCAGCCGCGCCCGTGTCGGAGGCCGCGCCCGCATCGTCGTGCTCAACGCCCTCGGCGGCCGGCCTGACCTCAAATTCATCGCCCTGCTGACCCAAGGGATTCCGCGCTCCTGCAAACTCGATAGCCAACTCAGCTATGTTGACGTGCCGCTGGCAGAGCTGGAACTGGCCGCGGTGCAAGTGGGCGAGACCGTGGCGAAGATCCCGGACCTTGTGGCTCTGGAAGAGTGGCTGGTGGATGCGGGGTTGATTCAGGTGACGCCGAGCTTGTAAGAGACTCCCCGGCTCTCAAGCGCCGCAGGTTGCATGCCGGACACAGCCCCTGTAGGAGTGAGCTTGCTCGCGAAGACTGCTTTTCAGCCGCTGAAAATTTGGTGGATGTACCGACCCTTTCGTCCGTATGCGGCCCAGAGCAAGCTCGCTTCCAGGACTGCATGTCACCCGCCGCAGGTTGCATGCCCAACACAGCCCTTGTGGGAGTGAGCTTGCTCACGAAGACTGCATTTCAGCTGCTGGAGATTTAGCGACCGTCCTGGCCTCTTCGCGAGCAAGCTCGCTCCCACAATTTGATCTCCTGCGTGCTCAACTTGTGTCTGTCCGAAGGATTCAGGAGTTGCCAGCGGAAGCCGGCTCAGATCAGGCTGAAGTGTTTCGCTTTCACAGATTCAATGTCGGTGAGGTTCCCTGCATCGGCATCCGCTATGCCGTCCGAGACAGCCTGCATCTGGTGCTTCTCGGCCTCGATGTAGCGGCTCAGTGCTTGCTGAAGGTGATATTGCCGATCACGCCCAGTGGCGCCGACCAACTGGTCAAGTGTTTGTACTGTTTCTTCATCGGCTTGAAATGACAGGACAGTCGATGACATGAGATCTCCGGGCGCTTGAAAGGCATATATGTCGCTCTCAAAGGTAGGAGTCTGGGTCGAAAAAGGCAATTCAGGCGGTCGCGGCATCGGGATCAGACTTCAAATTTGTGAAGCAGACAGTTTAATCAGTCAAAAAGGGTCGACTGCGGTACATATATATCGCTTTCCTCTCAAATCCCTTCTAGACGCTGAGCCGAATAAACCGCATATTCGGCTCATGCCGTGAGCCGAATAGGGTTGCTAATCGGCTCACACCCCTCCGAGGCGTTCCGTGAAACAGTCAGCAACGTGGATTTGGCAACACCCCAAATGGCCGTCCTTTTCCTGGGACGTGGAGCCGTTGGCGCCGCTGTTGCGGGCGTGTACCCAGGCGCAGGGTCAGTTATTGGGGATGATTGGCGCGTCGGGCACCGGCGCGAATGTCGAGCGCGAACTGGACGCCTTGCTGCAAAACGTCATCACCTCCTCGGCGATTGAAGGTGAGCAACTCAACGTGGAGTCGGCGCGCTCTTCGCTGGCAAAGCGGCTCGGGCTCGCCAGCGATGACCGCGTGACTGCACGCAGTGAAGGTCTGGCGGAGCTGATGCTGGACGCCACTCAACAGCACGATGGGCCGCTTACGTCTGAGCGGCTGATGCACTGGCATCGCTTGTTGTTTCCCGACACTAGCGCGCTGACGGCACGCCCCATTCAGGTCGGAACGCTCAGAGGGCCTGAGCCCATGCAGGTCGTGTCCGGTCGCATCGACCGGCCCGTGGTGCATTTCGAGGCGCCTGGACGCGAAGGCCTGGAGCAAAAGCTCGATGACTTTTTCTACTGGTTCAACAGCAGCCATGCCGACCCTACCCTCGACCCTTTGGTCCGCGCGGGCATCGCGCATTTCTGGTTCGTGACGCTGCACCCGTTCGACGATGGCAACGGACGTTTGACCCGCGCGATCACTGACTTGGCCATGGCCCAGGGCGAACATCAGGCCATACGCTTTTACGCCATGTCCGCGAGCATCCTCGCCCGCCGTCAGGACTACTACCGGATTCTGGAAGCGACCCAGCGTGGTGACCTGAACATCACTGAATGGCTCGTCTGGTTTTTACAGACCTTGCTCCACACGCTTGAGCAGGCCATGCAACGTATCGAGCGAGTGCTGGCGAAGGCGAGATTCTGGCAAGCCCATCGGGATGACGGGCTGTCTCCCGAGCAGACCAAGGTGCTTAATCGATTGTTGAATGGCGACCTGCTGTCGGAGAAACCCGACGCGGGTTTTACCGGTGGCATCAGCGCCGCTCAATACCAGGCGGTTGCCAAAGTCAGTAAAGCCACCGCCACCCGGCATCTTCGAGACCTTCTGGAAAAAGGCTGCCTGCTTAAACTCCCGGGCGGCGGGCGCAGCACCCGTTATCAGATCAACTGGGCGGACTGATCATTACTCTCAGCGTAACGATCCCGCCAGTTACTTGATTGATGCCGCACTTGAACCCCTCCTAATCTGCCCCACGACAGCGAACTCGTGGAGTCAGCATGACCACAACAACGAAACTTGACCCGCGCTGGTCGCGTCGTCGCACTGAAAAACTGCGACGGCTCGACCTGGTGCGTTCCTTCGCCGATGGCGTTGTACTGCCGACTGACAAGATTGTCGCGGCGCTTGAGGCGTTGATTGCGCCGGGCGATCGCGTGGTGCTGGAAGGCAATAACCAGAAGCAGGCGGATTTCCTGTCCTGCTCACTGGTGAAGGCCGATCCCGCCAAGCTCCACGACCTGCACATGATCATGCCCAGCGTCGGCCGTGCCGAGCATCTGGACCTGTTCGAACGCGGCATCGCCCGCAAGCTGGATTTCTCCTTCGCCGGTACGCAAAGCCTGCGCATCAGCCAGTTGCTGGAAGACGGCCTGCTGGAAATTGGTGCGATTCATACGTACATCGAGCTGTATTCCCGCCTGCTGGTTGACCTGATTCCCAACGTCGTGCTCTCGGCCGGTTTCATGGCTGACCGCGCTGGCAACATCTACACCGGCGCCAGCACCGAAGACACCCCCGCCCTGATCGAACCGGCCGCCTTCAGCGACGGTATCGTCATCGTGCAGGTCAACCAGTTGGTGGACGACGTCAGCGACCTGCCGCGCGTGGACATCCCGGCGTCATGGGTCGATTTCGTGGTTGTTGCCGACAAGCCGTTCTACATCGAGCCGCTGTTCACCCGCGACCCACGCCACATCAAGCCGGTGCACGTGCTGATGGCGATGATGGCGATTCGCGGGATCTACGAGAAACACAACGTCCAGTCCCTCAACCACGGCATCGGCTTCAACACCGCAGCCATCGAGTTGATCCTGCCGACCTACGGTGAATCCCTGGGCCTGAAGGGCAAGATCTGCCGCAACTGGACGCTTAATCCGCACCCGACGCTGATCCCCGCCATCGAAAGCGGCTGGGTCGAAAGCGTGCATTGCTTCGGCACCGAGCTGGGCATGGAAAACTACATTGCCGCACGGCCCGACGTGTTCTTCACCGGCCACGATGGCTCCATGCGCTCCAACCGGATGATGTGCCAGCTGGCCGGGCAGTACGCGGTTGACCTGTTCATTGGCGCCACGCTGCAAGTCGACGGCGACGGCCATTCCTCCACCGTTACGCGCGGGCGCCTCGCAGGCTTCGGTGGCGCGCCGAACATGGGTCACGACCCGCGCGGCCGGCGTCACGCCACGCCCGCCTGGCTGGACATGCGCCAGCAAAGCGGTGACGGGCCGGACGCCTATCTTGAGCGCGGCAAGAAGCTCGTCGTGCAAATGGTTGAGACTTTCCAGGAGGGCGGCAAACCCACTTTCGTCGAGACGCTGGACGCTGTCGAAGTCGCGAAAAAGAGCGGCATGCCCCTGGCGCCGATCATGATCTACGGCGACGACGTCACCCATTTGCTGACCGAAGAAGGCATCGCCTATCTGTACAAGGCACGAACGCTTGAAGAGCGTCAGGCCATGATCGCCGCCGTGGCGGGGGTGACCTCCATCGGCCTGCGCCACAACCCGAAAGACACCGCCCGCATGCGCCGCGAAGGGCTGATTGCGCTGCCTGAGGATCTGGGCATTCGTCGCACCGATGCCAGCCGCGAACTGCTCGCCGCCAAGAGCATCGCCGAGCTGGTGGAATGGTCCGGCGGTTTGTACAACCCGCCTGCGAAATTCAGGAGTTGGTGATGCGCGCACTCAACGTAGCTTTCGATGCCTTCGATGCAGCGCCCGGTTCGGCCTGGCTGGCTGAGCGCCTGGCTGATCTGGCCGTGGATGCACTGATCGACGAAGCCGACCTGTCGCCAAAACCGGCGCTGGTCGATCGTCGCAGCAGTGGCGCTCACACAGATCTGCACCTAGGCTTGATGCACGCATCAGCGCTGTCGCTGTGGCCGGCGTTCAAGCAAATGGCCGACGCCGCCATCGCCATCGGCGAGCTCAACCCGGCACTGCGGGAAACCATCGGCCGCCTCGGCCGCGAGGGTGAAGCCGCGATGATGCGCACCACCAATGGGGTGAACACCCACCGTGGCGCGATCTGGGCATTGGGTTTGCTGGTCACCGCTGCCGCGCTGAATCCCGATGATCTTTCTCCAGAAGGGCTGAGCCGACGCGCAGGCCAACTGGCATTGATCGAGGATCGTCATCAGACCGCCAACCAGAGCCATGGCCAAGCCGTTGCGCAGAAATACGGCGCAACGGGTGCCCGGGAGCAAGCGCAAGCGGGTTTCCCTGCCGTGACTCAAACCGGCTTGCCGCAACTCCTCCGCAGCCGCGCCGCCGGGCATGGCGAGCAGAACGCGCGACTCGATGCACTGCTGGCGATCATGACCACGCTGTCCGATACCTGCGTGCTGTATCGCGCCGGTGAAGCAGGCCTGCACGCCATGCAACACGGTGCGCAGCAGGTCCTGGACGCCGGCGGCAGCGCGACCCTCAGCGGCCGTCGCGCGCTGAATCAGCTGGATCAACAACTGCTGAGCCTGAACGCCTCTCCCGGCGGCGCTGCCGACTTGCTAGCCGCTTGCCTGTTTATTGATCGCCTGGAGCCTGCGCTCGGCGATGCAACGAGGAACGTCTGATCATGGAAACCCTGTCTTTTGAATTCCCCGCCGGGCAGCCGCCATTGGGTCGCGCGCTGGTGGGTTGTGTCGGTTCGGGTGATCTGGAAGTGCTCCTGGAACCGGGTCAGCCGGGCAAGCTGACGATCCAGGTGCTGACGTCGGTCAGCGGCAGTTCGGCGCGCTGGGAGAACCTCTTTCAACGCATGTTCGACGGCCAGACGCCACCGGCCATGAGCATCGACATCCATGATTTCGGCGCCACGCCGGGCGTGGTTCGGCTGCGCCTGGAGCAAGGTTTCGAGGAGGTCGGCCATGACTGACAGCACGCGGCTTCTGCAGCAGCACAGCTTCGTCGAGCTCGGCGCCCGGCAACGCGCCCGCGCACTGCTGGACAACGGCAGTTTTCGTGAGCTGATCGATCCTTTCGCGCGACTCGTCTCCCCTTGGTTGGCCAAGCAGGGCGTCGTGCCCCAGGCCGACGATGGCGTGGTGATCGCCAAGGGCACGATTGAGGGCAAGCCGGTGGTGATCTGCGCCATCGAAGGCGGCTTTCAAGGCGGCAGCATGGGCGAAGTCGGCGGCGCGAAAATGGCCGGCGCGCTGGAACTGGCCGCCGAAGACAATCGCAAGGGCATTCCCACCGCAGCCGTTCTGCTGCTGGAAACCGGGGGCGTGCGCTTGCAGGAAGCCAACCTCGGGCTGGCGGCCATCGCTGACATCCACGCGGCCATCGTTGATCTGCGTCGTTATCAGCCAGTGATTGGCGTAGTGGCGGGCAGCGTCGGCTGCTTTGGCGGCATGTCGATTGCGGCGGGTTTGTGCAGTTATCTGGTCGTCACCCAGGAAGCCCGTCTGGGCCTGAACGGTCCGCAAGTCATCGAGCAGGAAGCCGGCATCGAAGAATATGACTCCCGCGACCGGCCCTTCATCTGGAGCCTGACCGGGGGCGAGCAACGTTTCGCCAGCGGTCTGGTGGACGCCTTTGTCGCCGACGACATCAGCGCCATTCAGCAACAGGTGCAGGCGTTGTTGCACAAGGGCAAGCCCGAGCAGGAGCGCAGCAGTCGATACGCCTGGTTCCTCGCACGTCTGGCTCAAGTCGACACGGCCCAACAGATCGAGCCCGCTTCGGTGCGCACTGCCTATCAAGGAGACCGGTCATGAGTGCTTACTCCCATCGTGGATTGAACTGGTTCAACGCGCTGGCCGCAAACGCCGCTGAAGTGGCGGGGCTGCCGGCGTCGGTGAAAGCAGCAGACGGCGC
The DNA here is from genome assembly GCF_014841665.1 of Pseudomonas sp. CFBP 8772. NCBI lineage: Bacteria > Pseudomonadati > Pseudomonadota > Gammaproteobacteria > Pseudomonadales > Pseudomonadaceae > Pseudomonas > Pseudomonas sp. CFBP 8772. Next base: position 13,085 of record NZ_JACYUI010000016.1, on the reverse strand, counting down.
ACTGGGTGATCGCCCGGCGCGATTCCTGGCGGTGGTCGCTGACCCTGCCAACCGCTTTCCCCGCGCACAAAACGGCGAAGTCGGATTGCTGGAAGGATGGGGTCTGGCCCAGGCGGTGGAAGGCGCCATCGAGCTGGATCGGCACAGCGACATCAAGCGCACGCTGATTGCGATCATCGACGTGCCGAGTCAGGCCTATGGCCGCCGCGAGGAAGCGCTGGGCATTCATCAAGCGTTGTCCGGTGCCGTTGACGCCTATGCGCGGGCCCGACTGGCCGGGCATCCGGTGATCGGGCTGCTGGTGGGCAAGGCCATGTCCGGCGCGTTCCTCGCCCACGGTTATCAGGCCAATCGGCTGATTGCCCTGCGCGATCCGGGCGTCATGGTTCACGCCATGGGCAAGGCTTCTGCGGCGCGGGTGACGCTGCGCAGCGTCGAAGAACTGGAAAAACTCGCCGCCAGCGTGCCGCCGATGGCCTACGACATCGACAGCTACGCCAGCCTCGGTTTGCTCTGGGAAACCCTGTCGGTCAGTCAAATCGAGCAGCCCAGCGCGTCGGATCTCACCCTGGTTGAGGACTGTTTGATTGCAGCGATTAAAGACACCCTGGCCGGGGCCAATGACCTGAGTTCACGCCTGGGCGCGCCAAACCGTGGGGCGTCGTCGAAAGTCCGCGAGCTGTTACGGGCGCAGTGGTAATGGGCACTTTTCAGCCGGTGCTGCCCCACGACTTGTTGTGGGGTTTGTCGGCGGCTGCGTTGCCGATCGACGCACCGGCATGGGCTTTTGAAGCCGTTGGCCTCGGTCATCCGGTAGTGGTGCGCCGCGCCCGTGTCCCGGCTGGCCTGGTGGCGGTGGGTGTGCGGGGGCGCTCGCGGGATCAGCGCTACGCCACCCACATGAAGCTCGACGATGTGCAGCGGCGCGTGCGGCCTGAAGAGTTGATCGTCATGACGCCTGACGCTGATTGGCCGGCGCTGCGCGCCTTGCAGCAGATCCGTCCCGTGATGCATGCGCTCGGCCTGCCATGGGGCGTGGCGGGTGGCGCCGGTTTTGAGCTGGCGAGTGGCGTGCCGGTGCTGCACGCGGGCAGCGACCTTGATCTGATATTGCGCACCCCGGATTTCTTTGATCGCCAGCACGCCGCTCGTCTGGTCGAGCAGCTTGCCAGCGCGGTGTGCCGCATCGACCTTCAGCTGCAAACCCCGGTTGGTGCCGTAGCGCTGCGCGAATGGGCAGGACCGTCACGCCAGGTGCTCCTCAAAGCCGAAGACGGCGCGCGGCTTGTGGATAACCCGTGGCTGGCGCAGGCGGTTGCGGCATGAGCAGCTTCTGGGCGTTTCCCGGCCAGGGCGCGCAACAGCCGGGCATGCTCCACGGGCTGCCGGAGCACCCCTTGGTTGAACAGTGCCTGGCAGAAGCGAGCGCGGCGTTGAACGAGGACGTCCTGACGCTGGACACCGCCCCCGCGCTGCAATCGACGCGAGCCGTTCAGCTGTGTTTGTTTATCGCTGGCGTCGCCTGTGCGCGGGTGTTGATGGCCGATGAAAACGCCCCTGACATGGTTGCGGGTTTGTCCATCGGCGCTTATCCGGCGGCGGTGATCGCGGGGGCTCTGGATTTTTCGGATGCCGTGCGTCTGGTGGCGCTGCGGGGCGAGCTGATGCAAAGCGCTTATCCACAGGGCTACGGCATGACCGCGCTGATCGGGCTCGACCAACCCACGGTCGAAGGTCTGATCGTACGAATTCACAGCGTTGAGACGCCGGTCTATCTGGCCAATATCAACGCCGATAACCAGTTCGTCATTGCCGGGCGAGACGAGGCCATGGCGGCTGTCGCTGCGCTTGCAAAAGAGCAGGGCGCTGCGGCAGCCAAACGGCTGGCGGTCAGCGTGCCGTCCCATTGCGAGCTGCTGGCTGAACCTGCGCGGGCGCTCGCCGATGCGTTTGCCCATGTGGGCGTGAAAGCGCCGACGCTCAAATACCTCAGCGGCAGCACCGCGCGGCCGATGCTCAGCGCCGACAAAGTCCGTGACGATCTGGCGTTCAACATGTGCCGGGTCATCGACTGGCGCAGCACGGTGCAAACCGCGTACGAGCGCGGCGCACGCCTGCACATCGAACTGCCGCCGGGCACAGTGCTGACGGGCTTGGCGCGCCGCGTCTTCGAACAAGGATCGGCCGTCGCTTTCCAGGGCGCCCGGCTGGACACGCTCAGCGCGCTGTCGCGAGAGGAGGAACGCCGCCACTCATAAACCGACTGCTGCTTTCGAAGGAACACAAAAACAACAACTTCGACGATGCAATTTGAGGATTAGAACAATGGTGATTTATGGCGTGGCGTTACTCGCAATCTGCACCCTCGCGGGGGTGATTCTCGGTGATCTGCTCGGCGTGCTGCTGGGCGTCAAATCCAACGTGGGCGGCGTCGGGATCGCGATGATCCTGCTGATCTGCGCGCGGCTGTTCATGCAAAAGCGCGGCGGCATGAGCGAAGGCTGCGAAATGGGCGTCGGCTTCTGGGGCGCCATGTACATCCCGGTGGTCGTGGCCATGGCCGCGCAGCAAAATGTCGTTACGGCGCTCAAGGGCGGGCCGATCGCGGTCATCGCGGCGGTGGTGTCGGTGGTGGTCTGCGGCTGCACGATTGCCGTCATCAGCCGCATCAATAAGGGCGAGCCGCTGCCCAAAGAGGACGAACTGGCGAATCCGCTCCCGGTGATCGCGCCGACTGTTTCCCCGGCAGGAGGCCGCTGATATGTGGGAGCTCATTCAGAAAGACCTGATCAGTCAGGGCCTGGTCACCGCGTTTGCGGTCGTGGGCGTGGTGATGTGGATTTCGGTGGTGCTGTCCAAGCGACTGACGTTCGGGCGCATTCATGGTTCGGCCATTGCGATCGTCATCGGCCTGGTCCTGGCGTGGGTGGGCGGCACGATGACCGGCGGCCAGAAAGGGCTGGCGGACTTGGCGCTGTTCTCCGGAATCGGCCTGATGGGCGGGTCGATGCTGCGTGATTTTGCCATCGTCGCCACGGCCTTCGAAGTGCAGGCCACCGAAGCGAAAAAAGCTGGCTGGGTCGGCGCGTTCTCGCTGCTGCTCGGCACGTTGCTGCCGTTCATCGTCGGTTGCTGCGTGGCCTACGCGTTCGGTTATCGCGACGCCGTGAGCATCACCACCATTGGCGCGGGCGCAGTGACCTACATCGTCGGGCCGGTGACCGGTGCAGCGTTGGGCGCGAGCTCGGACGTGATGGCGCTGTCGATCGCGACCGGTCTGATCAAAGCCATTCTGGTGATGGTCGGCACCCCGATGGCCGCGCGCTGGATGGGGTTGGATAACCCGCGCTCCGCGATGGTCTTCGGCGGCCTGGCCGGCACCGTGAGCGGCGTGACAGCCGGGCTCGCGGCGACGGATCGACGGCTGGTGCCTTACGGCGCGCTGACGGCGACCTTCCACACCGGGCTCGGCTGTCTGCTGGGGCCGTCGCTGCTGTACTTCATCGTCCGCGGGATTCTGGGCTGAGGCTTTGGGATGCGCGGTGTTCAGCAACATGCTGCCGCTGCGCGCCTGATTGCAGATCTACCTGCGAGCGTCGGAATCATGGGAGCGAGCTTGCTCGCGAAGGCTTACATTCAGCTTGCAGAGAAAGCAGCTGAATGTCCTGGCCTCTTCGTGAGCAAGCTCACTCCCACAAGTCCTACGACTCGCCCGAGGTATCAAATTGACCGAGATTCTGTGGTAGCGAGCTTGCTCGCGAAGGCTTGCATTCAGCCTGCAGAGAAAGTGCTGAACGCCCCGGCCTCTTCGTGAGCAAGCTCACCCCCACAAGTCCTACGACTCGCCCGAGATATCAAATTGACCGAGATCCTGTGGGAGCGAGCTTGCTCGCGAAGGCTGCATTCAGCCTGCAGAGAAATTGGCTGCACGCCCCGGCCTCTTCGTGAGCAAGCTCACTCCCACAAGTTCTACGACTCGCCCGAGATATCAAATTGACGGAGATTCTGTGGGAGCGAGCTTGCTCGCGAAGGCTTGCATTCAGCCTGCAGAGAAAGTGGCTGAACTCCCCGGCCTCTTCGCCCCGATGCGGCCCAGACCAAGCTCACACCCACAGTGGAGATTGGATCGAGCTGAAGCCGGGATCAGGCCTGGGCCAGCCGGTTCGAGTACATCCGGCATTCCGCCAGCAACGCCAGCAGGTTCGGGTCGCGTTCGCGGGCTTTGAGGAAGACCAGTCCGATGTGCTGCTGCATGCGATAGCGCTGTTGCAATGGGATCAGCCGCACACGGTTTTCATACACGGCCGCAATCCTCCCCGGCAGCAGCGCATAGCCCACACCCGAGCTGACCATGCTCAGCAGCGTGAAGATGTCGTTCACTTGCATGGCGATCTTCGGTTCAAACCCGGCCTGTTCAAACACCCGCGCGCCGTCGCGGTGGGTGGCAAAGCCCTGGGTCAGCGTAATGAACGTCGCTTCGCGCAGATCGCCCAGGTTCACTTCGCTTTGCTGGGCGAAGGGTGAATCCACCGGGGCCGCGAGGAAGATATCGTCTGAGAACAGCGGCAAATGCTCGCAGTCCGGATCACTCACGGATTCGTTCAGCGACACCAGAATCGCATCCACTTCCATGTTCTTCAGCTTGTAGAAAAGGTCGATGTTCGAGCCCAGAATCAGGTCGATGTTAAGTTCGCTGCGGCGGATCTTCAGGCCCATGATCAGCTGCGGCACGGTTTTGACCGTCAGTGAATACAGCGCCCCCAGCTTGAACCGCGCCGCCGAAAACCCGGCCGCCTGCCGGGTCTGTTCGATGGTGCCGAGCACGTCCTGCACCAGCTTCTGCGCACGCTCCTCCAGCACATATGCGCCTTCGAGCGGTGTGAGGTTGCGACCCTCGTGCTTGAACAGCGGACACCGCAACGCGCTTTCCAGCGAGTGAATCGCCCGATGCACGCTGACCGTGCTTGTCTGCAACTCGGCCGCCGCCCGAGCCAGATTGCCGGTGCGCATGAACGCCAGGAAGATTTCCAGCTTCTTGAGGGTGAGCTCTTCGTCGATCTGCATCGTGTGGGCCCGCGCCGGGTTCTTGTTTTGAGAGCGCCCGATTGTGCCGAAGAGATCGGCGGCTGGCTGCATTAAATTCTCGATAACACGACACAATGCGTTGTCATTGCGGTTCAGAAGCAGGACCCTTGACGCTTGTCGTGCAACTTAGAGAGGTAGTGTGCGGATGTACTACGGAGAAAAATTCAACGCCTGGACCCACTTGGTGGGCGCGATTCTGGCGACGATCGGTGCGGTCTGGATGCTGGTTGTCGCGACGATGGCCGGAGACATCTGGAAGATCATCAGCGTGGCGGTCTACGGTGTGGCCCTGGTGATGCTGTACAGCGCGTCGACGGTTTATCACAGCGTTCGCGGTCGGGCGAAAGTGATCATGCAAAAGGTCGATCACTTTTCCATCTATTTGCTCATCGCCGGCAGCTACACGCCGTTTTGTCTGGTGACGCTGCACGGGGCGTGGGGCTGGACGTTGTTCGGCATCGTCTGGGCGCTGGCGATCATCGGGATTCTGCAGGAGATCAAGCCCCGCTCCGAAGCCCGCGTGATGTCCATCGTCATTTACGCGGTCATGGGCTGGATTGTGCTGGTCGCGGTCAAGCCGCTGATCGCCGCGCTGGGCATGGCCGGATTCGTCTGTCTGGCGCTGGGGGGCGTGTTCTACACCGTAGGGATCATTTTCTTCGCGTTCGACACCAAGGTCCGACACTTCCATGGGGTCTGGCACCTGTTCGTCATCGCCGGCAGCCTGCTGCACTTTGTCGCGATCATGCGTTACGTGTTGTGAGGCTGGGCATCGCTGACCCAGCTCCTGCACATTCGGATCTTACGCAGCGTACGTAGTTGGGCGATCCATGCGCTGCTTCGGTGCATGGCGTCCTTCAAATCACTGATCACTTTCTGTACACCCCACAGCCTTGCGCGCTTTCCCTTCTGCACCAATGCGGATAACTTCCGCACCCGATTGAAGCATTTAATTCATTTATTTTATTTGTTGAATTATTTGATTCGTCATCCTAGTCTGATCCTCGAAACGCCCCCTCTTGTGGTAAGGCGGCCTTCTTGAACTGACTGATCAATCGGGGAGCAAGACATGAATGTGAAAGTACTCTTGAGCATGGCCGTGGCAACCGCCTTTTCCGCATCCACCTGGGCCGCTGACTGGACCGTCGGCGCCAACGTGGGCAACGTGCCGTGGGAGTTTCAGGACGCCAAAGGCGAGATCGTCGGCTTCGAAGTCGACGTGGTGAAAGAAGTCGCCAAGCGCGCCGGCAAGAGCGTGGAATTCGTCAACATCCCGTTCAACGGCCTGTTCAGCGCCGTGCAGTCCAAGCGCGCTGACATCGCCATCTCCTCGATCACCATCACGCCCAAGCGCCTTGAATCGGTCGGCTTCGCCCAGCCGTATTACGACAGCGACCAATCCCTGTCCGTGCTCGTCAAATCCGGCATCAACGGCCTGAAAGACATGGACGGCAAAGTGGTCGGCGTCGACACCGGCTCCACCGGCGACATGTGGGTCAACGCCCATCAGGCCGAATACAAGTTCAAGGAAGTCTCACGCTACGAAGGGCTGTCACCTGCGATGCTCGACCTCGCGTCCGGCCGCATGGACGGCTACATCAGCGACATCCCGGCGGTCCTGTACTACATCAAGGACAAGCCGCAGTACAAAGTCGTCGCGAAAATTCCTACCGGTGAGAAGTACTCGTTGATGCACGCCAAGGGCTGGGCATCGGCCGGCCAGGTCAACGACATCATCAGCACGATGAAGAAAGAAGGCGTGATCGCCGACCTGCACAAGAAGTGGTTCGGTGCCGACGCTGATCCGGAGTCCAGCACCGTTAAAGTGGTCGATGTGCTCAAGTAACCCCTGACCGCTCACGGCCCCGCCCGTCACTGCTCGCCACCAAGGAATCGCAATGGAGTTGTTAGAAACGTTCTTCAACTGGAGCGTGTTCGTCGATGCGCTGCCACTGATGCTCCGCGGCCTGGGCGTGACGGTGATGCTTGGCGTGGTCAGCATCATTCTCGGCCTGGTGGGCGGGCTGGTGCTGGCGATGCTGCGGTTGTACGGGTACGCGCCGGTGCGGTTTCTGGCGCGGGTGTACATCGACGTGCTGCGCTCGATTCCTTTGCTGGTGCTGTTGGTGCTGATCTATTACGCGCTGCCGTTTGTGGGCATTCGCCTGTCGTCGTTCGCGGCGGCCACGGCGGCGCTGTCACTGGTGTCCTGCGCGTACTCGGCGGAGATTTTCCGCTCCGGCATCGAAGCCATTCCCCGCGGGCAATTCGAAGCCTCGGCCTCCCAGGGCATGAGCTTTTTCAACACCATGCGCGACATTGTCCTGCCCCAGGCCATGCGCATCGTCATGCCGCCGATGACCAGCAACTGCATCAACGTCATGAAAGACACCGCGCTGGCGTCCGTCGTGGCGATGCCCGATCTGCTCAAACAAGCCACTCAGGCGCAAGCGCTGTCAGCCAACCCGACACCGCTGGTGGGCGCGGCGGTCATGTACCTGTTGCTGCTTCTGCCGCTGGTGCAACTGGTGAGCTGGATCGAGCGGCGTAACGGCGCCGGGAGGAAAAGCGCATGAGCACCGTCATTGAAATGGAAGGCGTGGCCAAATTCTACGGGCCGTTCCAGGCCCTGACCGACATCAACCTGACCGTCGATCAAGGTGAAGTGGTGGTCATTCTCGGGCCTTCAGGCTCAGGGAAATCCACACTGATTCGCTGCATCAATCTGCTGGAGGAATACCAGCAGGGCGACATCCGCGTCGGCAGCCAACGTGTTGAAACGGGCTCGAAACTGGCGGGCATTCGTTGTGAAGTCGGCATGGTCTTTCAGAATTTCAATCTGTACCCGCACCTCACCGTGCTCGCCAACGTGGCGCTGGCGCCGGTCCGGGTGCGCGGCATGTCTCGGCGTGACGCCAATGAACGTGCGCGCCTGCTGCTGGAGAAAGTCGGCATGGGCGCCCACGCGGCGAAATACCCGAGCCAGCTGTCCGGCGGCCAGCAGCAGCGCGTGGCCATCGCCCGGACCATGGCCATGGAGCCACGGGTGATCCTGTTCGACGAGCCCACGTCGGCGCTCGACCCGGAGATGGTCGGCGAAGTGCTGGACGTCATGCAGAACCTCGCCCGCTCGGGCGTGACCATGGTCGTCGTGACCCACGAAATGGGCTTTGCGCGCAAGGTCGCCGACCGGGTGATCTTCATGGAGAACGGCCGAATCATCGAACAGAACAACCCGCACGATTTCTTCACGGCCCCGCAAGAGCCGAGAACCCGCGCGTTTTTGCAGGCCATCCTGCATCACTGATCAGACTCTGGAGCTCATCCCTTGAATGCCTTGGACATCGATTACGTACGCAGCCAGTTTCCCGCCCTCGGCAGCGGCTACGCCTACCTGGACAACGCCGGCGGCTCTGCCGTGCTCAAGCCGGTCGCCGAGCGCATCACTGATTACTTGCTTAATAGCGCCGTCCAGTTGGGTGCGTCCTACAGTGAGTCGGTAGATGCTGGCGCACGTGTGATGAAGGCGCGGGAATCGGTCGCGCAACTGATCAACGCGCGCTACCCGGAAGAGTGCGTGATGGGCGGCTCGACCACCCATTTGCTGCAAATCCTCTGCCGCGCCATCGCCCCGTCGATCAATCCCGGTGACGAAATCATCGTCACCAACTGCGACCACGAAGCCAACATCGGGCCGTGGGTAAGGCTGTGCGAAGACCGCGGCGCGACCTTGCGCGTCTGGGCCGTCGACGCCCAGAGCATGGACCTGGAATTGGATGATCTGGATGCGCTGCTCAGCGACAAGACCCGCTACGTGGCCATGACCCATGCGTCGAACATCCTCGGCAGCGTCAACCCGGTCGCCGAAGTGGCGCGCCGGGTGCACGCGGTGGGCGGCAAGTTGTGCGTCGATGCCGTGGCCTACGCGCCCCATCGGCTGGTCGATGTGCAGGCCAGCGGCGCGGATTATTACGTGTTCAGTTTCTACAAGACCTTCGGCCCGCACTTCGCCGTGCTGTGGGGCAAGCGGGAAGCATTGCTGGAACTGCCGAGCCTGAACCACTTTTTCATCGGTCAGGAGGTCATTCCCTACAAGCTTCAGCCCGGCAACTTGAACTACGAGCTGTCCTACGGCTGCATCGGCATCAGCGATTACCTGATCGACATCGGCCAACGCCTCGGCGCCAGCGGCAGCGAACGCCAGCTGATGAGGGCGGCGTTCGATGCCTTTGAAGTCCAGGAAGACCTGTTGGCCGAAACGCTCCTGGCGTTTCTGCGGGAGACGCCGGGTGTACGAATCATCGGAAAATCCCGTGTGACCGATGGTGATCGCGTGCCAACCATCAGCTTCGTGGTGGAGGGCATTCAGTCGGAAGCCATCGTGCGCCGCGTGGACAATCACCGTATGGGCATCCGCTTTGGTGACTTCTATGCGCGCCGCCTGATCGAACAGTTGGGGCTGACCCCTTATGGCGGCGTGGTTCGTGTGTCGATCGCCCACTACAACAGCGTCGATGAGCTGAATCGTCTGGTGGAGCATCTGGCCCAGGCGATCACAGAACTGCGTCCCTCTTGACTTCTATCGAGCCTTTTTATGCCTGTACCCCAAACCCTGGCCGAGCTGCGTGCCGCCATCGTCGAACATCAGGAACGCCTGACTGCGCGGCAGCGTGATGCCGCGCATTACCTGAACGAGCACCCCCACGATGTGGCGCTGAACACGGTCGCGGCGCTGGCGAAGATCTCCGGCATCCCGTCGTCCGCGTTCATTCGGCTGGCCCAGGCGTTGGGCTTCGGCGGGTTCAGCGACCTGCAGCGCCTGTTCAAGCAGCCGTTGCAGCAGGCCGGGCAGGGCAGCTTTAAAGAGCGCATCCGGCACTATCGCGGCGAGCAGTTGCTCGATGACCCCACCGATGTGGGCGCCATGCTTTCGGCATTCAGCCGCGCGAATATCGTCTCGCTGGAGCACTTGGCCGAAGGCGAGCAAGTCGAGGCCATCGAGCGCGCCATCGAGCTGTTGGAGCAGGCGCGCACCACCTTCGTGGTCGGCATGCGTCGCTCGTTTCCCATGGCGTCCTACCTGAGTTATGCACTCAGCCGTGTCGGTCGTCGTGCCGTACACATCAGCGGTCTGGGCGGCAGCCTGCGCGAACAGGTCGGTGCGCTGCACGGCGATGATGTGCTGGTGGCGGTGAGTTTTCCGCCGTACGCGCAGGAAACCATCGACGCCTGCCAGCAAGCGGTCGCCGCGGGGACGCCCATCGTGGCGATCACTGACAGCATTCTCAGCCCCATCGGACAAACCGCGTCGGTGATGATCGAGGTCAACGACGCCGAGCTGCTGGGCTTTCGCTCGCTCACCGCTGCGTTCTGCATTGCGCAGACCCTGGCCATGGGCCTGGCCTTTCGCACCGGCCAGAACCTCGATGGCCCCGACCATGATGCATTGAAAACCATCGACTGCTGAGCCCTGGCTTGGTGGTCTGCCGACTGTTCGAACGTTGCAGGAGTAGGCTTTTATGGCATCACCCATTCGAGATCTGGTCGGCTACGGCCGGCAGCGCCCCCAAGGCACCTGGCCCAACGGCGCGCGTCTGGCCGTCAACTTTGTCATCAACTACGAAGAAGGCTCGGAGCGCTCCCTCGCCATGGGCGACCCTGACCAGGAGAGCATGACCGAGTGGGGCAGTTATCAGTTTCCCGACGGCGTGCGCAATCTGGCGATGGAGTCGATGTACGAGTACGGCGCCCGCGTCGGCATCTGGCGCATCCTCGACATCCTGCAACAGGCCAACGTCCCGGCGACCTTTCATGCCTGTGCGGTGGCCTTCGAGCAGAACCCGGATGTCGCCAAAGCGGCTGTCGAGCTGGGCCATGAAATCTGCAGTCACGGTTATCGCTGGGAGGAGGTCTTCCGCCTGACCGAGGCCGAGGAGCGCGAGCACATTCGCCTGGCGATCGAGTCGTTCGAACGCACCTGCGGCAAGCGTCCGGTGGGCTGGTATTGCCGCTACGGCGCCAGCGTTCATACGCGTCGGCTGGTGGCGGAAGAGGGCGGGTTTCTCTATGACTCGGACGCCTACAACGACGACGTTCCGTATTTCGTCGACGTCGAGGGCAAGCAACATCTGGTGGTGCCGTACACCAGCGACGTCAACGACTTCCGCTACTGGAACTCGCCGGGCTTGTCTCAGGCGTCCGATTTCCTCGAGTACATGAAGGAAAGCTTCGATGTGCTGTACGAAGAGTCGGCCGACGGCCTGCGAATGATGTCCATCGGGCTGCACCCACGCATGGTCGGACGTCCGGGTCGTGTCCGCGCGATCAAGCATTTCATCGAGTACGCCCAGGCCCGCGAAGGCGTCTGGTTCACCACCCGCGAAGAGATCGCCAAGGCCTGGCTGACCCGCGCCTGAGGGAGTGAACGACATGCAGGCTTTTGATTTGATCATCCGCAACGCCAATGTGGTGACGGCGGCGGACGGTTTCCTGTGCGACATCGGCGTGCGCGACGGCCGAATCGTCGCGCTGGGCCTTGGCCTGCAAGGTGCCGCAGAGGAAGTCGATGCGCGAGGGCGAACCGTCACCCCCGGCGGTATCGACAGCCATGTGCATCTGGATCAGCCGACCGGTGATGGTTCGGTCATGGCCGATGACTTCGAAAGCGGCACCCGCTCGGCAGCCTGTGGCGGGACTACAACGGTGATTCCCTTTGCCTGCCAGCAGAAGGGCCAGACCCTGCGGGCGGCGGTGGAGGATTACCATCGGCGTGCGGACGGTCGGGCGCTGATCGATTACGCGTTTCACCTCATCGTCACCGACCCTACCGAAGACGTGCTGCGCCGCGAGTTGCCCGAGCTGATTGCCGAGGGCTACACCTCCTTCAAGATCTACATGACCTATGACGCGCTGAAGCTCAACGACCGGGAGATTCTGGAAACCCTGTCGGTGGCGCGGGCCGAAGGCGCGATGGTGATGCTGCACGCGGAAAACAGCGACTGCATCGCTTGGTTGACCGAGCGCCTGCTCGCCGCCGGCCATAAAGCGCCGCGTTATCACGCCACGTCGCGGCCGATGCTGGTCGAGCGCGAAGCCACGCATCGGGCCATTGCGCTGGCCGAGCTGGTCGATGTGCCGATTCTCATCGTGCATGTGTCCGGACGCGAGGCCATCGAGCAGATCCGCTGGGCGCAGAGCCACGGCTTGAAGGTGTACGGCGAAACCTGCCCGCAGTATCTGTTTCTCACCGCGGATTCCCTTGGCTGCGATGACAGCTTCGAAGGCGCAAAATGCATCTGCAGCCCGCCGCCGAGAGACGCTGGCAATCAGCAAGTGGTCTGGGACGGCCTGCAGAATGGCTCGTTCGAAGTGTTCTCATCGGATCACGCGCCGTTTCGCTACGGCGGCCCGGACGGCAAGCGTGCCCACGGCGAGACGGCGCCGTTTTCCGAAGTGGCCAATGGCATTCCGGGCGTCGAGACGCGCATGGCGCTGCTCTGGTCGGAAGGCGTGCGCAAGGGGCGAATCAGCCCGCAGGCGTTTGTCGCGCTGACGGCCACTCATGCGGCGCGGCTGTACGGGTTGTATCCGCGCAAGGGCAGCATCGCCATTGGCTCGGATGCGGATCTGGTGATCTGGGATGAGGACCTGGACATCGAGCTAACCAATGAAATGCTGCACCACAACGTCGATTACACCCCGTACGAGGGGATGCGCTTGAGTGCATGGCCGGCGATGACGTTCGCCAGAGGGGAGCGGGTCTGGGACGGCAGTTCGTTGGGTGAACCGGGGCGCGGAGAGTTTCTGCCCTGCGCCCGGCCGGAGCCTGCGAAAGCCCGGCGTCGAGCGTCGGAATTACCGGAGTGAGGACTAAATCACTGGCGGATGTACGCGACCCTTGTAGGACTGGCTTCAGCCGGGAAGGGGCCGGTGTGCGCACCATCAATCTTGCGGCGTGACGACTGACGCCTTCCCGGCTGAAGCCGGTCCTACAAGGGATC